>CAYQRD010000001.1:0-47331 GCA_964419845.1 uncultured Phycisphaeraceae bacterium
AGCAGTTAAAAGAGCTGCATGTGGAGAGCACGGCGGAAGCGTCGGTGTGATTGAGATGACACTGCTGGGCACCCCTCTTGTGCCTCCCCCCGTCCTGACGGCGGAGGGGGTTTTGGTGCGCGATGGGTTCTCGAAGACCCCCTCCGTCTTCGGCTGCGCCGAATCCACCTCCCCCGCCGGGGCGGGTGAGGCACAGGGCATTGCTCCGGGCACGCCGCAGCGGTTCGGCGCTAGAATCTGCCCATGAATACCACGATTTCCACCGAGCCCGGGCTCGACCCGATCACCATCGCCAATCGCACCTTCAACTCCCGCCTGTGCGTGGGGACGGGCAAGTATGCCTCGATGGAGCTCATGCGTGACGCGCTCGACGCGTCGGGGGCTGAGGCGATCACGGTGGCGGTGCGGCGGGAGCGGTTGTTCAACGAAGAGGGCAAGTCGCTGCTGGAGTACATCGATCTGGATCGGTACACGATCCTGCCCAACACGGCCGGGTGTTTCAACGCCGAGGACGCGGTGCGGGTGGCGCGGCTGGGGCGGGAGCTGCTTGAGCAGCTGGGCAACCCCGGGGCGAGCTGGGTGAAGCTTGAGGTTCTGGGCGACAAGAAGACGCTGCTGCCCGATCCGGTGGGGACGCTGCAGGCCGTCGAGGAGCTCGTCAAGGACGGGTTCGATGTGCTGTGCTACACGAGTGATGATCCGATCAGCGCCAAGCGGATCAAGGACGCGGGGGCGGCGGCCGTCATGCCCGCCGGCTCGCCGATCGGTTCGGGCCAGGGCGTGCTCAACAGCAACAACATCGTGCTGTGCCTGGAGCTGCTCAAGGAGAACGATCCGACCTATCCCGTGATCGTCGATGCGGGCGTGGGGAGTGCGAGTGATGTGGCGTATGCGATGGAGCTGGGGGCCGACGGCGTGCTGCTCAATACCGCGATCGCCCACGCGAAGCACCCGGTGATGATGGCCCACGCGATGCGCAAGGCGATCGAGGCGGGTCGGCAGAGTTATCTGGCGGGTCGGATCGACAAGAAGCTCTACGCCACGGCGAGTTCGCCGATGGAAGGCGCGATCTCGTATATTCCGGGGGAGTGAACGCTTGTTGGGTGGTTCTCAAGACACTACTGCGCGTCTACGACGCGAGTCGTGGCACCCAGAGATGACCCCATCCGACACACTGCACGGAGGTCAGTCCTTTGCGACCACGATCGACGCGCCGCTGGGTTCTGGGCGATCGCTCATCACAAATCCCTCAACCGCCTCCGCAATGTCGTCAGGCACCAGCACCTGCTCGCTCGGCAGGTCATCGCTGCTGATAATGCTTCTGAGCATATCGGTTTCGACGGCTCCGGGGTGGACGGTGAATGCTCGGACATCGGGGTATTCGGCGGCGATCGCTCGCGCCAGACCCTCAAGCCCCGACTTGGTGCAGCCGTAGGTTCCCAGCCCCGGGAAGGGGTCCGAGGCGGCGACCGAACCGATGCTGACGACGCAGCCATCTGATTGCTGCAGGTGCGGGAGCGCCAGGCGGGTGAGCAGCAGTGGGGCGGTGAGGTTGATCTCGATGAGCTGGGCGATCTGCTGCTCGCTGAGCTCGGTAATCGGGGCGCAGGTGCCGATGGCGGCGTTGTTCACCAGCACATCGAGCCGCCCGAACACCCGCAGCGTCTCGTCGATGACCCGGTGCCGATCGTCTTTGCGGGTGATATCACCGGGCACGGACAGCCATTGCTCGCCCTCCCTGCCCAGTGCCGAACCTGTTTCCTGCAGCGGCCGAGGCCGTCGACCCATGAGCACGACCGGGCCGAGTCTGGCGAGTCGCAACGCGATAGCCCGCCCGATGCCCGAGCCGGCACCGGTGACGATAGAGACGGTGGGGTGTGTGTCGCTCATGGGCGATGGTAGGGGCGATCAAGGATCGGAAGATACACGGAAACCCGAGGACGGGTCGCCCATACGCAGGATCGAGACGGTGCTCTGTGCGAGCAGCGTACCCAGCGGCTTGCCGGCAACGAGCAGGACCGTATCGCCGTCGTGGGTGATCCCCTCGCTTTTTATCAGGTCCTCGACCATGTCGGTCCAGTCGCGGAGGCGTCCGGTCTCCGGCGGCTGGGTATAGATCGGGTGCACGCCGCCATAGAGGGCCATGCGGCGCGACGCGACCGCGGAAGATGTGTACGCGTAGATGGGGACTCGGAAGTTGTTCTGGGAGAGGTAGCGGGCCATGCCGCCCGCCTCCGACCAGACGGCGATCGCCTTGGCACCCAGTTCCTCGGCCATGTACCATACGCCCTTGGCCAGTGCCGCGGAACGGAACGGGTACTCCTTGAGGGTGGGGGGGGCCTGATTGAGCGCAAGCTCGTCCATGCGTGACTCGGTGACACGGATAATCCGCTGCATGGTCTCCACAACCACGCGTGGGTGTTTGCCGACGGCCGTTTCGCCCGAGAGCATGACGGCATCGCAGCCATCGAGCACGGCGTTGGCCACATCGCTCGCCTCGGCGCGGGTGGGGCTGACACTGTCGATCATGGTCTCGAGCATCTGTGTGGCGACGATGACGGGCTTGCCCAGCATGTTGCACCGCGAGAGGATGTATTTCTGGATGATCGGCACCTTGGCCACATCCATCTCCACGCCCAGATCGCCGCGTGCGACCATCACCGCGTCGGTAGCTTCGATGATCTCGTCGAGGTTGTTGACGGCCTGCGGCTTCTCGATCTTGGCGACGACGGGGATCGAGTGATCGATGCCGTCATGCTTTTCCTGATCGTCGAGGGGGCGCCACTCGTCGAGCTTAGCCTTGAGTTCCCGGATCTCATACGCCGTGCGGACGAATGAGAGCGCGACATAGTCGAGCTGGTGTTCGGCGGCCCACTTGGCGCACGCCCAGTCCTTCTCGGTGATCGCGGGCATGTTGAGCTCGGACTCGGGCAGGTTGATGCCCTTCTTTGTTGTGATGCGTCCGCCGATGGTTACGCGGCAACGGAGCGATTCGCCCTTGATCTGTTCGACGGCGAGCATCCGGATAAGCCCGTCGTTGATGAGCACACGCTGCCCGGGCAGGACATCCTCGTAGAGTTCATCGAACGAGGCGCCGAAGGTGGGCATGCCGTCGATAATCTCCGCCTCGCCCTGGCCCTTTTTAAAGACGATGTCATCACCGGGGCTGACGACGATGCCGCCCTCGGGATCGATGTCTGGGACGAAGCCCACACGCATCTTGGGTCCCTGCAGGTCACCGAGAATCCCGACGCATTTGCCCGAGTTGTCGATGGCGCGTCGGACATTGTCCAGACGCCGTTCCATCTCTTCGAGTGTGCCGTGGGAGAAGTTGAGCCTGAAGATATTGACGCCCGCGTCGATGAGCTTGGCAAGCATCTCATCGCTGTCGCTCGCGGGCCCCAGCGTCGCAACGATTTTCGCGTGCGGGGGTCGGGTGGGCTCGGTATTGATCCAGGACATGCTGTGGGCGTGGGGGGTCATGTGACTCCTAGGTGGTGTGGACTTGCTCTGCATCGGTATGAGCGTGGCCATGGCGTGATTATTCGCATGAACAACCGCTTTCGCGTTATCTGCCGTGAAGATTTGTCGAAGACCACCGCGCCGGTTGCGTCATTGACCACAGACGCATGACAACGCCCTGCCTCCAAGCGGAGACAGGGCGATTGGCAAGAAGGTTTGCACGGGTGCTTCGGCAGCTGACTGCGCTGAGCGGAATGCGCCGCGGGTCAGGGGCAGCCGGCACTGAACGCCGTGATAAAGATGCTGACATCGAAGAAGTTGAGCACGCCGTCGTTGTTGAGGTCGGCAAGGCACGCGGGTGCGGTCCCGGGCACGAACTCGTAGGCGCCGCGGTCGATGCACTGGCCGAGAATCGAGAAGCCTGTTTCCGCGACGCTTGGGTCATCATTGAGGCGTTTGTTGCCGGCGATGTCCACCTCTTCGCTCGGCAAGTAGTTGGCGAAAAGGAATGTGTCGCCCGAATCGTTCGCGGGTGAGCCCGACATCAGCGAAAGGTCATGGTTCGCGGCATCAACGAACATCGGGTCGGCATCGATGTTCCCGTTGCCAAGGCCGTTCCAGCCACCCTCGATGATGGAGTAGTTGATTGTGATGGAGTTGTTGCTCACATCAAAGACGGGCGCACCCACACCATTGCCCCAGATGATGGAGTTGTCGATGAACGATCCAAACGAGAACTCGTTTGCAAACATCGCCTGCCCGAAGATGGCGTTGTTGTTCGCGAATGTGCTGTTGAGGATGAGCTCGCCTCCGCCGAGTCCGAGTGCGCCACCGGCGTACATCGAGCTGTTGTCTGCGAACACGCAGCCGTCGATCAGCATTCCAGATGACGACATGCGGTTCATGATCGCACCACCCGTGGTGTTGAAGCCGCTAGTGTGGTTGCCGTAAAACATGCTCTGGCTCACACGGCTGGAGAATCCCCCGTTCTCGATCCCGATCGCACCGCCACCGTATGCTCCCATCGCGGGCGATGTGCCGGTTGTCGAGTTGTTTCTGAACTCGCATTTCGATACAAGAAACTGGTTCGGGCTTGAGGTGAACAACGCGCCACCGCTGCGGCTGCATGAGTTGTTCTCGAAGACGCTGTTCGATATTTCCGTGTTAATTGCTTCAAAGAAGATTGCGCCGCCTGAGCTGTTGGGGGCGTGGTTGTTCTCAAAGGTGCAGCCATTGATAGTCAGGATGTCGACGAAAGCGGTAAGAATCCCGCCGCCATTTCCAGTGTAGAAGAAGGTGTCCGTCCCCTCGTAGCTCGCGATGTTATTCCGAATGATGGAGTTTTCCACGCGAAGCGACCCGCCAAAGTGAATGATGCCGCCACCTATGCTTGCCTGGTTATTCTCGATGATGCAGTCCCTGATCACGACTTCTGTGGCACCATCGGCTGAGATGTTGAGTCCGCCGCCGGTTGTGAGGATGTTCTTTGGATCGAATGGATCCGGATTCCCTGTTCCTCCGGTAATAGTGAAGCCTTCGATCATGTATTGTTGTGGTTCGGGGCTGCCCAAAGGGATGTCAAAGCGGATCACGCTTGAGGGTCCGCCGGGCGCGTTGGTGGCGTCGATCACGGTCAACTGCGGGCCGTCGCTCGAACGCAAGGTAATCGTGAAGCCCGGGACCAGAAGGGCCTCGTTGTATGTCCCTGGCGAAACGACGATCTCGTCACCTTCGAGTGCGATGTCGATCGCCGCCTGAATCGACGGCTGATCGGCTGGCACATTGTTGACATCAGCGGACCCTGTGGCGACGAGCGACCCGAGGAGTAGGGCCGCGGGCGCGAAAAAGCGGAGAGCGATGGTCATGGAACGAATCTCTCTTTAGTTGATTTTGGGGGGGCGAGCGGAGGAAGCTACCGCGGTATGGCCTCGTTTGCAATACCTGAGCAGGGGTTTTGAGTCTGAATGGTGTGAGTTGCGGTATTTAGGGGTCGTCGATTCGTACCTCGCGGCTTATACTGTGGTACCGGGACCTGGGCTCCCGTCGGATGACGCCTGAGAAGGCGAAGAGACCGGCACCGGCCGCCCAAGAGTTGAAACAAGGACATCAGAAATGACTACCGCTTCGACGACGAGCCCCGCGCTTTCCGCCGACCCTTTGCAGCTGATCGATGTCGATCATGTCCGCTTCTATGTGGGCAACGCCAAGCAGGCAGCGTATTTCTACGCCCACACCTTCGGGTTCCGCATCGACCAGATCGCGGACCTGACGACTGGTTCGCGGGAAGAGGCCGACTACCTGCTCACGCAGGGAAACATCCGTCTGCTGCTCACCACCCCGCTCAACGACACCCACCCCGCCGCCGAGGAGATCAAGCTCTACGGCGACGGCATCAAGGAGGTCGCCCTCACCGTCGACGACGCAGAGGCCGCCTACAACCAGGCGATCGCCAACGGCGGCGAATCGGCGCAGGCACCACGCACGCTCGAGGACGACAAGGGCAGCGTCACCGTCGCTTCGATCAAGACCTACGGGCGGGTGATCCACACATTCGTTTCGCGTACCGGCGCCTACAGCCACGAGGGGCTCCGCAAGGGCGGCATGTTTATGCCCAACTTCAAGAAGCACAACTCGCCGCTGAACGACTACAACGAAAAGCACCCCTGCGGGCTCATGTTCACCGATCACCTCGTCGGCAATGTCGAAGAGGGCAAAATGAACTACTGGGTGAAGTGGTACGAAGATGTCATGGGCTTCGCGATGTTCAAGCACTTCGACGATGCCGACATCTCCACCGAGTACAGCGCCCTGATGTCCAAGGTGATGGCCAGCGGCAACAACCTCATCAAGATGCCCATCAACGAGCCCGCCGACGGCGTCAAGAAGTCTCAGATCCTCGAGTACCTCGAGTGGCACAACATGACCCCCGGCGTGCAGCACCTGGCATTCCGGACCGACGACGAGCTGGCCACCGTGGCCGAGCTCCGCCGCCGTGGCGTTGACTTCCTCGACATGCCCGACACTTACTACGAGCAGGTCTGGGACCGTGTCAACACGATGCTCAAGGAAAACGGGCACGATGTGGTGAAGGAAGATCACACCCGTGTCAAGGACCTTGGCGTGCTGGTCGATGCCGACGACGAGGGCTACCTGCTGCAGCTGTTCACCAAGCCGCTGCAGGACCGCCCGACCTTCTTCATCGAGATCATCTGCCGCCGCGGCAGCCAGAGCTTTGGCAAGGGCAACTTCAAGGCCCTGTTTGAGAGTCTTGAGCTCGAGCAGGAGCGGCGGGGGAACCTGTGAGGTTCGCGAGCGTGATTGGATGATTGTACAGGCCGGGTCCAATGGGCCCGGTTTTTTCATGCACGCAGCGATGTCCCTCCCTCTACCCTGCCGGGAGACAGCGTGCGTCTATGCGTGACTGATAGGCACCTTCCCAGAACACTCACCACTGGCACCAACGCCGTGTATCATCTCACCATGAATATCATCGAGAAGATACGAGACACCGAGACCAGGCTCCGTGCACAGACGGACCCGGTCAAGCAGCTCGAGTCGTGGACCATGCTCGAGCGGCTGCTCGGGCGAATGCCTGTCGACCAGTCGCTGCTTAAGCAGGTCGTCAGCGATCGCGACTCCATCGGGCTCGACATGATGATCCGCAAGCTCGAAGACCCCGAGGCCTTCAAGCTCAAAGAGGAACCGCTGCCCGAGTACACCCAGGCTGAGCTCAACGAGGCCCTTCGGGCCTTCCGCCACCGCCTCAAGTTCAAGAAGCTCGACGACGAGTCCCGCATATCTCAGCGGGAGGTGACAACGGGCAAGAGCGTCAAGATCGACGCCATGCAGCCCCCCGGGCCCAGCGAGTTCGACCCGCGTATCTGGAAGGTCCTCGTTCGCGAGGGCAAACTGATCGAGGAAGGACGCGGGTTCTACCGCGAACCCTGAGTGCTGTTGTGATCCCGATTCGGTTTTCGGCTACCATAGTAGATATGGCCGATTCAACCAGTCTCATCAACGCCACCGAGTTTGCTGACAACGGGTCCGTTGTCAAGATCGTCACGCACAAGCTCCATGAGCACGAGTCATCGCTGCTCATTCATGAATGCGTTGCCTACTTTGAATCGAGCGGCCGCAACATGATCATCGCCGACTTCGGGACCGTCGAGTTCATCTCGAGTGCGGGGCTGGGGGCGATGGTCACGCTCAACACCGAGCTGGCCAAACGCGGTGGTCGGCTGGTGATGATCAATCTCAGCGACGATGCGATGAATGTGATCAAGCTGACCAAGCTCGACAGACTCATCCCGGTCGAGAAGAACGCCGCCAAGGCTCAGAAACGCCTGCTCAAGGGATGAGCACATCACCGCCCACCCGGCACCGGGACCCTGCGCTCCAGCATGGTCGACCAGTTCAGGATGAGCATCGGCGCTCGCTCTTGGCGAACCCCCGTACGATCTGCAGACTCACCCACGATGAAGGCCGTGCCATCGCTGTTCACATATAACGAGTTCAGCGTGTTCGCCGTCACCAGATCAACCACCGGGCGCGGCGAGGAGACGATCGGCTCGCCCGCCGCGTTGACCGTAAAATCTACCGCGTACACCGTCATCGGCACGACTTCATCGTTCGTGTAGTACACGGTGCGCCCGTCGGGTGACCAGGCTGAGTGGTTCGCATTGCCCACCGAGACCTGCACGGAGACAGACGGATCCGCCATGCTCGCCACATACAGCCGCACACCGGTCTGATCCGCCCAGGAATGGAAGATCACCCATTGGTCGTCGGGCGAAAGACGCGCCCCGTACTCGAAACCCGCCCATGCAATCAGTGGCTCGATGCCCTCAGACACCAGAACACCCGAGTCATCGAAGCGAATCACGCCGATGTTTCTGAAAGGATCTCCATCCCCCCTGTACTCCACAATTAGCGATCTCCCGTCGCTTGACCAGTCCGCCGCCTGCGTCCACTCTTCGGTCTTGATGATTAATTCTGCGGGTGAGGCGCTGCCGACCCGAGCACGGTACAACTGACGCCAGGCAACTGCATCATCACGATCCGATGTGAACGCGATCCACCGACCGTCCGGGCTCCAGATCGGGGAGTAGTTCGCGCTCCCACTCTCCGCCGCCAGCGGGCTGACGATGTCCCTGGCGAGTTCGATCACCTTCACCTGGTCGTAGTCCAACTGGTTGAGTTCCACAGCGATAAACCGCCCGTCGTCCGAGGGGACGATCTCTTCATAGGTATCAACATGCGAAGACAGTGGGGTCACCACGCCCTCGAAATCAACCTCAACGATCCGACGCTGTTCTTCATCCATCGAGTCCTCAAAGTACACCAGCGTCCCGTCCGCGCTGAGTTCAAACATCGTCGGCGCAGAGGCGATCGAGTTGAAGTTCCCCTCCAGAACGATGGTCTCGGGCGTGGTGAACTCGAGCGTTTCGAGGTCGAAGCCCGCAGCGAACAACGAGTCCTCACGCTGGTACACCAGATGCCCCGAGTTGACATACCGCCCGTGCGACACGCCCTTGAGCAGTTCGCGGGGCGAGCCGCCCTCGCTGGGCAACACCATCAGCCATGTTTCATCCCAATCCGCGTTATCGCCTTCACAGCGCTGGAACAGCACGCCCCGTCCGCCCGGAAGCATATGCGGATGACGATCCGACAGTGTCTGCGGCCCGTCCATCTCGTACATCGGCTCAGGTACACCGCCGCTTTCGCTTACCCGGTGAAGCGGCCCGATCCGTCGCGGCGACAGGACGATCGAGTTGTCGTTCTCCCAAACGAGCCCACGCATGGATTCCACATCGCAGATCTGAATCGAAGGCCCGCCCGCGATCAGCCGCTTGTACACGCCACTACGGTACCCGTAGAGCAACCACTCGCCGTCGGGCGAGAAGGCAGGGTGCCCCGAGTACTCGGTCCCGGGGATGACCCGCAACTCCGGTCCGTCCAGATCGCGCACCGCGATCATCGTCTCATTCTCACGCTCGACCCGCATCGCCAGACGCCGTCCGTCGTCCGAAAGATCGGGTTGAGGCCAGCTGGCTGGCTCGATCTCATCGGGCAGCCGCACCATGGCGTGCACCGTTTTGCCAGGCACGACAGGCGTCGCGGGTTTGCCAATCCACGCCGCCGCGCCCGCGATGAAAGCGATCAGCACGCCCAACCCAACCAGCAGCCCGACGCTGATGCGCGATGGTACGATCGATCCAGTTGACCCCGGAGTTTCCGGCCTGAGCAGTTCCAGACGCGCATCGCCGATGTCGCGGAACCGGAGGTCCCGGTTACGCTCAAGGCACCGCTCAAGCACACGGCGAACATTCTGTGGAGTCTGCTCGGGGAGTTGATAGAAGTTGAACTCCTTGTGCAGCACCGCGCCGATCGAATCGCTCGCGGTTTCGCCGACGAAGGGGCATGAGCCCATCAGCATCTCGTAGAGCACCACTCCGAAGGACCAGATATCCGTCCGCTTGTCCACGCGCCGCCCGCGTGCCTGCTCGGGTGACATGTAGGCCGCCGTGCCCAGGATCGCGCCCGCGATCGTCGGCGAGTGTTGGGGATGGGGCGTGGTCATGGTCGGGCTGTCCAGCCCGCCCGATGAGGACTGCCCGCCCTCGTCGGTTCGCGCCAGCCCGAAATCCAGCACCTTGGCCCGGCCTTCGGGCGTCACGATGAAGGTCCCGGTGGACGACCCCCGCCTCGTGGGCGGCCTCGACCCCGGCGGCGATCTGCACCGCCAGCTCGACGGCGTCGTCCAAGGGTAGCGGACCGCGGTCGAGCATGTCCGCTAGCGTCTCGCCCTCGACGAACTCGAGGACCAAGTACTTCGCCCCGTCCTGTTCTTCGACGCCGTGGATGCCGGCGAGGTTCGGGTGGTTCAGCTGGGCGAGGGTCCTGGCTTCCCGCTCGAAGCGTTCGAGGCGACCGGGGTCGGCCGCCAACTCGGTGGGCAGGGCTTTGATCGCGACCTGCCGATCGAGTCTCGTGTCGTTGGCGAGGTACACCACGCCCATGCCGCCACGACCAAGCTCACGCACGATTTGATATGATCCCACTCGCTCAAGCATGGGAAGAGCATACACCAAATCGGGTCCGAAAGGACTTGCGGGGGCTTGATACACCGGCCTGATTGTTCAGCCTGTGATTGTTCATTGACCCCGATTCGCAACCCACTGGGCTCGTGAAGGCAGTGCTCTGGATGTTCGGGTACCCATCATTTGCGGTCGCGTGTCCGGGGCTTCCCACGGCGTGTGTTCGCCGCCCCGGGCTTATGGCCGCCGGGCTTGAGCGCTCGGGCAACCTCTGAGCGGCGCAGCAGCAGGGGACTGTCCCCGTCGAGCACCTCATCGGTTCGGTGCTGCTCGATAAGCTCCTGCACATGCTTCATCTGGTCGCGAAGCAGTGCTGCCGATTCGAAATCGGTCGCCTCGGCGGCTTCGAGCATGTCGCTCTCGAGCACACGCACCAGCAGATCCGCATCAAGCGACGGGTCATCGGCCTCGTCGATGGTGGCGGCCTTGGCGGTTTTGCGGGCCTTGAGAATGTTCTGGATGCCGCCGCGGATCTCCTTGTGGATCGTGATGGGGATGATCCCGTTGGCCTCGTTGAACTCAAGCTGCTTGGCCCGGCGGCGCTGGGTCTCATCCATTGCGGTGCTCATGGCCTTGGTCACTTTGTCGGCGTACAGGATCACCCGCGAGTTTGCGTTTCGGGCAGCCCGCCCCATCTGCTGAATCAGCGAGGTTGCGCTCCGCAGGAATCCTTCCTTGTCGGCGTCGAGGATGCACACCAGCGAGACCTCTGGCAGGTCCAAGCCCTCACGCAGCAGGTTCACGCCCACAAGCACATCGAACTCGCCACGACGCAGATCCGTGAGGATCTCGATGCGTTCGAGCGTCTCGATGTCCGAATGCAGGTACCGCACCTTGAGCCCCTGATCAGACATGTAGGTCGTCAGGTCCTCGCACAGGCGTTTGGTCAACGCGGTAACGAGCACCCGCTCTCCCCGCTCCACGATTTCCTTGCAGCGTTCGAGCAGATCGGGCACCTGCCCAGAAGCCGGGCGGACCTCGACCTCGGGGTCCACAAGGCCCGTGGGGCGGATGACCTGCTCGATGATCTCACCGTGTGTTTTCTCGAGCTCGTAGGGTCCGGGGGTGGCCGAGACATAGACGACCTGCGGGACGAGCGCCTCGAACTCCTCGAAGCGGAGCGGGCGGTTGTCGAGACAGCTCGGCAGCCGGAACCCGTGATCCACCAGCACTTGCTTGCGCGCCTTGTCGCCGTTGAACATCGCCCTGATCTGTGGCAGCGTCACATGCGACTCGTCGATCATGATCATCCAATCCTTGAGATTGGTCCGCTCGACACCGAACCGTGCCGCATCCATTTCATGATCGCGCGTGTCGAGTGATTCGATCTCGTCATCGACAACGGGTTCGCGGGTGCCACGCCCGGGCGCATAATCGAAGTAGTCGAGCAGCGTAAAGGGCCGCTCGCCCGGCATGCGTCCATCCATGTAGCGCGAGTAGTTCTCGACTCCCTGGCAATAGCCGATCTCCTCGATCATCTCAAGGTCATACTTGGTGCGTGCGAGAAGTCGCTGGGCCTCGAGCAGCTTGCCCTCGTGCCGCAGCTGCATCACACGCTCGTCCATCTCCGCCCGGATCGATTTGAGCACTTCGCTCATGCGGTCTTCGGGCATGACATAGTGCACCGCCGGGAACAGGAAGTACTGGGATTCATCGGCGAGCAGCTCCCCGCTCGTCGGGTTGATCAGCTCGATGCGTTCGACCTCGTCGCCGAAGAGCTCGATGCGGATCGCAAACTTCTCGTACGCGGGCCAGACCTCGATCGCGTCACCGCGTGCGCGATAGGTCCCTCGCATGAAGTCGATCTCTGCCCGCTCGTACTGCATGGCATTGAGTGAAAGAAACAGATCACGCCTCGGGAGCTGCATCCCGCGGCGGATCGTGTAGACCTTCTCGCTGTACGCGCTGGGCGAGCCGAGCCCGAAGATACACGACACCGACGCGACCACGATGCAATCCCGGCGCTGGATCAGATTCGAAGTCGCCGCGAGCCGCAGCTGGTCGAGGTCATCGTTTCGCGCGCTGTCCTTCTCAATGTAGATATCACGCCCGGGGATGTACGCTTCCGGTTGGTAATAGTCGTAGTACGAGACGAAGTAGTTCACGCTGTTGTGCGGGAAGAAGGCCTTGAGCTCCTCGAAGAGCTGAGCTGCGAGGGTCTTGTTGTGCGAGAGCACCAGCGTGGGCTTGTTGACCCGCGCAATGGTGTGGGCCATGGTGAAGGTCTTGCCCGTGCCCGTCGCGCCCAGCAGGCAGCTGTACTTCTGGCCGTTGCTGATCGAAGCAACCAGCGCATCGATCGCCTCGGGCTGATCGCCCGCGGGCTGATAGCTGGAAACGACTTCGAACGGATGCTGAGTGCTCGGGGACATGGTTGGCAATTGTAGCGTGCGCAGTCACAGCGGCTGGTCTGTGCTTGAGGCATTCGATGATCTCAAACAAGCTTCGGATGCTGCCGCCCAATCCGGGCTGCCTCGCATGATGCTCCGCACTCAAACAGGCAGCGAATCACTCAGGGCTGGGGCACCCTGCTGCGGTTGTCGATCAACCAACGCCGGTCATCGCTGATCACGGTGTAGGTGTCGTGGCCGATGTCATTGGGCAGAATATTGAGATGCAGGGCGCCGATCTTCTCGGCTCGTTTGTTGACCTCGGCCACGCGTGCAAGCGCTTCGAGCATGATGTCACAATGCCGCACCGTGAGGTCGCAACGCTGACGCCACCGCTGAATCGAGGGGCCGTCAGCGACATACAACCCCGTGCCCGGCTGAATGTAGTAGCGATAGTCATCGAAGGATCTCGGATCGTCCCGCTTGTAATCCTCGAGCGCATCAACAAAGACCTTCCCGGCCTGATCCAAGCGTTCAGCGAGCTGAACCCGCTCTTTGCCCGAGACCTGCATGGCCCGCTGGCCGACGCCGCGGATCTCGGCCCAGGTGGAAATATCCAGCAACACGCCCAGCGATTCCAGTTCGCCCGTGAACTCCTGCCCCATGGCTGTCTCGATGATCTGGTCGGCACGCATGGTCAGGATGGTGCTGCTGTTGTCGAGTTGCTGCGCTCCGGGGGTGGACGGGCGTGAGGGATAGACCTTGCCCTCCGCATCGATCCAGACCTCGGCACCGGGTTCGACCATCGCCCGGAACACCTCCGGCGGATGCCCCTTGGACTCTGCGCGAGCCGCGATTTCAGCCGCCCATATCGAGTTGAACTTCGCGTCCACCTCCGCGGCCCCCGACGAGCTGTCCGAGGTATACGCCACTGCACCACCCACACGCGAGCCCGGACGCACCCAGATCCGGTCGGAAGCAGCAACATAAACACTCGCGGCACTGATTGCGCCTTCTTCGATCAGCGCGTGATAGACGAAGTCGTCATCGAACTCCTTGAGCACCTTGAGCGTCTCAACCGCGTCATACACATAGCCGCCGCCCGAGTCGATGGTGAACACGACATGCTCGGCCTTCTTGCGTCGCCCCTGCATCAAAGCGTTGCGCAGTCCCGTCGCGTTCGTTTCCTGGCCGATCATGCCCTCGACAGGGATCACCATATACAGGACCCTGTTGCGCCGTGCTTCCAGACGCTCGGCAGCTGTCATCCGATCATCATCAGCTTCGTCTACAGCATCTTCATCATCCTGTGCGTCATCGGTGCTCGCTGTGGATTCAAGATTCGATGGCGCATCGAGATCCTCGTCCTGCCCCTCGGTCTCGACCGGCTTGTACTCGATCGAGCGAACCTTGTAGCGGGGGAAGGTTCTGGTGGATTTGATATTCGAGATCACAATCTCGAGCACGACCTCCGCCCGGTTCTCTTTGACGACCGTGCCCTCGTGGGTGGTGCCGTCCTTGAGCGTGACGATGTCAGCCGGGGCCAGGCACGAAGCGAGAGCAACAATGAGCGTGAGCAGATGGAGTCTATATTTATGCATGATGGGCCAAGTATACACATGTATGGGATACTGCCCAGGCGTTCTGGGAACGGATGTCCGTGCAAAGCTTGGGTTTAGTTCGACTCGACTGAGCTTTCTTCCCGCATCGAGGCCAGAGCCGCGCGGAGCGCCCCCGTGGGTTTCTCATCCTCTGTATGATCCGCCGGCTCATCGTCGAGGATCGCCTGCTCGGGTTCGGGCTTGGCGTTCCTGATCGCTTCCTTGGCGATTTCTCCGTCTTCACCCACCTGATCGAAACGGACCTCGACCCGCTTGGACACGCCGCGCTCCTGCATGGTGACGCCGAAGAGCTTGTCGGTCGCCTGCATGGTCCGCTTGTTGTGGGTGATGACAATAAACCGCGACTGGAGCGCGAAGATGTCCAGTGTCGAGCAGAACCGTCCGACATTCGCCTCGTCGAGGGCCGCATCAACTTCGTCGAGCACGCAGAAGCAGCTGGGCTTGGAGCGGAAGATCGCCAGCAGCATCGCCACCGCCGTCATGGTCTTCTCGCCACCCGAGAGCTGGTTGATCGAGCGGGGCTCCTTGCCTGGCGGCTTGGCGATCACCTCGATGCCCGACTCGAGCAGATCGATCTCGTCGGTCTGGACCTTCTGCCCGTCGACCTCCTTGACGAGCCCCATCAGCCGCACCTCGGCCCGCCCGCCGCCGAACAGGCGTCGGAACATGCCGTTGCGGCCGCCGAACTCCTGCTGGATGGAGGCAAAGACCTCGCCAAAGCGGGTGCGGGACGCAACATTGAGTTTTTCGATCAGTGTGGCCAGCTTGATCCGGGCCTCGTCGATGTCACGAACCTGTGAAATCAACTCATCGTTGCGCTGGGTGAGGTTCGATTCCTCGTCGATGGCCGCAATGTTCACGCTGCCAAGCGACTTGATCTCGCCCTTGAGGACATTGACCCGTGCGGTGGTCTCGTCCACATCGATCCGCTCGATGTCGCCCAGCGGATCGCCGGGCTTCATGATGTGGCGGTATTCAGGATACTCGATGACCAGATCGATTCCGAGATCCTCGAGCGTGCGTTCCTCGATCACCTCTCGCTTGACTTCGGTCTCGCGACGCGAGGTCTCAATGGCGTGCCAGTCGCGCTGGAACGCCTCGGCGGTATCACGCACACTAGCCAGACGCTGGTTGATCGATCGCAGGTGCTCATCGGATTCTCGTACCAGGGTCAATGCCTCGCCCGAACGGGCTTCGAGCGTCTCGATCTGTGCGTTCGCCTCGCGCTCCTGCTCGATTGATTCGCGAGCTACACGCTGATGCTCATCAAGAATTGCCTTGGTGCGTTCGATCTGACGCTGGGCAAGCCCGCACTGGCGTTCGCTCTCGTCTCGCTGTGCGCTGAGTCCCTCGAGCTGTCGCTGCTCCGACCGGAGTTGCTCGTGCACCGTCGATGACTGGACCCGGGCCGCCGAAACCTTCTCGTTGGCTTCCTCAAGTACCCGCTCGCATTGAATCAGGGCGGACTTGGATTGCTCCGCCTGCTCCTGCTGCTCGCTGAGCAGCCCCTCGAGCTTGCCCGCTCGCTCGTTGAGTGTGCTGCGTTCCTCGTTGATTTCGTCGAGGCGGCGCGCGTTGGTCCTTTGCTCGTCATCCGCCCGCTCAATATCGCGCAGCACGCGATCGAGCTCGGACTGGTGCTTGTCGAGCGTGTGCTGCGATTGCACAAGCGCCTGCTTTCCCGCACCAATCGACGAGTGGAGTGCTGATCGCTGCTCGGCCAATCGTGAGGCGTTGGCGTCCACACGCGCCAGCTCATCGCGTTGGGATTCGAACACCCGGGTGTGCTCCTCGAGCGTCCGGGAGAGCTCATCGAGCTCGGCACGGCGAGCCAGCAGCCCCGCGGCCTGACTGTCGTTCGCGGGTCCGGCGCAGACGCGTCCGTCGGGCTCGATGACCGTGCCGGCGTGTGTGACAAATCGGGCCTTTACGCCACGCAGCGGGCCAGCAGCTAGAAGCATCGCGGTGTCGAGATCGCTCACGAGAACGGTGGTCGCCAGCACACGATCGAGCAGGGCGCTGATCTGGGCACGAACACCCGGATCGCTGCTGCGGGCCTGAACCAGCGGTCGCAGCAGGGTGATCCGTCCGCCCGCGAGAGAAGCAAGCTGGTTGATCGCCAGATCCGAGGGCTCGGGCGTGCCGAGTGTCGTCAACGGGAGGAAAGTAACCCGCCCGGGAAGCTCGGCGAGCTCGTCGGCGCTGGGCATCGCGGCGATCGACTCAACAACCACGGACTGCAGTGCGTCCTCGAGCGCCGACTCGATCGGGCCCGCGTGCTCGCTCGTGACTTCGATCAGTTCGGCGAGTGAGCCCATGACGCCCGCGAAGCCCTGGCCCTGCTCTTTCCGATCGAGCACCTCGCGGACAGCGTCGTCGAGCCCGACTCGGGCGCGAACCATTTCTTCGAGTGTGCTCGTCCGTGTCTCCAGACGCACCCGCTGCTCATCGAGCTCGTCCACCCGAGTAGCCAGTTGCGACCGGGCATCGCCCACACGCTGCTCATCCGAAGCGATCGCGTTGAGCCGGGCCTCAAGCGATCTGAGCTCATCCTCGAGCTCGGAAATCGTTGCCTTGTTCTCGTTGATGTGGGCGATGCGTTCTTCGCGTGATCCCCGGAGCGTTTCGAGCCTGCTGCGGAGCGTCGAGGACTGCTCCCTGATCCCCTCGATGCGGCGGTCGTCGGATTGGACACGCGTGATCAGTGTCGCGTGCTCTCGCTCGATCGAGGCGCACGCGGCCCGGGTCTCATCGAGTTTCTGGCGATGCGTTGCCGCATCGCGTGCAGCGTCGTGCTTTGTCTCATTCGCGCTGCTCAGGGCCGCCTGTGCGTCCTGGAGTTGTGCCTCGAGGGTCTCGACACCCTTGGAATGGGCCGCGATCTGCTCGTCGAGATCGCTGAGTCGGTTTGTGGACTCCTCAAGCCTGCCGGTTTCCAGCTCAACCGATCGGGCGGCTTCCTCGATCGCCTTCGTGGTCATCTCGCCGCGCTGCTGGGCGGATTCGGCCTGATGGCGTGCCTTGGTCAGCTGCTCCTCAAGCTCACGCAGTGCCCGAGTGCGCTGGTGATGGGTCTGGCTGGCTCCGTTGTGCTCATCCTCGGCATCTCGCAGCGTCTGCTCCGTGCGCGCCTTCTCGTCTTCGAGCGAAGCGATCTGCGAGGTCAGCCCCTCGAGTCGCTTCCGGATGTCGTCGTACTGCTCGAAGGCCAGCGCCATTCGCAGGGCCCGATACTCGCCGTCGAGCTCCTGAAAGCGTCTTGCCTTGGATGCCTGCCCCTTGACCAGACGCAGCCGGCGTTCGGTCGAATCGAGCTGCTCACGGGTGCGGATCAGGTTCGTCTCGGTCTTCTCGAGTTTGCGCTGCGATTCAACACGGCGCTGGCGATACTTGGCGATGCCCGCGGCTTCCTCGAAGATCACCCGCCGCTCCATGGGCGAGGCAAGCAGCATCCGGTCCACCTTGCCCTGCTCGATGATCGAGTAGGCGTCCGCGCCGATGCCCGTATCCAGAAACAGGTCGCGGATGTCCTTGAGCCGTGCGATACGCCCATTGATGATGTACTTTGACTTGCCGTCGCGGTACAACCGGCGTTCCACACTCACCTCGTCGGCATCGATGGGGAGCGGGCGGCCGATCCGAGAACGCTGGGTGATGATCGCGGCGGCTTCCGACTCGCCCTCCTCCGCGGCCCGGTCAGCGTCCTCGTCGCTGATATGGCTGTCGTGGGCTGGATGATGCGCCTCGGTTTCCGCGCCCTCGTCTTCATCGGTATCAATCTCATCCACATCGACAAGATCAACCGGGCCTGTATCGTCCGTCAGGGCCTCGGCCTGACCAGCGGCGAGCGTGAGCTGTTCAAGGAGTTCGTCGGTCAGTCTGGGGTTTTCGAAGGTCAGGCACACACTGGCCATGCCCGAGGGCTTGCGCACCGCAGAGCCGGCGAAGATCACATCGATCATCTCCTTGCCGCGCAGCGACTTGGAAGATCGCTCACCCAGGACCCACTTGATCGCATCGACCACATTGGACTTGCCGCAGCCGTTGGGTCCGACGATGCCCGTGATCGGATCGGTGAATGTGAATGTGGTCTTGTCCGCGAAGCTCTTGAATCCGGCGAGCGAGAGCGAGGACAGACGGAGACCCGCTGCACGGGCGATCTGCGGCTGTGCAGATTGGGCGTGCTCGGTCGATGGGTGTGTGGCTTGGGACATGATCAGCGCAACCTCCGTGTCGGCTGTTCAAGCGAGTGGGTAACGACTGCATGCACAGACGGCGGGAAGAGCCGGATCCTCCGGCGGCTTCGGGCTCGCTGATGATATCGGAAAACCGGGGCGGTGTGGGTCCCTCGGGCGTTTTTTCCGTCTCACCCGCCGGACCAAACCCCAATCAGCGTGTCTAGCATGGGGCATAACACTTCCCAGAAACCCGCAGGACGGAGCCTCCCTGATGAGCACCCCGACAGATCGCGTCTATTCCGAATCACACGAGTGGTACATGGTTGATGGCGACACATTGACAATTGGGCTGACGACCTATGCCGTCGACCAACTGACCGATGTGACCTTCGTGGAGATGCAGGATGTCGGAACCGAGGTCGGCGTGGGTGACTCGGTGGGCGAGGTCGAGTCGGTCAAAACGACGAGTGATATCTATACCGCCGCAGCCGGTGAGATTATCGAGGTCAATGAAGCGCTTTCCGATAACCCGGAGATGGTCAATAACGACCCCTACGGCGATGGTTGGCTCGTGAAGATCAAGATCTCCGACCGCGGCACGCTTGACGACTGCATGGACGCCGCCGCGTACGACGCATCGCTCTGAAACAGCAACCACCTCAATCCGAGCAAGCATCCGGTTCAAGCGGAATCCGCCTACGCTTGTTCGGGGTACGGGTGCGTCCATGATCAGCTGCATAGATGTCAAAAAGTCATTCGCCATCGGCGATCGCGTCGTCAATGCGCTCCGCGGCGTTGACCTCTCGATCAACGAGCACGGCTTCTATGCCATCATGGGGCGCTCCGGATCGGGCAAATCGACGCTCCTGCACATGCTCAGTGCCATGGACCGCCCGGATTCGGGGGTGGTCCGTGTTTCCGGTCACGAGGTGCATGCCATGAGCGAACGCGAAGCAACACGCTTCCGCCGTGAAGAAATCGGTGTGATCTTCCAGGCCTTCAATCTGATCCCGACCATGACCGCCCTTGAGAATGTACAACTCCCCGGGCTGCTCGCGGGGCGATTGTCAAGGAAACTCGCTGATCGTTCTCGTGAACTGCTCGACCTGCTCGGTCTCGCTGACCGATCCGATCATCGTCCCGAGGCCCTCTCGGGAGGTGAGCAGCAGCGTGTCGCGATCGCGCGGGCACTGCTCTACCAGCCCCAGGTCGTCTTTGCGGACGAGCCCACGGGGAATCTCGACACGACCGCCAGCGAGATGGTCTGGTCGATGCTCCAGCGAGTGGCGCGCGAGGAGCAGGTCACCGTGGTGATGGTCACGCACGAACCAGAAGCGGCGCGGTACTGCGAACGCATCCTTGTCATGAATGACGGCGTTATCGCCGGCGAGATCGACAACCCCGGCGTGCACTCAGACGAAGGGGGGATGGATGCGGGCACCATTGCGACTCGCACACAGCATCTGCTCAGCGCGTCGTAGCCGCGTCCTGCTGTTGGCGGGCGCTGTCGCGCTTTCGGTCGTGCTCGTCAGCGCTATCGCGTGCGCCATGGCATCGCTCAACGCCGCCTTCAGCGCCCAGATCGATACCCAGATCGGTACCGCCGAGGCCCGGCTGCTGCCCACCTCGGGCGAGACCCTCGACGCCGCCCTGCTCGACGATGCATCGCAGTGGGAGGGTGTGACCCAGGCCGTGCCGCGCCTCCAATCCACCCTCTCGCTGGTCATCAAGCTCCCGGAGCTTGAACCCATCATCGAAGCCGATCCGGACTCGGGTTTCAGGGCGGTCGAAAAGCGATACGCAGTCAACGCCTTCGTCAACGGCGTGGACCCCGATATCGAGTTTCAGGCCCGCCCGGTCGAACTCGTTGATGGACGATACCCACAGAAGCTCGACGAGATCCTCATCGATTTGCGTGTCGCCCAGCGCCTCTCATACGCCTTCAAACAGCAGACGCGCTCCGGTCTGGGTGTGGACCTCTTCGCAGACCCCGGGGCCTACCTGAGCCGGGAGTTCCCGGCGTTGAATCAATCGGTGCAGTCACTGCAGGAATCAGACCGGCTCAACGCGGGCGTCGGTGTTCGCATCGGATCCGTGCTAACCGTCCCGCGTCTGTTCGGGCGTGCTCGACAACTGGTTGTCGTTGGCATCGCAGCCCCCGCCCCGCTGGGCGGCAAGCCCATCGCCTTCACCACGCTCGAAACCCTCGATGCGCTCGCACGAAACAAGGGCCGACTGACAGATATCGAACTTCAGCTCGCGGATGGATTGGATCCGCAAACCTTCGTGGAAACACACAGAGACAAGGTTCTGCCCGCGGCGATGCTGCAGACGACTGGGCGCATCACATCGGGTGTCGAGCAGAACATGCAGGCTTCGCAACTGGGCTTTGTGTTGATCTCGGTGATCGCCCTGATCTCCGCCGCCTTCATCATCACCACGGGGCTGACCACCGGTGTTGCGGAGCAGCAACGGACACTGGCGGTTCTGCGAGCGATCGGGGCGCGTCGTCACCAGCTCGCAATCGCGCAGATGCTCGTTGGTTTGATCGTCGCAGGGCTGGGTGTGGCGATGGGGCTGCCGCTGGGCATCGCCTGCGCGTATGTACTGTCCCGGATCTTCGATCAGCAGATGTCGCAGGGCCTGATCATCCCCCCTGTGATGCTCACGCTGACGGTGCTCGGAGCGGTCGGTGCCGGTCTGATCGGCGCGATGTGGCCCGCATGGCGTGCCGCGTCGCTCTCGCCGCTGCGAGCCATGACCGTGCGGGCAACCCCGCAGACCATCCGCGGGATCGGCCTGGTGGGTTGTGTGGGAGCCCTTGGCGTGCTCGGGATGATCGCCATCGTACTCACGCTCTCCGGCACGGGCGTGTTTTTCTGGATCTACGCCGGTGTGGGCCTGCCCGCGATGTTCCTTGGCTATTTCCTCGTCTCGGTCCCGCTGGTCGTTCTCATTGCCAGGATCTGCTCTGTCCCCATCTCCAGACTCTTTGGCTTGCCGGGGCAGCTTCTCGGGCGCACCGTGCGTGCGACGCCGTACAGACACGGGTTCACCGCCGGCGCGTTGATGACCGGCCTGGCGTTGATGATTGGAATTTGGACCAACGGCAGCGCCGCGATGCGTGACTGGCTCGGAAAGATCGAGTTCCCAGACGCCTTCGCGTACGGGCTCCCGCTCTCTGAGGAAGCCCAGGACATCCTCGATGAGCTGCCCTTCGTCGATCAGACCTGCGCCATCTCGATGCGAGCCGTACGAACCAACGCGTTCGGTGTCGAGGGGCTCTCATCCTACAAAACCAACTTCATTGCGTTCGAACCGGGACCATTTCTCGAGATGGCCCGGCTGGAGTTTGTGCAGGGCGACCAGGAGACAGCGGTGCGTCGTCTCAATGAGGGCGGGGCGGTGATTGTTGCACGCGAGTTCCTCGTTGCACGCGGTCTGGGCGTGGGGGATACCTTCTCCTGTACGGACAACAACGATGTTCAGCATGATTTCGAGATCGTCGGCGTCGTCACCTCGCCCGGCCTGGAACTCGTCAGCCAGTACTTCGATCTGGGTGACAACTTCGTCAATCAGGCCATTGGTTCGGTCTTTGGCTCCCGCGCGGACATGATCGACAGGTTTGGCATGAGAACCTCCCAACTCATCCAGATCGACCTCAACGAGGCCGCGCTGGCGGAGATGGGCGACGAACGCGCAATCGATGAGATCCGCCAGGCCCTGCTTGGTGCGGGCGTGCTCAATGTCGGTTCCGGGCGGATCATCCGCCGCCAGATCGAGGCGGTGTTCACATCAACGCTTGTTGTATTCTCGACCGTCGCCATCGGTGCCATGCTCGTCGCCTGCTTCGGCGTGGCGAATCTGATCATCGCCGAGGTCAACGCCCGCCGATACGAGATGGGCGTGCTCCGCGCTGTGGGTGCCTCACGGGGACAACTCGTCCGCTTGATCACCGCGCAGGCGCTCATCATCGCGCTCACCGCATGCGTGCTGGGGACGGGCCTTGGGGTTCAGGCCGCGTGGGGCGGTCGCGAGATCAACCGGCGTGTCATCGGGCTCGACCTCGAAAACGCGATCCCGTACGATGCCATCGCCCTCTCCTGGGCTGTCGCGATCGCGTTGTCGCTCTTGGCCGCAGCTCCCACCGCCATGAAGCTGGGACGCTCGCAGATCCGTTCCCTGCTACTCGCAGCGCGTTAGTTGCAGTTCGGGATTCCGCCCGCTCGCTTAGCCGAGCCGTTCGCGGATGAGTGATTCGACGGTATCGCCCCACGCGTTCCAGTTCAGTACGGTTTCATAGCGTGCCCTTGCTGCATTCTGCATGGCGCGGTATGCATCCTCATCATTCCACAGACGCAAGATCTCATCGGCGTACTCATGAGGATCTGCGTGTATTGGCAGCAACCGGCCTGTGATTCCATGCTCCACGGCTTCTGGCACACCGCCCGTCATACAGGAGATCACGGGCACACCCCAGGCTGCGGCCTCGGCGAATACCATACCAAAGCACTCAGCCATGGTTGGGAGCACGAAAAAGTGTGCTTCTGACCAGAGCTTTGTGTATTGCTCACGCTGACTGGGATCACTCTTGTCGAGAAAACCCCATCGGTGAACACGGGGATGGTCCACCGGGCATCGTCCGATCACATCAAGGTGGGCATCGATACCCCGCTCTACGAGCGTTTCGATAATCTGAACCGCGATATCTCCACGCTTGCGTGCCCAGACGCCACCAATGTACAGGAGCTTGCAGCGATCCCGGTTGCGAGCCGCGAAGGCCTGCTCAGTGGTCGGGGCGGGGTCGATGTTTGATCCATATGGGACCACATGAACCGACGCGGGATCAGCGTGGTAGTCTCGTAATGCAGAATCTGCCGCCCAGTGCGATGGATAGATATTCAGATTGGCTTTGCTGATCGACCGTTGTGCGCATTGATTGCCAGCCGAACGCCATACCGCGAAAGCCCGGAAAAACCTGGGTAGTAGTTCCGCATGACAGCAAATGTGGCATCTGAATGGTGGATAATCGGAGCATCCACTGAAAGAAACGCGCCGATATCGTCCGTCCCAGCGATGAAGACCGCATCTGGGTTCACGGCACGGATACGCCTCGAAACCGTCCAGGCCCTGTACATGAGTTCCGGGCGAAGGTTCCCGACACGCACCCGCTTGCCCATGAGCGCAGCGCGTCGCTGTGCAAGATGCGACCGGAAGAACTTAGCCATGATCGGCGGAGGATGGAAACAATCGACCGATTCAAACCTGCGTCTGAGTTCCTGAACCATGTGATAGGGCACGCCCGACCAGCCGCGGATATTGTTGGGGTCGACCCGTGCAAGGAACGCGATACGATTTACAGCTTTTCCCACAACGCCTCCGATCCTGTGTGCCGATATCATGGATGCGAGTGGGATGAAGCTCGCAGCGGAATATCCATGTACTAGCGACCAGCGGACCCCATTATATCAGTAACCTATGAGCACGCCAGCAGATACCCAAGCCCAGCCGCCCGATAACCACCCCGGCAGCGCATATCCCAGCCCTGCCCGGCAGCTAGCCGGTCGATGGTCAAGACGCCGCGAGTCCAAAGGCCTGCGTGGCCTGCTCGGTGCTATGGCACGGAGTGTCCATGCATGGCTCGTTCGTGTGCAAATCGATCAGCAGCGACCCGATATCCGCTTCGTGATCATGCTCGGGGTCATGCGATCCGGGTCCAGCGTGCTCTCACAGATACTCTGCTCACACCCGGACATCATCGGCTACGGCGAAACCCACATAACTTACGACGGCGAATCCGGATTCATCCAACTGATCAAACGCAATCTGTGGACCCGCCACGCATGGCGGGTGCGCAAGGCACGCTACTTTGATAAGGTCCTGCACGCCGAGCTGATACCGGACATGACATTGCTTTCTCAGATGCCAGTGGACTGGATTGTGCTTCGACGAAAAGGCGAGCCCTGTGTGAAGAGCATGATTCGCACTCTGGACATGTCTCCCGAGCACGCGTGCGCCCATTTCGAGTACCAATCAGGAATGATCGACAGCTGGGTGCGCGAGATTGAACAGCACCCGAAGGCCCGAATCGTGCAGGTGTCCTACGAAGATCTGGTCGATGACGCGAGCAGCACCCTCGCCCGCCTGACCGATGAACTCGGGCTGAATCCTGTACTCCGAGAGGAATACAGCGTGCAGAAAGGTGTCATGCGAGCGGGTGCGAACGATCCGAGCGGAAACTTCCTCAAAGGCCGTGTAGAGAGAATCACGCACGATCAGAAACCGCTCGATGCTCAGCTCCTCGAACGGCTTCTCGCGTGTGACAATCGCAACGAAAACCTCGCCAAGAGAATCTCGGCGAGGTCCGTGGTGAACTCGAACGATACGGACTGACCCGTTGGCCAATCGGTCCGATCAATCCCATGTATTGATCGGTGCGCCGGGGCTCGTCTCTTCGCCGAGTGCCCCCCGAACCTGATCGGGCGCGAAGTGGTCCTGCCGCCATGACTCTGGGTATTGCGGGTCATCCAGCGCGAGGCATGCTTTGGTGGGGAACATCGGGCGGAATGTGTCGCACATCACCGCCATCTCGTCGGTCCATGTTTTCCCCAGCGATGCCTCGACCGTGCCCGGGTGCGGGCCGTGTGGGATGCCCTGCGGGTGCACACTGATCGAGCCCTGCGAGATCCCGCGCCGGGCTTTGTAGTTCCCTTCAACATAGTACATGATCTCGTCGGAGTCGATGTTGCTGTGGTTGTAGGGGACCGGGATCGCCTCGGGATGGAAATCGAGCGCCCGCGGACAGAAGGAACAGATCACAAAGTTGTGGCCCTCGAATGTCTGGTGGATCGGCGGGGGCATGTGCAGCTGCCCGGTGATGGGCGCAAAGTCATGGATATTGAAGCAGTACGGGTAGTAACACCCGTCCCAGCCGACGACCTCGAGCGGGTGATAGGGGTAGATGTACGAGTGGATCGAGTTGAGCGCCTTGATGCGGACCTCGAACTCACCCTTTTCGTCATATGCGAGCGGATGGTCATCGTCCTCGAAGGGTACGCGCAGGTCGCGTTCGCAATAGGGCGAGTGCTCGAGGAACTGCGCCGTCTGCTTGGCCATGTAGCGGGGCGGTGGCATGATGTGGCTCGCGTTGCATGTCTCGAAGCACACGAACTTGCCCAGAGGCATCTCGTCTTTGGTGAAGCCGCCGTACTCGGCGTTGTCGCTGCCATCGTCGGGGCGTTCATCGAACACCATCCGATAGATCACACCCTTGGGCATGACGATGTAGTCCTTCTTGCCGAACTTGAGCGTCCCGAACATCGAGTAGATCGTGCCCGATCCAAAGTGGACAAAGATGCACTCGTCACCCTGCCCGTTCTTGTAGTGGTAGGGCATCTGCGTCTCGGGCTGGCAGATAGACATCTCGACATCCGAGTTCCCAAAGATCACCACGCGTCCCTCAACCGGGTCGCCGTGCTTTTTGAAGTTCTGCGACTTCACATGGCGCATACGCATGACATCCTGCTCGACATACTCGACCCTGGTCGAGTAGAGCTTCTTCCAGCCGGTCACCTGGGTCGGCGGGTGGATGTGATACATGATGCTGCTCGGGCCCACAAAGCCCTCGGTCCCGAAGAGTTCTTCGGAATAGAGCGCGCCATCAGGTCGGCGAAACTGGGTGTGACGCTTCTTGGGCATTTTGCCCAACTTCATGTAGTACGGCATCGCGCCGGTCCTCATTCTTCCCATGCCCGGGCCCGATCGAACGATCGCCCGGTGTTCGGGAGGGGGTTGGTCGCACTGAGGCCTGCTTCATCTCTGCAAGACCCGCTCTATTCTAGCAAAAAGCAGCGAAGATTCTTCAGAATTGCCCATGGCGATCTCGGGCCATGTGCCCGATCCGGTGGGATTGGACGCGAGTAGTGGAGCCAGCAGCCCCAGAGGACCGATAGTGACTTTCACTTGACACTGAAAGCCCTGACTTGATTGTGTAACACGGTGCGTAAATAATCTCAACCATTGACGGTCTGTCGGGGGCTTCAGCAATCTCTGGCAACGCACACCGGTAGAGACGGATTGTCCAGCTATATGAATAACTCTTTGCGAGCAGAACACTTCGGGCCGTACAAAGTCATCCGCCCTCTCGGAACCACGCGTGGGGTCTCACGATTCGTACTCCTGTGCACGAAGACAGACACCAACCGGCTGCTCTACCGTTTCCCCAACCTCTCGCAGCACCAGCAGCGTCGCGTGCTCTTCGATGCCATGGTCACCATGAGCACACTCGACCACCCGCACCTGCTCCGCGTTGAATCTGCCTCATACGATGATCGCGGTCGGCTCTGCGTCATCGCCCCGTACACAGGCAATCATGAGGGGCTTGTCACGCTCTCAGATGTGCTCGAGCAACGCGGTGGTAAGCTCGGCGTCATCGAAGCGGCCCGGGCGATCGAGCATCTGCTCACCGCCAGCGTGTACGCCCACCAGCGACAGGTCGCGCACGGCACCATCAGCGCGGAACAGATTCTCATCGACAGATTCGGCAGTCTCCAGATCGAGCTCTATGCCTACCCGGCCCTGGGACAGCGCGAAACCCCCTCCATGCCGCCTTTGATCGCTGACGAGATCCGCTCGATTGTCGAACTCGCCTACACGATGATCACCGGCCTCTCTCCGAACGCCGACCGTCTGGGTGCGACACGGGTGATCCGCAAGCTCGACAAAAACTGGGACACATGGTTCGACATCGGGCTCGACCCGATCGATGGCTTTGCGGATGCCACCCATGCCCTCAACGCGATGCCCACCAACATTGATTGCGAAGAGTGGCTGACCACCCGCGGCTACAGGCGATCAACGGTCCATCTCGGTGCCATGATCAGGCGTTTCCGTGATGCCACACCCGCTGCGTCGCGCCGCCGCCGTTAATCCTCATCGGACTCGGATTCTGCTTGAGAATCGGGCTGCCCAGAGATGGCTCTGAGCTTCCGACGCTGTTCGGGTGTCAACTCGACACCCTCGCGAGCGAGCAGATCGCTCGCGACCCGGGCACGCAGATCCGGATCGTTGATCCGTCCGATCGCCCGCTCCCACTCTGCGAAGTCGAGTGAGGCGGTGGCCGCCTCGTCGAATCTGCTCAGCATGATGAGCGCCTGCACGCGAAGGGTGTTGCGTCGGCGAAGATCCGCGGGGTCGAGCGCCGCGCCCTCTAGGGCCAGCACCGCCTCGATCACCCGATTCGGCCGTCCCGCGTCCAGCTGCAACTCTGCCAGTTGCAGAACACCCTTGGCAGTGCGTGTCGTCTGTGGCTGCTCAGTGGTGAGTAGTCGACCGAGGATCGCGATCGCGGTCTCGGGCGCGAGCCGCGACAGGCGCACCGCTTCTCCGAGCTGCTCGCGGTCCATGGCCTGACCCATGCGAATGAGCATCTGATTTCTCAGAACCGCATCATTCTGTGGGAGTTCCGACAGTCGGCGGAGCCCCTCGGGGGTCGCGCGATGCTTGATCATGGCTTCGGCGGCGGCCTGATACAGCACCTCGTTCTCTGCCGCAGACTGCGCGAGGACCTCGACCGCACGTGGTGTCTCCACGAGCGCCGACGCTGCCCACCGAACCACACTCGGGTCCGTGCTGAGCATCAGCTGGACCAATCGTCGCAGATCATCCGCAGATCCCAGCTTGGCGAGCAGCTTCATCCCGTCCTCACGGAGTTGATTGGGTTCCGCGTCGCGTATCCGATCGAGGATAAGTGGATGATCAGCCTCGGGGTCCAGGATGCCCTCCTGTTCCATCGACCATGCGGCACTGCAAAGCGCAACCAGCGGCGCATCGTCCCGAAGGAACCAGCTCATGATCGAATCAACCGCTTCCGGGTTGGGCCAGCGTGCGATACCCATCAGCATGGGCTCCGCCGCGATCGGATTCCGTTCCTGAACCAGTGCCGATGTGATAATCAGCATCCCATCGGGGGGCACCAGGCGTGTGATCAGCCTTGCTGCTTTGGCACGGATCGTCGGATCGGGATCGAGCAGGAGCGCCCGAACCGCAAGCCCGACTGGGTCACCAAGCCCCTTGGAAGCAGAAAGATCCCGATCCGCGAGTTCGAAGCCGAGCAGGCGGAAGCTTGTTCGCGGATCGTTGAAGAGTTCGACGATCAACGCTGAACGCCCGGTGGTGTCGAGTTCGATGTGGAGCCGCCGATACAGCGACTTGAGCTCGTCATTGAGCAGCTTCTCTCGAGCCCGGGCTTGATCCAGCGACTGCTGGAGCTCAGCGATTGTGGGGCTGGCCACAGGCTCCGGCTCAATCACCAACCCATCGTGTTCGAACTGCTCCTCGATGTCCGGGGATTCACCATCCCGGGATGCATCGTGTTCAGCCGCCGGGGGTGTCTCGATCGGCTGGCTGCCCCGGTCCTGAACTTGCATCCCCCGATCCTGCGGCATGCTGGCGCACGATGAAACCAGCCCGACCCCCAGAAGTGGGAGCATGACCACCGCGGGCAGCAGGGGTGGGAAGAGGCGGATTGTGGAGGGACGCGTGTTCATCTTGGGCGTTCTGGCCTTGATTCTCGGGCCTAGATCGGTGATTTGCCGATGTTGTGTCCAGTCAGTCTAGCGCTCCTGATTGATGCGCTGCCGACATCCGGTTACGATTAGGCATACCCTCTCAGCAGCGAGGCGAACGAGGTAACCATGAACGACTGGGTTGATGCCGAGCATCATGTCGAACGCGCCCATGAGCATTATGATGCCGGGCGGTGGGACGAGGCCGAGGACGAGCTTCGTCTGGCGCTATCGCTCAACCCATACCAAGCGGAGTGGTACTTCAATCTCGGGCTGACGCTCGAAGCCGCCGGCCGCAGCGACAAGGCTGCTGACGCCTTCGCAAACTGCTACAAGCTTCACACCGACAACGACCAGCCCGATGCCAACTCCGCGCTCCTGGCCGGAGTCAACCTGATCCGCAGCCAGCAGCCAGAACGGGCCCTGGAGTGGTTCGACAGGGTGAGTGACATCGAGCCGATGAATGTCGCGGTCTCGGTCCATCGGATCGAAGCGTTGACCGAGCTGGGTCGCAACGAAGAAGCCGAGGAAGCGTTCTATCTTGCCCAGCAGATCGAGCCTGAGCACGCGGAACTGTACGCTGCGATGGCCGATTCATTGCTCGCCTCCGGTCACACGGAGCGTGCCGTCTGGTGCCTGCGTGAAGCGGCTAAGCTCGACCCCGAACTCCCACGCGTCCAGGCACGCCTCGCGAAGGCCTACGCGGCGTCTGGCCGGATGGAACGCGCTCGTCAGCTCTACCTGCGCGAGCTGCGCATGGATCCCGGCGATATCGACACGCTCCTGGACATGGGCGAACTGCTTCTCGATATGCACCGTCACACCGAGGCGGGTGAGAAGTTCCGTCGCGTGCTTGAGCTCGAATCCGATCAACCCGATGCCCATTTCCTGCTTGGCGAGCTCGCCGAGTTGGAGGGCCGGATTCCCGATGCCATGGTGCATTACGATGTCGTTCTGCGCCTCGATAAGACCTACCCACGGGTCCGGCTGCGTCTGGCCCGCGTGCTCTTCGAGCGCAACCGCGAAGAAGACCTTCCACGCATCCGCGACCTGCTCATCCAGGAACACCGCACGCTGCGTGCCTCGCTCAACGCGGACCGCTCGTCCAACTCGAACGAATCGCGGGTGACAGAACGCTGCGAGGATCTCGAAGAACTCGGGCGGCTGATGCTGGATGGAGAAATGGAAGCCGAAGCGGTCAAGGTGTACACCGCGATGATCGGGCTCCAGCCGACGAATCATCGTGCACAGCACGGACTGAGTGTCGCGTTGCTCCAGTCCGGGCAATACGACGAGGGCATCGACGCCGCCAAGCGTGCGCTCGAGTCGCAGCCCCGCTTTGTCCCCGCGATGCATAATCTCGCACTGGCTTATCTCAGGCAATCGCAATGGATCCGCGCCCGATACTGGGTGCGTCAGGCATCAAGAGTCGAGCCCGACGATCCCTCGCTCAGGCTACTGCGCATCAAGCTTCGTGTGCACTCCATCATGGGCACGGGCCTCTGGGGTGCGAGAAAGGTCGGCTCGGTATTCATGCCGCTCCGTGTGATGTTTGCGCGTCCCCGCCGCGGCTGAGCCCGACTCAGCCCATTGCCGCCAGTGTTTATGCCAGACGATCGCCCAGCAGGCGTGCGACTTCTTCCACATCCTTGTCGCCGCGTCCGGACAGGTTGATCACCAGATGCTGATCCTTGTGCATCGTTCCAGCGATGCGGACCGCCATCGCAACCGCGTGTGAGGATTCGAGCGCGGGGATGATGCCCTCGTCACGGGCACACCACAGGAACGCTTCGAGGGCTTCCTCGTCGCTCACGGAGGTGTACTCGACGCGTCCGATGTCTTTCCAGTACCCGTGCTCCGGGCCGACCCCGGGGTAATCGAGGCCCGCCGAGCACGAATGCACGGGGCTGGTCTGCCCGGAATCGTCCTGGAGCACATAGCTCATCGAGCCGTGGAGAACACCGAGCTTGCCGTGTGTCAGGGGGGCGGCGTGATCTCCCAATGTCGCAGATCGACCGCCGGCTTCAACGCCGATCAGTCGGACCAGCGACTCGTCCACGAACGGGTAGAACATGCCCGCCGCGTTGGATCCGCCGCCCACGCACGCGACAACCGCCTGAGGCATCGCACCGATGTGCCGCAGACACTGGGCCTTGGCTTCCCGGCCTATCACGGACTGAAAATCACGAACGATCATCGGGAACGGGTGTGGGCCGACCACCGAACCCAGGATGTAATGGGTGTGCTCGACGGACCCCATCCAATCGCGCATGGCCTCATTGGTCGCGTCCTTGAGGGTCCGCGAGCCGTCCTCGACGGCGATGACCTTTGCCCCGAGCATCTTCATGCGGGTGACATTGAGCTTCTGGCGACGAATGTCCTCCGCCCCCATGTACACATCGCAGCTGAGCCCGAAATACGCCGCGGCGGTCGCCGTCGCGACCCCGTGCTGCCCGGCCCCGGTCTCGGCGATGACGCGCTTCTTGCCCATTTTCTTCGTGAGCAGCGCCTGACCCATCGTGTTGTTGATTTTGTGGGCACCCGTGTGGGCCAGATCCTCCCGCTTGAGCCAGATCGTCGCGCCCAGATCCTTGTCCTCGCTCAGAGTGCGGGCCCGCTTGCTCAGCCCGTAGGCCTGCTGCAGCGGGGTGGGGCGACCGATATAGACCCGGTTGAGTTCGTTGAGCCGCTCCCAGAACTGGCGGTCTTCACGCACCTTGTCGTAGACCGCCTCGAGCTGGTGCAACGCTTCTACGAGTGTTTCGGGGACATAAACGCCGCCGCATTGGCCGTACCGCCCGCGTGCATCGGGCACGGCACTGATTATGGCGGGTTGATTTGATGGGGTTTCACTGTGGCTCATGCTCGCACACCTCACTTTGATGACCGGAGTCTACGAAGCCTCGGGCGGCCTTGTCAGATCCTGGGCACCCTGATCTCGCGTTCGCCCCTGCGGGCGGCTCGGATGCCATCGATCACACCGACACGCAAGAACAGCAATAAACCAACCGTAAAGAAGGCCGTCAGCAGGCCCAGTGCCCACACATCGCCCACCCAAGCCTTGATCTGCCCGAAGGCCAGGACCCCGATCGCCCCCGCCAGCTTATAGGTCATGCCCCAAAGCCCGAAGAACTCGGCGGTTCGGTGTCGGGGGGCGAACATCGCAACGATTGTCCGGCTCGCCGTTCCGATGCCACCGAGGCCAACGCCGATCCCGTTCCCGATCGCCCAGAACATCCACTGGGGTGGATCAATCGGGATAAAGATTTTGATGCAGAACAGGCCCGCGGCGCTCGCCATCCAGACACACAGGAACCCGATGATGGTTGCTCGCACACCCACCCGGTCCTGGAACCTCGAGACGACCAGTGCCGTAACGCCCGCTGTGAGTGTGAGCTGCAGTGTAAACACAATCAGGTTGTTGCCCGTGATCCCAAAGTCGCGTGCAAGGATCGCGGCAAACGCGATCATCGTCTGCACCCCGAACCCGTAGACCAGGAATGCGATCAGGAATCGGACGAGATGCTTGTAGTCCGAGGCGTGCTCGAGTGTCAGTTTCATCCGGGCCAAGGCACCCCTGGGCGCGTGGGCGTCGATGTTCTCGTGGCTCGGTTCGTGCACAAAGAACGCCGTGGGGATGATCCCCAGCCCGAACCATGCCGCGGCGATGATGAAGAACGGTCGCCAGTCCGCGGCCGCAGACCAACCCATGATCCGCATAACGATGGCGATCAGTATCAGAATCATGAGCCCGCCGACATAGCCCATGGTCCAGCCGATCGCGGAGACGCGTCCCATCGTGCGTGTGGTGGCAAGGGAGGGCAGGAAACTCGCGAGCAGGTTCTCGCCGAGTTGGTAGAGCACATTCGCGGGCACGAACAGGAGCAGCGCGTACCAGCCCCAACCGGGACCGATCAACGCCAGCGATGCGGTGAGCACGATGCACAGCATCCCCGACCCCATCAACATCTTCTTTCGTGCCCGATGCCCGTCTGCAAACGCACCGACAAATGGCGAGAGCCCAACCACGATGAACAGCGCGACAGAGATCGCGATTGACCACATCGCGTCGCCTCGCTGTGAATCGCCCACAGCGATCTCGCGGAAATAGATCGGAAACAGCACCGTGATGATCAGCAGCGTGAACGACTGGTTGGCCAGATCAAACATGCCCCAAGCCCAGACCTGACGCGGGTTGGGCAACGAACGGAATGGTGGGGGCCATCTCATGTGCGGCTCAGTCTACACCGAGCACGCGTTGAATGAACGCCAGCTGCAGGTTCTTCGCATCATTGGCATACTTGCCAAAGCCCGCATGTTCCCCCGGCGCGCCGCTGTCGTGGAATGTCCGCAGCTCGATCATCTCAGGGTTAGCCCCCTGCGATTCGTAGTGAGTTCGTAAGGCATCAAGAAACTTGCGTTGCGCTGCGATCGGGACCATCTCATCACCCTCGTTGTGCAGTGCAAGCAGGGGGATGGGCCTGAATCCATCGATGTTCTGGATGGGATCCAACCGTGCGACATCATCACGATCATGCTCGACGGGCCACGGACGACCGGGCATGCCCGGCGGCGACGAATACAGATCCCTGAGGTTGCCGGTGGTCCCCTCGACGCACGCGCCCAGAAACGGGTGCGGAGAGCACAGGCGGCTGAGCGTGACCATCCCACCCGCCGACATCCCCCCGATCATTAGCCGTGACATGTCAAACCCGCCCAGCGTTCGGATCGAGTCGAGCACGCCGTCGATCTCTCCGGTGGCTTGGGTAATCAGATCCAATGTGCGTGCGGGCCCTTGGTACGACACTTCGTATCGTTCACCATGACCCGGAAGGTCCAGCGCGATCGCGCCGATACCGGCCCTGATCCAGCGAAGGTACCTGCCCGGGTCGAGTTCCTTGTTGACCGTCCGCCCGTGCATCCAGAGCACCGCCGGGACAATCGACCCGGAATCAGGTTCGGGATGCGCGACCAGCGCCGGGACATCGTCTCCCAGACGCATGGTTCTCGAACGATCCTGCAGCGATTGGGGGAGTTGTGCGAATCTCGTATCCATTACAGCACCACGACCGAGCCCGATTCGATCGAAACGGGCAGGTCCTGTCCCTCAAGATCTTCGCTGCACACCGCCGTGAGCGGACTGATCTCGATCGTCGCATCCACCGTGCCGTCCTCGTTGAGCGGCACCGAGACGCCGCGGGCGGACAACCAGCGTGCCGCTCGCATCGACTGCAGCGACTTTGATGAGACAATCGAGTCTGTGCCCGTCGCGTTCTTGACCGGCGCGAACTCCTCGATTCGATCGGTTTCCACGACGATCGAACCCCGAGCAATCGGGATCGCATCGAATACGAACTTCTCAAGCTTGACCGCGTTGTTGTGATCCGGCTCGACAGGTCGGCCCGTTCGCAAATCGAAGTGGGGGACCTTCTTGAGCGCCCTGTGGAACGGGAGTGACGCGTCGTTATCTCCGAGGATGTGCTCGATGAACCCGACACCAATGGCATGGATAGCGATCGAGCCGGCATTGAAAGAGAGGCAACCGTCTTCGTCTGTCTGCCGGGCCAGTGACTCATCCAGATCAGAGTACTCGATGACCTGAATGCGACCGTCAACTTCGCAGAAGACACCAACCTTTTCATCCCAGCTCGCCTTAGCGACCATCTTGCTGCTGAACTCGCCCGAGCTGTCGGGAGCGTGCGCGTGAAGCCCGAGGAAGACCGGATCGAGAACACTCGCGTGCGGGTTGTCGACCTGGAAGTAGCTCACATGCTCGACGCCCCGCCGCCTCATATCCTCGAGTGCGCCCGAGACCTGCATCGCTCGAAAAGCCCCGCCATGGCCGTCGGGATTGGTTGCCAAATGCTGCGGGTCCGCCATGAGGATTTCTCCGCTCCCCGCATCCAGGCTCGGCATCACGCCCTGCTCGAAGAACATGATCTGCTCTCGATCAAGCCCGAAGTACGCGTTGGATTCGAAGAACGAAACCGAGGCGGTATGGTTGAGCGGCGAGGTCATGATGTACCACGGGATCGTGCACCCGTGCTTCACCTCATTGGCACGGATCGCCTCGGCGAACAGCTGGAACAGTGGCTTCTCGGTGACGCACGAGGTGGGATAACACCCCTTTGGCCCCTCGTACCCGAGCCGACTCCCCTGTCCACCGGCAACGGTGAAGCACGCGACCTTGCCTCCCGCGATCAGTGACTCGCCCTTCTTTTTGTATTCGGCACGGTCCCATGCTCCGCTCGGGCCTGTGCCGTCGAGCAAATAGCACGGCGCCGGCTTGATCGAACCCGGGGCGGGAGGAGACTGATAATGCCTGACATACTTCTCGATCAACCCGAGAAGTTCATCGAGATCAAGTCGCTCGATCTGGGACGCAAGCAACCGACGAGCCCGCTCCGGAGTAACTCCAGGGAGGTACGCCGCGAGCTGTGATTGGCCGCACTCGTCGAGTTTCTGGCAAAGTTCATCGATCGGGGTATGAAGATCGGGCATCAGCAAATTCTCCTCAGGAACACATTGTTTCGTGACTGCATGGTACATCGGAGGAGCACCGCGGGCACTACACTGCTGCATGTTCGATCCATTTACCGACACGCTGTCTCGGCCGCTGATCGCACCCTCGATTCTGGCCGCCGATTTCGCCAATCTTGGTGATGAGTGCCAAACGGCAATCCGGGCGGGTGCCGATCTGCTCCATGTCGACATCATGGACGGGCACTTTGTCCCGAACCTCTCCATGGGGCCCGCGGTCTGCGGGGCTTGTCGTAAAGCGTGCCCAGAGGCCTTCCTCGATGTGCACCTGATGGTCACCGACCCACAGATGTACTTCAAGCCGTTCGCCAACAACGGCGCGAACGCCATCAGCTTCCACATCGAAGTCATGCAATCCGAGCAGCATGCACGCGACCTAGCCGCGGAGGTCCGTGATCTGGGCTGCAACCCCGGGATCGTCATTAATCCACCCTCCGATGTCCGCACGATGCTCCCGGTGCTCGAAGCGTTCGATCTGGTGCTTGTCATGAGCGTCAACCCCGGATTCGGTGGTCAGGCATTCATCCCGGAAGTGCTCGGCAAATGCAGGTCAATACGCGAACGCCTGCGTCCGGATCAGCGACTGGAGATCGATGGCGGCATCAACCCGGAAACGGCCCTCCAGGCGATCGATGCGGGTGTCGATCTGCTTGTCGCCGGATCCTCCGTCTTCGGAAATCCAAGGAACCAGTGGGACTCGATTATTGAATCGCTCCGCGGTCCGAAAACAAGCAAGATGACCGGTCGTGCCCTGCCATAATCCAAACGCATCCGCCGCATTCCATCTGGGAAAGGGCATTCGATGAGGAGACTTGCTACACTTTTGCTGCGACGGCCACATGGCCGATGACTTGGATGTGCCCGGGTCTCTGTTGAATCCGGCACAATCCACGGGAGTGTTCGTTTATGAGCAAGCCGCTTGGCTACAGCATCACCCTGCTTCGTGCTGGTGATACCTCTTGGGATCAGGAAGATCGCCTGGTCGGAACAACCGATCTGCCCATGACGGAACTGGGCACCGATTCGGTCGCCCGGGCTGTGCACGAGGGCGTCTACGACCACCCGTTTTCGCTCATTCTCGTTTCAGACGAGGATGCCGCCGCCGCTTCCGCACGGATGCTCCCGCGCAGCGGTGATACGAAGGTAAAGACGCTGCAGGAACTGGGCAATGTCGGGCTCGGTCTCTGGGAAGGTGTTCTTCTGAGTGATCTCGAAGAACGCAACCCCAGCTGCTACAGCCAATGGCAGGATCATCCCGAACGCATCACCCCGCCGGAGGGCGAATCGCTCATCGACGCGCAGGATCGTTTGCTGAGCTCCATTGAGAAAGCATTGTCGAAGGTCAAGGGAAACCGACCACATGTGGCGATCGTCCTCCGACCGCTGGCCTGGGCCATCGTGCGTTGCTGGCTCAAGGGAGAGAAGATCAGTTCGATCTGGTCGCAACTCGAGCAACCCGTGCGCGTGGAGCACTTCGAAGTCGCGAAATCACGACTCAAGGATCACAAACAAAGATCAAAGGCCAGCGCCTAAGCTCAGGATGAGCACGCACATGTGTGCGTTGGGCCGTGCGTGAAGACACGCACCCGGAAGGAAAAGCCATGTCCCAGACAGTGACCCGCAACTGGAATGTGCTCAAGCAGGACGGCCGCCGCTCGGTCCCCGAGGGATTGTGGCTGCGTTGCCCGTCCTGCGCTCAGATGATCTATCGCAGACAGATGGAATCCAACCAGCATGTCTGCCCCGAGTGCGAGCATCACTTCCGGATTTCAGCGCGTCAGCGTATCGGGCAACTCGCGGACCCGGACACCTTTGTCCCGATGTTCACAGGGCTGCGTCCAAAGGATCCGCTGAACTTCACGGACCTCAAGTCGTACCCCGAACGAATCAAACGAGAGCAGATCAAAACAGGCGAGACCGAGGGCTGCCAGGCGGGCAAGTGCTTCATCAAGGGCCGCCCAACCATGATCGCCTGCCTCGACCTCACCTTCATGATGGGCTCGATGGGCTCGGTCGCCGGCGAGAAAATCACGCGCGCCATCGAGACCGCGACCAGGGAGAACCTGCCCGTCATCATCGTCTCCTGCTCGGGCGGTGCCCGCATGCAGGAGGCCGCGCTGAGTCTCATGCAGATGGCCAAGACATCGGCCGCGCTGGCCCGTCACGACGACGCGGGCGGGCTGTTCATTTCGGTGCTCACCGACCCGACAACGGGCGGCGTGACCGCGTCTTTCGCGATGCTCGGCGATTTCAACATCGCTGAACCCAAGGCCCTGATCGGATTCGCCGGCCCACGAGTCATCAAGCAGACCATTCGTCAGGACCTGCCCGAGGGATTCCAGCGCTCCGAGTTCCTGCGTGAACGGGGTATGATCGACCGGGTGGTGCATCGCCACGAACTGCGTTCCGAGCTTGCGCGTCTGATCGACTACGCCGGCAAGTGATTGAACCCCGCCACAGGCACACCGGCACGCGCCGGCTCGATTCATGACCAACTCCAGACCGCGATACGGGGCGCAGCGAGCGCTGCTCTTGGGCGTCATGCACGCCCTGCTGCTCGTGCTGTCCTTCCCGCCATTTTCGTTCTGGGGCCTCGCGTTCCTGTCGCCCATCCCGCTCTACGCCTGCATCCTCAAATCTCCGATCACACCATCGAGGACCGCGTTCTGGGCGGCAGTGGGCTCCAGCCCCGGCTGGTTATGGCTTCACTGGTGGGTGCGTGACATTTCCGCCATGGGGCTGTTGCCGCTTGTTATCGTGCTCAGCGCGTACACCATGCTCTTTGTATGGCTCGCGGCACGCATCGTGCAGCGGTTCGGTCGCCCTGAGTTGCTTCTCCCGCTGGTCTGGGTGGGCGTTGAGTTCTTCCGCGGCAGTGTGTTCGCAGGGGGATACCCCTGGTACCAGCTCGCTCATCCGCTGATCGAATCGCCACGATCGGTCTTGGCCATGCCCGCGTCGGTCGGCGGGGTCTACTTCGTTTCGTTCCTCTGCGCCAGCTACAGCTTCATGCTCTACCTCGCGGTGCGAGCGCCGCATCAGGCCCGACGCAAACGCGCCGGGTTGGCTGCAGCCGGACTCTTCGCGGCATGGGTAATTAGCGGGATACTCCTCACCCCAAACAGGGAACTCGACACCACCACATTCAGGTTCGCGGTGATCCAGCTCAATGTCCCACAGGACAATCGGATGGACTGGACCGTGCGTCAGCGCTATCGCGATTGGCTCACCCTGCGCGATCTGACCCTCAGCGCCGCACGGGATCCCGCGAACCCGCAACCACTCGACGCCATCATCTGGCCCGAGGGCTTTGTCCCGGGCTGGACCCTCGACCCCGTTTCGCTCGATACCGAGCGCCGGGCTCGCCTCGCCTGGAGCATGACGCCGCGTGAGCCCGGTGATGTGCCCGACCTCGATGTCCCCTCACGGATCAGCGCCACGGCGATCGTTGACGAGATGCTCGTCATGCAGCGGTCGCTCGGGATCCCGCTGGTCGTCGGTTCGGTCGCGTATGACAACCTGAGTATTGTGGATACACCCGAGGGCATCGACTACCAGCGAGACGCGATGTACAACAGTGCCTTCGTGGTGATCGAGGGTCGCGTATCGCCAGACTGGTATGACAAGCTTCACCTCACCCCGTTCGGCGAGGTCATGCCGTATATCTCACAGTCTCAGTGGCTCGAGCAGAGACTGCTATCCCTGGGCGCCAATGGGATGGAGTTCGTTCTGGATCCGGGGAATGAGCCGCGGAATCTGGCCGTGCCGGTCCACGATCTTGGCGGCGACGCGATCTCGCTCGCGACTCCGATCTGTTTCGAAGCGACCACCTCAAGCGTGTGCCGGAAGCTGGTCAGCCAGGATGGGCAACGCAAGGCGGGCGTGATGGTCAACATGACCAACGACGGCTGGTTCAGCGATTCCCGCGGCGGGCGGCTCTCCCATTTTCAGAATGCCCGCTGGAGATGCATCGAACTCGCCACGCCCATGATCCGTTGTGCGAACACGGGAATTTCGGGCGTGATCGATCATCGTGGCCAGGTTGTCGACACGACGATCCGGCCGCTCCGTGACGACCCGCTCGAGGGGCATCTGATCGGTCAGGTGAAACTCGGGAACGGGCTGACACCATTCGCCCGCTATGGGGACCTGTTCGGCTGGATCACCCTGCTTCTGACACTCGGATGGGGCATCGCGGCGATCTTTCCATCACGCCGAGCCGTAGACCCGATGAACACCCCAGCGGGCTGATACCATGGCCAGCGAGCACCAACGCCGCGATCGAGGACTGAGCATGCGAAGATCGACCCAAAACATCATCCTGACCAAGACCGTCACAATCATGGGCATTGCGCCGCTGCTTGCCACCGGCTGCAGCGCAGAGATTCGACCCGACGGACCCAAGCGAGTCGTATTCACCGAGCCCGATGGGACGCAACGCGTGATCGAGGTCGCACCGGCGAGCGAGCTGCGGGCGGTCGCCATCGATCGGCTGATCGAGATGAGCAGCGATCGCAACCCGCAGATCAGGGCCAACTCGATCGAGGCACTCAGCCCGGTCACCGAGCGGGTCGAGCCCATCGTGGCACTCGCGATCAATGATCCCAATGCCGGAGTCCGAGCAGTAGCCGCCATGGTCGCGGGCCAGAAGAATCTGGCGACGCTGGCCCCTTCGATTCGGGGGCTCACACAGGACGAATCCCCGTTCGTCCGCTCGGCGGCCCTGTTCGCCCTCTCACGATTCGGCGAATCCACGGATATCAGCGAACTTTCAACCATGCTCCTTGAGGATCCGAACCCACGCGTTCGCTCGCAAATCGCATACATCCTCGGCGAGCTCGGCGAATCCTCGGCCATCCCGCTGCTCCAGCAGGCCGCGATCACGCCCGTGATGAACGCGTCGAGTATCGAACGAAAAATCTTCCGGCTCCAGATCGCCGAGGCGATGTACAAACTCGGATTCGATGAGAGCATCGACACCATCCGTGCGGCACTCTATCCCGCGCGGGCCGACGAGCTGGAAGCGACTGCGTTGGCGGTCCAGATCATCGGACAGATCCGTGACGAGTCATCGATCGATCAGCTGATATTCCTCGCGGACGATGAGTCTGACCAGCCGATGCCAGCAGAAGTCCGACTCGGTGTGGCATCTTCACTCGCGGAGATGGGGCACCGGGAAGGTTCGTTTGTTGCCGTCGACTACATCGATTCAAATATCGATGCGGTCCGGGCGCAATCGGCATCGGTTCTGGGCAAAACAGAGGGGCGAGAGAATCTGGGGCATCTGGAAATGATGCTGATCAATGACCCGTCTCCGCTCACCCGTGTGGCCGCAGCCGGGGCAATTGTGGATTACACCCAGCGCCAGCTCGCTCGATCCAAGAGAAATGACTGAAAGAGGGCATCGATCCCCGTTGGATGGGGATCCGAGCCCTCCTGATCGCGTATGTTTTGTCCTCCCCGGGTCTCGGGGCGACATATGGGGTGAATTGGACGAGCCGTTCACACACCCTGATGGGGACATCCCTGCTACACTAGATACCCCCGTTTCGCACCATTGCGGGTCGGGGACGGCATTCAGAGCCACACAGGATCAATCCAGCTTGGAATCGAGGAGCGGATCGTGCACATTCTGACCAAGGTTTTCGTACTTATCGCCGCTGTGCTGAGCATCATGATGGCATCACTGGCCATCGCATACTCAGTCAATGTAGATCGCATCACCGCTGATTACCGCGACGCGCTCGCGGCCGCGGACACCGCGATCACGGAGCAGGCCGCACAGAACGCCATCCACGGCCAAGAGCGTGCCGCGCTCCAGGAGGATCTATCGAGACTCCAGGACGAGCTCGCGAGCCGCAACGCGGACAGCCGTCGCCTTGAAGCGACCAACTCCGACCTTCGCATCCGCCTGCGTCAGGCAGAAGCAGCCCGTGAATCGATCTCATCCAAGATCGCACAGCTCGGTGTGACCACCGAGACGCAGGCCAACATCATCAGCGAGTACAAGACCGAACTCGCCCGTCTGCGTGACGGCGAGTTGGCCTACCGCGATGAGAAGATCGACCTCGAGAAAGCGATCTCAGACCTCGAAAGCCAGGTCATCGTCTACGAGCAGGTCAAGCGAGCACTCGAAGAGACACTCACTGAGATCCAGAACAAGCAGGGTAACGGCGCCACCGCGACCGCATCGAACGATCGCGGAACACTTGTCCCCATCGAGATCCCCGGCGCATTGATCCGTGGAACCATCGACGAGGTCGTGAACGATCCCAACAGCGGATACACCCGCGTCCGCATCAACCTGGGCAGCAATGACCGGCTCCGCAAGAACGCACGCTTCTATATCATCCGTGGCGATGATCAGTACCTCGGCGACATGATCGTCGAGTCCGTCGATCTGAACCACGCCGTCGGACGCGTTGCCTTCGTCAAGGACAACCAGGCGATCCGCGAGGGTGACCAGGTCCTCAGCAAGCTCGGCAGCTAACCCCCTACGACCCCGCAAGTACAAAGGAGCAATCCAATGAGCCAGTTTGGAATGCAGATGCCCGGCGGTCGTCAGAATCGAGGCGCGAGCCCCGATGTCTACACCGCACTCATGTTCCTCGGCGTTGTCGCCATGGGCGTAGCCGTCGCGATGCTCTGGGTTGCCGGCAGCAAGGTCTCGCCCGACGGTATGCCCTTCAACATTCAAGACGCCAATCAGATTCAGCTCGAATCGAGCAGTTGATCGCGGTGGATCCGATAGCCCTCCGAGAGGGCGTTTTCTGCTCGCAGACAACGATTTCAGTTTTGAGTTTACTTGACAATAACGAGACATGGAATACCATCGTCTCTCTCGGGAACACGCAGAAATGCAATACCCGAATGCTACCAGGGGCGGTAGCTCAATTGGTTAGAGTCCCGGCCTGTCACGCCGGAGGTTGCGGGTTCGAGTCCCGTCCGCCTCGTTCAAACCCCAGCATCATGCTGGGGTTTTTCATGCGCATCAGGCAGCCGAAGTCTCAGCACCTCGCGCTCAATCCAGACACGCTCAACGCGGATGGGATGCCGTGATCGCGTCAGCCAGCGCACTGCCGCTGAGAAAGGCCGATTCCGCATCGGAGCCGCCCATACCGTCAGAGCACAGTCCGATGCCACGATCATGGTTGTATTTGTGCGTGAAGGGCAGCAACCCGATCGGGCGAGCCAGACCCCAGCGATGGATGCGGGCATCGAGGATCGCTCGATCCCCGAGTTTGAATCCCAGCAACCGATCGAGCACGGCTCGGGTCGAGCTCGACATCGCTTCGAGTACGGCTTCGCACGATTGATCCCGATGCACAGCGGCCCAGTCGGCCTGGGCATAGGCAACCAGAGATACCACGCCGAGCGGGCACGCTCGACCAGGCTTTCTATGGTCGAAACAGATCTGTTCGATTATTGATGCGTGCTCTGGAGTGTACAGGTCAGGCAGGGTCTCCGTTTCCGAGCCGACATCGATTGTCATCATGCATGCCCATGTGGGCGTACTCTCTGACTCGCTCAGCGCTTCGCACGCGAACATGTCGGGGAGATCAATCAGTCGCTCTGCTTGCTTCAGAGGCATCGCAAGCACCATGATGTCCGTCTCGTCGCGGAGGGGTTGCTCTTCGCCATATCGCTCGATTTCCATCACCCACCCTCCCGAATGAGGCCGGGCATCCGATACGGAACACGACTGATGAAGATCTATCCCTGCAGCGAGTTGGTGAGGGATATCTGCCATCGTGGGAACTCCGACGAGCACCTTTTCAATGGGTCGGTTCTGTCCGTCCGCATCAATCGATTGTGGTTGCCACCAGCTCGCGGCGCCAGCCTGAACCCAGCGCTTCGCTTCGGATCGAAAACAATCATCACGCACATGGATCATGGGCGCCCCGTGATCATATCGGATCTCGGTTCCGGATCTGCACCGCACCAATCGGGTCGCAAGCCGCCCGCCAGCCTGGCGGCCTCGGTCGTAGACACGAACGCGAAATCCACGACGATGAAGCGTTGAGGCGCACGCGAGCCCGGACAACCCTGAACCGACGACAGTGACGCGGGGCTCTTTGTTTCGGTTCAACGGATCCTCCTGATCTACATTCCGTGCCGTCAAACATCCGGACAAACAGCAAAATATCCAGGAAAAGTGTACACGCTCCACAAGCATCACAACGCCTGAAAACCCGGACACTCTGCGGCACAATCTGCTAACATGTCCGAGCGTGGATCGGAACCACGCCAGAGCCAGGACGGATCCATGGTCACACTCGCTGCAAGCTCAAATCATTCTGTCGGTATCGCGCTCGCACTGATCTTTGTGCTCGGCGTCGGTGCCCAATGGCTCGCGTGGAAGATCCGGATCCCTTCGATTCTGTTGCTCCTCCTCGCGGGCATCCTCTCAGGCCCTGTAGCCCGCTCGCTCTTCGAAGGCTCCCCTTTCGCGATCAATCCCGACGCACTGTTTGACAGCGATGTGCTGCTCGCCGCGGTCGGGCTCGCCGTGGGGCTCATCCTCTACGAGGGCGGCCTCACGCTCAACTTCAAGGAACTCCAGAGCACATGGAAGCCGGTGACACTTCTGGTGACCGTCGGTGCCATCGTGACATGGATCATCGCAGCCTTCAGCGCTTACTACATCTTCGATCTCGATCGCCCGATCGCGATCCTGCTCGGTGCCATCCTGATCGTGACCGGCCCCACGGTGGTCGGTCCCATGCTCGCGCATATCCGCCCCAGCGGCGATACCGGCCTGATCCTCAAATGGGAGGGGATCGTTATCGATCCGATCGGGGTGCTGGCCGCGGTGCTCGTCTACGAGGTCATCTCGGTCAACTCCGCGATGAACGACGCCAGCTCCATCCTCCAGGCGATCGGTGTCACGCTTGTCGCCGGCACCGGTCTGGGCATCATCGCGGCGTTCATGCTCCAGACCCTCCTCACCAGGTTCTGGGTACCCGACTACCTGCAGAACCCCGTCTCGTTGATGCTCGTCGTCGCGGCCTTCACCGCGTCCAACCAGATCATGCCCGAGTCAGGTCTCCTGGCCACCACGGTTATGGGCATCGCGCTGGGGAACCAGAAGAAAGTCGATGTTCACCACATTCTGGAGTTCAAGGAGAACCTGCGTGTCCTGCTGATCGCGGCGCTCTTCATCGTACTCTCAGCGCGTCTCCAGATTGACCAGCTCGCCCAGCTCGACTGGTTGCGGGTCTTCTTCTTCCTCGCGGTTCTCGTACTGATCGCTCGCCCCGCCTCGGTGTTCATCGCAACACTCGGCGCGGGCCTGACATGGCGAGAGCGGATGTTCGTCGCGTGGCTGGCACCCCGCGGGATTGTCGCCGCCGCGGGCGCATCGATCTTCTCGCTCGGGCTCGACATCGAGGGCGCGAACCAGCTTGTCCCGCTGACATTCTCCGTCATCATCGGCACCGTGGCGTTCTATGGGCTCACGACCCCATGGGCTTCCAAGATGCTCGGCATCGCAGACCAGAACCCGCAGGGCATCATCTTCATCGGTGCCCCCGCGTGGGCTCGGGCGATCGCGAAGGTTCTCAGCGACCGTGGCTTCAAGACACTGATGATCGATACCAACCGGGCGAATGTGCGCGAGGCACGGATGGCCGGGCTGACCGCGATTCAGGACAATATCCTGACCGTCCCAGACATCACCGATCTCGACCTGCGTGGAATCGGGCGTGTCTTTGCCAACACGCCCAACGATGAAGTCAACACACTCTCGCTCCAGCGGTTCAAGGGCTACTTCGAAAGCTCGAGCCTGTTCCAGCTCCCAACGCTCAAGAGTAAAAAGCAGAGCGAAGACAAGCAGAGCGAACATCGCTGGCGTGCACTTTTCAGGCGCGACGCCAACTACGCCGGGCTTGAGTCACGCGTACAGAACGGCTGGGTTATCAAGGCAACAACGATCTCAGATGAGTTCACCTTCAAGGATTTCCGGACACTCTACGGCTCGTCTGCAATCCCCCTGTTCATGCTCAGCCCCGGGAAGGTGCTCTGGGTCTCGACCATCGATAAGCCCGTCGAACCGTCGAGCGGAGATACCATCATCGCGCTTGTGAACCCAGACGAACTGTTTGTCATGGCCCCGATGTTCGAAGACGCCGAAGAGGGGTGATCACTCGGGTACCGTATCAATGTGCCCGAGCCCGAAGTTGCTCTTGAGCCAGTTTCCCACGATCGGGATCGACAGCGGCGGACGCTGACGCCCGTTGCGTTCGAGCAAGATCAGGGTATGGTCGTCATCCGCTGGGCTCGCCGCCCGTTCATGCAGCACCTCACGCAGGGTCGTGCCGAACGCTTCGATGGGCGGGGATCGCAGGCTCACTTCGGCGAATGCGTCGGAGAGGCCCTTCACACCCAACTGCGTCCCATTCCGATCCACAGACTCGCTGTACGCATCGGTGTAGGCACAGAACCGATCCCCTTCTCGGAGCGGGATCGCGATCTGCTCATACTCCATATCGCCAAGCACACCCAGCGGGAGGTTAGAGAGGCCCACCCGGACATCTCGGGTGGTCTGCGAGATCACACCGCTCGCGTGCTTGTCCACGGGGGTCCAATGCGATTCGCCCGATCGCTGGATCAGCGGCGGGGGATGCCCGGCATTCACGAGGATCAGGTGGCCGGATTGCGCGAAGTAGGTAACAAGCAGCGCGGTCGCAAAGCGGCCATCCCTGGAAATCAGTTCGAAGGCCTTGTTGAGTTCCCTGGCGATCTTCGTCTGATCGACCGTGTTGATCGACTTGTGCATCGCTCGCCGGAGCTGGGCTGAAAACTCGCTCGCGATCTCGCCGTGCCCCGCGACATCCGCGAGCAGCATCCGGGTGATCCACCCACTCGAGCACGATGAGATCAGATACAGGTCCCCGCCTCGATCGCCGATCGGTTTGGAGTGGACGCTGATATCAAGACCCGGGACCGATGCGATATGATCCGCCCGGCTCGACCCACCCCAGACCTCCATGCACTGCAGTTCGTGCCGGCCCGGGGATTGTTCCAGTTGGGGTTGTTCATTCATAGACACACAACACTTCAGTTGCGCCGCTTTATTCCGCCGGCGTCCGGGGTGCTCGCCCAGTGCATCTTGCCCAGAAGTGTTTCCCAGTAACTGATCTCTGGATCGAGCACAAACCCGATCGCTTCCTTCGCCGCGGTGACTTCGAGTGTGTCGCCCTCGCGGATGCGATGATCATGCTGCCCATCAATGATCAGTGTCGTACCGGAACTCTCAAGACTATTGGCCGACTGCACCCGTATGGAAACGCGTGAATCCGGGCGGATCACGATGGGACGAAAACTCAGCGAGTGCGCCGCGATCGGTGTCACGATCATGGCGTTGACCCCCGGGGCAACGATCGGGCCGCCCGCGGACACGTTGTACGCGGTGGACCCCAGCGGTGTGGAGACGATCAATCCGTCACCAGAGACCGAAGGACCGATCTGCCCGTCGACCGAGATATCCAGCGTGATCATCCTGAACGGCGGGCCAGCGCTGACGACGAACTCATTGA
>CAYQRD010000001.1:47431-149151 GCA_964419845.1 uncultured Phycisphaeraceae bacterium
ATATCCAGCGTGATCATCCTGAACGGCGGGCCAGCGCTGACGACGAACTCATTGAGCGCAAACCCGGAGTAGCGGGGGGCACCGCTTGCATCGCGGACCACCCCGTGCAGCGGCGTGAACGGATGGACATCCAGCGTGCCGTCCTGCAGAAGCGCGGGGGCCTGCTCGCGGAACCGATCAAGCTCGTACCCCGCCATGAATCCGACCTTGCCCGTGTTCACGCCCAGCAGCGGGGCACGAAGGGTCAGACACCTGCGTGCTGCCGAAAGAATTGTTCCATCACCACCGAGGGCAATGACGAGATCGACACGATCGGGATCCGGCAACCCGTCCTCATCATCCGTCTGTAACTCGCACAAAAGCACGCCGTGCGCTTGGATCAGTGCGCGTACCTCGTCGAGCACCGCCATCGCCTGCGGCTTGTTGCGATTCGAAATCAGGACTACCGATCGCTTCATGCCTGTCTCGGGTTCCTGTGTTCAGACGCCAAGCGTCGTGCTGGGCTTGTGTTCGATTCGGGCGTTGGGTTTGGCAACAAACACCGCGTGCTTATCGGGAGCGTAGCTATGCCGGATCATCCTCGCGATGCCATCCGCATCGAGCCCGACCTGCCTGAGCTGATCCTTGCGGGAATCCTGGATGATCCAGTGATCCGGGATCCCGTGTCGCACAATCCCTGCAGTGTTGAGCCCCATCGACTGGGCCGCATCGAGAACGGCTGAACCGAACCCGCCGACCACGGAATGGTCCTCGAGCGTGAGGACAGGGATTTCCCGTTCGATCAGCGAGCGGACCAGCTGCCCGTCAACCGGCTTGGCGAACCGCGCGTCCCAGAGGGCCACGCGGTAGTCTTGCCCCAGCGACGCAATCGCGTCGGCCGCCGCGATCGCAGGCGTGCCGAACGCGAGCACCGCAACATCGGGACGACTGGCATCAAGATCGGCGAACTCGGGCGTGAGCAGGCGGGCCTTGCCGATCTCATACGCTGGCGCATCGCCGAAACGCGTGTCCACATCATCGCGTGGGTAGCGCACGCTGCTGAGGCCACCCTCCCATTGGCGCATGAACTCGAGCGAGGCGAGAAGGCTCGATTCATCGATCGCCGCGGTCAGGACCGCGTCGGGAAGTGTCCGCAGGATGGCAATATCACAGAACCCGTGATGCACCGCGCCGTCGCCGCCAACGAGCCCCGCCCGATCAAGGCACAGGCGAACTGGAAGCCCCTGGAGCGAAACCTCCTGGAACGCCTGATCGAAGGCACGCTGCAGGAAAGTCGAGTAGACCGCGAAGAACGGCTTGAGCCCGGACTTGGCCATCCCCGCCATCATGTCCATCGCGTGCGATTCACAGATGCCGGTATCAAAGCTGCGCGCCGGGTACCGCTCGATCGCTCGAACCACGCCCGTGCCGTCGGGCATCGCGGCGGTCGCGCACACGACCTGCTCGTCGTTTTCCATGAGACCAACGAGCGCGTCTCCGAACGCGGCAGTGAATGAACGCCCGCCTGATTTCATCTCAACCCGGCATCCGAGTTTCTCGTCGCGCTCAACACTGAACGCCTTGGGAGAATGGAACCGGGTCGCGTCATGCTCGGCGATGTCCAGCCCCTTGCCTTTCGTTGTCTTGACATGCAGGACCATCGGGCGGTCGATATCGCGTGCCTCGGTGAGGAACTCAATAAGCGTCGGCAGATCGTGCCCGTCGATCGGGCCAACGGTGAGCAGTCCAAACTGCTCGAACCATGACTCCTCGGCTATCGCGGCCTTGGTCATCTCACCCATACGGTGATAGGCTTCCTTGAGGATCCCGCCGCCGGGCACATGCTTGAGCAGTTCCTTGGCACCCTTCTTGAAATCGCTGTAGGTGTGCGAGACACGAACGCGATCGAAGTACTGTGCCATCGCCCCCTGGGGCTTGCTGATGCTCATCCCGTTGTCGTTGAGGACGACCAGGAACTGACGCCTGAGCATGCCCGCGTTGTTGAGCCCTTCCATCGCGACGCCGTTCACGATCGAGGCATCGCCGATGATCGATACGACCCGCTTGCCGTCTGGTCGCGCATCGGGTGTGTACGAGGTCCCCATCAATGCGTCGCCGCGTGCCATGCCCACGGCCGTTGAGATGGCCGTGCCGGCGTGCCCAACCCGAAACAGGTCGTAATCGCTCTCGCTCGGCTCCGGGAACCCCGAGATGCCGGCGCTGGTCCGAAGTGCTTCGAACTTCTCCAGCCGTCCGGTCAGCAGCTTGTGCGGGTAGCACTGATGCCCGACATCAAAGAGGAGCCGATCGTGTGAGAAATCGAACACGCGATGCATCGCGATTGTCAGTTCCACAACCCCGAGATTCGGAGCCAGGTGCCCGCCGCTGCGAGACACCTTCCCGATGATCGTTTCACGAATCTCGGCGGCAAGCTCTTCAAGCTGCCCGATCGAGAGTGTGCGGAGGTCGTCAGGGGTGCGGATCTGAGGAAGCAGGCTCATAACGACCTTTCAAAGCGATGGAGCAAAATCGATGCAGCCAAAGAAGTATAGTGGTCATCGCGATCGTGAACCACCGGGTTGGCTACTGACCGCAGCACCCATGGGTTCGCCAACAAGCCCGAGCCAGATCGATTATCGGGCGGATACAGACAAACTATCGAAGGTTTTCAGGCGTTTCGTGCCCGGAGTAACCCGGCCAGGCGGCGAAGCGGGTTGGTATCGCCAAGGCCCAAGTCATCGAGCGCGTCGAGCGAAGCATCGGCTCGGGTCCCGAGCTGAGCCGCCAGCGAACGAGAGCCCTCGATCCCGAGAATCCCCGGGTAAGTCCGTTTGCCCATGGCCTCGTCCTTTCCGACGGCCTTGCCGACTCTGTCGTCGCAACCCTCGACATCCAGCAGGTCGTCGATCACCTGAAACTGGAGCCCGATCGATTCAGCAAAGCTCGTCAGGTGCTCCAGTGACGAATCCGTAGCGCCGGCCGATATGGCACCCATCCGACAGCTCGCTCGCAGCAATGCCCCTGTCTTGTTCCGATGGATGAGCTCGACCGCCTCGAGCTCATCGATTCCTGGAGGCGTCCCCCCGAGCGTGTCGTAGACCTGCCCGGCGATCATGCAGCGTGTGCCCGCCGCGAGTTCACGGCACATCGCCAGTCCCAACTCAGGCTGCGGGTACCCCATCGCGGCCTCATACGCGATCGAGAGCAACGCATCACCCGCCAGCACGGCCATCGCCTCTCCCGCATGGATATGAAGTGTGGCTCGGCCACGACGCATCGAATCGTTATCGAGCGAGGGCAGGTCATCATGGATCAGACTGAACGCGTGGATGAGTTCGACGGCGATCCCCGCATGGATGGCCTCTGGACCAGTCCCGCCACAAGCGACCGCGCTGTACCAGGCCAGAGCAGGACGCAGACGCTTGCCGCCACCAAGCACGCTGTACCGGAGTGCGTCGTGGAGGTTCTCCGGGAGCCCGAGCCCACCGAGAAACTCGCCGATCTCTGTATCGAACCGAGCGATTACCGTGCTCAGATCGTCGGGCGCGACCGGCGCAGTCGATGTGGGCTCATGATCCATGCCGGATCTTAGCGAGCCCGCCGAGGGCGTGCTAGCATGCAACGATGCTTGAGCAGGCGATCCAGTTCTTTCTCGCAGGCGGATGGGTGATGTACCCGCTCCTGCTTATCAGTCTACTCGCGTTCACACTCATCTTCGAGCGCACGCTTTTCTGGGTCATCGGCCCCGAACGCCGCGGCGCAGCGCGCATGCAGAAGTACCTCGCCTTGCTTGGGCGAAACGAGAACGAACAGGCACTATCACACAGCAGGCGAGACCGCTCGCTCGAAGGGGTGCTGGTAGCCCGGTCGCTCAACGCGGGTCGCCCGACAGAATCGATGCTCATCGGACAAATTGAAACGCTCCGTCCGGCAATCGAACGCTTCGCGCCAACGCTGGGGGCCATCATCGCCGCGGCACCACTCCTGGGCATTCTGGGCACGGTCACGGGCATCATCCACAGCTTCGACCTGCTGGGCGACGCTTCGAGCGTGTCGGACCCAGCCCTCGTCGCAGGCGGGATCGCCGAGGCCCTCTACACAACCGCCTTCGGGCTCACGATCGCCCTGGTCACGCTCTTTCCGCATGTGTATTTCAAAACCTGTGCCGAACGAGCACTCGGCCGGCTTGAACTGCTCGCCGGCGCGATCGCCGATCAACCTCGCGAGCGTGATTGAACACGCTGCCCTCGTTACACAACCTGGTTGCTGACCAAGGCATAGATCTCTTCGGGCGTGGTCGCGTTGTAGATTGATTCACGGAAGATCGAATCATTCATCATGCGACTGATGTGCGCCAGGGCTTCGATGTGGTCCTTGGTCTTGTCCGGCGGGGACGCGAGGAGCACGACCAGTTGGACTGGCTGGGTGTCGATCGCCTCGAAATCGATGGGCTGCGCGGGTTTGCCGATGGCGATTGCCTGGCCTTTGAGACTCGAGCACTTGCCGTGAGGAATCGCCAGCCCGTGGCCGATTCCCGTGGTCCGGGTCTGCTCACGGGACCAGACGGCATCCTTGAGTGACTGGACATCGCTCACCTGACCCTGCTCGCCCAGACAATCGATGAGCTCGTTGATGACATCCTGCTTATCGACCGACTTGAGCGGTGCGATGATGCACTCGGATTCGAGAATATCCATCAGGTTCATTCGTGCGTCCTCGGCGGGGGTGTTTGGGGGGAAGTGTAAGCCCGAATGCAGATCGCGTGCGGGCCGTGAGCTGATTTGTTGGGTGAAAGGCCATGATCACATCGGCAATCGCATCGTCGCCGCGAAGGACGCATCATGATAGTTGCTGCCAGGCCCCCCAGGCTGCCCGCAGGGCTCAACGCGATGCATCCCGGACAAAACCATCGCGAACTCCGTCGCGGCCCATTGTGCGTTCTGCTCGTTTTCTTCCTCTTCCACACTGCATGTCGCGTAAAGCAGCGTTCCGCCCGGTTCGAGCAGCTCGGATGCAACCCGCAGAATCTCGCGTTGGGTCAGGACAAGCCGCTTGAGCTGCGCCTCGACGGGTCGGGATCGGGCCTCGACTCTGCGAGCGAGCACGCCCGTATTCGAGCAGGGGACATCGGTCAATACGAGCGATGCCCACCCGTTCGATTTGGGCTGGATGTCCGCCGCGTGCATGACGCGGGTATTGGGGTCGGCACGAAAGGCCTCTCGGAGGGTACTCAAACGGGCTGGATCGACATCACACGCAACGATCTGTGCGTCGGGGTACATCGCACGAAGCTGCCTGGTCTTTGTGCCTTGGCCGGCGCAGAGATCCACAACCCGCTCGGGCATAAAGCCCGGATCAAGACGCAGCAGCGTTGCGGTACTCGCAGGATCCTGAACCCAGAGATCGGGGCGGGCATTGAGTAGCGTGAGCAGCCCCTGTCGTTGTCCTTTGTAGACCCGATGATCCGGAGATTCATGCTCGCCGAGATCATCGATCTCCTCATGATGACTGCAGTATCGTGTGCAGACTATCGTCGGCGCTTTGCACAGGGTGTGCAAGGCCCGGGGGGTGGGGTCCGCGTCGAGCAGCTCCCATCGTGCGAGCAGGGCGTCGGGCAGCGAGCAGGCAATCCCGAGGCGACGACGGCCGTTTTCCGGGAGCTCGAGCCCGACCAGCCCGAGGCACCCACCCTCGCTCAGCGGGATGGAATCGATGTGATGATCCCACGCGCCTTCCCGCTTCTCGCCGCGGACCTGGGCAACCTTGCGGAGCACCGCGTTGACCATCCCGCCGGCTCCGGGGCGGATGTGTTGCTTCGCCCAGCTGACCGATTCATCGAGAACTGCGTGGGGTGGGACTCGATCCAGAAGCAGCAGCTGCGCCGCCCCACCCAGCAGCACCGCGCGCATGCGGGGCTCGAGCTCGAAGCTGCGATGCCCGCTGACCCCCTCGAGCACAAACTCGACCGTACGCCATCGCCGGACCGCGGCATCCACAATGGCGTGCGCAAGCGAGGCATCCCGCTGATCGAGCGTGCCCGTGTTGATCTCGCTGGGGATCAGATCGGGGAACCGTTTGGCATGGGAAGCCAGCTTGCGATATGCGGCATCGCGTGCCCCCATGACGGGTGGGGGTTCCTGCTTCGTCGGTCGCATCCGGGGAAAAGTGTCTCTTTGGGGGCTTGGCATCGCGGAACCGTAGGAGCGAGAAGATGACCGGGTTGGTGTATGGGCGTCAGCGGGGGAGCAATCGCCGGGCAAGATCCCGGATTGAGGACCCTGTATCCTATAGTCCGCTTCAATCCATCGAAGAGGCCAATCGTGCGGCGAGATCACAGTTCACAATCAAAAGAGAACGAACAAGCCGCCCAGCGTCGCTTTTCGACCCATCGCATTCTCTCGGGAATGAAGATTCGCAAAAAACTGATCGTGCTCCACACCGCTTTTTCGCTGAGCCTGGGCGTGATCCTGCTGATCGCGATCATGCCGGCGATGTCCAAGGTCATCTTCGGCGCGGAGGTTGAACAGAGCGACCTGCTGATGGATTCGCTGCTCCAAGGTGGAACAGAAATCGATTCATTGGCATCAGGTGAGCCCGATGGTGCCATCATCGTCCTCGGCGCGAGCTCAACGCTTGGAATTCCCGACCAACTGATCTATCAGGCACGCCTGACACCGGATCGCTCGGTCCCCGTTGCCAGTGACGGGTACGCATCGGGTGTGATCCGCTGGCTGCCCCAGCGTGAACAGTTCCTGCTGGTCCGTGTCCGGGCGGAGCGAGCCCGAGATGCGATCCGTCTGGTCTATCTCCTCGTGATCTCCACACTGCTGGTCGGCTACGCCCTCGTAGCCGCTGCACTCGAGTTGTTCGTGCTCCCTCAGCATGTCTACCGACCGATCAGCGCCATGCTTGCCGCGGACATGGCCGTAAGCGATGGGGACCGCGAGAGCGAGTTGATCCATGAATCCGAGATCCCCGCCGACGAACTCGGATCGATCATGCGTTCACGCAATGAAGCGATCAAGGCACTCCGCACGAACGAGCGGGAGCTCGCCCACGCGCTCGATCGACTCGAGCACACCGCTGCGGACCTGCACAAAAAGAACCATCTCCTCGAAACAGCGAGGAAGAACCTTGAGGGGGCCGACCGTCTCGCCTCGCTGGGCATGATGAGCGCCGGCATCGCCCATGAACTCAACACGCCGCTCGCGGTTGTCAAGGGCCTCGTTGAGAAGCTGCACCGGGACGGGGCACTGAGTGTCACAGAGATCGCCCTTCTTGCAAGGGTGGTGGGGCGTTTGGAAACCCTGTCCGAGGGCCTGCTCGACTTCGCACGCGTTCGTCCGCCGATGAACAAGCTCGCGCATATCACCGAGATCATTTCTGAAGCCCGCACGCTCGTCGAGATTGACCGGAAAGACGCGATGACCCAGCGTGGGGTCACCGTGCACCAAAGGATCGGTTCTGATCAGCGCATCTGTTGCGATCCCGACCGGCTGGTGCAGGTCTTTGTCAACCTGATCCGAAATGCCGTCGATGCGGTCGTCGAGTCGGGGGTTCCCCAGCCCCAGATATGGATCGAACTGAGCAATGAAACGCGTGAGCAATCGCCTTGGGTAGTCATCCGGGTGCTCGACAATGGCCCTGGCATCGACTCAAAGCTGATCGATCGTCTTTTCGAGCCATTCGTCTCTACCCGACTCGATTCACAGGGCACAGGCTTGGGCCTGGCCGTAGCCAACGGCATCGTTCGGGAGCACGGAGGGCTGCTGATCGCGACCAACCGGGGCAGCGACGGCCCGTCTCGCGGGGCGGCATTCGAGGTCCTGCTCCCGCTCAATCTTGCCGGCGGTCAACCCGAGAACGCACCGTGCTAAACTACAAGGCACACTCTCAAAGTGGACAGCAATGTCTTGTAATGGGGCATCCCCTCAGCTAGGATGATCACAACCGATGGCTGAACATCACACACCTGCAAACTCGACACCGCAAGTCTCCCTGAACATCCTCTCATTGGATGATGATCAGGATTTTCGAGAGTACATCGCGGGCACCCTCAGCGCCGAAGGGCACGAAGTCCAGACGCTGTCTACCCCCGAGCAGCTCTATCGAAAAGCCGCTGAAGTGCACCCCGATGTCATCATGCTGGACATCAAAATGGGAGTGCATTCCGGGGAGGAAGTCCTGCGTGAGATCCGGACCCGCTGGCCCAAGCAGTGTGTGATCGTGGTCACGGGCTACCCATCGCTCGATTCCATGCGTGACACCTTCAAGCAGGATGTCTTCGACTACATCGCCAAACCATTCAGCATCGACGACATGCGCCGTGTGCTCGCTCAGGCAACGGAAGAACTCGGCCTCGGGCAACGCCCGATGGACCGCCTCCGCAGCGTGCTGGGGCGCCAGATCAGACTGGCTCGGACTGAAAAAGGCTGGACACTGCGGGAGCTTTCCGAACTCAGCTCAGTGTCTGTATCGCAGCTGAGCTCGATCGAGCGTGGCACCCATCTGCCCAGTGTCGAATCACTGGTCGCGATCTCGACCTCGCTCGAAGCACGCCCAAGCGACTGGTTCGCCGCCGCGGGTTTTTGAACGATCAGTTGCACCCGACATCCGATCACGCTGGTGCCCACACACCATGTGTGCCTAGTGTTGGGCCGTGGAAACCGCAAAGGACCATCCCGCTGTACTCTTCACCGCGTTCGAGCCCTCGGGCGACGATCACGCGGCGGCGGTGATTCAACAACTCCGCGCCCAGTATCCCAATCTGCGGATCTACGCGTGGGGTGGTCGCAAGATGCAGGCCGCGGGCGCAGAGGTCATCGAGTTCACCGGCGACGACGCGGTCATGGGCATGCCCGGCTGGGCCAAAATCCGTGAGCACCAGCGGATCAACCGTTCCATCGAGCATTGGCTGACCGAGCATCGGGTGCGCGTTCATATTCCCGTGGATTCCCCCGCCGCGAACTTCCCCGTCTGTAAGCTGACCAAGGCGACCGGAGCGCGTGTGATCCACCTGGTCGCCCCCCAGCTCTGGGCATGGGCCCCTTGGCGCATCCGAAAACTACGCCGCCTGACGGATCATGTGATGTGTGTCCTGCCCTTCGAGCAGGAATGGTTCAGGACGCGTGGGGTCGAAGCGACCTTTATCGGCCATCCCCTGTTCGATACCTCGCTGGATACCAAAGCGCTCGATGCACAGATCAAAGATTGGCCCAAGGCGGAGCAGTGCATCGCGCTGATGCCCGGTTCACGCCCGTCGGAAATGCGGAAGAACTTCCCGCTGTTGCTTGGGGCGTATATCAAGCTCAATAACGAGCACAAGGACATGCGAGGCATCGTCGCGGCCACACGAGAGGAGATCGTGCCCGTGTTGCGGCAGATCGCGCGGGAAGCGAACCTGAGTTGGCCCGATTCGCTTGAGGTTCGACACGCCAGCACCGATGCCGTCGTGCGATGGTGCACGCTCGCCATGGTGGTTTCAGGGACCGTGACACTCCAGATCGCCAAGCAGCACAAGCCGATGGTGATCGTCTACAAGCTGGGCCGCATCCTGTGGACCTTTGTCGCCCGCTGGCTGATCCGGACAGACTACATCACCCTTCCCAACCTGATCGCCGGGCGAGAGATCTGCCCCGAGCTCGTCCCGCACTTCGGGGGCTCGGAACCCATCGCGGACCGCGTCGTTGAGCTGCTCGAAGACCCCGAAGCCTTCGATGAGCAGGTGCGGGAACTCGAAGCCATCGGGCGTGTGTACGACGAGCAGAACGCCGCCCTCAACGCCGCGAGAATCATCGCCCGCTACGCGGGTCTCGAGCCATTCTGAATCTCAGAGCCGCACAGGGATCAACGCGAGCGTACACCAGGCATTGCCCGCGTGATCACAGATCGGAAACGCGTCATACTCGGGCATGCCCACTGGCAGCTCACGGTCGATCATTTCCCGCATCGCCATCGTGATATCATGCACCCCGGCTTCCTCGACCTCGTTGAACATCACCACTAGCACACCCGCGTGACGAACCAGTGGATCGGCGGCGAGTTTCACCACATCAGTACACGGACCGCTGAGCATGTCGTGCGCATACTTTGTGTTAGGCACCGGCACACCATCGATGTATCGATGCTGTGCGATAACCTTGATTTCTACCCAGAATGCATCAGCCGGATCGCAGGCTTCTGGTGCAATCTCCGGGAGTGAGGCAACGGACTCAAACAAGGTGCCATCTGCTGCTTTCAGCAACTTGTGGGCATCTACGGGATCGTGCAGGGATATTTTCCCTTTCGGCAACAAGACCAGATCGCAACGGTCCCTCTGGTTCCCCTTAGGGAGTTCAACGGGCGAACTCGGGTAATAAAGTTCCCGCAGAGCTGGGTGCCCGGTGCCGCTAAACGCCTGTGCGATCAGGGGATGCAGCGATGTCTCCTGCAACGCGTCGAGCCCGCGGACCGACTGCTGCTCACGGAGTAAACGATCCTGAATGATCAGTTCCTGACGGACGGTGCCCACTATGTCGGTGCGTGACCACATGCACATACGCTACCACAGACGCCCCTGATTTGCATTCCGGGCCTCCCTGTGCGAAGATCGCGTTCGTTTACAGCCAACCAGCCGATCTCTTTCAGCGGGGACCGCATGTCATTGAATCACACGATCGAGTCCATCAACGGGATTCTCTTTTCCGACTACACCGTGTACGCCTTGCTCATTACGGGCCTGGTCTTTACCGTGTGGTCATTCTTCGGGCAGTACCGGGCCCTCACACACGGCATCGCCGTTGTACGCGGAAAGTATGACGACCACGACGATCCCGGAGCCATCAATCACTTCCAGGCTCTTTCCGCAGCCCTTTCTGCGACGGTGGGGCTTGGCAACATCGCCGGTGTGGCCGTCGCGGTTGCTCTTGGCGGTCCGGGCGCGATCATGTGGATGTGGGTCATCGGTATTCTGGGCATGTCCCTCAAGATGACCGAAGTCACCCAGTCCATGCTCTACCGCAATACCGATGACCCTGACAACCCGCACGGCGGCCCCATGTTTGTCGTCAAGAAGGGATTCGCAGAGTGGGGGCTGGCCCCGATCGGAACCATCATCGGCGGCATCTTCGTCGTCACCCTGATCATCTCCGCGATCACAGGCGGCAACATGTTCCAGGCATGGAATGTCGCCGATATCACCTTCACATACTTCCAGATCCCTCAGGTTGTTACGGGCATCGTGCTCACCGTGCTCGTGGGCCTTGTGATTCTGGGCGGCATCAAACGGATCGGAGCCGTCGCAGGACGCATCGTTCCACTCATGTGCGCCCTGTATGTCATCGCGGCGCTCGTCGTTCTCTTCGCTAATCTCGGCGATGTCCCCGCCATGCTCGGGCTGATCGTCAAGAGCGGGCTCCCCGACGCACTCGGCGGACAGAGCGCCGACGCTTCCGGCGCATTTCTCGGTGGCACCTTCGGGTACGCCGCGATGTGGGGTGTGAAGCGAGCGTTGTTCTCGTCTGAAGCAGGCCAGGGCTCCTCTCCGATCGCCCACTCCGCAGCCAAGACTGACGAACCCGTCCGCGAAGGCGTGGTTGCTGGACTCGAACCGTTCATCGATACCATCGTGGTCTGCACACTGACCGCACTCGTGATCCTCTCGACCGGCGCGTACAACCGTGAAGCGGAATCAGAGTTTCCTGAGGCCGGGGGGGTCCAGATCGTTCAGGTGCTCGATTCCGAAACAAACGAGCCTGTCCCTGATTCATGGACGCTTGAGACACCCCCGCTCCCCGAGATGACATCTGAAGCGAAACGAATCCGACAGACACCAGAAAACGCCTCCGGATGGCGCGAGGGTGAAACAATCTTCTTCGTCGTCGCCGCGGATCAGGACGAAAATACCGGGCGTGATCTTCGTAAAATCTCGGGCACGGTCACACGCGACGACGATGACCAATGGGTCGTGTCCTGGAGTTCTCTGAGTTCAGAGATGACACCGCACTTCCGTGAACACGACGACGGCACTTTCGATCTTGGGATCTATGGCGACTACGCTGGTGCCTCGATGACGGCGTACGCATTTGACAGACAGTTCCCCGGGCTGGGTAAATGGCTCGTCTCGATCGCGGCATGGCTCTTCGCACTCTCGACCATGATCTCGTGGTCCTATTACGGCGAGCAGGGCATCTACTACTTCTTCGGAACCCACGGCGAGGGCGCGGCCAAGCCGGCGGTCTTCATTTACAAGATCGTCTATTCGCTCCTCATCCTGCTGACAACGCTGCTCGCGATGCCGCTCTTCGGTCCGGACAAGACCGCGATCATCTCAACCGATACCGAACTCGATATGTGGACCACACTCGGCCTTGGCGTCATGCTTGTTGCCAACATCCCGATCATGTGGATCTTCGGTGCCAAAGCCATGAGCGCGTATCACGACTATTTCCGCCGAATGAAGGCAGGCGGCGACCAGCCACATGAGGCCCCGCCGATCACCGATGTCGTCGAAGGCAAGGATGTCTGATCCGTAATCGAACACACAAGGCCGCCCATATGGGCGGCCTTTTTTCATGCCACGACCTGCATGATCCCGGCGACCATCAGCGCCCAGGCGAACAGCATCCCGAAGGTCATCCAGCGTGCCCGCTCAGACAGCCCGTCAGCGTTGGTATCCGCGATCTCCGGCAGTGCCATGATCTGATCATGCGCGACCCGATCGATCCCGCCACGATTGGACGCATCCTCGACGATCCCCACGATCGCCTCCGCCTGCATCGGGCTCAGGCCGATACGAGCAGCCGATTCCATGAGCCGATCCATCGCCCGAGCGTTCATGGGCTGACGCTCGATAACCAGCCGGGCACGCATCGCGAAGCACCACCGTGGATCATCGGCAGCGATCGACTCCGGTTGATCCGGCGCGTTGTCCCGGGACAACATGGCGTGTTGTGTGTTGCTCAGAGGCATCATGATTGTCCGACCATCAAGACGCAGTGCCGTGTCCATGCTCTTTTGTGTGTTCATAATCAAGCAGGTGCAGATCGCGTGCCGACATGTGCACCTCCGGACCCGGCGGGGGCGAATGCTGCCGCCGGGTCTAGGATTGTGCCGATTGTGCAGAGGTTCCTGTTTGCGACGATTGCGAGGCCTACTTGTCCGACCCCACACCAAACGCAGCGCTTCCACGGCTCGAAACTGGTCTGGAGCCCAGTGAGATCAAGTCACGCCTCAGTTCTCTGAGCAAGCGAGGCAAACTCCCCGGCTATGAACCCGACGAGCAGGCGGCGCTGTGTTCTGTCGCCGCCCACGGCACCCCGTTCGATTCAAAGCTATTGCTGATCCACACCGATGGCACGCTGCGGTTCGAGTGCCGACTCCTGCCGATGATGCCACGCATCTTCGCGTTGCTGCTCGTGATCACCGTTTGGCCCGGGCTCCCGCTCACCGACGGGTTCCTGAGTTCGTTTGACTGGTACACCGGCATGATGGCGAAGCTCGGCATTGACACATGGCACTGGTATCTGCCACTCACAATCCTGCCCGCACCCTTCGCGTGGCGAGGCGCGATCATGAAGTCCAGAGCATCTGCAAATGAATCAGCACTCGAAGCGATCGAAAAGATTCGCACGGTTCTCTGAACATCATTCCGACTTGCGGAGCCATTCGATTTCCAGCTCATCAAGCTCACTCTTGAACGCATCGCGTTTCTCGCTGAGCGTGTTCGCCCGCTCGTAGTCAGTCCAGACATCCGCCCCGCCCAGCTCCGCGTCGAGTTTCCGAATTTCGATACCGAGATCGTTCATTCGCTCTTCAATCTTCGCGATGGGCATCCAGGAGAACTTGCTCTTTGTGATGGGCTCCGCGGGCTTGGGCGCGGGCTGGCTCTGTACAGGTTTGGAGTCCGTACCGGGCCTGGTGTTTGCAGACTTTTTCTCGTCTCGCTCGGACTGGTGCAGCTTCCACTCGCTGTAGGTTCCCGGGAACACCTGCGCATTCCCGTCGCCATCGAGCACGAGGATGTGATCACAGACCGCGTCGATGAGCGCGCGATCGTGCGAGATCAGCAGGATCGTCCCGTCGAAATCACCCTCGGTCTTCTCGCCGGTCATCGGGTTCTCATGCGTACGCGCCAGCGTATCCTCGAGGCGCTCGCTCGCCTGGATATCGAGGTGATTGGTCGGCTCGTCAAGAACGAGCACATTCTTTGCGCTCGCGAGCAGGCCCGCGAGCACGGCCCGCGCCTGCTCCCCCCCCGACATCAGACCGAGCTGCTTCTCCTGCTCTCGCCCTGAAAACAGAAACGCGCCCGCGAGATTGCGAGCATCCTGCTCGCTCATCATCACTCGCTCGTCGGTCGCCTTGCGCACCGTGTCCTGAATGTGTCGATAAACGGTCTTCTCCGGATCAAGATCCTCGCGGCTCTGTGAGAAGTAGCCCACGGCGAGGCGTGCGCCCAGCTTGATCGACCCCTTGTCTGGCGCGATTTCATCGAGCAGGCAACGGACCAGCGTGGTTTTCCCTGCTCCGTTGGGACCGATGATGCCCCAGCGTTCGCCCCGCTCGATGTGCAGCGCCAGATCATGGAAGAGCACCTTGGTGCTGCCGTCCTTGTTCGGGTACGACTTGCTCAGATCCCGCGCGGTGATCACGATATCGCCCGTCCGCTCGGCTTTGGGCAGGTTGAGCTTGATGTCGTCGAACTCCACAGGTCGCTCCAGCGCGTCTTCCTTTGCGCGGTCGAGCTTGGATTCACGCCCCTTGGCCTGTTTCGCTCGCTGACCGGCTTTGTATTGACGGATGTACGCCTCTTCACGCTTGAACATCGTCTGCTGCTTCTCCCATGCACGAAGCATGGTGACGCGTCGCTCGATCCGCTGCTTGCGGAACGCGGCGTAGTTGCCCGGGTAGTCGACCAGTCGCCCTTCCTCGACCTCCACGATGCGGGATACGACCCGATCGAGCAGGTACCGGTCGTGCGAGATCAGGATGACGGCACCGGGGTATTCCTCGCTGAGGAATGTCTCAAGCCATTCCCGCCCGGCCACATCAAGGTGATTCGTTGGCTCATCAAGCAGCAGCACCCCGGGGTTCTCCAGCAGCAGCTTCCCGAGTGCCACGCGAGCCTTCTGACCGCCGGAGAGATCGCGGACTTTTATCCCGAACTGGGCGTCACTGAAACCCAGCCCGTGGAGAATCATCTCGACCTTGTGCTCGTTGCTGTAACCGCCAGCGGCTTCGATCGCCTTCTCGATGCGCTCCTGTTCCTTGAGGAGCTTCTCGAGCGCCTCCCCCTGCGCTTCGCCCATCTTGTGGAACAGTCCTTCAAGCTGACTATGGAGTTCATCGACCTGTTCAAATGCGCGAGCGACGGCTTCCTTCAGTGTGTCTTCCGGTTCAAGATTGGGATTCTGATGGAGATAGCCGACCCGCACACCTTGCCCCGCCGACACACTCCCAGCATCTGGCTTGAGCATGCCCGCAAGTATCTTGAGCATCGTGCTTTTCCCGGTGCCATTGCGTCCCACAACGCCGATTTTCTCACCGGGCTCGACTGTGAGTGAGACCCCGCGCAGGATCTCGCGTTCGCCGTAGGAGAGGGTCAGATTGGTCCCGCTGAGGATGGGCATGGGTGCGAGTCTACGCCGCCAGTCGGCGGACTTCAGCCCACCCCGCAGGCGCTGCCGAAGAAGCGCCTGTGGTGATCGAGAATCTCGCGGACCATCTGATCATCGGGCGTGTCATCGTCTCTGCCCGCCTGGAAACAACCGCCCAGCACCAGCGCATCCGACCGTGGGAACATGTACTTGTACCCATCATGGACACAGTACCCCAGAGGCTGCGGCTTGAGGTGCACAAGCACCCCGCGAGCAGGATAGATGCTGGTGTCCTCGAACAGCCTCGCAGAGCCCATCGCGGTGCAGTTGACCAGCAGTGTTTCCGGGATTGATTCCAGATCGTCCGGCCCACCAAGGCACCGTTGCACGATCTCAACATCAAGCGACTGAAGATCCTCAAGCAGTGCCGTGAGAAAGCGGGGGGTGTGTATAAACAGCGTGCGGAAACAGCGCCCGGGCTTGGCATTGCTCGCAAACGGGAAGGCGGTGATCTGCTCGGGTTCCTCGATCAGCCCCGGCGCGAACAGCCCCTCCTCGGTATGCGTGTCCAGCGGCTCATAAATCGGGAGTTCCTCGATCGCGTACCGCTGCGGATCCAGTGCGCGCAGTTCCTCGAGCGACCTGTGAAGGATGAGGCTCTTTCGCTGTTCAGCGGGGAGCCCGGTTCCAAACTCGACTCCGACAGGAAGCCACAACGCGCCCGCCAGGACGCTCGTCGTCTCATGCCCAATCCGGTCGGCATAGATCCGGACACGGTATCCACACTTGGCGAGCATCCGGGCCGTTACCAGCCCGACAACGCCCGCCCCGAGCACCCCGATCGGGGTTCCACGATTGACCTCGGCATCGACGATCTCGCAAGCGAGCGAAGCGGTCCCAAAGGCGATGGTGACCCCACAGCCGCCATGCCCGTAGTGGTGCACGATCCGCTTGTCAGCTACGGTTTCGGGTTCAATCCGCAGCCCCCCGTGTCGGCATGGGCGGAGACCGCAAACGGCGCGGAGAATCTGGTCATCACGCAGGCAGGGGGTCGGCATGTTAATCGTCGCAGCGGGCATGGTGAACTCCCAACCCAACACTAGTCCGCTTGCTCGAACGAGATGATCGAACGCGTTGAATTCGGGGATACCGCTCTGGTATCGTTCGGAACCTTCTCTATACTCTATCCGTGAGCACATCTCCCCCAAACGCAGACAAGATCACTTCTTCCGAACCGCGGATGCCTGAACCCATCACGCTGCGGACGCTCAGCCGGATGAAACGCCAGGGCGAGAAGTTCGCGTGCCTCGCCGCGTACGACGCGACGACCGCCCGCTGGCTTCAGAGGGCGCGCGTGCATGTCCTGCTCGCGGGCGATTCCGCGGCTCAGGTCATTCTCGGGCACGACCGAACCATCAACATGCCGATGGATTTCGCGATCGAGATCACCGCGGCGATCAAACGGGGGGCCCCGCAGACGCTCATCATGGCCGACATGCCCTTCATGAGCTACCACACCTCGCTCGAGCGAGCGATGCACAATGCCGCCCGCTTCATGACCGAGGGGATGGCTGATGTGGTCAAGCTCGAGGCCGACGAGACATTCGCACCGCTCGTTGACCGCCTTACCCGGGCTGGCGTTCCGATCTGTGCCCACATAGGCTGTCGACCCCAGACCAGCTCGGTGACAGGAGGGCCCGTCGCCGCGGGCCGGACCGCCGAGACACTCAGGCAGGTCGTTCAGGATGCTGTCACGCTCGAGCAGGCGGGTGCCGTGCTACTGCTGCTCGAAGCCGTCCCGGAAGATGTGACCAAGGCCGTCATGGAAGCCACAAGTGTGCCGGTGATCGGAATTGGGGCTGGAACCGCCTGTGACGGTCAGATACTGGTCGTCAACGACCTGCTGGGCCTGACCGATGCCCCGCCGCGTTTCGCTGAACCGGTCGATGAGTTCGGACCACGACTCAAAGCCGCCGGAGCGGAATGGGTCAAGCGTGTACGCGAGGGCCGGATTGGTGGCCAGACCTATTCGATGCGTGCCGGTGAACAGCAGAAGCTTAAGAACACTGGAGCGATGGGCTCAAGCCCGTCGATGCAATAGGTCCAGCCGTAACAACGGGTCTGCATAGGAGCACACACAATGCGTAAGTTCGTCTCAGTTGCCCCCGCGTTGGTGGTCCTGTTGACGGTGCTGCTCGCCCTCTTCCTGGTCCCGTCGATCATCCATCGGTATACCTACGCGCAGCAGAGCGCCAGGATCCAGCTTGCTCGCACCATGCTGGGCGATGAGGATGTGCTCAGAGCCATCGATCAGGCCACCTCCGCGATCGCCGAGATCGTCGAGCCAAGCGTTGTCCACATCGAGACCAGTATCGATATCACCAGCGACGAGCCAGCCACGCTCTCGAGCGGCGCGGGCTGGGTTTACGACAGCAACGGTTACATCGTGACCAACGCCCATGTCGTCCAGAACGCAAGGCGTGTATCCGTCGAGTTCTACGACGGTCGCGTGGTGCGCGGCACGGTCGCAGGGCTGGATCCATACACCGACATCGCCGTGATCCGAATCGAGGACCGCTCTCTCGTTTTCCCCGCCCAGCGCGCAACCCAACGCCTGCCACGACTCGGCGATCGCGTCTATGCGTTCGGTTCACCCTTCGGATTCAAGTTCTCCATGTCAGAGGGCATCGTTTCCGGGCTCGGACGCGAAGCCGCGGGTTCCAATGTGATCGGCGGCTACACCAACTACATCCAGACCGACGCCGCCGTCAACCCGGGCAACTCCGGCGGCCCCATCGTCAACACAGACGCGCAGGTCATCGGGATGAATGTGGCCATCGCGACCGCCAGATCCATCGGGCAGTCACCCGAGGAATCCGGCTCTGACAGCGCGGGGATCTCATTCGCGATCCCGCTGGGCACGATCGAGCCGATCGTGAACCAGATCATCGAGCATGGCGAAGTCAAACGCGGCTATCTCGGCATCCGCTACGATGGAAACGAGACCGTACGAGTGTCTCCCGCATCGCTCGAAGGGCAGACCTTCACCGGCATCGTCGTGACCGGGATCGAAACAGACGGCCCGAGTTCACTCGCTGGCCTGCGGGCCGGAGATGTGATCGTATCGATCGAGAACTCCCCGGTGATCAACGCCGAATCGCTCTCTTCACTCATCACTTCATCAAGGCCCGGCGAAAGCATCAGCGTGCGTGTCGTGCGTGACGACGAGCTGCTCGACTACGATGTCGTGCTCGGCAAGATGAAGGACGAGGTGCTCGCACGACGGATTCTGCAACCGATCATGGTGCAGATGGGCATGCTCCTTGAACAGCGTCTCGACGGCCGTGTCTATGTCCAGAATCTCTGGCCCGGTCTCCCGGGTGCGATGGCTGGCTTCAAGCGTGGCGACATCATCGAACGCATCAACGGGAAAGACTACACCAGCTACTTCAACTTCTTCGTGCTTCTCGCAGACGAGGGCATTCTCACCGGTGAATCGATCGAGTTCCTCGTCCGCAACAGCGAAGGCGAATCACGCCGACTGCGACTTCGACTCTTCTGATCACGCCGCTGCACAAGCCTGCTCAGAGAACCTGTCAGAGCGACTTGACCGACTCGAGGACCTCGTCGGCATGCCCTGGCACCTTGACCTTGTCCCAACGCTGAGCGACCCTGCCTTCCGCATCGATGAGGTAGGTTGTGCGATCGATGCCCATATAAGTTCTGCCATACATCGATTTCTCGACCCACACGCCATACTTCTGGCTGATCTCCGGGTCGGGCTTGCCCTCTTCATCGACGCGATCGTCCGCGAGCAGCGGGTACGAAAGCCCCTCTTTCTCCGCAAACTTGAGCTTGCTCTTCTGCCCAAGGATCGAGATGCCCAGAACAACAGCGCCCTGCTTCTTGAACCGCGAGGCCAAGTCCCGGAAATCGCACGCTTCCTGCGTGCAACCGCTGGTCATGTCCTTTGGATAAAAGAAGAGGACAACCGCCTGCCCCTTGTACTGACTCAGCCGGTGTGACGCCCCATGCTGATCCTTGAGATTGAACGCTGGTGCTTTCTTGCCGATGTCAACTCGAGCCATGATCCGTGGTTCCTCCTCTATTCGATTCGATCTGATACACTTCCTCGATGCCACAATCCTACTCGTTCGCAAAGGGATTTGATACCCGATGCATTCGAACCATATCAAACCAGAAGAGCATGCCACGCGGCTCATGGCGCATGCCCCGTCTTCTCGCGAAGTTGCCATAGCCGAGGGCTGATCGTGTCAGAACAGCAGCATATCCAAGATTGCAACGCCCTTGTCATGGGTCTTGGCCGCTTCGGCGGAGGACTCGGCGTGACCCGCTACCTGCTCGAACAGGGCTGCAGCGTCGTGCTCAACGATCGCAGCGATGCGCAAGAGCTCGCCGAACCCCTCAGGCAACTGGGAAACCACCCGAAACTCACCGTCTCGCTGGGCGGCCATGATCCCTCGCTGCTCAACGGGGTGGACCTGCTCGTCGTGAACCCCGCTGTCCCTGCGCCATGGAACAACCCGTTCATCAGCGCCGCCGCAAACCTCGGCATCCCGATCACGACCGAGATCGAGATCGCGTACAACCTGCTCAATCCGCACAATGTGATCGCCATCACCGGGTCCGCCGGCAAGAGCACCACCAGCGCGATGACACAGGCCGCGCTCAATCACACAGGAACACACGCGCACCTCGGTGGCAACATCGGTGGGTCATTGCTCCAACAGATCAAAGTCATGAACCCGACCGACCCGGTCGTACTCGAACTCTCCAGCGCGATGCTCTATTGGCTCTGGGGCGAGGATCGCCCCGGGCCGCCACCCCCACCCAGGGTGGCTTGCATCACCAGCTACAGCCCGAATCATCTCGACTGGCACCAGGACGAGGCCCATTACCGAAGTTGCAAACAGTTGCTCATCAGTTGCCTGGACACAAACTCCACCTTGGTCTTGCCAGAGTCGCTTCAAAGCTGGGCTCCGCAGACCAATGCGACCACAAGATTGGTTGCTGAATCGCAGTCGATAGAACGATGCGCTGTCCCAGGTCACCATAACGCGGTCAACGCCGCCCTCGCTCTTGCCTGCGCCAATGCACTCATGCCCGATCTCGAGTTGAGCCGGCTCACGGACGGAGTACGCGGCTTTCCGGGCCTGCCTCATCGCCTCCATCGTTGCGGCGAGCACGCCGGCGTCACCTACTACGACGACTCCAAATCCACCACACCCGCCGCGACCGTTCTCGCGGTCGAAGCACTCTGCTCGCGCACCAAACCCGACCGCATCCACCTGATCGTCGGCGGATACGACAAGGGCTCAGATCTCTCCAAGATCGCCGCGATGTCAACGAAACTCGCGGGCCTCTACGCGATCGGATCCACCGCTGAGTCCATCTGTTCGCTCACCAAAGCCAACGCGATCAACTGCGTCACGCTCGAACGCGCCATGCACCTGATTCACCAGAAAACCACACCCGGCGATCTGGTGCTGCTCTCGCCGGGGTGTGCATCCTGGGACCAGTTCAGCAACTATGAAGAACGGGGGAACCGCTTCGCGGCCCTCGCGATCCAGCACCCCACAGGCACACCATGCTGAACACACTCATCGTCATACTCACCGCCCTGCTCATGGGTGAGCCGCAGACGCAGCACGATCAACCCGTCGAACTCCTCCCGGGCATCCGCGTCGCACAAGGACTTGTTGAGTTCGATGCCACCATCGCGATCAACGCCCACCACCCAGAGACACCCGATGTCTATCTGGAAATGTTCGTCACCGCCCCCGACTCTCGCGAACACGAATCGCTCGTGCTCGCACGAATCCAGCCGTCGAACCTGCACGCCGCCCTGCTCGCCGCCGGGTTCGAGCCCGGAGCACCAAGAACGATCAATGAGGACGGCTCACATCGCCCCGCGCACGGCGATCGGTTGCAGATCACGGTGGCGACCGCGACAGCACCCGACACATTCCTGCCGATCACGGACTGGGCCGTGCATATCGAATCCGGCGTGCGCATTGCCGACGACCCGAGCTGGCAAGGCCTCGTGTTCGCTGGCTCCAACCTCACCGCACGCGGATACGAAGCCGATGCCGACGGGACACTGATCTCGCTGACCACATTCGCCAATGAAGTCATCGCCCCCGTATGGAGCGTGTCACACCTGGCCGAGGTCGATGAGCCCGTGTGGATTGCCAATCGCGACCTGATTCCCAAGCAGGGCACCGAGGTCGTCGTCCGGATCGAGCAGCTGCCGTCCGCTGTCGTCGATAAAATGGAGCCGTCACATCAACCAGAGCGGGTCGACATCGATCGCGACCCGTGAATCGCTCTTGAGCAACCCCTGCTCACGCACCTGCTGCATCGCGTCCTGCATCGGCTTGGGGCTCGGGCAGAGCAGCTCGATCCCGAACCGATAGAAGTTGGCAATGCGGGTCACCGTGCACGGCATCGGCCCGTTGATCTGCACACGCCGATCCGCCGACTCACGCAGCAGCGTCGCGATCTCCAGCGCCCGCGTGTGCGCCGCCTCATGCACCGGGTCACGCACCACGATCCGCACCATACGAACAAACGGCGGCAGCCCCGAGCGGTGCCTGGCACCCAGCTCATCGCTCGCGAACCCCTCGAAGTCGTGACGCGCCGCCCTTGTGATGCTCGGCGCGTGCGGGTTGAGCGTCTGCACCACAACGAGGCCCGGATGATCACCACGCCCGGCCCGCCCCGAAACCTGCGACACAAGCTGGAAAGTCCGCTCCTCGGCACGAAAATCGGGGAGATGCATCGCCGTATCCGCGCTCAGGACACCGACCAGAGACACATTCGGGAAATCCAGCCCCTTCGCGATCATCTGCGTGCCCAGCAGCACCTTCAGCTCGCCGCTGCGGAACCGATCGAGCACATCGAAGTAATCGCGTGCCCGATTCATCGTGTCCGCATCGACTCGCTCGAATGTCTCACCCGCGACCAGCCCCAGTGATCCCCCGTAGCGGGCACAGAGCTCCTCCTCGACACGCTGCGTGCCGATGCCCAGCTCAATCAGCGGCTTGCCCGTGATCGGGCACGCCTTGGGAATCAGCTGCTCGCTCAGGCAGTGATGGCAGCGCACGAACCGCTTCCCACCCGAGTGACGCACGCTCCCCTTGTGCACGACCATCGTGGCGTCGCACTGGTCGCACTCAAGCTTCCAGCCGGACGCACGGTCACTGCTGACCACAACCGAGGCGAACCCCCGTCGATTCAGCAGCAGGATTGCCTGGCGCCCGTTCCGGATCGTCTCCTCAAGCGCAACCCCGAGCGTACGCCCGACGGCAAAGGTGTGGTTGGGGCCGAACGACTTGGGCGCGGCGATGCGCTCCTCGTTCAGCGCCATGTTCACGATGTTGACCTTGGGCAGCGTGCCACCGCCCACACGATCGGGCATCGACCATCGCGTATACCGACCGGCCTTGGCGTTGTGCCAACTCTCGAGCGAGGGCGTCGCCGAGCCCAGAACAACGGGGCACTGCTCGATCTGCCCCCGCTTGACGGCCGCATCCCGGGCGTTGTAGCGGGGGAGTTGATCCTGCTTGTATGAACTGTCGTGCTCTTCATCGACAATGATCACGCCCAGATCGGTCATCGGTGCGAAGATCGCCGAGCGTGCACCGATCACGACACGCGCCTCGCCCGAAGCCGCCAGGGCCCATTGCTGATTCCGTGCCGACTTGGTCAGCCCCGAATGCAGAACCGCCACACCCTGCTCACGGAAGCGATGCACGAACCGCCCAGCCGTCTGCGGCGTCAATGCGATCTCCGGCACAAGCACCAACGCCCGTTCACCTCTGGCAAGCGTCTGGTCAACGATGTTGATATACACCTCGGTCTTTCCCGATCCGGTTACGCCGTGGATCAGGTGCGGAGCGAATCGCCCCAGCGTCGCGCAGATCCCCTCGACCACCCCCGCCTGCCCACCCGTCAGCGGGTGCGTGCCCGCGTCCTGATCCTCGAGCACCTCGAAGAGCGCCGGGGCCCGGATCACCTCGATCTCGACCTCCTCGAGCACCCCCGCGCGGACGAGCCGATTGATCGAAGCGACCGAACGCTCATCAATCCTCGAGGCGAGCAGCCGCGCCTCGATCGGGAAATCGCCGGGCGAGAGCTGGCGGATCTTGGCCCACGCGCGTCTGGCCCCAGGGGAAAGGTCGGCGTCCTCCATCGCGGGCGGTGCCGGGGCGATCCGCAGCACACGCTTTTTCCGCCGCCCAGTATCCGCTTTCACCGCGGCGGGAACCACCGAACTCAGCACCATCCCCAGCGGGCACATGTAATAGACGCTCATCCATTTGGCCAGCTCGATGAGGGACTCGGGGAGGACCGCCGCCGTCGTCTGCGTGATCGGTTTGACCTTGCGTGGGTCATACCCATCGAGCAGATCGGCCCCGCCTGTTTCGATGACATACCCGCCGGTGGGGGTGTTGCCGCGCCCGACCGGGACCATGACCCGCTGCCCGACCACGACCGGCTCCTCAACCCGATAGCTCAGCCCGCCCATCCGATCCAGCCCGCGTTCGATCGCGATGCGTGCGAAGGTCTCGCGTCCGGTCAGTTTCGGCTGACAATCGTGTGATTCATCGCTGCTGTCTTGAGGAAACAGATCCATGGCGTTCTATACTCTAATCCAGCATGGATAACCACACGCAAGCCGAGCGTCAGAAACCCGTCGCACGCCTCGCTCTTTCGAGCGGGCAGATCTTCACCGGCATCGCCTTCGGCGCCTCCGGACGCAACATCATCTCGACGGGTGAACTGGTCTTCAACACCGCCATGTGCGGCTATCAGGAATCACTGACCGACCCATCCTACATGGGGCAGATACTGATCCAGACCCAGCCACTCATCGGGAACACCGGGGTGAACCCCGAGGATACCGAGTCCGACCGGGTCCAGGTTTCCGGGTTTGTGATCCATGAGTTCACCAACCACGCCTCCAACTACCGCCTCAACCAGGACCTCGACGCCTACCTCGCCGATGCCGGTGTGCTGGGAATCGCGGGAATCGACACCCGGGCCCTCACGCGGGCCCTCCGCTCGGGCGGGGTCGTGCAGGCCGTCATCACGGATCGGAACGACCTGACAGACGCCCAGCTCGTCGAGATGGCCCGCCAAACCCAGTCCATGTCCGGCCAGAATCTGGCCACCCGCGCCGGATCGCCCGATCCCAGCGACTGGACCCAGACACTCGGCGACTGGGGCGATCATGAAGCCATCGTCAGCCAAGCCGACGCCCCGGGCGTGCTGGTCTTCGACTTCGGCATCAAGTCCAACATCCCCCGAAACCTCGCCCAGCGTGGCTTCAAAGTCCACCTGGTCCCGCAGAACACCACCGCCCAGCAGATCAGGCAGATGGTCCTCGACGGCACCGCCCAGGGCGTCTTCCTCTCCAACGGCCCCGGCGACCCCGACGCCGTCGAGCAGGCCGTCGAAACCCTCCGAGAGCTCATCAACGACGAAGCACTCAAAGATCTCCCGATCTTCGGCATCTGCCTCGGCCACCAGCTCCTGTGTCTGGCCATGGGCGCAAAGACCTACAAGCTCCCCTTCGGGCATCGCGGTGCCAACCACCCGGTGCACAACCTCGAACGCGGACGGATCCTGATCACCAGCCAGAACCACGGGTTCGCGGTCGATCCGGATTCGATCAAGCAAGCGGGGGGGGTCATTACCCACATTCACCTCAACGACGGGACCGTCGCCGGCTTCCGACATCAGTCCAGACCGATCCACGCGGTCCAGTTTCACCCCGAAGCTTCGCCCGGACCCCACGATGCGACCGATTTTTTCGATCTGTTCACGGCCCGGATAAAAGAGTCGATGGCGGCATCATTACAGCCATAAACCCCTTATCGGACCATGCTGTCGCGTGCTTATGGGGTTCCTATCCGCCCTCGAAACCAGAAAAACTCTGTCTTTTCCGGGGTTCCCCCCTTGCGGAGTGCGGGCGATGGGGTATATTCGTGTTTGTACCGTAGTGATACGGGGCAAGCCGTGCTTGCACGGCACCGTCCTTCAACCATGAAAGGCAACCGCAGGTGCTCACCCGAGCCGTTCCGATCAGACTCAATGTTTGATCAAACGGTGCAGTGGGGACCAGTCAGGGGAGAGAGAACCTCGACGCGGTATTCAATATGTTGACGACTGCTCAGGCACGGTGTTCTGGGGGTCTCATTTCGTTCGTTCATGGTGTCCATCAGGCATCGTCCTGCCGTTCACCAGTGTCGAGTTGTGGTTTCACTGTTTCAATCAACAAAGAGGAGCTTTTCCATGAAAGCGAAGAGTGCACTGACTGTCGCCATGGCTGCTGGTATTGCCAGCACCGCGGCCGCGTCCAACACCCCCACGACCCTGGGGCCGACTCAGGCCAACATCCAGCGCGTCGCACACATCTACTACAACCTCGCCAGCGGCGAGCGCGTCGTGACTCTGCTCGACGGGCAGACCACGGGTGCCGACACCGGCGCCAGCACCCCCATCTGGTCGACCCTCGTCCAGAACGCCTGTGCAAACTCGGGCTACACCACCTCGTACTTCTTCGGCGTGGACAACCCCGGAACGACTTCACTGTCGACCAATGTCACCAACCTTGACTACGGCGATATCGCCCTCGACACGGTCGTTGACTGTGTTCAGGTCAACTGGGTTGTTGCTCACCCCGACACCGACACCGACCTCGACTCGGTTGGTGACGGCGTGGAAGAACTCGCAGGCCAGTGGATCGTCTGGGATGCCGACAACGGTCGCGCCATCAACCAGTCGACCCGCACCCCCCTCGTCGATTTCCTGTTCTTCAACCTCCCCGGTAACATCGCAGCACCCGGCTTGCTCAGCGGCTACACCGCTGATGTCGACCTCGTTGCTTTCGGCACCGCAACCGACCTCTCCTTCGAGATCGGTGACTCGGACGGCGACTGCCAGACCGCGGCATTCTGCAACAACGACATCGACACCAACAGCGACGGCATCGGCGACGGCGTCTCCATCGCCAACGCTGACCGCGACTTCGACTCGCTGCTCGACAGCGACCTCGACGGTGACGGCCTGTTCGACTGGTCGTGGACCGTTCGCTTCTACCAGCCCGGTATCGGCAACGACTTCGACAGCGACCTCGACACCGGTACCGCTGCTCCGACAACCGCTGACACCATCGGTATCAGCTTCGGCTACCCCACCGGTAGCGAGATGGACAACGGTGACGGCACCTGGACCTACAACATCGACACAACCGTCGCTGACGCAGGTACCGGTGAAGAAGATCGTTTCGCGATCTACAACGCGCCAGACATCAACGGTAACATCACCTACAACGGCGGTTACTGGTTCGGTGGCTTCGCATGTACCGGTGGCCTCATCGACAACGGTGGCGCAGGCTACACACCTCCGTCCATGTTCCAGTTCGTCCTCTACGGGCCCGGCGGTGCGAACCCCTGTCCCGCAGACCTGAACGGCGACGGCATGTTGAACTTCTTCGATGTTTCGACATTCATCTCGCAGTTCACCGGCGGTGCTGACTACAACGGCGACGGCGCAACCAACTTCTTCGATGTGTCCGCATTCATCGCTGACTTCAGCGCTGGCTGCCCATAATCGAAGCATGATTTGACGGGCATCCGCCCATCAATACAAAACCGAACGACACCCGCAGCTCCGGCTGCGGGTGTCTTCTTTTTTGCGATCTCACACTACCCGTCCGCCCGACGCATCGCCATCGACGCGTTCAGTTCAGCGGCACCCCGCGGGCCTGCAGCGCCTCGCGAACCGGGCCCAGATGGGCCTCATAGTTGGTGTGGCGAGCTAGAGCACCCCGGTACATCCTCTTTCGCACCTGGTCCGTGGACGCGGTGATGACCGCCCGCTTGTGCTCATAGAAGCGCATGCAGGACTCATCGAACGCCAGCCCCAGGAAGGCCAGCAGCCGCTCGGTCATGCCCCGCTGATCCTCGACGATGTCCTCGTATCGCACCTCCATGATGGGGAGCGTGCACACCCGCGTGTAGTGCTCAAGGTAACGCAGGTGCAGCGCGTAGAAGTGCGCGAACCACTCGGGCCGATCCGTGTAGGCGTGCGCGTTGTGTCCCTCGAAGTCCAGCAGGTAGCTGCTGATGAAGGTGTCCAGCGGGTGCCGCTGGCAGACGATGACGCGGGCGTTGGGGAAGAGCTGCTCGATGAGCCCCAGGTGCTGGAAGTTGAGCAGCAGCTTGTCGCTGATCCGCTCGGGCTTGTTCCCAGAGGGTGCCTGCTTCTCCATGTCCCGCAGGATCCGGCGCGCGGTCCGATCGAGCGTCGCGGGCTTGAGCCCCTCGGCAAGCTCGGCGATGGAGGCCGATGCATCCGTCGGGGTCACGAGTTCCTGGGCGGCGGCGAAGATGTTGATCAGTTCCCCCCCGCCGTAGGCCTGCGGATGGGCGGCGATGATCTGCTCCACGAGCGTGGTGCCCGACCGGGGCATGCCCACGATGAAGACCGGCTTGTCCGAGCTGACCCGCGAACGCGCCAGCCGGGGCATCGACTCATCGGACCACGCGCGCAATCGCTCGTTCATGATGTGCTCGCGTGCTCTCGGGTCGTAGGTCTTCGCGTTGAGTTCCGCACCCCGCGTCGCGGCCGAGTACGCCTCGTCGTAGCGGGCACACTTGTCATACTGATGGGCCAGGACATACCAGTGGGCCGCGATCACCTGCGCGTCGGGATGCTCCTCGTTCGCCAGCGGCCCGAGCACCTCGATCGCCCGCTCGGGCTGCCCCATCTGCCCCAGCGTGCCCGCGTAGATACGGACCATGCGATGATCACGATTCCCGCCAGCATACAGCTCATCGAGCAACGCAAACGCCCGGTCGTTCTCCCCGCTGAGCCGGAGCATCCACGCCTTGCTGGTCTTGTACGCGGGCTCGCCGGGCTCAAGGGCAATCGCCGAATCGATCTCCTTCATCGCCCCATCAATATCATCGAGCCGATGAAGGACCTCCGCGAGCTTCGCATGAAACGCGCCGACGCCCTGCTTGAGCGAGATCGCCTTGCGGAGCGACTTGCGTGCCTCTTCGTACCTGTTTAGCAGCGCCAGGGAAGAGCCGAGCGAGTAGTGCCCATACGACCACTTCGGCTGCTTGGCAACAAGCGTCTGGGCCGCCTGAAGCGCATCCTGAAAAGCCCCGCTGTTCTGCAGCTGCTCGATGCGGTCAAACTCGTGGAATGCCTGCTGGATACTCGCCGATTGACCACTGCTTCGCATGACAGAGTGTAGTCGATGTCACGGTAGGGATCACCCGACCCTGACGCCCCGGCTCCGGCTGCGCCCGCTGGGCTTCTCGTTGAGTTCCTCGATGGTCGGGAAGTAGATGCCGTCACGCTGCGGGTCCGTGGATTTGAGGATGATCTCGCGCTGCCCGTCCCACTGGATCAGGTCGATGCTCCCGTCGGCCCGCTCCACGAGCGCGTTGCAGTTCGCCCGATCGGTCCAGCACCCGCTGTTGAGGTACGCCGGCTCGTCGTCGTACATGCTGATCTCCGGGTTGTGGATGTGCCCGCAGATGATGCCGTCGTAGCCATGCTCACGCGCATAGTGGAGGGCGCTCTCCTCGAAACGCCCGATGATCATCGTCGCCTTCTTCACACGGTGCTTGATGAACTTGGCGAGCGACCAGTACCGCAACCCGAGCCGACGGCGCACACGGTTCACGATCCTGTTGATCCAGATCGTAAACTCGTAGCCCCGATCGCCCAGCTTCGCGATCCACGGGGCGGTCCGGGTGACCAGGTCGAACTGGTGCCCGTGCAGGACGAGATAGCGTTTGCCGTCCGCGGTGGTATGCGATACCCGTTCGTTGAGATTGATGTTCCCGAAGTCGCGGGCGCTGTGGTGCTCGCCGAGGAAGTGCATCAGAAACTCGTCGTGGTTCCCGATGGTCAGGTGCACCCGTGTGTCCTTCTTGGCGAGCTTGAGCAGACGCTGAACCACATTGATGTGCTCCTGCGTGTTGCGCGCCTTGAGCAGCCCCGCCTGCTTCCATCGCCAGATATCGATGACATCCCCGTTGAGATACAGGTCGTCGAACTCGTTCATTTTCAGAAAGCTGTAGATCAGTTCGGTCTCGGCCTTCTTGCTTCCAAGATGAAGATCCGAGATCCAGCAGGCTCGGTAACGCATCGCGGCGGCTCCTGTATCCTGTGGCGGCGTGTTGCCGGGGATCATCCGTGACACCCGCATCACTTCCCGCGGTGAGCGTATCCGATCGCTGCCCGGGGTATGAGCGCCGCAACACACCCTCTCGCAATCTTCACGAACACCCTAACTTGTGTTCAGAGGGCAGGATACGCCCGATATCCATATTCAGATATCATGAAGAACTTTGGTCAGCCAATCGTACTTCCCGCCCGGAATCTGGTACGCTGAACGCGTCATAAATAACGATCGGGGTCTTCCGTGCGCACACATCGCCTATTTCGTCAGCCGGCAGGCGCTCGCGCCTTCACGCTCATCGAGCTGCTCGTCGTGATCGCCATCATCGCCCTGCTCATCGGGATCCTGCTGCCCGCCCTGGGCGCCGCGCGAGACACGGCCCACCACACGCTCTGTCTCTCGAATATGCGCCAGCTCGGGCTCGCCAACAGCCTGTATGCGCAGGACTACGGCGGCCAGTCCATGCCCACCGGACGATTCGAGACCACCCGCGGCGATCGCAACGCACGCGGCGATCTCAACACCATCAACTGGGCCTACATCTACAACCGAAACGGGACACGCCGAAAGGGTGTCGGCCTGCTCATGGACTATGTGGACAACGCCAACGAGATCGTCGAATGCCCGAAGAACGGTCGCCGTGACCCGACAGGTATCGAGGACGACCCGGACAACATCCGCCTCGGTCGCTACTACGGCGACGGCGAACTCAACTTCGACTACACCTTCTGCGACCCCGCCCAAGGCGCGAAAGAATCCGTCGACTTCGATGTCTGGTATTTCAAGGCCCCCCATTCCACGGGAGAGGTGCTCGACAATCGGATCCTGGCCCAGGCGGCAGAGGAGGATTTCATCGAACGCATGCCGGGCCTGCCGTTGATCATCGAGGAGAGCAGCTGGTGGTTCAACAACAACGGACCGCAGGGCGTGACGGACGGCGCATGGGGCAACTACGACCAGTGGACCACGCGGCACAAGGGTGGGGGCACGACCTACTTCAAGGACGGCCATGTCGAGGTCTTCGCCCCGCCGACCAACGGATTCGTCAATGACGACTCGACCGCGTCCTACGGCGACACCGGGTTCCATTCATGGGACATCTATGTCCGTGCCGGGTACCGGGGCGATCTCTACCGGATGCGAGACCTCGCGAGCCGTCAGGCAAACGCCCGAGGCGGATTCAACCCCGGATACGGCGCCGTGAATCACCCGGATCGCTACAGATAAAAGCCCGCAAAACAACGCGCGGGCTCGGTTCAGATCGATCAGGATGAATCGTCAGGCAGCAGTCGTGCTGCGTCCGCCCGCCAGTTGTGGCATGAGGAAAGCGGCAAGAACCGCCAGCGGGATCAGCAGTGCGAACGGGCTGATTCCGATCTGCTCAGGGATCGTCACCTTCCCGATGCTGCCCACGCCCAGAATGTGCTCATTCACCCAAGGGTACATCTCCGCGTAGATGCCGGCACCAACGAGCATCCCAAGCACCCCAACGATCGCGTGCCGTGATCCTGAACCGATCGCGGCGACCGCCGTGCCCGGGCAGTATCCAAGCAACACCATCCCCACACCAAAGATCAGCCCGCCCAGCGTGTTGCCAAGGAGTTCCGTGCCCTTGACATGCATCGCGATATCCATGCCGATCGCACGCATGCCGTAGATCCCGAGCCCGCCGACGATGATCGCGGTGAGCATGACCTTGAGCACGGTGAAATCGGTAAGCCTGAACTGGTTCACGATCACATTGAAACTGGTCACGCCGCCCTTGAAGAGCAGGAAGCCAAAGACCAGGCCGGCCAGTGCGCCCAGCAGCAGTGTGGTCGGATCTGCAAACCATGCATTCATGATGCACCGCCTTTCGATTCACGATTGAGCTTGGAATAAAGCAGGAACGCCGTCGGAACCCCGCTGGCAAACATCGCACCCAGGAAGATCCAGCCCGAAGTGGACAACTGCATGCCGCCGGAGAGCCCATGACCCGATGTGCACCCGCCCGCCATACGCGCGCCGATGATGAGGATGATCCCGCCCACGAACGCCCAGAGCATGCGAGCGGGGACCGAGTTCCCGAACCGCTGGCGCCAGAGTTCCGGGACATACTCACCCTTGATCGGCCCCGAGAGGCGCGCAGCGATGAACGCCCCGATTGCCATGAAGATCACCAAAGCAAACTGCCATTCGAACATGGGCTTGGGTTCCGCGGCCGTCCCGAGGTACTTCACAAAGTACGGCTCGCTCTGAACATGCTCCGGTGCGACAAGCCGCTCAACACCCCCGGCAGCCCGGACCATCGTTGTCGAAGTGCCCAGGGCCGAGTTCATGGTCGCAAAGGTGATCCACGACAGAACCCCGAGCAAGGCCCCCACAAGATATGGGGACCACCGTGGCTCCCGCAAGAACCGTACCGCTTGATTGGAAGACATCGTTCCGCTCCTTTCATATCGCTTTTCAACGATGTGTGTACAACACTGCCCTACATCTCTGTATGACGCGGGGCGCTATACCGGGCTTGAACGCATTGAATGATTGATCGCATCCCGGGCTCGATCACCCAGCAAAACACGCGTCGCCCGTCTCGCTCCATCTCGATCAGGCCGTGCTCGCGGAGACGCTTCAGATGCTCTGAAACAACATTCTGAGGCGTATCGGTCCGCTCGGCGATCTCGCCAACGATCAACCGCTCGTCGAGAAGCATCTCGATGATCTGCAACCGGACCGGATGCGCGATCACCTTCAGGCACGCCGCGGCCTGCTGGAGCTGTTGAAACGAGATTTGGGAAAGACTGTGTCTCACACTTGTATTGTATCGTATAATTACGATATGTCAATTGATCCGGGACACGAATTATCTCAAATGACCGATCGATGACCAGAAACGCCCTTTGGCCTACGATCTCGACCCCGCGATTCGCGCGTGTAAACCACCTGAACTCGAACACTGATCCGGAGATCCAGCATGGAAACCACCCTCATCATCCTCAAGCCCGACGCCGTCCAGCGTGGGCTCATGGGCAAGATCATCACCCGCTTCGAAGAAAAGGGCCTGGCCATCGTCGGCATGAAGATGATGACCATCAGCCAGGAACTCGCCGCAACCCATTACGAGGCACACAAAGAACGCCCGTTCTACAAGGGCCTTGTCGGGTTCATGACCAGCTCGCCCGTCGTTGTCATGGCGGTCAAAGGCGTCGGGGCAATCGCGATCAGCCGTTCGATGATGGGCGCGACCTTCGGGTCCAAAGCCGACGCCGGCACCATCCGCGGCGACTACGGCGTCTCCAACTCATTCAACCTGATCCATGGCTCAGACAGCCCCGAAGCTGCAGAGCGTGAAATCGGCCTCTTCTTCAACGCCGGCGAGGTCCAGGACCTCGATCGCGCGATCGAAGGCTGGGTCTACGACATGGCCGGCGGCTCTCCGGAATAATCAGCCCACACCCCACAACGAAAACACCCCTCAACTCGAGGGGTGTTTTTTCATGTTCACGGTGTTCACGATCGATTGGAACGAGTCAGTTCGCCGCAGCGGGCTTGATCTCGCCGATGACGGCGGGTGAATCGTCGATCTCAATCAGGATCTGATCCGCGATCTCGCGCCGATGGATCTCAACATCGCGTGGGAAGTCGAAGGCAACACGAACGCGCTCGCCCTTGACGCTCGCAATCCGAACAACACCAATCGGGTTCTTGGGATCCCCGATGACGACTTCTTCACCTTCTCGGCGTGTAATGACCAGCATCCGTTGCTTGCTCCACAAATAGGTCCTGCCCGTCATAGCAGGTCATCGCAGTATATCACGAGCCTCAAGCCGGGCAAGCAAAAACTCATAACCTACCCATCGGTGGGCAATTACAGCGATTTGAATCAAAATAGGGGCTCTCGATCCCTCAAACCAGACTCGATTCCGGGTCAAATCAGCCGCAGAACACCCAGCAGATCGATCCCGATCCAGATCCCCAGCAAGATATTCACCAGTAGGCTCAGCCCACCAAGAACCAGAATGAAGCTGTTGGCAAGGGTGCATTCATGAACCCACCCCTCGAAACAGCACTCGCTGTACCGACCAAACCAGCTCACGCTGCTCACCAGACACATCATCAGCCATGAGGCGATCACCAGCATGCCCAGGATGACCATCGCCAGCGATCTCCAACCTTGAAGCGATTCGAATGCGCCCAGGAACCAGGTGATGGCGATGATCATCAGGGACAACGGGACCACACTGAGCCATGGCGTGCACAGTCGCATGTACGACTGTGCCCATGCCGCACGAATCAACGACCGGTGATGATCCGGACTGAGTCGTGAGATTGCATACACCAGGGTCAGCTGGATAGTGCAATAGACCGGGAGCGCCGACGCGACCCAGATCAGCTGCGTTGAGAGCACATGCGTCTGTATCCAGAGTGAGCATGTCCACACCAGACTGCAAAGTGATGCGATGACGATCCAGAGTGCGATCGTCCGCGGCTCGTGTCGTTGCCAGCTGTCGAGCCGTTCGGCACGACGAAGAAGCGTGTCGGCTTCAAGGTTGCTCAGCACCCACCCGCACTCGCTGCAGCGTGTGCCCTGCTGAGCATCGATCATGTAGCCGCATTGGAGACACGGGGCGAGCATCTGCTCACTGTACGCCAATCTGGTGCTGCCAGATCGTTGGGGAAGTCCACGGCAACCTTTGGATTCGCTCAGTTCTCGTCGACCGCTTCGACCGCGGTCACCTCGGGCACATACGCCTTGAGGTTCTGCTCGATGCCCAAACGAAGGGTCATATTCGAAGAGGGGCAGCCCACGCAAGCACCGTGCATCCGAATCCGAACCACCCCGGCGTCGGTGACCTCGACGAGTTCGATATCGCCCCCATCGTCCTGCACGGCGGGCCGGATGCGATCGATCACCATCGCCACACGCTCGGATAGCGTGCCGCTGTTCTGGTCGCCGCCAGGCTGCCTGCCGTCGATCGGATTACCACCTTGTGTCACACGAACCATGGCAGATGATAGGTGAACACCACGCCCGGCTTCCAGCGTGATCAGAATGCACTACACTTGTGGCGATGAAGACCAAAGCCCGCCTGACCATGATGACATGCTCCGCCCTGCTCCTTGTCCTGCCGTCCTGCATGGGAAGCAGTAAATATGAGCCCACCGGCAACCCGCTGCTCGATCTCCGCAACCCCGAGCTGCTCGACCGAGATCGGATCGTCGCCGCCCGATTGGCCTGGGAAGAAGTCGAGCAGGGCATCCGTGATCGTGAACGCACTCGCTACGCACTCAAAAACCTGGCATGGTCCGGCTCCACGGAACGCCAGCTCCGGCTGACTGTCCTCGAACTGCTGATGTCCGACGAGTCAGAAGCGGGAAGCGAAGATTCTCGGGATATGGCCAGACTCATCCTGCCAAACGAGAAAGACCCAGAAGCGGTCCGGATCATCGCCAATCGGGCCGTGCAATCCCGATGGGATGATCTGATCCCCTCACTGGTCCGCAGCTTCTCCCGAACAAGGCCTGAAGTCCCCGACACCCAGCGTGTCGAATACCTCGCCCTGCGCGAGCTGCGACCTGGCGCGGCGATCGAGGAAGTTGTGTTCGATGTATTCCTCCATCCCGGCAGAGGTCTCGACAATCAGCAGGAACTCGCGGTGCTCCGTGCCCTCGACAGGACACGAGACGAAGCGTGGGGCCTGCTCGGGCGTCTGGACCCGGACGGCAGCCTGCGTCAACGATTCATCGCGTCCGACGCGTTGCTCGACGACCAGACCAACCCCCAGTCGAGAGAACTCGTGATGGATCTGCGAGCCGCGCGAGATCAGCTCGCGGTCATCCCCGATACCGCAATGGAGATCGCCTGGCTCCATAATCTGCGTCACCACGATGACCCACGCAACCTCGAACTCAACCAGCAGTGGTGGACCCAGACCCGCTCGGCTGTCTCCGGGCTCGATTCGCAGCAAAGGCGTGACCTGCAACTCCGCCATCTCGAGTCCCTCCGTTGGGCGAGTATCAACCGCCCGGCGTGGCTCTCGCTCGACCGCGAGGCCCTCTTCGCCGTGCTCAATGAACGCATCGCCGGGCGAGCGATCTACAAGAGAAAAAGCGAGAAGGGAGAACCCGCCCGGCGTGAGCGACTCGGAGACTGGTACAGCACGCTCGCGTGGGGAGACCTGCTGAGCATCCTGATCGTTGACGAAGCGCTCCAGAACCCCGTGGTCCGTGATCAGCTCTTCACCCAGCGTGTTCTGGACAACCAGGACACCTCGACCGAGTACGGCGGCGTGCTCGAGACCGACCCCGACACGGGCTGGCGGGCGGTCCTCTACCGGCCCCGTCAGCGTGACCGTGTCAGTGACCAGCGCTTTGTCGCCAGCGACGACATGTTCCGTTTCAGCGACCGAGCGCTCGCCCATTACCACTTCCATGTGGATTCCCGCAACAACGCTCGCTACGCCGGACCCTCCAGCACCGATCTGGTTAACGCCGCCAACTCGGGCAGGACCAGCGTGGTACTGACCTCGATGAGCAAGGACGAACTGAATGTGGATGTGTACTTCGCCAACGGGGCGGTGATCGATCTCGGCCGACTCTACAACGATGAACAGTGACGAACGCCGCCAAGAATTTCATCCCCGCATCATGCCCTATTGAGTTTAAACCGTGATCACTCCAAATCGCCCTTCGCGGCGCTGGAAGCCCGATTTGCGGACCCCATACACTCGCCCGTGCAACTGACAGAACAAGAACAACGCATCGCCAGAAGCATCGAGCAGCGGGCCCACGATCTGCTCGAAGATCTCCGCTTGCATGTTGAGATACCGACCGGCGGCAACAATCAACCCGGGATCGAAGAGACTCGCGAGCGGTTCGGACTGCGTCTCAAGGAGCTCGGTGCCGTCACCCACATGATCCCGGGCGACCCGAAGCCTGATTGGCTCCTCAGCGGGCAACAGAGCGACTACACCCCGCCCACGGCGGTGTGTGAACGTCTCAATGGAGCAACGCAGAACCGTGTCATGATCGCCGGCCACCTCGATACGGTTCACGATCCGAAGGGCGATTTTCTGAACCTCAATATTGCGACGGACGGGAAAACCGCCGTCGGACCCGGTTGCGTGGATATGAAGGGCGGGCTGGTCATCGCGATGGCAGCGCTCGAAGCCCTTGAAGACTGCGGCGTGCCCGCAAACTGGACATTCACCATGAACGCCGACGAGGAGACGGGCACCTACCACAGCGAGCAGGCCCTCGCGGAGCAGGCCAGAGGGCACGACTACGGGATCGCGTTGGAACCCGCGCTCCCCGGCGGCGAGTTGGCGATCGAGCGTGTGGGATCGGGCCAGTTCATGATCGAGACCGTCGGACGCAGCGCTCATGTCGGGCGTGCCTTCACCGAAGGCGTCTCTGCCGTGGTCGAACTGGCTCGCTGCATCACCGAATCGGCGAAGTTCCCAGAGCCCAGCAGGGGCAAAATCCTGAGTATCGGACCTCTGCGGGGTGGGGTCGCGACGAACGCGGTCCCGGATTCTGCCGCGGCATGGGGGAATGTACGATTCGCGGATCAGGCGATTGCCGATGAACTTGCCGTGCAACTCGACGCCCTCCAGACCGATCCCGACGCGACCCCCAGGGTGATCGTGCGTCGGAGCTTCAACCGCCCCGCCAAGCCGCTGATCCCACAGACCGAAGCGTTGGCGCTGCGGGCACGCGCGGTGGCGGAGGCGCTCGGGCAAAAACTCCCATTCAAATCGACCGGCGGCGTGTGTGACGGGAATGTCATGCAGAACGCCGGGCTGCCCACCATCGATACGCTCGGCGTACGAGGCGGCGGGCTGCACACCAAAGACGAATGGATCGAACTCTCCAGCCTCGTTGAACGCTGCCAGCTGCTCGCGATTCTCATCGCGCGCCTCTCGGCAGGCGGTTCCGCGGCACTGTAACCCTCATTCACAAATCACGAGGAGCAATGTCATGACGGCATCAACGACGGCAAACAACAAGACCACAGGCAGTGAAATCCACTCCGATCCCGCCATCAACGCGAGCATCGACGCGCTGGTCGAACAGGTGATGGAGCACAACCGCTCCATCACCGATATCAAAGCACCTAACCCGGACCTCGCCGAGTCGTTCAAATCGATCATCGAACGATGCAAGGCCGTCAAGGGCAACAACCTTGTATACACCTCGCTCGGCTCAGGCGCGGGCAACGGCGCGCTGGTCGAGATGGCCGACGGCTCCGTGAAATGGGACATGCTCACGGGCATCGGTGTCCACTTCCTCGGACACGGCAACCCCAAGGTCATCAAGGCCCAGCTCCTCGCCGGGATCAATGAAGCAACCAAGCACGGCAATCTGCAGACCAACTTCGGTGCCTACGAGTTCGGAGAGAAGCTCCTCAAGCTCGCATCCCGTGGCTCCGAGCTCAAGCACGCGTTCATCACCACAAGCGGAGCCATGGCCAACGAGAGCGCCATCAAGGTCTGCTACCAGAAGCACGCACCGGCATCCCGTGTTCTCGCATTCGAGCATTGCTTCATGGGTCGCAGCGTCACCATGGCACAGATCGGCGACTCCGCCGGCGGCCGCATGGGCATCCCGCTCTCGACTCAGGTCGACTACATCCCCTTCTGGAATGAATCGATCGCCGAGGAGTTCGGAGGTGCGGGCAAGTACACCGACTATTGTGTCGCCCGGTTGCAGGAATACATCGACCGATACCCCAAGCAGCACGCGTGCTTCATCTTCGAGCTAGTCCAGGGCGAGGGCGGATTCAATGTCGCCAAGCGAGACTTCTTCAAAGCCCTTATGGATATCTGCCGGGCCAACGGCATCGCGATCTGGGACGACGAGATCCAGGCATTCGGACGCACGGAATCCATGTTCGCCTATGAGCAATACGACCTGGGCGAATATGTCGATGTATTCTGCGTCGGAAAGATGACTCAGGCCTGCGCCACGCTCTGGACCGAACGATACAACCCCAAGCCCGGACTCCTCAGCGGCACATTCACAGGCAACACAAGCGACTTCACCGTCGGCTCACTCCTGCTCGACGAACTCAGCAAGGGCGACTTCTATGGACCAAAGGGGAAGTTCGCCCAGCACCATGCCGAGTTCCGCTCTCAGGTCAGCAAGCTGATCAGCAAGCACCCCGACTGGTTCCCCGATGCCCCGCACACCAGGGAACTCATGGGCGGCGTGGGCGGCATGATGAAGCTCACCCCCTTCGGCGGCGACAAAGCCAAGGTTATGAAGACCTGCAAGCACGCATACGACGAAGGTGTCATCACCTTCTACTGCGGTCACGGCCCGTTCCATGTCCGCATGCTCCCGCCGCTTCCGGTGATGAAGAAGGAAGACTGGCCCCGTGTGTTCGAATGTCTCGAGCGCGCCCTTGGGCGCGTCGCGCAGGAGGGCTGATCCATGTCCAGATCATCACCCCAGTTCGTGATCCGCCGCGCGATGGCCTCGGACCTGCCCACGCTCCACAAGCTCTCCAAGATGGTCCATTTCATCAACCTCCCACCAGATCAGGAGATCATCGCCGGCAAGATCCGCAACTCACGCCAGAGCTTCCTCCGCGCAGCACGCGATGCCAAGACCGTCCACCGCCCCGAGCCACACGAGAACACCGGCGGCATCTCACAGAAAACCGCCCAGGCCGATATCTTCATGTTTGTGATCGAGGAACTCAACTCCGAGGGCTGCATCGGCAGCTCGCAGGTTGTTTCTCAGATGGGCGGCCCGGGCCAGCCCAATGTCTGCTTTAAGCTCGAGACACGCGAGAAGTACGCCGAGGACCTCAAGTTCGGCACCAAGCACACGGTGGCCCGTGTACACCTCGACGAGACAGGGCCGAGCGAACTCGGCGGCCTCATCCTGCAGCCAAGCTTCCGCGGCCACAAGCTCAAGCTCGGACGATTCATTTCGCTCGTCCGTTTCCACTTCATCGGGCTGCATCGCAAGATGTTCCGCCCGACGATCCTCGCTGAGATGATGGCCCCGATCACCAGCAAGGGCGAGTCGCTCGTCTGGGACTCGTTGGGCAGACGATTCATCCCGCTCAGCTACGACGAGGCGGACCGTTTCTGCCAGTACTCGCGCGCGTTCATGACTGATCTGCTCCCCGAGGGCGATATCCATCTCTCCCTGCTCCCTCCCCAGGCGCGAGCGCAGATCGGCGAGGTCGGACCGGACACGATACCCGCCCGGCGCATGCTCGAACGCCTCGGTTTCGCATACAGCGGGTTTGTTGACCCGTTCGACGGCGGCCCCTATCTCACCGTGAACACGGACGATGTCCAACTCGTGCGAGACACCTTCAGCGCTGAACTCGGCCCGACGATCAAGCACGAGCAGACCGATCAGGCTGGAATCATCTCATACCTGAACAACGACGGCGACTTCCGAGCCGTTCAGTGCGCGTTTAAAGTCGATCGAACGGGCAAGCTCCGGCTCACCTCCGAGGTCATGGTCGCCCTCCACGCTGAGCCCGGTGCCAATGCCGGCTGCACGCCCATGCGGATCCCTCTGGAACCCGGAAAACCCGCATCCGCTCGCAAGCGTTCTACGAGTGCGAACAGCGACACGAAGAAGAAGGCAGCGAAGAAATCGACGAAGAAGCCGGGCAGTTCGACACGCAAAAAAACGGCACCCGCCAAGCGCAACACCGCCTGATCCATTTAATTCGGAGAAGCAGACATGACTCCCAATCACGCTCAGCGTGAGCGCATCGACGCGAAGAACCTGATCGCAGGCCAGTGGGAACCCCTCTCCGGGAACGCGATCGTTTCAACAATGCCCGCACACCCGGCTCATGCCGTCTGGGCGGGGACATCCAGCGTGGAGGCGGTCAATCGCGCCGTGGCCGCCGCACGCCACGCCTCACCCGCATGGTCCGCAACGAGCATCGATCAACGCGTCGCGATCCTTCGCAGCTTCCAGGAGATCGCCAAGTCCCGCGCCTCTGAACTCGGCTCGCTGATCTCTGATGAGACCGGCAAAGCACTCTGGGAATCCATCGGCGAGGCCAACCTGATCGCGGCCAAGGTTGACATCACCCTCGAAGAGGGTGAATGGAGCGGCCGGCATCGTGTAACCGACTTCGAGTTCAATCTCAACGAGACAAAGCGGGCTCGCTGCCACTTCAGACCCCACGGCGTGATGGCCGTCGTGGGACCGTTCAACTTCCCGGCACACCTCCCCAACGGACACATCGTCCCCGCGCTGCTCACGGGCAACACGATCGTCTTCAAGCCGTCCGACAAGGCCCCCGCGGTCGGACAGCTGTTGGTCGAGATGCTGCAGCAAGCACTCGAATCGCACGGTGCCCCTCAGGGCGTCATCAACCTTGTGCACGGAGCCGTCGAGGAATCCGTCGCCCTCTGCACAAACCCCGAAGTCGACGGCGTGCTCTTCACCGGATCATGGGGTGCCGGCCGCGCAATCATGCAGGCGAACCTCGATCAGCCCGGAAAAATCATCGCGCTGGAGATGGGCGGGAACAACCCGGCGATCGTCATGCCAGACGCAGACCTGTTCCAGGCGGTCGTTGAGATCACCCGCTGCGCATTCAACACCACCGGTCAGCGTTGCACAAGCACGCGCCGGCTCATCGTCCATCGTGATATCGCGGACACCCTCATCCCCGCCATCATCAAAGCAGCCTCGAATCTGCTCATCGGTGATCCACGCGCCGATGAACCCGTCTTCATGGGGCCCATCATCAGCGAGGAAGCCCTCGACAGCGTGCTCAGGTTTCAGGAACGCATCGCGGCCAACGGCGGTCGGGTGCTCATGGAATCCACCCGTATGCCCGATCGCGATGGATGGTTCATCACCCCCGGCATCACGCAGGTCGAACGATTCTCTCTCGACGAGGATGATGCCGGCTGCGACGAAGAGGTCTTCGGCCCGCTGCTTCGAGTCAGCGTTGCCGACTCCTTCGAAGACGCACTCGTTCAAGCCAACGCGACTCGTTACGGGCTCAGCGCTTCGATATTCACAGCGGACGAATCGCTGCAGGATCGATTCCTCAACGAGTGTCGCGCCGGCTGCAGGAACATCAACTGCGGAACCGCTGGCGCCAGCTCGAAGCTGCCCTTCGGCGGGCTCGGCCTGTCGGGAAACCATCGCCCTGCGGGCGCGTTCTCGCTCGATTACACGGCCTACCCCGTTGCGAGCATGATCGAGACAGGCAGCGCGAACACCATCCCCAGCGGGATGCGTGTCGAACGCGACTGGGTCAAATGACGATCAGGAGTGCTCGGCACGCTTGCGGAGATTCAGAATCAGTTCCACCTGGCCGATCGGCTGCTGAAGCTCCGTCGCGATGTCCCGGCTCGATTTCCCTGATTGGGCGAGCGCGTGAATCTGATCCGAGATCGAAATCTCAGGCACCGATTCCGGTTCCGGACGATCGACCGTCGTTGTTTCTGCCGGAGCAATGCGACCCGCCACGCGTGATTGCCGGTCCTCGATATCCTGTTCCACCCGAGCCCGATCGAGCAATGATGGATCGAGCGTGCGCCCGGTGTTTGATGTCGTTGAAGCTGTCTCACCCGCAGGGCCCGAATCCGGAGATCGCTGCCGTTCGGGCTGCCTGGCCATCGCGCGGTTGAGCTGGTCAAGCTTGGCGTCCGCCTCCTCGATCAGCAGTTCCAGCCGCGCGGCTTTGTTGTCCAGGGCGGCACCCAATCGGCGTGCAATGTCCTCCGCATCGACCATCAGCTTCCGGCTCGGCTCCATGCTCTGATGGGCCTGCTCGTGAAGTTCCGCGATCCGCTCGGACGGGGTGCCCATCGCGTTGCTGCGACGCTTATTGGCCCGCGAGGTCCTGTGGAGCGATCGCATGACGAGAATAACGAGCAGCACCATCGCCCCGATGATCAGGATATTGGGCAGCATCGAGTTCTCCGCTCGGAACTGGTCGAGCCAGCCCTGAACCCCACTAGGTTCAACGCCTGTGCCGGTCTGGGCCGACAGATCGCCCTCAGTCGAGGACTGAGCGGTATCGAGACTGGTATCCTGCTGCTCTGCAGCAGGCGTGTCGGGTCCGAGTTGCACGCGTGAGACTCCGATGTGTTTGGGATCGCTCTGTGACCGATCCACTCTATCATCCGTCTGTGAGTGATGCAAGCACACACGAACCCGGCCGAGACATGCACCACCAGATTGGGCGTGGACACCCAACCGCAGCGCGGATCCTGCGCCGCTGGCGTGCCCTCAGCGGGGGCAAGCAAACCCGAGACCATGAGCGACGAACCTTGATCGCATGCAGCGGGGGTGCCGATTCCGTCGCACTGGCCGTCGCACTGGCGCAGGTACCCGAGTCCTGTGTCATCGCCCATGTCCAACACGACCTCCGCCCCCTCGATGAAACCCGCGCGGACCTCGCCGCTGCCCAAGCCCTCGCGGGCAAATTGCGGATGCGATTTGTGCACACCTCTGTCGCCGTCTCGGATCGCCCTGGAAACACGGAAGCCAACGCCAGAGCCGCACGGTACACCGCGCTGCAGACACTCGCGCAATCAAACGAATGCCCATACATCGCTACCGGACACCACGCCGATGATCAGCTCGAAACACTGCTCATCCACCTCATGCGCGGCTCAGGAACCCGTGGAATGGGCGGAATGCAACCAAAGCGTGCGATCGGTTCGCACCAGCTGCTTCGCCCGATGCTCGAGGTCACACGCGCCGAATCACAGACCATGCTGACCGAACTTGAAATCAGCTGGCGCGAAGACACCACAAACCAAGACAAGCAGTACCTCCGCAACAGGATCCGCCACGATCTGCTGCCGATTATGCGAAGCATCGATCCTGATATCGCCGTCCATGCCAGCTCGTGGGCCAGTGATCTGGTGGCGATGCAGAATCTAATCGACAACCAGCTCGCTTCGTTGCTCCAACAGCATCAGGACAGATGGTCATGGTCCCGAGCCACTCTGCGTGAGCAACCCGAGCTCCTGCTCGGCTATCTCCCAGGGAGCTACTGCGAATCCGTACTCGCCGGCAAAGGTGCTGATGGCATCACCCGTCGGGCAATCAACGCATGGATCAACGCGGTCAAATCAGTGTCTACCGATCCGAACCACCACAGGATCGGTCCTATCCTTGCCAGGGTGCATGCCGACCTTGTTACATTCACACATGCACAACATGAATCCGACCGACCCGGAGAGACACCATGAGTTCAACAGAAACGGTTCGTGTATCGCTCGTTGGCCATTGTGGCCCGGACGCGTTCGCCCTCAAAAGCTCCGTCATGGGCTTCGTCTCAGGTGCAGAGATCGATCTGATCTCGTCACAGACCGAGTTCCACTCACGCATCAGGGAGTATGACCTCCACCTTGTCAATCGCGTGCTCGACGGCTCGTTCCCCGACACCTCGGGCATCGATCTCATCCGCCGCCACAGCGGCGGCAACCCGCCGATGATGCTCATTTCAAACTTCCCCGAATCGCTCCAGGAAGCCGTCGAAGCCGGCGGCGTGATGGGATTCGGGAAACGCGCGATGCGTTCCGAAGAGGCACGCGCCGCGCTGCACAATGCCCTGGGCATCAGCAACACACCGCAGTAAGGACACCCGCATGGACACCGCGATCAAAGTTTCCGAGTATCAGGCCCGACGCAAAAAGATCAACGCCGCGCTCAAAGACAGTGTTGGGTTGGTCTTTGCCGGCAACGGCGCACCGCCGCTCCGCGGCGAGTGGTTCCCCGACATGGACTTCCGCTACCTCACCGGCATCGCGGACGAACCCGGCGCGATCGTGCTCTTCGATCCGGGCAACCCGAACCCCAAACGCCGAACCATCCTGTTTCTCAAACCCGTCAACCCCGAGATGGACATCTGGGACGGCTACCGAGACCACATCTCGCAGGAACTGCGTGACCGATACGGGTTCGACACCGTTTTGCGCACGCTCTCACTCCCACGCTTCCTGACCGAGGCAGCACGGCGTACAAAGAAGCTCGCTCTGCTCCACCCGACTGCCGCCTATACCCAGCCGATCACGCCGGATCTGGAGATCTTCCAGAAGGTCGCGGCCCGCATGCCGGGCTGCTCGATCCTGGACAAGAGCGACACCATCACAGCCCTGCGCCTCGTCAAGAGTCCCGCCGAGATCAAGCAGATCACCACCGCGATCAAGGCAACCCACAACGGGCTCAATCGCCTCTTTGCCAAACTCAAGCCCGGAGTGAACGAACGCGAACTGCACAACGCCCTCGTCGCGGGCTTTGCCGAAGCGGGCTCCATCCGCAACGCGTTCGACCCGATCGTCGGCTCGGGCCACAACGCCACAGTTCTGCACTACAAAGAGAACACTGGAACCACCAAAGCCGGCGATCTCATCGTTGTCGACAGCGGCGCAGAGATCAACGGATACGCCTCCGACATCACCCGCACCGTCCCCGTCAGCGGCAAGTTCACCCCCGAGCAGGCCAAGCTCTACAACATCGTCCTCAAATCCCAGCAGGCCGCGATCAAAGCCGTCAAGCCCGGCGCCACCATGGCCCAGGTCGACGAGGCATCCCGCAAGGTCATCCGCGACGCCGGCTACGGCGACCAGTACCTCCACGGCGTCGGGCACCATCTCGGTCTCGAGACGCACGACCCATCGCCCGATGTCAAGCTCAAGCCGGGCATGGTCGTCACCATCGAGCCAGGGATGTACCTCCAGGACAAATCGATCGGCATCCGCATCGAAGACGACATCCTTGTCACCGAGAACGGCAACAAAAACCTCTCGTCGATGATCCCCAAGACCGTCAGCGAAATCGAGGCGGCGATCAAAGCGGCCCGGTGATCAGTGTGCTCAGCCCACTCAATCAGCCCGCGAGTTCGCGGGCTTTTTCGATGAGGGCGTTGACCTCATCGGGGTCGCTGTATCGATAGAGCCCGATCACATGCCGGTCGGGTCCGACCAGAAGCAGCGATGACGGATGATCGATATTGCGGAACCCGTCATCCTGATTGAGTTCGCCGAGGTGGAAGTTCACCCCCATGAGCAGAATCTCCGTCATGTCCGGAGTCCCGCGTCCGAACTTCCAACGCTGCGGATCAGCCCGAAACCCGTCCGCGTACGGCTTCATGACCGCAGGTGTATCCACCTCCGGATCGATCGAGATACTCAGCAGCTGCACACCCGTGCCCTGTGTCGCATCCTGAATATCACGCATCGCCGCGGACATCCCCGGGCAGATCAGCGGGCAGCTCGTGTAGAAGAAATCGACAACCGTATAGCGACCCTCAAGAAAAGTCTGGTCAAACGAGTTCCCCTCACGATCCTCGAGCGTGAAGCTCGGGATAAAAAGCTGGGAGTAGGGGTTTTCATTCGAGTTGAGATCGATGATCTGATCCCGGGGCATCCCCGGCTTGGGCGCGAAAGCGAACCAATAGATCATGATCCCGATGAAGGTCAGAACGAGCAGGATCATCGAACGAACGAGTACGCGTGGGTTCATACACAATCGTACGCATGGGTTCTCAGGAGGTTTGGCGCGAGCGGGAGATCGCCCAGGTGCCCAGCATCACCCCGAATACCGCAAAGCCGAGCGTCACCGACCACGCGATCAAGGGGCTGAGCTCATCGCTCATCCCCAGCGCGTTCCGCATTGCCGTGTGGGCCCATGTCAGCGGGTTCAGCAGGGCAACCACACGCAACCAGCCCGCGGCTTCCTCCACCGGGAACATCGCCCCCGAGAGCAGCCACATGGGCATGAGCAAAGCGTTCATCACACCGTGGAACCCCTGCGAGGAATCGACGATCCACGCCATCGCCAAACCGAGCCCGATGAGCGCACAGGAAATGCATGCGAGCGCCGCGATCGCGCCCAGCACGCCGACCGGTGTCAACTCAACGCCGAGCAGCGGCAGGGTGAGCAGCACGATCAGGGCCTGAATCAGCGCCAGCAGACTCCCCGCCCCGATCTTGCTCAGCGCGATCGACCAACCCGGAGCGGGCGAGACCAGCGCCGCACGCAGAACCCCGTCATGCCGGTCCTGGATCAGCGAGATCGCGGCAAAGATCGAAGCGAACATCACGGTCAATGATGCCATCCCCGGGATGGTGTACGCCGTGAGATTCGATCGACCGCCCCCGACTTCGCCAACTGCTTTGGAAAAGCCACCGACGATGAACAGCCAGATCAGCATGGGCGTCGCCACCGACGCGACCACACGCGAGGGCTGACGCACCTGCCGGATCAGTTCCCGCTTGCAAAGCGCCATCATCGCTCCCGTACCACTCACGCTGTTCCCCCCGTGTGGGTTCGGATGGAGTACACATCCTCGAGACTCGGTGGAGCAAGCGTGAACGCAGCGGATACAGCGGGGCAGCCCTCCAGATATTCCGCCCCGGCATCGGGCACAATCAGCATCCGATCAACACGATGCGACATAAGGCCCTTCCCGCTGAGCCACGAACCGACCGCCTCAAGCTCCGCATCATCGGAGACACTGATCCGCAAAACACGCTCACCGAGCGAGTGACGCAGTGCCTCGGGCGTGTCGAGGCACACCCGGTGCCCCTCACGCATCATCAGCACACGCTCAGCCCGCTCGGCCTCGTCGATGAGATGCGTCGCGAGCAGCACCGTCATGCCCAGCCGAGCCCGCACACGGCTCATCGATTCCCAGAACGACCGACGCGCGTCGATATCCAAGCCCGTCGTCGGCTCATCGAGAAGCAGCACGCTCGGGTGGGGGACCAGCGCCCGCGCCAGGTCCGCCCTCCGCGCCAGCCCGCCGGACAGATGACGGACCTGCTCGTGGAGCCGATCCCCGATCCCCAACTCGTGGGATATGGATTCGATCCGAACCTTCGTCGTAGCACGATCGATCCCGTGCAACGCACCCGCGATCAGCAGGTTCTCACGCACCGTGAGCAGGGCGTCGAGCGCCGGGGTCTGAAAGACAACGCACAGCCCGCAGCGCGACTTCGGCTCGATGACCTCGCCTGATTCTGGCCGGATCGTCTGCGCGATCACACCCATCAGCGTGGATTTCCCTGACCCGTTGGGTCCGAGCAACGCCAGCATCTCGTTATCCGCTTCGAGCGAAAACCCATCGAGCGCAACACGATCCGCTTCGCCCTTGCGTCGATACACCACACGCAGGTCACGCAGATCGATCGCGCTCACAGCAGCAGCCCTCGCACACCCGCCTCGGCGACCAGCACGATCAGGTACACGGGGAGGTGGATGATCGAACCGAAGAAGGCCACCCGCGCGGCACGATCCGTGCGTGTGATCGCAAACCGCAGGCTCAACCACACAAGCATCAGACCCAGAACGACCGAAGCCGTCCCCGTCGCCCAGCCCGAAAGCTCGGGCGTGATCCAGAGCGGTGCCAACCCCGCCGGGATCAGCAGCGCCGAGGTGATCAGCATCGTCGCAGCCGTGTGATTCCCGACCGGATCAACAATCGGCAGCATCCGGAACCCGCCCGACTCGTAATCAACCCGGCACATCCACGCGATCGCGAAGAAGTGGGGCAGCTGCCAGAGGAACATGATGCAGAACAACATAAGCCCCACCGGATCCGCCAGCGGCTCAAAGCCGGTCCCCGCGGCAACCGCCGTCGTCCCGATCATGGTCGGCAGCGCTCCGGGCACCGCACCGATCAGCGTGTTGGTAATCGTGATCGGTTTGAGCGGCGTGTAAATCAGCACATACGACGCCGCGGTTACCAGCGACACCAGCGCGGGCAGCATCCCGGCGGTCACCCCGAGCACCACGCACCCCAGTATGGTCATCGCCAGCCCGAAAAGCAGGACGAACCGGGGCGTGAGTCGCTTTGACGGGATCGGACGCACCCTCGTGCGACGCATCATCGCATCACGATCAGACTCGTACCACATATTGAGCGCATTCGCGCCCCCGGACGCGATCGCCGTACCGATGCCTACACCGAGAATCAGCCGGACCCAATCCCAAACGCCCAGCCCGCCGTAGTGCAAACCGCCGAGCCCAAGTCCGACCAGCGCCGTGATGGTCACCAGCTTGGTGATCCCCGGCTTGGTCAGCTCCTTGCACGCGGAAAACACCGAGGCCGGTGGCGCATCCGCATCCACTCGGGCGGCTGAGATCGTTTCGCTTTGTGTCGGGCTGCTCACACCCAATCCTAGTCCTTCAGGGCACGATCACCTCAGCCCACACGGGGAAATGATCCGAAGGGAAGCGGTCCAGATCACCAGCATCACGCCACACGCCCGAGTCCGTGACCGTGATGCCCGCAGAAGGCAGCACATAGTCCACCCGCAGCCCGAATCGTGCCGTGTCCGTGCGATCAAGCCCATCTACGCGGATCGAAGAGCCGGGGTGCAGATCGGACGCGAGCCGCTCCGAGGACAACAGCTGGGAGAACATGGTCATCTCGACACTGCTCCCATCCGCAGGGTCTGCGTTGAGATCGCCAAGGATCACGAACAACGCATCATCACCAATCCCGCCGCTCTTCCCGGCATCGTCATACAACGCCTCATCGCCGTCGATGTACGCCCGCAGCAGCCGGATCTCATCATGATTACGGAGCACATTGCGTTTTTCAGGCCCGTCAAAGGCGGGCGGTGTCGGATGCGAGATCAACGCATGCACCACCGTACCGTTCGGCAGTTCGATCGGCACGTCTGCGAAGTTCTTGGACGCCAGCCGCATCGCGGCCCACGCGTCCGGGCTGTACCATGCCGACCCGTCCTCGTTCGTCGGTGCGCGGTGCCCGGGCAGATCCCTCCAGAGGAACTGCTGGAAGGTACGGATAGACTGGGTCCTGATCTTGAGACGCGGATCAACGAGCAGGGCCATGCCGTACTGCCCGGGGAAAGTCCCGAAACCGAAGCAGTCATTGCCGTACGCCCGCTGCGCGGGCGTCTGACGATCCGTTGTCTGCTCAGGAACCGCCGCATCGATCGTTCCAGAGTTGTCGAGATCGAAACCCGAATGCACACCCGTGTTCGTCGCCGGGGTGTAACTCTCAAACCGGATGGGCTCGAGCCCATCGCCCTGTGATGCCGCGAGGTAGTGGTACACGAACTTCTCCGCGTTGCTCGGCCCCTCGCCAACATGCACCGCGATCTCGTTGAGCAGGATGATGTTTGGACGCATCCGCTGGATCACCGAAGCGATCGCCCGCAGACGCTCGTTGTCACCATTCTCCAGATCGCTGCTCCGGATGTCCTCGACATTGAATGTCGCAACACGAAGGGCGATCGGGCGTGATTCCCCGCCTCGAACAAGCGAAATCGTATATGTGAACACAAACAGGACGATTAAACGCTGGGCTATCATCATGCACCACAAATCGGCCAGTTCCGGCCCGCAAAGCCAACGAACAGTGGATTTGTTTGCCCCCGTAGCTCAGCTGGATAGAGCACCGGACTTCTAATCCGACGGTCGCAGGTTCGAATCCTGCCGGGGGTGTTTCTATACCCGATCAGGGTGTCCGTTTCGAGGTATTCGACCCTACACTACGGCATGCAAACCGCCACCACGCCCAGCGCACTGAAGACCTGTACCGCACCGATCGTTGACAACATCCTCGATGCCATCGGCAACACGCCCCTTGTAAAGCTCAACAAGGTCGTCGAACCCGGCTCCGCCACGCTCTATGCCAAATGCGAGTTCATGAACCCCGCCGGCTCCATCAAGGACCGCATGGCCTGCTACATCATCAATCGGGCCGAAGAAGAAGGCCTGCTCAAGCCCGGCGGCACCATCGTCGAGAACACATCGGGCAACACCGGCATGGGCGCCGCCATGACCGCGGCCGTCAAGGGCTACAAGGCCGTCTTCACCATGCCCGACAAGATGAGCCAGGAGAAGATCGACGGGCTGCGTGCCTTCGGCGCCACCGTCATCATCACGCCCACCGATGTGCCCGGCGATTCGCCCGATCACTATGTCAATGTCGCCAAGCGCGTCGCAAGCGAGACCCCAAACTCGTTCTACATGGACCAGTACCACTCGCAGTGGAACATCGAGGCCCATGAAGTCCTCACCGGCAGAGAGATCTACGAGCAGACCGACGGCGGCAAAGTCGACGCGATCGTGGTCGGCACCGGAACCGGCGGCACCGTCTCGGGCATCGGGCGATACTTCAAAAAGATGGGCTCCAAAGCCCAGATCATCGGTGTCGACCCCCTCGGCTCGGTGCACTACCACTACTTCAAGACCGGCACCCTCCCGACCCCCTATGTCTACAAGGTCGAGGGGCTCGGCGAAGACATCAAGTGCGAAGCGTTCGATCCCAGTGTCGTCGATGAGATGTACCAGGTCAACGATTACGAGTGCTTCACCATGGCACGCCGATTGACCCGCGAGGAGGGTCTCTTCTGCGGCGGCTCGTCGGGCGGCATGGTCCACATCGCCTGCAAGGTCGCCAAAGAGATGGGCCCCGGCAAGACCGTCGTCGTGATCTGCCCCGACTCGGGCACCCGCTATGTCACCAAGTACCTCAGCGACGAGTGGATGAAGATGCACGGCTTCCTCGAGCCCGAGAAGGGTTTGGGGCTCATCGAGGACCTCATCAAGCCAAGAGCCAGCGTCGTCACGATCCCCGAGAGTGCCAAGGTCAGCGATGCTGTCAGCGCCCTGCGTGACAACGGCATCTCCCAGGTCCCGGTCATCGACGCGAACGGCAAACCGGTGGGCATCATCCACGAGGTGGATGTGCTCCGCGGACTCCACGGCAACTCCATCGCCATGAACACACCCGCCAAGGACATCATGAACCCAATCGGCGGGCTCCTGCACCCCAAGGCCCGGGTCGAAGAGCTCTACGGCATCTTCGAGACCGACCATGTCGCCATCGTCATCGACGGCGCGGACATCAAGGGCGTCATCTCCAAGATCGATCTCATCGAACACCTCGGCAAGATCAACAGCAAGCACTGATCGCCACACACCCAGACAAGGACAGCGATACATGGAAGTTTCAGGCACCCACGATTTCGGGACCCGCGCCATCCACGCCGGCCAACGCCCCGACCCGACCACCGGCGCCATCATGACGCCCATCTACCAGACCTCGACCTATGTCCAGCAGTCGCCGGGCAAAATCATCGGCGAGTACGACTACTCCCGCGCCGCCAACCCCACCCGGGCAGCGCTCGAAGCCAATATCGCCAATCTCGAGGGTGGCAAGCACGGGCTCTGCTTCTCCTCAGGTGTCGCCGCGACCGGCGCGGTGATTCACCTGCTCAGCTCGGGTGATAAGGTCCTGCTCGGCGATGATGTGTACGGCGGCACCAACCGGCTCTTCAACCGTGTCTTTGCCCAGTTGGGAATCGAGACCGTGATGGTGGACATGACCGACCTCGACGCGGTCAACGAAGCCATCGACGAGCGCACCAAGCTCATCTGGCTCGAAACCCCGACCAACCCGACGCTCAAGATCGCGGACATCAAGGCCGTCGCCGAGATCGCCAAGGCGAACAAGGTCATACTTGCGGTTGACAACACCTTCGCGACACCGTTCCTCCAGAACCCACTGGCCCTGGGTGCCGACATCGTCTGCCATTCAACCACCAAGTACATCGGCGGCCACAGCGACTCGATTGGCGGCGTGCTCGTCACCAACGACGCGGACCTGCACAAGCGACTCAAGTTCATCCAGCTCTCCGAGGGCGCCGTCCCCGGCATCATGGAGTGCTTCCTGCTGCTCCGCTCGACCAAGACGCTCCATGTCCGCATGCAGCGCCACTGCGAAAACGCCGCCAAGATCGCGGATCATCTCAACAACCATCCAAAGGTCGAGAAGGTCATCTACCCCGGGCTCGAAACCCATCCCCAGCACGAACTGGCCAAGCGTCAGATGTGTGGATTCGGCGGCATGATCACCATCTACATCAAGGGCGGGCTCGAAGAATCGCGTGCGATGCTCGAAAAAACCCACCTCTTCGCATGTGCTGAGTCACTCGGCGGCGTTGAGTCCCTCATCGAACACCCCGCGATCATGACCCACGCCTCGGTCCCTGCCGACCAGCGGGCCAAGCTGGGCATCACCGACAACCTCGTGCGACTCAGCGTAGGCATCGAGGGTGTCGAAGACCTCATCGCCGATCTCGACCAGGCACTCGGTTGAAACCGATCCAAACCCATGAAAAAGGCCTCCCATTCGGGAGGCCTTTTAACTTGAATCAAGATCAGATCAGTCGGGGATCGGGCAGTGCCCGCCGTGCTTCAGGTGATAGTCCTGATGGTAATCCTCGGCCTTGTAAAACTTGGGTGCCATCTTGATCTCGGTGGTGATGGTCTTGTCCGACCACTTGCCCTTCTGCTGCTGGGCCTCGACGAACGCCTTGGCCGCGACCATCTGTGCCTCATCAACCGGGTAGATCGCCGAGCGATACTGCGTGCCGATGTCAGGCCCCTGGCGGTTCCCCTGCGTCGGGTTGTGGATCTTGAAGAAGAACGCGAGGAGTTCTTCGTAGCTGATTTTCGTCGGATCATAACGGAGCATCACCGATTCCGCATGCCCGGTTGCGCCGCTGCAGACTTCCTTGTAGCTCGGGCTGTCATCGTTGCCGCCCTGGTAGCCCGACACCGCGTCGAGCACCCCATCGAGCTGCGCGAATCGATCCTCAACACCCCAGAAACAACCTCCTGCAAAGTACGCGGTCTTCACTTCCCTGGCGATGGGTTGCTCGGGCAGTTCCTGACCATCCTCAACAAAGTCGAGCGACGCGGAGTTCACACAGAACCGGAGCCCCGTGGGCTTTGGACCATCCGGGAACACATGCCCCAGATGCCCACCGCAGCGGGCGCACACGATCTCATCGCGAGACATGCCGTGCGAGTTGTCCGCCCGCGTCAGCACATGCTGCTCGTCGAAGGGCTGGAAGAAGCTCGGCCACCCTGTGCCCGATGTGAACTTCGAGTCACTCCTGAATAACGGCAGATCACACAGGCGGCAGATATAGGTGCCGTCCATCTTGTTGTCCGTCAGGTTGCCACAGAACGCCGGCTCGGTGCCCTGATTCAGGATGACCCGGGCCTCCTCCTCTGTGAGATCCTTCGCGAGCGTATCGATCCGCTCAGGACTCAACGGCGTGATGTCATACCCCGACTGTGAGATTGACGAGCTTTGAAGACTGGACATGCTCAGATATTCCTCCATCGTGAGCGAATGAGAACCGCCAAGCGTCGGGATCAGCACAATCCCGGCAAGCTTGAGCCCGAAGACCACCGAAAGACCGAACAGGACAAGGGTGTAGACGGCGTGCGTTTTACTCATGAACATCAGTGTACTCCATTCACTCTGGTTTCACGGTAAACACCCGATCACCTGTGAATATTTCCTCGGTCACACCGATCGTCTTCGAACAACGGCATCGGACGGATGCGTCCCATATCCGACAACACCCGCGATCAACCGCGGACCCGCTCACGAGGCATCCTGTAAGCCTCAAGCTCCCCGGGAAGGCGTTTGAGCCCCCTGCGGACCGCCTTCTCGATCGCATAATGCAGGGAGTCATGCATCCGCTCGTGCACCCGATCCGTCACATTGAGCCCCAGCTCGTGCATCGTGTCGATCGAGAACTTCCATGCGTAATACTCCTCAAGGCAGCGCGGCTTGTAGGTCCCGAACCCGATCGCATGATGACCGATCTCGTGCAGAAAGATCGCAGCCGACATCGGTCCCTTGGGCCTCGGCGATTCGATAAGCCGAGAAACCGTTCCATCCTGATAGGTCACCTGCCACGCGACGCCCGACATCGAGCTGCGCCACTTGCGCACACGAATGCCGTACCGCGACAACATCATCCGAGTGACCTCCTCGTATCGCACCTGCATCGCGGTGGGGGACTTCTTCGCCACAACCCGGGCCGGCTGCACACGCCTGCGCACCGCAGGCTTGCGTTTCTGGCGTTTGGGCAACAGATCCCAGAGTGTCAACGCGTTCATACCGCTCGCTCCATCGGCAGCGGACTGCCAATCAATCGTTCGCCGCTTTCGATCGAGCGTCCATTGGCGAACGCACGCCAATCCATCGCCCGCTTGCCCTGCGGCTGGACCTCGAGCAACTCAACCGTGCCCCCGTCGCCGCACGCAACCAGGCCCTCATCGGCGCTGACGATCGTCCCGGGGTGTTCTTGGGAAATCGCCGTCGCCGGCTTCGATCGATTGATCTTGATCATCTCGTCGCGGAACCCAACGGCAACGCTCGGCCACGGGTTAAGCCCATTGATCCGCGCGGCAACCAGGCGAGCGGGCTGATTGAAGTCCACCACGCCGTCCGACTTGCTCATCTTGGGTGCAATCGTCACCTGCGAGGGATCCTGGGTCGTGTAGGTCTCCGTGCCGTTCGCTCGCTGCTCGAGCACCGCCGCGACAAGCGCCGGCCCGTCTTTGGACAACGCGTCATGAAGCACCGCCGCCGTCATGTCGGGCTCGATCACACGCTTCGATTGGGCGAGCACCGCACCCGCGTCCATCTCTTTGTCGATCGTGATGATGCTGTTGCCTGTAACCAGATCGCCAGAGACGATCGCCGCGTTGATCGGGGCCGCGCCGCGCCAACGGGGCAGTCGGCTGCCGTGCAGATTGATCGCCCATCGGTCCGCGAGCAGCTTCTGCCCAAGATACTGCCCGTAAGCAATCACCACCCACGCGTCCGCGGCCCAGCCACGGATGACATCCCGGGCCTCATCGGTATTGATCCGCTCGGGCTTGATAATCGGCACACCGGGCAGGTGCTCCGCGGCCCACTCACCCACAGGAGTCGCCGTCACCTTCCCGCCCCGCCCCGCTCTGCGATCGGGCTGCGTGACAATCCCCGTCACGCGATGTTCACGCGCCAGCATCTCAAGGGTGGGGACCCCGAACGCACCCGAGCCGAGGAAAACGACATCCATGCCCGACCCTCCCCGCTCAGCGTTTCGCCGCTTTTTCCATGGACTTGATCCGTGCCCGGTTCTTGAGCCGCGACATCTGCGTCATTTTGTCGAGGATCAGCACCCCGTCGAGGTGATCGATCTCGTGCTGCCAGCACCGGGCAAGCAATCCCGTCGCACTGAGTTCGACCGGGTTGCCCTCAAGATCCAGTGCCCGCATCTTCACCGTGCTCGGGCGATTGACCTCGCCCGTGATGCCGGGCAGCGAAAGACACCCTTCGTCATAGGGCTCAAGGTCCTTGGAAAACTCGAGGATCTCAGGGTTGAAGAACACCTGCGGCTCATCACTGCTCTCCGGCAATCCATCCGATTCCAGATCCGCCTCGGGATCCGGGGGCACATGGGCCACGAACAGGCGGACCGGGAGCCCCACCTGCGGCGCAGCCAGCCCGATGCCCTGTGCGCCACGCATCAGCTCGATCATCCGGATGGCAATCCCACGCATCGATTCGTCAACCTCGGGCAGCGGGCTCGCTTTCATCCGCAGCACCTCGGTCGGATAGAGCTCAATCCGGAGCTTGGCGGGGTCAACTTGGGTCAGGTCCGTACTCATCCCATAATCATACGGCCCGGACCCGATGTTGTGCGGCTTGTGTACGCATCGGGCCACGATTCCGCATACACTTCGTCGACCGGCAATGTCCGGCAGATCAGTTTCAGGAGCGAACACCGTGGCATTGTTTGGCAAGAAGAACAACAACTCCAATGGCGACGACAACGGCGAGGGCACTCCCCCCCCCGAGTCATTCTCGCCCAAGAAGGCCAAGGCCTTCTTCGATCGTGCCAGGACAGTCCACGACTCCGAGAACTACGAATACGCCATGCAGATGTGGCTCAGCGGCCTCCGATGGGACCCCGCCTCCATGGACGGCCTCAAGGGCTTCCTGCATTCCGCAGAGGTCTTCTCCGTCAGCAACCCGAAAAAGGGCGTCAGCAAAGAGACCAAGAGCGCCATCGCAACCAAGGGCGATGTCGGCAAGTTCATCAACGCCCTGCTCGACTTCGGGCTCAAGCGGATGGACACCGGGATCGCGATCAAAGTCACCACCGCCGCATCAAAGCTCAACCTCGTCGAAGCCGCCACCATGCTCGGCGAGCACGCACTGAAGCTGGCCCTCAACGACCCCAAGCCCAAAAAAGACATGTTCGTGAAGCTGCTCGAGGCCTTCGCCGAAGCCGGCTCATTCAAGCTCGCCGCCGTCGCAGGCGAGAACGCCTGCCGCATGGATCCGGGCGATGCCGACCTCCAGCACCAGGTCCGCAACATGCTCGCACAGAGCACCATGACATCGGGCGGCTACGACGACGAGCAGAAGGGCGGCTTCCGCAAGAACATCCGTGACGCCGACAAGCAACTCCAGCTCGAGCAGGAAGACTCCGTCGCCCAGACCGGAGCAACCAAAGACGCGCTCGTTGCACGCTCGCAGGCCGAATACGAAGCCCGCCCCGACGATATCCCCACCATCGAAAAGTACGCCAAAGCACTGCTCGCACGCGGGAAAGGTGCCGACGAACTCAAAGCACTGACGCTCTACAACCAGGCCTACAAGCAGTCCGGCTCCTTCCGCTATCGAAAGCAGGCCGGCGAGATCCAGATCTCCCGTGCCCGACGAACCCTGGAAAAGCTCAACGCGACAGCCAGAAACAACCCCGAGGACGCGGAAGCCCAGGAGAAGCTCAAGAAGGCGAACGCCCAGTTCAACAAGCTCCAGACCGATGAGCTCAAACTCCAGGTCGAAAACTACCCGACCGATCTCGGGCTCAAGTACCGCCTGGGCAGGATCATGTTCGATCGCGGCGAATACAACGAGGCCATCGAGCAGTTCCAGCTCGCACAGAACGACCCGAAGATCCGACGCGATGTCCTCAACCTCATGGGCAAATCATTCCGTGCCCTCGGCGGATGGGAGGACGCCGCCATCACCACATACGAGCAGGCCCTCGACGGCATGACCGACGAGAACTCCGAGCTGGGCATGGATATCCGCTACGGCCTCATGGACGCGCTGCACGCCAAAGCCAAACGCGAGAACGATATCGAGTGCGCCGAACGCGCAGACAAGATCGCCGCAGGCATAGCGATCCAATCCTTCAGCTACCGCGATGTGCGTGACCGCCGCGAAGAGATCAAATCGCTGCTCGCAGAGCTCAAGGCCTGACCATTGCAACGAGAACCGAGCAACGCGATCGCCATCATCCCCGCGAGAATGGGCTCGACCAGATTCCCCGCAAAGGCACTCGCAGACGAAACGGGCAAACCCCTCGTCGTGCATGTCTGTGAACAGGCCGCCGGCGCAACCATGATCGAACGCGTCGTTGTCGCGACCGATTCACAGGACATTCGCCGAGCCGTCGAGCTCTACGGCTACGAAGCAGTGCTCACCGGAGAACACCCCAACGGCACGAGCCGGATCGCCGAAGCTGCAAGCGTGCTGGGTCTCTCTGCCGACCAGGTCGTCGTGAATGTCCAAGGCGATGAGCCCGAGATCGACCCGGAAGTCATCGATGCCGCGGGACACGCATTGATGTTCGTCGATGGACTCGGCGCCGGAACCGTGGTGACACCCATCACCGACGACACAACATTCAACGACCCGAATGTCGTCAAGGCCGTGCTCGGCCCGGGCATCTGCACACCCGAGGAGATTCATCGGGCCCTCTACTTCACGCGTTCGCCCGCCCCGTACGCCCGCGACGAGGCCCCATCCTACCGTTTCCGCCATGTAGGGATCTACGCCTATACGGTCGACGCCATCCGTACCTACCTGAAGATGGAGCAGGGCCAACTCGAACGATTGGAATCCCTGGAGCAACTCCGATGGCTCGAGCACGGCCATGAGATCCAGGCCGCCGTTGCCGATTCTTCCCACACCGGCATCGACACCCCCGAGCAATACCGGGCCTTCGTCGAACGCCACGCGCAAAAAAATCACCCGATTTGAACCCAAGCCCGCCGTCCACTTGCACACCCGGTGCCCGTGATGGTACGATCAGGGATGCCCACCCAAAGCGACGCTCAAGACGCCAAAGACCCATCGCTTCAGAAAAACAAACCCGCCGCTCCCGACAGCGGCTCCGAACTACTCGCCTCGGCCAACGACCGCTCAATGGCCGCGTCTGAGTACTACTCGCCCATCCCCGACGGCTACAAAAAAGGCAACCACAAATATGTGGTCATCCTCGGCACCGTCATGTCCGGGCTCGGCAAGGGCATCTTCTCATCATCGATGGCCAAGGTCCTCAAGGACAAGGGACTGCGCGTCGCGCCCATCAAGTGCGAGGGCTACCTCAACATCGACTCGGGCACCCTCAACCCATACCGCCACGGCGAGGTCTTCGTCCTCGACGACGGCACCGAGTGCGATATGGATCTGGGCACCTACGAGCGCATGCTCAACCAGAACCTCACCAAACGCAACTTCGTCACCTCGGGCCAGATCTACTCCGAGATCCTCGACCGCGAACGCCAGGGCGTCTACCTCGGGCGCGATGTCCAGATGATCCCCCATGTCACCGGCGAGGTGAAACGCAAACTCCGCGAACTCGCACTGCGTGGCGACGGCGAGGGCCCCGCAGACATCGTCTTCGTCGAGATCGGCGGCACCGTCGGCGACTACGAGAACGGCTTCTACATCGAAGCCCTCCGCGAGCTCGCCTTCGAGGAAGGCCCCGGCAGCGTCTGCTTCGTCGCCCTCACCTATGTCATTGAGCCCCGTGCCCTTGGCGAGCAGAAATCCAAGGCCGCCCAGCTGGGCATCAAGCGCCTCATGGAATCGGGCATCCAGCCCCACATGATCGCCTGCCGCGCCGAGAACCCCGCCGATCCCAAGGTTATGGAAAAGATCGCGATGTTCTCCAATGTGCCCATGAACCGCGTGTTCTCCATGCACGACCGCGACTCAATCTACAAGATCCCCGACGAGATGCGCGCCGAGGGCCTCGACCGAGAGATCCTCTCCGTCCTCGACCTGCACAACCGCGTCGACGCACGCATGGAAGACCAGATGCGTCGTCGCTGGTCCTCATTCGTCGACGGCCTCACCGCTGAGCCCGAGCACACCATCCGCGTGGCGATCACCGGCAAGTACGCCGAGCTCATGGATGCGTACGCCTCGATCCAGAAGTCACTTGAGCACTGCGCCGCTCACTTCCGCTGCAAAATCGCACAGGATTGGATCGACACAACCGACATCAGCGATTCCAATGTCGCCCAGCGACTCAAAGACATCGACGCCGTTATTGTCCCCGGTGGCTTCGGATCGCGCGGAGTTGAAGGCAAAATCTCGGTCGTCAAACACGCCCGCGAGACCGGTCTGCCATACCTCGGCATCTGCCTCGGCTTCCAGGTCGCCGTCATCGAGTTCGCACGCAATGTGCTGGGCATCAAGGACGCCTACTCCACCGAGTTCGACCCGATGTGCGGCTCGCCCCTCATCTCCGAGCTCCCCGAGCAGAAAAAAATCGAAGGGCTCGGCGGCACCATGCGACTGGGCGCCCAGGATGTCCAGATCAAACCCGACACCCTCGCCCACTTCCTCGCCGGCGGCAAGACATCCATCCACGAACGCTTCCGCCACCGATACGAAGTCGATCCCAACTACATCGAACAGCTCGAAGCGGGCGGCCTGATCTTCTCCGGGCGGCACCCCCAGCAGCCCATCATGCAGATTCTCGAACTCCCCAGCTCGGGACCCGAGGGCACCATCACCCACCCGTATTTCATCGGTGCCCAGTTCCACCCCGAGCTCACCTCACGCCCGCTCACGCCCCAGCCCATGTTCATGGGCCTGGTCGCCGCGGCGCTCTCGCACCGCTACCACAGCGACGAGAAGGCATGGAAAGAACTGTTCGCCAGCAACCCCGCCCTGCGGACCTGGCTCTTTCACAAGAAGAACGGTCAGCCGCAGAGTTCAACTCACTGATCACCGGCTCGAAGCTGCCCGATCGCGTCTTTGAGGATCAACGCGCTGAGCAGATCGGGCCTGCCAAAGTTGATGCACGCGTTGTGCAACAGCGTCTGGGCGTACATATCCGTGACCATCGCAAGCTCGTCGTCATCGGTCCTGATCGCCAACTCCAGATACACCGCGATCCCCCATGGCCGGTTGATCGCATTATCCGGCTGCAACTCGCTCGCGTGCCACCCCGCCGCCTCCAACGCCCGTGTGCGGAGCGATTCGTCGCTGTGCCGCAACGCGATCGACCAGAACGCCTGCATCGCGCAGAGTTCGATCATCGTGCGGTACTCGATCGCCAGCTCGTCAGGATTCGGGAGTAGCCCGTCAGTGGGGGCGATCAGACCCGCCGGCAGGGGCTCATCCCGAGCAACGCACCACCACAACCGCTCATCGATCGCCATCGAGGACGCATCCCGTTCGGGCTGTAGGTCAACGCCGAGCAGATGACAGAGGAACGCCCGATCGCTCGCACGGCGGTTCCCGAACTCGTCTCGGAACCCCTCGATGTACTCGGCCTTTGTGGGCTCGTCGGCATCCAGCGGAACGCCGCCCAGCACCTCCCCGATCAGCGATTCGAAGTGAGAGATCCAGCGGGTTCGTTCGTGGCGTGCCTTTGGCATCACCGATCGTAGTCTCCCCGACGAGCGCTACACTCAGGCCTATGCGCGTCCTGCACACACCCGATCACGATCTCACCCAGCGCTGCGTGCTCGTGCCCACCATGGGCGCCCTGCACGGCGGGCACGCCTCGCTCATCCAGGCGGCCGTGCGCCGAGCAAGAATCGAGGGCGTGCCATCCGCCGTCTCGATCTTCGTCAACCCCAAGCAGTTCAACGATCCCAAGGACTTTGACTCCTACCCCGATCGCATGGACGACGACCTCGCCATGTGCCGCGATGCCGGCGTGGACCTCGTCTTCCACCCGTCCGTTGATGTCGTTTACCCCCCGGGCGAGGATGTCACCAGCGATGTGGTCATCCCCGATGTCGCCAGCAAGCCCGGGCTCGAGGACACCTACCGCCCAGGCCACTTCGCCGGCGTCTGCCAGGTCGTCTCCCGCCTCTTCGACCTCTGCCAGCCCTCAGCCGCGGTCTTCGGCGAGAAGGACTGGCAGCAACTCCAGTGCGTCCGCACCATGAGCCGCCTGCAGGGGCGTGACCTGCAGATCATCCCCGCCGAGACCGTCCGCGAGGACTCGGGGCTCGCCATGAGCTCCCGCAACCTCAACCTCACCCCCGAGGCTCGGGTCCAGGCCGTCGCGATCAGCCAGGCGCTCTTTGCCGCCTCAAGCGTGCCCACCCCCGAGATGGGCGAATCGCTGATGCACGAGCTCCTGACCAAGGGCGGCATCACCCCCGAGTACGCCGCGATCCGACCCGCCGATTCGCTCATGCCGCTGCCCGATCCGAGCCACAACCCGCATGTCCCGTGCCGGGCCCTGATCGCCGCCAAAGTGGGGGGCGTCCGCCTGATCGACAACGCCCCGTGGACCCCTGTCGCATACGCTTGATCAGAACATCACACCTCCAGTTTCCCGAGGCCAGAATGACCGACAACGCCACCCTCAAGCCCTCCCCGCTCGCGCAGTACCACAGCGACTACCACGCCCAGATGGTCGAGTACGCCGGCTGGGAAATGCCCATCAAGTACGACACCTCGATCAAGGACGAGCACGAGCAGACCCGCAACAGCGGCGGCATCTTCGATGTCTCCCACATGGGACGCCTGAGCTTCAAGGGCAAGGACGCGATCCGTCTGCTCGAGCACACCTGCACCCGCAAGATCGGCTCGATGCAGGAGGGCCAGTGCCGCTACGGGCTCATCTGCAACGAGCAGGGCGGCGTGAAGGACGATGTCATCGTCAACCGCATGGGCGAGAAGGAACTCCTCGTCGTTGTCAACGCCGCCAACCGCGAGAAGATCATCGCTCATCTCGAATCCGTCATCGCCTCACGCGGCTTCGATGTCAAAATGGAAGACCGCACCGAGAAGACCGCCATGATCGCCATCCAGGGCCCCAAGGTCATGGACCTCATCGGCAAGGTCTCCTCCGAGATCCCAACCCTCAAACGCTACCGCTTCCTCACCAAGAACCTCATGATCGCCAAGGTCATCGTCGCCCGCACCGGCTACACCGGCGAGGACGGCGTCGAGGTCATCATGCCCTCCTCAATCGTCAAGATGGCCATCTCCATGCTCATGAAGGAGATGGGCAACGAGGAAGCGCACGACCTGCTCAAGCCCTGCGGCCTGGGTGCCCGCGACACCCTCCGCCTTGAGGCCGGCATGCCCCTCTACGGCCACGAACTCGGCGAGGACATCAACGCCCTCTCCTGCGGCATCGACTTCGCCATCGCCCTAGATAAATCCGTCGAAGCCGAAGGCGAGACCTTCATCGGGCAGGAAGCCCTCCTCAAGACCCAGGCCCAGGGCGGCCCGGCCCAAAAGCTCGTCGGCTTCGAGATCGACTCCAAACGCACCGCCCGCCAGGGCATGCCCATCCTGCTTAACGGCAGCGAGGTCGGCATCGTCACCTCCGGCTGCGCCTCGCCCACGCTCGGCAAGTCCATCGCCATGGGCTTCGTTCCAAGCGACAAGACCGAACTGGGCACCACCTTCGAAATCGACGCCGGGCGAGCGACACTCCCCGCCAAGGTCGTCCAGCTGCCGTTCTATAAAGCCCAGAAGTAAGACCGGCCCCTCACGGCTCAAGCACCGACATCCCCTCTTCACCCGGGTCTGGCCTGAATCGCCGCCCAAAGCCGTGCATCAGATGGAACACAAGGTTCATCGCCAGCACCGCCCCGAGCACGACCAGCAGTTGTTTCTGCGACAACTCGACCCGCGAGATGGTCCACACCAACTGCAGGATGCACAGCAGCGACACGAAGATCAGCGTCGGACCCCGCGGGATCCGCGACACCATGAACGCCCCGATCGGCGCTCCGAACAGGACGACCGGCGAAGCCGCAAGCCAGTTGCTCACCACCTCGGGCTCCACCGAACCGTCGATCAAGCTCAACCCGGTACCGACCACCGAGTTCCACGCCATAAGCACCACACTCGTGGCGATCGCGGGTCGCAGATCGGAGCGATAGATCATCACCAACGCGGTGTAGATCACCATATCGATTCCCACCCCGGTCATCCCCGAGGCCGTCCCCCCGATCAGCCCCGCAACCACGCCCAGAACCGCGTCGCTGCGGGCCGTCATCGTCGGAGCATGGTGATGCGTTAGCAGCTCACGCAGCTTGATGAGTGTCACCAGCCCAAACCCCCCCCATATGCAGGCGAAGGTCAGCTTGATCACTGCCCCGGGCACATGGGGATAGATCAGATAATGGGTCAACACGAGCGAACACATCGACGCCCCGCCCGCCCAGTACATAACCCGATACGCCAACCCACGCCCGGAGCAGACAATGTAGATCGCAGCGCTGGTCATCCCCACGGACTGGATCAGAAAGCTGAACTGACGCCCGAAGTCCGCCGGCTGATCAAACAGCAGCACCAGCACCGGGAACCCGACCGTACCGCCCCCCATCGGAGTCGAGCCCGCAACATACGAACCCAGCGCCATCGCGATAGCGATCGGCCAGTGCTCGAAAACACGGTCCCACCAGCCCTGAGTGGCAACCAGCGTTGCCCAGACCAGCAGAAAACCACCTGCCCAGACAATCCAGGGCACCATCGAACGCCGGGCACAAACGACCTGCGCCGAATCATCACAACCGTTTAAATCAGGGGTTCCCATCGTTTACAAACCGGGCAGATCCTGCTCGACCCAACCGGAATCGGTATGGCGGACAATGGTCCCCGTCGCTTCATAGATCACCTGCTCGGCGATATTTGAGCAGTGATCGCCCATGATCACCGCCTGATTGATGATCGAATGCAGCTCAAACGCCGTATCAACCCCCAGCCGCTTGTCAGCGACCCGCATCTCCGCATCGCGGGAGATCAACTCATGAAACGACAGGGTGTTGCCCTCGCTCGCCAGCACGCTCATGGCCCGTTTCGGATCAATCTCATCGAACGCCCGCACCGTCTCACGCAGCACCGCAACGATCGAGTTGGTCATGACCTTCGTTGTCTTCGGGAACAGGGATTCACGATCGCCCAGCGCGATCACCCGCGTCGCGATCGCGCTCGCCGCGTCAGCAATCCGCTCAAGCTCGTTATTCACCTTCACCGCAGTCAGCAGCCGCCTGATCTGCCCCGGCTCGATCGGGCAGGTGTCATGGGCCGCCTTGGTCAGCAGATCCACCGCCTCACGCTCGATCTCGATATCCGCCTGGTCCACCTCATCATCCCGATTCAGCAGCGTCCGGGCCGCATCCACATCCCGCGTATAAATCGTCTCGAACACGCGTTCAGCCAGCTCGGAGACCAGCCAACCCTGATCGACAAGCCGCGAACGGATCCGGTCCAGACGCTCGGTGAACTGTGTTGGGGTGATCGGCATTTCGGAACCTCGTACACATGCGACAACAGGGGTGACGATTATCGCCACCTTACCCGATCCAGTCTCGACATGCGCCACTCGCGACCTATGGTTTATCGAATCGCGAAAGCACATCCCCAAACGGAGCCACACATGCCCTTCGATATCGACCTCATCCACGCACGACAGATCCTCGATTCCCGCGGCAACCCCACCGTAGAGGTCGATGTGGTCCTCGAATCAGGCATCGTAGGGCGTGCAGCTGTACCCTCGGGTGCCTCCACAGGAGAATCCGAAGCCGTCGAACTCCGCGACGGAGGCGATGTCTGGATGGGCAAGGGCGTCGCCAAGGCCGTCGAGAATGTCAACGACCAGATCGCCCGAGCCATCGAGGGCATGGACGCACGCGATCAGGAGGGCATCGACGCCGCCATGATCGAGCTCGACGGCACCCACAACAAGTCCAATCTGGGTGCAAACGCAACCCTCGGGGTCTCCATGGCCGTCGCCCGCGCCGCAGCCGAGGCCTCGGGCCTCCCGCTCTACCGCTACCTCGGCGGCTCGGCGGCCAAGACCCTGCCCGTCCCCATGCTCAACATCCTCAACGGCGGCAAGCACGCCGACAACACCGTGGACTTCCAGGAGTTCATGATCCAGCCCTGGGGCTTCGACGACTTCGGACTCGCCATGCGGGCGGGTGTCGAGATCTACCACACCCTCAAATCGGTGCTCCAAAAACGGGGCATGTCCACCGCCGTGGGCGACGAGGGTGGATTCGCGCCCAACCTCAAGGACAACGAGGACGCCCTCAAAGTCATCGAGGAAGCCGTCGACAAAGCCGGTTACAAGTGGGGCGAAGAAATCTTCGTCGCCCTCGACCCCGCAACCTCCGAGCTGTGGAACGAAGCCGAAAAAGACGGCAAGAAGGGCTACAAGTTCTTCAGCTCGTCGCAGGAAATCATCTCTTCCGACGACATGGTCGCCATGTGGGCCGATTGGTGCGACAAGTACCCGATCCGCTCGATCGAGGACGGGCTGGCCGAGAACGACTGGGAGGGCTGGTCCAAGCTAACAGCCAAGCTCGGCGATAAGGTCCAGATCGTCGGCGATGACCTCTTCGTGACCAACAAGAAGTTCGTGCAGCGCGGCGTCGCAGAAAAGGCCGCCAACGCGGTCCTCGTCAAGGTCAACCAGATCGGCACCCTCAGCGAGACCTTCGACGCCGTCAACTACGCCATGACCAACCGCTTCGCCTGCGTGCTCTCGCACCGCTCGGGCGAGACCGAGGACAGCACCATCGCCGACATCGCCGTCGCGACCAACTGCGGCCAGATCAAAACCGGCGCCCCCTGCCGCAGCGATCGCAACGCCAAATACAACCAACTCATCCGCATTGCCGAGGAGCTCGGAGACACCGCCGAGTACGGCGCGTCCACCTGGTGGCGATAATGCCGGCCCCCGATCGTCAGATGCATGTGGAGCACGAGGCCCTCATCCATGAGGGCCATTCCTACCGCTTCGTCGATCTGACCGTCAGGTACAGGGACGGTGTCACCCGACACAAACCCATGGTCCGCCACAACGGGGCGGCCACCATCCTCCCCCTGCTCGAAACCGACCAGGGGCTCCGCATCGTGATGATCCGCAACGAGCGGGTCACCATCGATCAGGTGCTGCTGGAGCTCCCCGCCGGCGGGATCGACCCCGGCGAGGACCCGATGACCGCGGCCGGGCGTGAACTGATCGAAGAAACAGGGTACATGGCTCAGAATCTCGAGCCATTGTGCCGATTCTTAACCACACCGGGCCTCACCGACGAGCTGATGCATGTCTTCGTCGCCCGCGATCTGACACATGTCGGCCAGAAACTCGAACCATACGAGTCGCTGACGGTAGAACTCTTCGAGCCCGCCCAGCTCATGCACATGGTCGATCGCAACGAGATCACCGACGCCAAAACCATGCTCACTCTCCGCACCGCGCACGCTTCAGGCATCATCTGACCGCAGAGGAACCGACGACGAACATGGGTGAACGAGACTGGCAATCCAGCGAGTACCCAAAGCATGACCGTCTCGCCGGCATCAAGCTCACGCTCGCGCGCATATTCGGCGACGGCGAAAACCCCCTCGCATGGGGGTTCAGGATCGGTGTCTTCCGGGGCGTGCCGATCAAGCTCCACCTCCTCTTCGTCGTATATCTCCTCGCCGAGCTCATCTTCACCCTCCCCGCCAGCCGCGACGGCGTCCTGTTCGTCCTCCCACGACTCATGGCCATGGTCCTGCTGGTGCTCTCCCGAGAAGCGCTGCGCACGATCGCCGTCAGACGAACCGGCGGGACGCCACTCGAGATCATGCTCTGGCCGATGGGCAGCCTCATCGCGCACGATCTCCCAGACGAGTGGGGGAGTCGAATCAAGGTCGCACTCACCCCGGTCCTGTTCAATCTCGCGTTACTCCCCATTTTCGCAATCCCGCTCTATTACTTCACTCGTGATTGGCAGTCGCTGCTGATCAATCCACTCACCCTGCGAGGCCCAGAATCAGTCCCGATGTTCACCGACGCCACGACCACCTGGTGGCTCGTCACCCTCGGCTCCATCCACAGCGTGAATCTCACACTCCTGGTCTTCAATGCGCTGCTCCCCATGCTGCCACTCGATGCCGCAGGGATCCTCGAGTCGCTGCTCATGCGAACCAGATCAACCCACCACGCGCAGCACATTGTCGTGAACACAGGCCTGGCCACCGCGACAATCGTCGGGATCGTTGCGCTGGTCATGCAGGACTCGACCGCCCTCTTCGCCCTCTGCGTCGTCTGCGGGCTCATCTGCTCGATGCACCGACGCCGCCTGCAGTTCCTCGCCACCGCCGACATGATCCCGGGGCTCAGTGCGGCGAACTTCGAGCCGTCCGAGAACACCAAGGCCCAATCCCCAGACAGCAGAGACATCGATCAGGGCGAGATCGATCGCATTCTGGCCAAAATCTCCGAGCAGGGGATCGGCTCACTGAGCCGCAAGGAACACAGAACACTGAAGCGTGCAACAGAAACCAGCCGACAATCCCAATAACGGACTCAATCCGGGAGTGTTCATGGGCATTTACGATCGCGACTACATCAACGAGCAACGGGGCATCGGCTCCCCCAACCCCCCGTCAGGAGGGGGGCACCTCTTCGCCCGCACGCCGGACTGGTCCGTCACCACATGGCTCATCGTCGTCAATGTGGTTGTCTACATCCTCATGATGATGTTCCGCCCGGTCTGGGACGCGGGCGTGCTCACCGTGCACGACGGATTCGAACGGCTCGAGGTCTGGAGACTCATCACCTTCCAGTTCCTCCACTCGCCAAGCAACCTCATGCACATCGGGTTCAACATGCTCGGGCTCTGGATCTTCGGCCCGATGGTCGAGAACTACCTCGGGCGAAAAAAGTACCTCGCCTACTACCTCGTCTGCGGCCTCTTCGGTGGTCTGCTCTTCGTCATCCTCTCCGTTATGGGCAACATGCTCAATGTCGGATTCCCCGGCCTGCTGACTTACGACTACAAGTCACCACTCGTCGGCGCTTCGGCCGGCGTGTTCGGAGTCATCGTCGCATGCGCCTACATCTCCCCGAACACAGAGATCATGCTCCTCTTCCCGCCGATCCCCATGAAGATGCGCACATTCGCCTACGGCTATGTCGCCATCGCCCTCATCAGCCTGCTGATGGGCCGCAACAACGCCGGCGGTGAGGCCGCACATGTCGGCGGGGCGATCGCGGGATTCATCTTCATCCGCAAATCCCACCTGCTCACCGATTTCTTCGATGTCTTCGGCGACAGCCGTCAGCCACGCAGGAAACGCGGCGAGAAAAAATCCGCCTATCGAAACTATCAGAACACACCCGGCCCGCACCCAGACGAGATCGACGAGATCCTCGACAAGGTCAGCAAGAAGGGCTTCGCGTCACTCAGCGAGAAGGATAAGAAGAAGCTCCGCGAAGCAAGCAAGGAACCCTGAGCCCACCGCTCCTACGCTCAAGCGATGCCCAGCCCGATCTCCTTCTCCATCGACAGCACATCAGGCAATGCCCGCACCGGCCGCGTCGAAACCCCGCACGGGGGATTCGACACGCCCGCCTTCATGCCCGTGGGCACCCGCGCCAGCGTAAAAGGTATCTTTCCGCATCATGTCCGCTCGACAGGCGCCGAGATCCTGCTCAACAACACCTACCACCTCATGCTCCGCCCCGGATCCGAGCTCATCCGCGACATGGGCGGCGTGCACCGCTTCATGAACTGGGACGGGCCGATCCTCACAGATTCGGGAGGTTACCAGGCATACTCCATGGCCGATCTCAACGCCATCGACGAGGACGGCGTCTCATTCAAATCCATCATCGACGGCTCAACAATCCGGCTCACCCCCGAGATCGCCATGCGTGTGCAGAACGAACTCGGCCCCGACATCATGATGGCCTTCGACGACTGCCCCCCGTCCGTCGACCCCGACGCGGGACCGACCAATCAGGTCCGCATCAAGCAGGCCGCGATGCGTGACGCGATGAAGAAAGCCGGCTACGACCACGACGCACGCCTCAGTCTCGCCAACGAGCGGACCGTCCGCTGGCTCGAGCGATGCAAAGCCGCCCATCTCCGACCAGATGAGCAGGCCCTTTTCGGGATCATCCAGGGCGGGGCCGACCTCTCAAGAAGAGACTGGTGCATCGAACGCATCTGCAACATCGAGCTCCCGGGATACGCCATCGGCGGCGTCGCGGTGGGGGAGACCACCGAGGACATCGCCCGCATCGTCCGACACACCGCCCCCCAAATGCCCGCGCACAAACCCCGGTATCTCATGGGCGTGGGATATGAGCACGACATCACCGCGGCGGTCATCAGCGGGGTGGATATGTTCGATTGCGTCCTCCCAACCCGCAACGGTCGCAACGCCAACGCATTCACCAGCGACCCCGAGACCGACGGCCAGCTGCGGCTCAAAAACGCCAAACACGCACGCGATGAGCGTCCCCTCGAGCCCGGGTGCGACTGCCCTGCCTGCAGCCCCGCCTCCCACAACTGGGCGACCTATCAGTCCCGCCCGTTCTCAAGAGCATACATACGCCACCTCTTCGCCTCCGGCGAAATGCTCGGCCCAATCCTCGTCACACTCCACAACCTCCGCTACTTCCAGCGACTCATGGAGGATCTGCGTGCCGCGATCCGGGCCGATGACTGGGACGCCTTCAAACTCCGCCGCCCCCGTCTCGCCAGCGTTGTTGACCGAGAACGACATTCATCCAGTGCCAAGGGATGAAAGTTCGGGTCCCGATCGGCCAATCACCCCCAGATTCTCGCCACACAGCCAATATTCCCGACCTATCATCCTCACCCCCGTCGGCCCGACGCCGATGGGACACGAAAGGCTTCGCATGACGCAAGATATCTTCATGCCCTCGGCATGGATCACACCAGCACTGATCCAGGACGGCGCCACCAGCGGCGGCGTGATCGGTAACCCCGCAGCATCCACCACACAGCCCGCCAATCCGGCGGCCGCAGGCGGTGACGGCACCCAAACCACCACGCAGCCCGGCGGCAGCAACATCTTCTTCTTTTTCATCATCATGACCGTGGGCATGCTCCTGATCATGTCCATGTCCGGGCGCAAGGACAAAAAACGACGCAAGGAGATGCTCTCCTCACTCGGGAAAAAGGACAAGGTCCGTACCGCGGGAGGAATCATCGGTACCGTCATCGAGATGAAGGACGACGAAGTCCTCCTCGAGACCGACCGGGCATCCCACACACGCCTCTGGCTCGCACGCGGGTCAATCGCTTCGGTCATCAAACAGAGCAAGAGCAGCGAGAGTGGATCGGACGAAGAGATCGCCGAAGCCAAGAGCTGAACCCCGTTCATTCCCACGCACACGATTTATCGACCCATCGAGGTTCACACGCATGCGACACTATGTCCGCAATATCACCATCGCGATCGCGCTGATCCTGCTCTCGGTCTGGGCGGCCTACCCGCCCGGAGAGAAGATCGGTCTGGGCAAGGACCTCCGTGGCGGCGCCTCGCTGATCTACTCCGTCGAGATCGGGAGCACCGAAACCGCCGGCGAGATCATCCCGCAGGTCATCGATGTGCTCAAAAAGCGTATCGACCCCAACGGCCTCTACGAGATCTCCATCGTCCGTCAGGGCCAGGACCGCATCGAGATCACGATGCCCCTCCCCAGCGATCGGGTCAAGGAACTCAAGCAGCAGTTCGAATCGAAACTCGCGCAGCTCAGTGTCACCTCCATCGATGAGGACGAGTTCGAGCAGATCATGCGTCTGCCCACCGACCAGCGTGACGCCCGCCTCGCGGAAATCGGCCAGGTCAGCCAGACCGTCAACGACGCGCTGCAGAATGCCGCCGCGGCGTTCGATCAGGCCCAGCAGTTCCGCCAGCAGCTCAGGCTCATCGAGCGCAATATCGACATCTCCGACGAGATCAAGGACGACCTCGCCGATCAGGCCGCCGAAGCCGAGATCCAGTACGAGGTCGCACGCGACGAAGCACTCGCCACCGCGATCTCACCAGAAGAGGTCAAGCGAGCCCTCGAACGCTCCACGGAACAGAAAACCATCCGCGACGGCGACGACTATGTTCTCGTCGACAGCCCCCGCCAACGCGCGATCAACGACATCCGCGAGCAGTACCCGGAAATCAACGACCAGCTCAACGAGGTCATCGCCGCCTACGACGAGTACAGCAAGAACCGCCAGTCACTCGACGACACCTCTGACCTCAAACGCCTCGTCCAGGCATCGGGTGTTCTCAGCTTCCGCATCACCGTCGACCCGCAGGGCCGCGGCAACACCGGGATCACCCACCCCGACGAGATGCGACTTCGTGAACAGCTGCGCGAAAAGGGCCCCAAGCAGGCCAGCGCCCGCGACGCACGCTGGTTCAAAATCAACAAGATCGATTCCTGGTACGACTCAATCAACTCATACGAGCGGATGCTCGCCAACCCCGCCCAGTACTTCTACGAGTACGGCGCCGCGGGCTATGTCGTCGAGGAATACAACGGCGATTACTACCTGCTCGCCTGGGACACCCGCGACCTGCGGATCACCAACGACGATGCACGCTGGAAGGTCTCACGGGCCTACCAGACCGCCGACCAGCTCGGCCGGCCCGCGATCGGATTCGAGATGGACCCCGCCGGTGCCGCACGCATGGGCGAGCTCACCGGAACCAATGTCGGCTACCGGATGGCCGTCCTGCTCGACGACGAGGTCTACACCGCCCCCAACCTCAACGCCCGCATCACCAGCCGAGGCATCATCGAGGGCGACTTCTCCATGGAGGAGATCAACTACATCATCCGCGTCCTCGGAGCCGGCTCCCTCCAGGCCAAGCTCTCGCCAGAACCCCTGAGCGAAAACACCATCGCCCCCGAACTCGGCCAGGACAACCTCGCCGCCGGTATCGACGCGGGCAAGTGGGCCCTGGCCATCGTCTCCGTGTTCATGCTCCTCTACTACCTCGGCTACGGCTTCATCGCCGTGCTCTGCCTCAGCGCCAACGCCGTGCTCATCCTCGGCGCCCTCGCACTCTCGCGTGCGTCATTGACGCTCCCGGGCATCGCGGGCATCATCCTGACCTTCGGTATGGCCGTGGACGCCAATGTGCTGATTTTCGAGCGCATCCGCGAAGAGCTCAACGCAGGCCTCGATCTCCGTCAGGCCGTCCGCCTGGGCTACGAAAAAGCGCTCAGCTCCATTGTCGACGGCAATGTCACCAACCTCATCGTCTGTCTCGTGCTCGCCAATGTCGGCACACAGGAAATCCGCGGCTTCGCCATCACCCTCGGTATCGGCGTCGTCTGCACCATGATCTCCGCACTCTTCTTCAGCCACATCATCATGGTCACCCTCGTGGACAAGCTGCGTTTCCGCAAGCTCTCCATGCTCCCCATGATCATCAAGCCGCTCGAAAAGGCACTCAACCCCAACATCAACTGGATGGGCCTCCGCTGGGTCACCATCTTCATCTCGATCTTCTTCGTCGGCCTGGGCATCGCCATGGTCGTCACGCAGGGATCGAAGATGCTCGACACCGAGTTCCGAGGCGGCACGCAGATCACCCTGACATTCAAAGACGATCCCGCCAACCCCGACCAGCGCATGACCATGCAGCGCCCCGATGTCGAGGCCATCGTCCATCAACTCGGCGAGAACAACCCCGGGATCCAGCCGCTCCGCAGTGCTGAAGTCCTCCCCATCAACCCGCGCAGCGACGGCCTGACCGCCGACACATTCACCATCAAGACCACATCGCCGAACCGAGCCCAGCTCGGCCCCGCGATCGTCGGCGCGTTCCGGGACAAACTCGATGTCCCGCCGCCGCTCGAGTTCCGCGATTCGCAGGCACTCGACGCAACCGCCGCGCCTGTCTTCCCGATCATCGAAGCAAGACTCGGCGAGAACATCAACCAGCCCGAGATCCGCAACGACGCGACCGAGTTCGTCGGCGGCGTCGCGGTCGTCCTCAAGAACATCTCGCCGCCACAGACCGTCGATGAGATCCGTGAGCGTCTGGCGATCACCCGACAGAAAGACGACTTCTCCGACATCGTCGGACGCAAAATCGATATCGTCGTTCTCGAGGGCAACCCGCAAAGCGCGACCACCGTCGCCGTGCTGGTCTACGACCCAACCATCGACTACTTCACAAACGCCGATGTCTGGCAGAGCGAAGTCGCCCAGCGCGAATGGGAACTGATCTCCGCAGGCCTCGCCAACTCCTCCGATCAACTCAGTGTTCAGTCGTTCTCTCCCGCAATCGCGGAAAACTTCCGCGCAACCGCCTTCGCCGCGGTCATGCTCTCACTGATGCTGATCCTGATCTACATCTGGGTCCGGTTCGGCTCGGTGCGATACTCCGCGGCCGCGATCGTCGCCCTGACCCACGATGTCCTCGTCGTGATCGGCCTCATCGCATTCGCTGAGATCCTCTATGAGCACGAGACATTCGCACCGATCACCCGGGCGTTGATGATCGAGCCCTTCAAGATCGACCTCAACCTCGTCGCGGCGCTGCTGACACTGATCGGCTACTCGCTCAACGACACCATCGTCATCATGGACCGCATCCGCGAAAACAGAGGCAAACTCCCGTACGCCTCCAAAGCCGTGATCAACAAGTCCATCAACGAGACCGTTTCCCGTACCCTGATCACCTCGGGCACCACGCTGCTCGCCATCCTGCTGCTCTACATCGACGGCGGGCCCGGCGTCCACGCGTTCAGCTACGCGCTGCTCGTCGGTGTGCTTGTCGGTACCTACTCATCCATCGCGGTCGCATCACCGCTGGTCTGGAGCCGCAAGCGGGACATCAGCGATCGTAAACGCCGCGAACAGGCCGAACTCGACGCCCTCCCGGCCTCGGAGTAAGTCCAAGCCGGAATCTGTTGCGAACACACGCCCTGCCCCGATACACTCTCGGGGCAGGGTTTTTCTCTGGAACGCACCATGATGGACGAACGCTCATCCCGGATCTTCATCGGCCTGTGCCTCATGGTGCTGATCTGGATCGGTGTGTACTGGATGTGGCAGCCCAACCAGGACCCAGTGATCACCTTCGAGCAACCGGCTAACGAGCCACCCCCGAATCTGGTCACCGACCAACCGCGCGAGCAACCACGCGAAGAGCCAACAATTATCGCGCAGATCGAACCGACCGAAAGCTCGCCCCCAGAGACCGAAACCCAACCCCAGCCCCGCCTGATCCGCCCCGAGTTCTTCGAGCACATCGTCCAGCCCAACGAACGCATGCAGACGATCGCCGCCAAATATTTCGGATCCCCAGACGACTGGGCCATCATCGCACGGGCCAACCCCTTCGTTGACCCACAGAAGCTCACCGTCGGCATGACCATCCGCATCCCCAAAGACCCTCAGAACCTGCAGGGCAAGATCGTTGGACGCGACACGCAGCCGGGCGTGATCGAATCACACACCGGCGACAAGGCCGCCATCATCGAGTATGTCGTACGCCCGGGAGACTCGCTCTCGGTGATCGCACAACGGATCTACGGCTCATCCCGCCACGCCCGCTTCATATTCGATTCCAACCGCGACAAACTCAAGTCCATGGACGACATCTCCATCGGACAACTCCTCAGGCTCCCGCCCCTGCCCGACCAGCCCGAATCGCAGCCCTAGAATCGCCCATGAGCGAATCTCCACCCGTCTATATCGTCACCGGTGGCGCCGGCTTCGTCGGAGCAAACCTGGTCGCCACACTGCTCCAATCTGAGCCCGGTGCCCATATCTATGTCGTCGACGATTTTCGCACAGGGTCCTACGCGAACATCGTCGAGGCCCTCGACCGGGCGGACCTCCCCCCGTTCACCGGCAGCATCCTCTCCGACTCCGTTGCCGACCTCAACTGGCAGCCCGCCCTGCTCGGCCTCCAGCCCAAGGCAGTCTTCCACCTCGCCGCGATCACCGACACGCTCGAGTTCGACGAGCAGAAGATGCTCCGCGACAACACCGAACCATTCACCGATATCCTCGAGGCATGCGTCGAGTGCGATGTCCCCCTCGTCTACGCCTCAAGCGCCGCGACCTACGGCTCACCACCACAAGCCGACGAGCACACACCATTCCCACTCGAAGCCGCCGGCAAACCCAACAATGTCTACGGGTTCTCCAAGTGGCTCATGGATGTCGAGGTGTTCCGATTCTTCCAGCAGCGCCAGGCCGCGGGCGAGCCGCTGCCCCATGTCGTCGGCCTCCGCTACTTCAATGTCTTCGGCCCCGGCGAAGCCCGAAAGGGCAAAATGGCCTCGATGGTCTATCACCTGACCAACCAGATCCTCGACGCCAAACGCCCCCGACTCTTCAAAATGGGTGAGCACCAGCGCGACCAGATCTTCGTGGACGATGTCGTCGCCTGCACCATCGCCGCCTCCAAACCGACCGCGAAGCCCGGGGTCTACAACCTCGGATCGGGCCAGACCACCTCCTTCAACGACATCGTTGACGCGATCAACGACGCGCTGGGCACCGCCGTCGAACCAGAATACTTCGATATGCCCCATGAAATGATCCCGACCTACCAGCACTACACCTGCGCCGACATGAGCCAGACCAAGCGGGGCCTGGGCTGGTCGCCCTCATGGTCACCCATGGACGCCATGATCCGCTACGCACGAATCATCGCCAACGAACGATCCTCCAGCCGCACAGCCAGCAGCGCATAACCACACGGACGAACACCGCATGACCATCAAACGAGTTCTTGTCACCGGCGGTGCTGGTTTTCTCGGCAGTCACCTCTGCGAACGCCTCGTCGCGATCGGCCACGATGTCATCTGTCTCGACAACTTCTTCACCTCCCAGAAGTCCAATGTCCAGCACCTGCTCCAATACAACAACTTCGATCTCATCCGCCACGATGTCACACACCCCATCTGGCTCGAAGTCGATGACATCTACAACCTCGCCTGCCCCGCAGCGCCGGGGCACTATCAGTACAACCCCATCAAAACCATGAAGACCTCCGTCATGGGCGCCATCAACACACTCGGCATGGCCAAGCGTTGCGACGCGCGGATCCTTCAGGCATCAACCTCCGAGGTCTACGGCGACCCAACCATCCACCCGCAGCCCGAGTCCTACCGTGGCAATGTCAACCCCATCGGTCCCCGCGCCTGCTACGACGAAGGCAAGCGCGCCGCAGAAACCCTCTTCTCCGACTACCACCGCCGTCACGGCCTCGACATCCGCGTCATACGCATCTTCAACACATACGGGCCACGCATGCACCCGTTCGACGGCCGGGTTGTGAGCAACTTCATCATCCAGGCGCTCCGAGGCCAGGACATCACCATCTTCGGCGACGGCTCCCAGACCCGCTCCTTCTGCTACCGCGACGACCTCGTCGAGGGCATGATCCGCCTCATGAATCACGAGAGCGACACCGCCCACCTCCCCGTCAACATCGGGAACCCCAACGAGTTCACCATCAAGCAGCTCGCGGAACTCACCATCGAACTCACCCGTTCCAAAAGCAAGCTCATCCACCAGCCCCTGCCCGAAGACGATCCCATGCAGCGCCAACCAGATATCACCCGCGCCAAGCAACTCCTCGACTGGTCGCCAACCATCGAGCTCGAGCAGGGCCTCATGCGAACCATCGCCTACTTCAACGAGATCAACCTCAACGATTTCCGTGCGCCCACACCCAACCACTGATCCGGCACCGTCCGACAACTTCTGGTAGAATCTCGATATGATCGTCCCCCGATTCACGCAAGATCGCTGCCTGATCCTCACCGACACCGATATCGAGTCGCTGCTCGCCGCCGCCATGGCCAGCGAGCAGCAAGCGCTCACCGGTGCCAACCCAAGCATCCTCGTCCCCGCATGGTGGACGCAGGCCAGCGACGACCTCGATCTGATCATCTCCGCGATCGACCCCGCAGTCATCGATCAGGCCGGAACATTCGCACTCAACGCCGAACCATCAAGAGCGTTCTACCCACCCGACGACGAACCCTCAACCCAGGGCCAGCTCGAAACACGCCTGCTCACCGAGGCGGCGTACCTCGCGCTCAACTCCGGCATCAAACGCGTCGTCTGGCCCATCCGCATCCCAGCCGATCACCCCGACCGGGTCGCCGCGATCGGCACGGCCATCGACAGGGCCATGCTCGTCGCACGCCTCGTCTCACTCGATGCCAGCACCGAAACCGCCGCCGAGGTGCATATCGACACGCCGTTCATCGATCTCAATGACCAGCAGATCTTCGAGCTCGCCCAGGACATGGCCCTGCCCATCGAAACCTGCTGGTGGAGCAAGGCCAGAACCCTGCCCCAGGCCCAACGCCGCAGAGAACAATGGAACGAGATCTCCACCAGAACCTCGCTCCAGATCGAGCCAAAGCCCGGCGCACAGGCACACGCCTGATCAGCCAGCGTGGGTTCATCGCCCGTTGATGCGTACACTCACCGCGTATGAGCACCATCAACGCCCAATCCGATCAGCATTCCCGTCACGCCGCCCTCTCACCGACCACCGGCTGTGTCCACAACTGGACCCAGACGCTTGTCCCGACGACCCGTGACGCACCCGCTGATGCCGAGACCCCCTCGCACATCTTCCTCGTCCGGGCCGGCTATATCCGCCAGGTCGGGGCAGGCATCTACAACTACCTCCCCCTCGCGTGGCGCACCCTCCGCAAGATCTCAGAGATCGTCCGCGAGGAGATGGACGCCGCCGGCGCATCAGAGTTCCTCATGCCCGCCATGATGCCCATCGAGCTCTACAAGGACACCAAACGCGACGAGAACTACGGCGACCTCCTCTTCACCTTCGAGGACCGCCACGGACGCCGCACCGCCCTCGGCCCCACCCACGAGGAAGTCATCACCGACCTCATGTGCGGCGCCGTCACCAGCTACAAGCAGTTCCCCCTCAACCTCTACCAGATACAGACCAAGTTCCGCGACGAGTTCCGCCCCCGCGCCGGCCTGCTCCGCTGCCGCGAGTTCATCATGAAGGACGCCTACTCCTTCCACCTCGATCTCGAGGGCGACGCCGGGCTCAATCACACCTACGACAAGATGTACCAGGCCTACACCAACATCTTCACACGCTGCGGGCTCGATTTCTCAGCCGTCGAAGCCGAGGCCGGCCCCATCGGCGGCTCCGCCTCCCACGAGTTCATGGTCAACTGCCAGAGCGGCGAAGACACCATCCTCGTCTGCCCCCAGTCCGGATACGCCGCCAATGTCGAAAAAGCCGAGATCGGCCAGCGCGACTGGTCCTTCGACATCGCGCCCTCCGCAGAGATCACCAAGCACCACACGCCCAATATGCCCGGAATCGACCTCGTCGCCGAGCACCTGGGCGTCCAGCCCGCCGGCATGCTCAAGTCCATCGTCTTCCGCCGCGTGGGAACCGAGGCCAAGTGGGTCGTCGCCGTCGTCCGGGGCGATCACGATGTCAACGAGGCCAAAGTCCGCGACGCGGTTGGCACCGCCGTCGAACTCGCGCCCGAGATGAACGCCAAGGCCGCCGGTTTCGCCATCGGCTATGTCTCACCCCGCGTCATCGAAACCACCAAACTCACCCTCGTCGTCGACCCCGACGCCCTCGGCGCATCCTCATGGGCGACCGGAGCAGACGAGCACGACCACCACATCACCGGATTCAACTGGTCACGCGACATGGCCGACGCCATCGCCGCCGATAAAGTCAAGGTCGCCGACATCCGCAACGCACAGGCCGGCGACCCCTCACCCCGCGTGGAGGATTCCAAACTCGAAACCCGACGCGGCATCGAGGTGGGGCACATCTTCAAGCTCGGCACCAAGTACTCCTCGGCGATGGGTCTCAATGTCCTCAACAGGGACCAGAAGAAGCAGGATGTCATCATGGGCTGCTACGGCATCGGCGTGTCGCGCACGCTCTCCGCCTGCATCGAATCCGCCCACGACGACAACGGCATCATCTGGCCCCTCGCCATCGCGCCCTACCATGCCCTCATCGTCGTCATCCGCCCAGACGACGAAGGCGTCATGGACGAAGCCAACAAGCTCGCCGCCGAACTCGCACAACAGGGCTTCGATGTCCTCATCGACGATCGCGACGACCGTCCCGGCCCCAAGTTCAAGGACGCCGACCTCGTCGGCATCCCCCTGCGCTTCATCATCTCGCCCAAGACCATCGAGGCCAATCAAGTCGAGTTCAAGGCACGCAGCGACGAGGGCAAAGCCATGCTGATCGATCGCGATAAAGCAGTGCAGGCCGCGCTCGACAAGTGCGATACCATCGCCTGATCCACACCAGCGCACGCACGCAAGCGGGGCGTTTCGCCCCGTTTTTTCATGCCCAAACGGGTCTATGATCGACCATGCAGATGCCCGACAAAGTCAATGTCCTCCTCATCGGCGGCGGCGCCCGCGAGCACGCCCTCGCCACCGCGATCACCCGCTCACCGCGCCTCGGTACCCTCTACGCCACGCACACCTCAAACCCCGGCATCGCCAGGCTCGCCCAGCCCGTTGATGTCCCATCGAACACCAACGAGATCTACCGCCTCAACCAGTTCTGCGACCGCAACAACATCGACCTCGTCGTCATCGGCCCCGAAGACCCGCTCGCCGACGGCTGGGCCGACGCACTCTGCAAAAAAGCCAACGGCTCACCCCGCATGGTCTTCGGCCCCGGTGCCAAGGGTGCCCAGCTCGAAGCCGACAAGGCCTACGCCAAGCAGATGATGAAGGCCGCCTCAATCCCGACCGCAGAGGGACGCGTCTTCAAGCACTTCGAGCAGGCCGAAGAGTTCCTCAAGACCCGCGACGAGGTCTTCGTCATCAAGGCCACCGGGCTCGCCAAGGGCAAGGGCGTCATCGTCCCCAAGACCAACGCTGAAGGCATCGCCGCCGCCAAGGACATGCTCGTTAAAAAAACCTTCGGCGACGCCGGCAGGGAAATTCTCGTCGAAGAGAAAATCAACGGCACCGAGGTCTCCGTCCTCGCCCTTCTCGACGGCCACAACATCCTCGTCCTCCCGCCCTGCCAGGACCACAAACGACTCGGCAACAACGATCAGGGCCCCAACACCGGCGGCATGGGCGCCTTCTGCCCCGCAGACACCATCTCCGAACCGGTCATGCACCAGATCGAGTCCGAGGTCCTCGTACCCATCGCCGACGCACTGCGACGCGACGAGATCGATTTCCGCGGCGTGCTCTACGCCGGAATCATGCTCACCCCCGGCGGGCCCAAGGTCCTCGAGTTCAATGTCCGCTTCGGCGACCCTGAGTGCCAGCCACTCATGACACGCCTGCAGTCCGACGCCATCGAGTTGCTCTGGGCCACCGCCGCCGGCACCCTCGACCAGATCGATGTCCAGTACACACCCCAGGCCTGCGTCACCGTCGTGCTCGCCTCAAAGGGATACCCCGACAAGCCCGAGACCGGCAAGGTCATCACAGGCATCGAGGAAGCCAACGAGGTCCAGGGCGTCACCGTCTTCCACGCGGGCACCAAACTCAACGATGAGGGCCGAGTCATCACCAGCGGCGGACGCGTCCTCTCGGTCACGGCGCTGGGCGATTCCATGGAGCAGGCCCGCCAGCGTGCCTACGAAGCCGCCGACAAGATCCACTTCGAAGGCATGCAGATGCGCACCGACATCGCCAAGGACGCACCCGTCGTCTCCGCCTGATTCACATGTTCAGTTCGAAGGCACCCGCCGGCTCGCCGCGATCGTCAGCCAGGTCCCCGTGGCCTGCGCATCATCGCCAACATACGCCCACACCACGCGCCGGTCATCACTGATCTCGTCGAGTACCAGCAGCTGCAGGCCGCTTGCACCCTGCTCGAGAGCGATCTCGTACGAGCCCAACACCTGACCCGAAGCATCATGCAACTCGACACCCGCGATCGCCTTGGGAACCTCAGCACCCGCACCGAGCAACCGAACGCCGTCCGCGGGCTGACGCAACAGGATCGAAACCAACCGGTCGATCGACTCGCTCGTCAGCGTGTCCGCATTGTTCTCACCCAGCCGCCACTGCGCCCCATCACGGACCGCACGCAGCCGCTCGAGCCCATCACGCCCCTGCACCGACACCGACCGCACCGCAGTGGTCGCGAACGGCCCCGCGAGCTTGGAGACATAGGCATCCGGCACCGCCGTCAGCTTTGACAACGCATCCGTCGAGACATGGATCAACGCCGAGTTCCCGCCACGGTCGAATCGCGCGTAGAGCGACCTGGCATTCAGATCCGCCTGCTTCCCGATCGTCAGCGTCCTGAGCAAGTCAGCATCACCGATCTCGATCGTCGCCAGCGGAGACCCCAAGCCGCTGGTCGCCTCATCAACATCATCGTCGACAAACCGCTCGGCCTTGATCGACAGCAGCGACCTGACAACCTCGTCCACGGCCTGCTGATCCGCATGCAGCACAATGGGCTCCGCGATCCACCAACCTCCGCCGCGACGCTCAAGGGTGACCGCGTTCGCTCCCGCGCCCAGCCGCACCCGCGTCACCGATGACGCCGCGAGATTCATGAGCCGCTCCTCACGCCACGAGCGGATCCCCTCCGCCGTCAACGCGTCCACCACGGATGACTCAAGCCACCCGGTCATCACACGCTCGATCGCTCCCGACTCATCCCGCTGCTCAACCCGAACCGGGGTCCGTCCACCCGATCGCCCCGCACCCAGCAGCACGCTCGTCATCTGACCGTTTCGGGAAAGTATCTCAAAGGCCCCCGCCTGATCCTGCATCAGATCGTCGTCACCCAGCCGGACTCGCGCCGTCGCCAGCGCCCGCAGCGCCCCGCGCACCCGTGTCGCCGATATCGCCCAATCCTGCCCTCCACGACCATCTTCCCACAGCCCGACCCATCGGTCGATCGTCTCCCGATCCCGCCGCAGCGTCACCGTTTCACCGCCTCGTTCAACCGAGAGCTCCATGACCGAAGCAGGATCGAACTCCAGCCCGACCCACTCGACCTCCTGTGTGCGCTGCGAGTCGAGATGCCGCTGCCGCACAACAACAGCCGCCGCCCCGAGCAGGCCCGCCAGAATGATCCAGATGAAGAGTGTTCGCAGCGACATACAAACTATCTTATCGTCCGATCGTGCACATTCCGCCCGCAATCGCCCGACAATGATCTCATGCCCGTTTCAACCGCACAACGCCCCCTTATCGCCATCACCTGCGACCTCATGATCCGCAACGAACGCCCGACCGCGTTCTCGACCATGACCTACACCAACGCCGTACTCGCCGCGGGCGGCACCCCGGTCCTCCTCCCTCCGACACCAGATCAGCTCACCGATCTGCTCACCCGCTTCGACGCCTTCATCCTCACCGGCGGCGACGACCCCGCCACCGAGCCCTTCGGCGCACCCACCCACCCAGCAGCCGTGCGCGTCCTCGAACCTCGCCAGCGCTTCGAAACCCAGCTCCTCGAGGCCCTCGCCAAGCACCCCGAAATCCCCGTCCTGGGCATATGCCTCGGCATGCAGATGATGGGCCTCATCGCCGGCGGCACCCTCAACCAGCATCTGCCAGACACACACACCACCCACAGCGACCACTGGGAACACGAGCACACTATCAACTCACTCGATGAATCCGTCCTCCCCTCGGGCAGCACCTACTCCAAGCACCGTCAGGCCATGCAGGACCCCGGCTCGTTGCGCGTGCTCGCGACTGCCCATGATGGCATCATCGAAGCCATCGACGACCCCGCCCGCCGCTTCTACCTCGGTGTCCAGTGGCACCCCGAACGCACCGACAACGCACCGCTGGGCCAGCAGATCATCGATAAGCTCGTGCGTGCAACCCGGCCCTAGAAATCAAGCGTCGGACCGCTGGCCAGCTGATCCGAGTTCTGCACGCCCAGTGTCTTGTAGATCTCCAGCGTCGCGTCCGAGGTGTTGAGCGTGTAGAAGTGAATCCCCGACACCCGGTGATCCAGGAGGTCACGGCACTGCTCAGTCGCCCAGTGCACCCCAACGCGCCGGATCGCCTCGCCCGACCCATCCGTCCGCCGCACCATCCGCAGCAGCGGGGCGGGGAACCGCATCCCGAGCGCCAGCTCCGACATCCGCTTCATCCCCGGGATCGACTGGATCGGCATCACCCCCGCGATGATCGGCACCCGGATCCCCGCCATCTCGCACCGATCGCGGAAGTCATACAGGTCCCGGTTGTCAAAGAACATCTGCGTGATGATGTAATCCGCCCCCGCATCGATCTTCGCCTTGAGATAGTCCATCTCCGTCAGCCGGTTCGGTGTCCCCGGATGCCCCTCGGGGAAACCCGCCACACCAATCCCGAACCCCGGAAAACTACGGTTGCTCCGCGCATGCTCGTCACCGATATCCTTGATGAAACGCACCAGTTCGCCCGCGTTGCTGAACCGGTCTTGACCAAAGTCGTGCGCTTCATTCTTCGGCGGATCGCCACGCAGCGCCAGGATGCTCTGAATCCCACGCTCCGCGTACCCCTCGACGATCCCCCGGATCTCGGCCTCACTGTGCCGCACACAGGTCAGGTGCGGCACCGTATTGATCCCCGTCTCCCCGCGGACCCGATGCACCAGATCACGCGTAAGCTGCCGCGTCGATCCTCCCGCCCCATAGGTCACACTCACGAACGACGGCCCCAGCGCCTCGAGCTTCACAATGTGGTCGAACAACTTGTCCGCACCCTCCTCGGACTTGGGCGGGAAAAACTCGAACGAGAATGTCGTGCTCCTGAACTGCTCACGAAAGTGTCTCATGCCGCCTCCCGTGCTGCCAACAACCGCTGCGCACCACTTCCAGGTCCGATTACCGCCTGAGAATATGCTGATCTTTGACCAATCCGGCCACTGCCGTGGAACGCTTCCCATCCACGCATCGAAGAAGGTACACGATGCACCGTTCTGATGCAGAGAGCCCCAAACCCAACGCATTCACCCTCATCGAGCTGCTCGTGGTGATCGCCATTATTGCGCTCCTCATCGGCATCCTGCTCCCCGCCCTCGCAGGAGCACGCGAGACAGCCAAAACCATGCTCTGCTCCACCCGCATGCGTCAGGTGGCCACCGGCTGGCAGATCTACGCCGACACCAATCGCGACATCTCCGTCCCCGCCCAGCCCGGCCGATACGCCGACGAATCCCGCAACATCTACCAGCTCGGCAACGGCAACCAGTACCGACCACGCTGGTTCGCCGTCATCGGCGCCGCCGCCGGCTTCGATGCCTTCGCCAACCCCAGCACCGAGCGCGAAGACGAGCACACCATGACCGTCGACGCCAACGAGGTCTTCCTCTGCCCCGTCGTCCCCGAGTGGAACAACACCCGCAACTACGCCTACGGATACAACCACCAGTTCCTCGGCAACACCCGCTTCGTCAACGACGACGAGAACGACGGATTCATCAACTTCCCCGTCCGTGCCTCCTCGCTCAACAGCTCCAGCACCGTCATGTTCGCAGATTCGCTGGGAACCGCAGCAGGCAAGCCCCTGAGCCAGCGGACCCAGAACCGCAACGACGGCTCCCGCGACCCCGAGCTCCGCGCCATGGGCGGCCACGGCTACGCACTCGACCCGCCCCGCATGACCGACAACAACGACTTCGCCGACCGCCGAAACCGATCCGCCGAGCACCGCTCCGCGCCAGACGCCCGCCATCGAGACAAAGCCAACACCGTTTTCTGCGACGGACATGTCGAAAACGCCTCGCTCCAGGAACTCGGATACATCGTCAACCCCGACGGCATCGTCGCACCCACCGGCCAGGAGGCCACAAACGCCCGTTTCAGCGGCTCCAGCCGCGACGACGACCCGCCCAAGCTCACTCGCACCAGCCGATAACCCCGCCAGAACGGCCACACGCTTCTCGCCGACCCCAGATTGCGATACACTCAGGACACCATGTTCGCCGAACTCTCCTCCAGAGACATCCACGAGTGTCACTCGATCGCCGCCCGCTGCCGCGACCTCGGTGCCAATGTCGACGCGTGGCGGAATCTCCTGCTCGCAGAGCTCCGCACACTCGTTGATGCACAGGTGATCATCAACTCCGAGATAGAGCACTTCGGAAAAGGCAACAAGCAGGAAACCCGCTACCTCGGAACCCACCGCGACGGATGGATCTCCAACGATGCAGAGAAGCGATGGCGCGAATACGCCCAGTCCATCCCCGTCGAACGCACACCAGAATACCCATACCTCACCAAGTTCTCCGGCGAAACCCTCGTCCTCTCGCGCGACCAGATCTGGGGACGCGAAACATGGTACCGATCCCACACCTTCAACGAGATCCACCGCGAATGCGGCATCGACGACTACATCATCTCCGTCTGCCCGACCGCGATCGCCGACCGCTGCACAACCCTCTGGCTCCACAAAGGCGTGGGATCGCGTGATTTCACAAACCGCGAACGCGCACTCGTCGCCATGCTCCACATGATCATCAACCGAGAGATCGGCGCGTTCCTCGCCGCAGCGGACGAACCCAAGCTCTCCGACCTGACCGACAGACGCCTGGAAGTGCTCGAACGCCTGCTCATGGGCGATTCCGAAAAACAGATCGCCTATCACTTCGACATCGGTCGCGCCACCATCCACGACCATGTCCTCGCGATCTACCGACACTTCGGTGTCTCCTCCCGCGGAGAGCTCCTCTCCCTCTTCATCGGCCGCGCTCGCCCAAAGGGCCACTGAACCCTTTCCGTGGCCCCCCTCTGCGTACCCACCAAAGAGTGGGGGTGGTTTTCGTGTTTGACCCGCGAAGATGCATACATCGAAGGGCAGCAAGCCCGACAGATTGAAATCTTCGTTCATCGAATAAACAGGAGTACCACCACAATGACCATCACCACCACAGCACGAACCATCGCACTCATCACCGCATGCGCAGCTGCAGGCGCGAACGCGGACACCCTCCTCTTCGCCGGCTCGCAGGGCACCGTGCACGCCCTCGACACCGACACGGGCGAGATCACCTTCCGCGGCGTCTGCTCGGGCCCCGTCAGCTCGATGACCGTCCACGACAACACGCTCTATCTGGGCGACCACAACGGGACCGTGTACACCTACGACCTGAGCACCGACCTCGTCAGCGGGGCATTCTCGCTCGACTCCGACGCCAGCGCCATGGCATGGCTCGGCGACCAGCTCGTTGTCGCCGACTCCGCAGGCCGCATCGACTATGTTGACCCAGACACCGGGGCAGTCGATCACAGCGTCAGCAACCTCGGCACCGATGTCACAACCATCGGCCTCGACGCAGGAGGACTCTTCGTAGGCGGCCACTCCTCCCTCGCCATGCGCGCCCACATCGGTCAGGACAGCTTCCTCTTCTTCGCAGCGTGCGGCTCCTTCGTCCAATCGCTCGCGTTCGACAGCGACACCATGTACCTCTCCGGCATCAGCTTCAGCGGTGCACAGACCGGCACCGTCTACCTCTTCGACAAGTTTGAGGGCGGCGTCAACTACGCAGGCACCCACCCCGTCGACTCCGACGCCAACGCAACCGTCGCGATCGACGCCATGCTCTACATCGCAGGCTCGGACGGCGTCATCCACGAAATGGACCCCGACACGGGCATCATCACCCGCACCTTCGAGACCGGGCTCGATATCCAGGCCATGACCCCAGAGGCCGGGCTCGCATCCTGCCCCGCAGACTACGACGCCAACGGGGAACTCAACTTCAACGATGTCTCCCGCTTTGTAGACCTCTTCGTCAACCGGCTCATACCCGGCGACACCAACGGCGACGCCGAGTTCAACTACTTCGACATCTCCGAGTTCCTCCGCATCTACGCCGGCGGCTGCTGAGCGATCATCCGTCATCGCAACCCCCATCCACACCCGCGGGCAACCCCTTGCTCGCGGGTGTTTTCTGCTCGACACCCTCCGCGATCACCGCCACAACCCGATCCCCCAGCCGATACACCAGAACACTCAGCCCAGAGCGTGTCCCCTTACCACGCAGCTGACGCTGCACCTCATCAGGATTCACGACACCGCCACGCGTGCGAACCTCAACCACCCCGTGCCCCAATCCATGCAGCGCCGATTTCACCCGCTTCGGGTTCCACGCCATGGTCTCGAGCACCCTGTACCACCGCACCATCGCGTGCCCGACAACCGAGTCACCCGTCACCAACCCGGTACCCGGGTGAACCAGCGAGACACCCACCGAATCCAGAAACACACCGACGAGGTCCGCCCGCTCCAGACACGGATCCAGCGTCCCGATATACCCGCCGATCTCGTTCGCGTCCTCGGGTCGCTCGGGCTCGCCCGAAACAGTCCACACCGACCCATCCACCCCCAGCCGGGTCGCTCGTCGCGAGTGCCCACCCGCAAGCCGCCCAACATACAACACCGCCTGCGTCAGCCCGCCATGCTCGCTGAGGATCTCGACCTCACCACCGGGCAACGCATACGCGTCCACGCCCGGGTTGAGCTTAATCGCCCCGTTTCCGACCCTGCTGATGATCGCGTCCCAGTCGCCCGGCCCCGGCGAGAAGTCCTCAATATCCAGCGTGCGTTGTGTGCCATCCCGCCGGGCAGGATCGAGATGAAACGCATCGGCAGCGGGGCAGTCAGCCAGCGCATCGCCGCACACCGCGCCGCAGCCCGGCAGGTTGTGACCGAACATCACGACCCGAGCCGGATCCGAATCCACACCGATGACACGCAGACCGGCACGCGCAAACCCCCACGAATCCGCCCCGATCCCGCAGCAGAGATCAGCGATCAACGCCCCCCCGCCAAGCACCGACGCAAACCGGCTCGCCTTGTACTGGCTTGAGCGGGACGAACTCGCCATCTCCACACCCGCAACATCCGCAAGCAGCGTCGCCGCCCAGCTCGCATCAAGCTTGGCCGCGGCCTTCCGCCGCGCCCTGCTCGATTCCAGAATCCCGCGCACCCGATCCGCATCGAACCGCTTGCGAAGAGTGGCAATCGCTGAAGCAGACGATTCCACAGGAGCGCACGCGATCGCCCCGAGCCCCTCATCCCTCGCAAGCCAACGCCATGTCTCGATCGAAACCGACATAAAGAAGGCGGCGCACCTGTCGCTGCGCCGCCCTGAAAACAAATCAATCCATCAGATCAGTAGCGGTACTGATCCGGCTTGTAGGGCCCATCAACAGGAATACCCAGGTACTCCGACTGATCCGTCGTCAGCTTGGTCAGCTTCACACCCAGCTGATCAAGGTGCAGCCGCGCGACCTGCTCGTCGAGGTGCTTGGGAAGCACATACACCTTGTTCTCGTAGTTCTCCAGGTTCTCCGCCAGCTCGATCTGCGCGATCACCTGGTTGGTGAAGCTCGCGCTCATCACGAAGCTGGGGTGACCCGTCGCACAACCGAGGTTCAGCAGACGGCCCTCAGCAAGAATCAGGATGCTCGTGCCCTTGCTCTTGAACTCGAACTCATCGAACTGCGGCTTGATGTTGATCCGCTCAACATCCGGATCTCGCTGCAGCTTCTCCATCTGGATCTCATTATCGAAGTGACCGATGTTGCCGACGATCGCCTTGTTCTTCATCCGCTTCATGTGATCAAGCGTGATGATGTCCTTGTTGCCCGTCGTCGTGATGAAGATATCAGCCGTCTCGACCACATCCTCGAGCGTGAGGACCTGGTAGCCCTCCATCGCCGCTTGCAGGGCGCAGATCGGATCGATCTCCGTCACGATCACCCGGCAACCCTGACCCTTGAGCGACTGGCAGCAGCCCTTGCCCACATCGCCGTAGCCACACACAACGGCAACCTTACCGCTGAGCATCACATCGCTGGCGCGGTTGAGACCGTCGATCAGCGAGTGACGGCAGCCGTACACATTGTCGAACTTGCTCTTGGTCACCGAGTCGTTCACATTGATCGCCGGGAACGGCAGCAGCCCCTGCTCGGCCATCTGGTACAGACGATGCACACCCGTCGTGGTCTCCTCGGAGATACCACGCACCGCCGGGGTCACCTGCTGGAACCAGCCCGGGTTGCTCTCGATCGTCGCGTTGATCGTGCTCAGGATGTAACCCCACTCCTCGGCATCCTTCTCAGGATTGAACGCCGGCACGCTGCCCGCGTTCTCGAACTGCAGACCCTTGATCAGCAGCAGCGACGCGTCACCGCCGTCGTCGACAATCTGATCAGGACCCGACCCGTCAGGCCAGGTCAGCGCCTGCTTGGTGCACCACCAGTACTCCGCCAGCGTCTCACCCTTCCAGGCGAAGACAGGCGTGCCCTTGGGCGACTCGGGCGTACCACCCATCTCCGTCCGCCCGACAACGACCGCAGCCGCCGCCGAGTCCTGCGTCGAGAAAATGTTGCACGAGCACCAGCGGACATCGGCACCCAGCTCAACCAGGGTCTCAATCAGCACAGCGGTCTGCACCGTCATGTGCAGCGAACCCATGATCTTGAATCCCTTGAGTGGCTTCTTGCTGCCATACTGCTTGCGCAGCGCCATCAACCCGGGCATCTCGTGCTCCGCCAGACGGAGCTCTTTCCGCCCGAGCTCAGCAAGCGAGAGATCCCGCACCTTGAACTGGATCCCGTTCACCTCGTCAACTTGCAGCGCGCTCTGTGTCGCAATCGCGGTCATGTGTCTTTCCCTTTCGGTTGGGGCCCTGCGAGCCCATCATCCATGTGAATCGTCTGTTACCTAAAGATGCGCCACCGCCGCGAACAGCGATGGGCCCGATGCCTCCACCCCGGGGCGGAGCTTGTGTGTCCGTACAGATGAGAAACCCGCTTCCCGGAAGAGGTCCTCGCGTTGACTGTCTGAAAACCCGAGATGGACATGCCCCATCGCGTGCCGATACTCGATCCGGTCGTGCCCGCACATGTCCACCACCAGCAGCATCCCGCCGCCGTTGTCCTTGCGCAGCACTCGCCGTGCCTCCCGAAGCGCCGCTACCGGATCATCAACATGATGAAGCACCAGCACGCACGCTGCGGCGTCCACGCTCGCGTCCGGGATCGGAAGCGCCGTGAGCTCCGCTTCGACAAACCGAACCCGATCAACCGTCCCGCCGTGCTCCAGCAGCCGCGACCGCGCCGCCTCCAGCATCTCCGGCGATCGATCCACCGCGATCACCTCACGCACCCATGGCGAAAGCAGCTCCGTCGCGTTCCCCGTCCCGCACCCAAGGTCCGCGATCACCCATTCGGGATTCACAAACCCGAGCAACGCATGCTCGGTGAAACCGTTCCCGAACAACTCCCCGCGGATGTCATCCCAGGCACCGGCAACACGCCCGAAGTAAGCCGCCGAATCGGTCATCCGTTCAGCGAGCACCGCCGACAACCGACTGTCATCCTCCGAAAGCGTCGCGTCCTCACCAAGCTGATTGCGGATCGTCACCCACAGCGTGCGATGCTCGCCGGGCAGATCATCGATCACCACCCGGTAATACGACGCCGGACCCGCGGACCGCTTGAACACCCAGCCGCCGTCACTGAGCACCCGAAGATGCCGCGAACCCGAGGACTGCGGAATCTGAAGGACCTTGACCAACTCCCCAACAGATAACTCCTGCCGCTCAAGCACACGCAGCATCCGGAGCCGGACCGTATCGCCCAACTGCGTCAGCAACTCAACGGTGCTCTGGCTCGTGATGGAACTGGGGGCGTGCTCGTTCATATCCAATCATCCGCAAATACGGATAAAGCATATGTTCCGCGCACCAAAGGGTCAACCCGATCCGATCAAAACTCGGGCTGCAGCGCGAGCGATGGCCCTGGAATCATCCCCAACGCGCTCAAACGGGCCATGACCGACTCGTCCGCGCGGTCAAACCACAACGCGTAGCGGAGATTACGGATCTCCAGATCCGTATCGCCGATCGTGCTGGCAAAGTCCGCCATCTCAAGATACGGCACCGCCGAAGTCCCACGGCCTCGGACGATCGCAAGGTCATACGCCTCACGCGCCTCGTCGAGCATCCCGGCCTGCTGGGCATACCGCCCCATCCGCAGATAACCTGACCCTTCCGGCCCCTCCTCAGCAGTCTGCCGCAGCAGCGTCATCAGCGCCTCGGTCTGCCCGGTCGCAACCAGCGCGCCCGCGAGCGCTTCGAGATACTCGATGTCACCGGGCTTGAGGTCATACGCCACGCGCAGATGCCCGACGGCCTGCTGGTACAGACCAAGACGCATTTCGACCAGCCCAAGACGGTATTCGGCTAACGCGCTCTGAGGACGCCGATCGACATACTCGCTCCAGAGTTCATACGCCGTGTCCCAGTCCCCCTCATCCTCAGCGACCGCCGCACGGATGTGCAGGTCGTTGAGCGCGAGGGTGCGCTTCACCTTCCCGGCCGTGCTGCAACCACCGAATCCAATCCCTGCAATCAGGCAGAGCACGAGCGATATCGAACCCAAACGCGTCATAGATCAACCTCCGTCAACCGCACCATTCGTCGGCACGCTCATCGTAGGGTACCCCACGCTGACATACCATGCACCATGCGTCAAACCGTTGTACTCCTACACGAACAGCCAGGCCATCCAGACCATTTCGACTGGATGATCGACCAGCCCGAACACACGCACGAACACCGCCTCATCACCTTCCGGATCCAGCAACGCCCGGACGCCACGGGCGTCTTCCACGCTCAAAGCGCTCCCGATCACAGGGCGATTTACCTCGATTTTCAGGGAGATATCGGCGGCAACCGGGGGACAGTCCGCCGGGTCGCGCAAGGCCATGTCATCGACTGGACGCACGCTGATTCGCAAATCCGAGCGAGAATCCGCTGGATCAACACAGATCTCACCTACACCGCAACCAGAGATCGCATGAACCCAACCCTTTGGACTTTCCATGCCGCTCCCACCCGGAGCCCCTAGACGAAACGGTCGCTTTGTGTTAGCGTATACAGAGCAACCTTTCCGCAAAGAAGGAGCCCACCATGAGGGGACCCATCCACCACCCGCTCCCGCCCGGTTACTCCGGCCCGCCACCGACGCCGCCGGAAAAGAAAAAAACAACTCAGGACGAGGACCTGTCGCTCGACGACACCCTCCCGCTCGATCTCTCACCCGCACCCACGGCCAAGAGCGCGACGCCAGCCCAGGATCAGCCCCCGAAGATCAGGACCTTCGAGCAGAAGCTCCGCACATCACGCCACGAGGACAACTGGAACCGCACCCCCAACTCAACCGGCACGGGCGCGATCCATGTCAAAAGCTTCCACTGCAAACTCACCGGCGACTCCCTCGACTTCCTTGATCAGCAGATCAACGAATGGCTCGACGCCCACCCCCAGTACGAGGTCAAACTCGTCACCACTTCCATCGGAACATGGACAGGCAAGCTCAAGGAACCAAACCTGATCGTCAATATCTGGGTCTGATCGAGCATGCCCCGTCACATCGCCCATCCTCGTGCCATACTCCCCCTCCTCGCCTGGCTTCTCATCACCGCCACGAGCGTGTTCGCGTTCACACAGCCCGAGCAGCAGCCCCAGACCACCGACGATCCAGCCCGTCTGATCTCGCCCGATTTCACCACGCTCAAATCCGGGCTCGTCACCCACGTCCTCGACCAGAACACACTGCTCATCGAAATCGACGGCCGCACCACCCGTTGCGATCTCCTCGGCGTCAGCGCCTCCAGCGGACCCCAGAACCGCGAGAACGACACACGCGCCATCGAGGCGCTCTCAAACATCACGCTGGGCGAAACAGTCCTGCTCCAGGACGACCCCTCCGGACCGCTCAACCACGCCAACCGAAGAGCCGCGTACATCTTCCGCGCGCCCGATCATCTCTTCGTCAACCTCGAACTCGTCCGCCAGGGCTACACACGACACAACGCGGTCTCCATGACCATCCACACAAAGATCTTCGAGCACTACGAGACCCGCGCACGCGATCTGGCAAGGGGAATCTGGGACCCCAACCCACCGCGCAGACGAGCAACAACCGACAACGCCGACCAAGACCAACAGCACGAGCCCGCCCAGGAGCAAACCCAAACCACACAAGCAACCCCCGGGACCGTCTACATCACCGCCCACGGCACCAAGTACCACCGCGAAGACTGCCCCCATCTCACCGACAGCGCTCGCCCGACCACACGCACCAATATCCAGGACTCGCACCAACCCTGCAAAACCTGCAAGCCCGATACACCCTGAGCCCCGCAGGTACCCACACACAAGGCACGAACCGCCTCCGACCACCTCGCCGGTTGTGATCATCCCACGGCCAGGGCCTATGCTGTTCTACACTCGCCACTCTCCGCCCGGATCCCAATCGCAAGTCAGGATCGAAGAGGTCTCCAACCGAAAGACAACACCAGGCACGCCTCACGAGCGCCGATCCTGACCCTTCCGCGATCACCACCCACACAAAGAAACTCACCACCGTCGCCAACCAATGGCCGCGGCTTGGTTATACCACCCAGCGAGCAGCCCATGCCCGAAATCAGCTCCCGCCTCCCCAGCTTCGCACAGACCAAACTCCGACTCTTCGACCTCCGCACATCCCTCAGCGGATCGTCGCGGAGCGAGGTCCTCTCGGGCATCACCGTCGCACTCGCACTCGTCCCCGAAGCAGTCGCATTCGCCTTCGTCGCCGGCGTCCCGCCGCTCGTCGGGCTCTACGCCGCCTTCATCATGTGCATCATCACCTCCGTCTTCGGCGGCCGCCCGGGCATGATCTCCGGAGCCACCGGCGCCATGGCCGTCGTCGTTGTTGCACTCGTTGCCGTCCACGGCATCGAATACCTCTTCCCCGCCATCGTCCTCTGCGGCATATTCCAGATCATCATCGGCCTGCTCAAACTCGGCAAGCTCATCCGCATCGTCCCGCACCCGGTCATGCTCGGCTTCGTCAACGGCCTCGCCGTCGTCATCCTCCTCGCCCAGTTCGGCAGCTTCAAAACCTTCACCCCAGACGGGGTCATGGCCACGCTCACCGGCACCCGCCTGGGCGTCATGCTCGCCCTCGTCGCCCTCACCATGGCCATCATCGCCTTCCTCCCCCGCCTCACGCGTGCGATCCCCTCCTCACTCGCCGCCATCATCACCGTCTCCATCATCGCCATCATCATCAACAACACCGCCGCGCCCGCAAGCGTCGATGCACCATCAGACACCGCCCAGCCGCGCCCGGTCCTCACCGTCGGCGACATGCTCGTCGACCGCACGCTCGCCGCGTCCGTCGACGCCGCGCAGAAGGCCAAGGACACCCAGACCCTCGCCACCATCACCGCAACACTCCCCGCCGGCATCGACGCACGCCCCGCAACCCACGCCCCCATCGCACCGCTCACACCCGAGGAAACACAGGCGGCCATCGCTTCCGTCGACACCGCTTCCGTCGGCATCGCCGGCGGACTCCCCCGCCCGACATGGCTCGACTACGCCATCCCGCCCATGACCCTCCAGACCCTCTGGATCATCCTCCCCTTCTCGCTCATCCTCGCCGGCGTCGGGCTCATCGAGTCGCTCATGACCATGACCCTCATCGACGAACTCACCGAAACCCGCGGCAGCGGAAACCGCGAGTGCATCGGTCAGGGCGCCGCCAACATCACCTGCGGCTTCTTCGGTGCCATGGGCGGCTGCGCCATGATCGGCCAGTCCCTCATCAATGTGAAATCCGGCGGTCGCGGACGCCTCTCGGGCATCGTCGCCGCCGTCTCGCTCCTGCTCTTCATCCTCTTCCTCTCCCCCTACATCGAGGCCGTTCCCACCGCCGCCCTCGTCGGCGTCATGTTCATGGTCGTCATCGGCACATTCGAGTGGACCACGCTCCAGACCTGGCACCGCATCCCCAAGGCCGAGGTCTTCATCATGATCGTCGTCGCCGCCTACACCATCTTCATGCACGACCTCGCCACAGCCGTCATCATCGGCGTCGCCATCTCCGCACTCAACTTCGCGTGGAGCAAGAGCCGACACCTCGTCGCCGATGTCAAGTTCAACGAGCACGGATCCAAGATCTACCAGCTCCACGGCCCGCTCTTCTTCGGCTCCGTCACCCGCTTCCGCGACCTCTTCGACCCCAACAACGACCCCGACGATGTCGTCATAGACTTCTACTTCTCCCGCGTCTACGACCAGTCCGGCCTCGAGGCCATCAACACCCTCGCCGCCCGCTACCAGAAGGTCGGCAAACAGCTCCACCTCCGCCACCTCAGCGAAGACTGCCGCCGACTCCTCGACCGCGCCGGCGACCTCGTCGAGGTCAACATCTCCGAAGACCCGCACTACCATGTGGCGACCGACCACCCCAAGTGGCACCACTGAGGACCGCCCATGCCCCGCCAGCCAACACACGCCCCGTACAACCGCTTCGAACAAGCCGAGTTCCTCCTGCGTGACGAACTGGCCATCGATCGCACCCGCCTTGCCAACGAACGAACCTACCTCGCCTACATCCGATCGGCCCTGGCCCTGCTCATCGCCGGGTCCACCATCATCCACTACGCCGACAACGCATGGTTCATGCTCGTCGGGGTCGCCTGCCTCCCGCTGGGCATCGCCTTCGCCATCGTTGGTACCCAGCGCTTCCTCCGCCTGCACCGGGCCCTCAAAGGCCTCCATTCCCCCGCAGAAACTCCCGCCGAGACCTGAGAATCGCCGATACACACGCCATGTGTGGAATCGCAGCACTGCTCAATCTCAATCAGCCAGCACGCGCCGCCGATCATGGTGACCACACGATCATCAACCGCATGCGCGACCGCCTGACCCACCGAGGCCCCGATGACGCGGGCACCTGGAGCGGGCAGTGGGGCAGCATCGCACACCGCCGACTGATCGTCATCGATCCCACACCCGCCGGGCACCAGCCCATGCGCTCCCCCGACGGCCGCTACATACTCGCATACAACGGCGAGCTCTACAACGATCACGACCTCCGCTCAGAACTCGCATCATCGGGTGTTCAGTTCCGAACATGCTGCGACACCGAGACACTCCTCCACGCGCTGATCACATGGGGCGACGCGGCGCTCGATCGGATACGCGGCATGTACGCCCTGCTCTTCCTCGACACCCAGACAGGCCGGGCACTGCTCGCACGCGACCCCATGGGCATCAAACCGCTCTACCACGCCACAATCACACATGACGGCCGAAATCAGCTCGCCGTCGCGTCAGAGATGACCGCCCTGCTCGAGCACCCCTCGATCGATCGCGACCCGGACCCAATCACACTCAGCGCCTACCTCAGCTCGCTGCGCGCAACGCTCGGCAGCCGCACCATGTTCCAGAGCATCCGCACGCTCGAGCCGGGTGATCGCATCACCGTCGACCTCGCCAATCCCGAACAGACAAAGCACGCAAACTGGTGGGACACCAACCGCGACCGAACCCCGACGCAGGGGCTCGCGCAGACAATCGAAGACAGCGTCCACCGCCACCTCCGCTCAGATGTCCCCATGTGCGCCCTGCTCTCAGGCGGGCTCGACTCCGCCATCACCACGACCATCGCCCGCAGCGCACTCCCCGAACTCAACACCTACTGCGCCGGAGCCCGAAGCGAGGGATTCGACGACGATTTCACTCACGCCGCCCAGCTCGCCAGACAACTCGGAACCAATCACCACGAGGTCGATGTCACCCAGAGCATCTTCACGCAGCGACTCCCCGAGCTCATCAACCGGATGGGCAACCCCATGAGCACACCCAACACCATCGCCATCCACGAGGTCGCATTAGCGCTCCGCGCGCGGGGCCACATCGTCACCATCAGCGGCGAGGGTGCCGACGAGCTCTTCGGCGGATACGCACCGATCATGCAGCAATGCGCCCGGCGCGTCGCATCGCTCGCCGATCCAAACCACGACCCACAGGGCGGCCTCTTTCATCTGCAGGCAAACGCATGGGTCTCCCACGAACTCAAACCCGCCATCCTCGCGCCAAACATCTACGCGCACACCGAGGACGACCGACACCTCCGCGAGTACTACATGCATGTCTTCGATCACCTGCACACGCCCGCCACCCCCGCACTCCAGACACACCTGCGCTTCCAGCGCCGCATGAACCTGCCGAATCTCCTCGAACGCCTCGATGTCGCGACCATGCTCGCCGGGGTCGAGGGACGCACACCGTTCGCCGATACCGAGGTCGCCATCTGCGCCGAAGCCCTCCCGATGGATCGCAAGTTCATCGATGCGCCCGACGAACTGCACGAACCAAGAACCAAGATCGCCCTGCGTGAGGCATTCGCCCATCAGCTTCCCGCCGAGATCGTGAATCGCCCCAAAGCGAGCTTCCCGCTGCCCTTCCAGCACTGGATGTCGCCGTTCACGCAACTGCTGACCGATTCACCCATCGCCCGGGCGTTCTTCACCGATGAGGCCATCTCCCTCGTCGCCTCCCAGCCCACAAACTACTGGCACCTCGCCTGGCCCATGACCAACCTCACCCTCTGGGGTCACGCATGGCTCCTCGCAGAGCCCGTGGACCCACATCAGTATCTGGGTGCGGCCGCATGCTCGTGAAGCTGCTGATGCTGTACTACCTGTTCTTCAGCGTCATCAGCGCGATGATGCACATCGTGGACAAACGCCAGGCGACCCGCGCCCGGCGCCGGATCCGCGAACAGACACTCCACAGCATCGAACTCCTGGGCGGCTGGCCTGGAGCCATCCTGATCACACGAGCCATCCATCACAAGGTCGCGAAACGATCCTACATGTGGACCCTTTACGCGATCGCCGCAGCCCACCTGCTCGGCTGGTCGCTGCTCACATGGCTCGCAACACGATGAAAACTGATTTGCTCAGGCCGCTCGCCGTGTACGCAGCTGTTCACGCTGCACACGCATCGCTACACGCTCGAGCACACGCCGCTGAGGCGCATGCACGTTCCCGATGCACGGATGAATGATCAGGCACCCGACCCGACAGGTCGAACCACGCAGATCCAGCGCCTGCCGGTTCTCTACGACGAGATCGACCTCGGCATCATCGATCACGAAGCTCAGCACGATCCGCTCAAACCGGTCGAGCTGCATCTTGACCACGCCGTACATCAGCAGACCAAGCCCGTTGGCAGTGATATCCACCAGCCGCCCAACCGCGTGCGGCTTCTCCTCCATGACCCCGCGCATCACCTCGTCCCAGCAGATCTTGGTGACCTCCTTGCCCTCTTCATCGACTGGGATCGGCGACTCGCGACGCCGGGCACAGAGCAGATCGGTGTAATAGGTATTGGTCTGCTCCTTGGGCGCACTGGGTTCAGCACCCTCTTCAAGCTTGCGATCAAGGAACCACATACGCACGGGCGTTTCTTCCCCGCTGGCCGTGATCGATGATCGGAACGCCGAGCGTCGATCGCCCTGCCGCAGCAGCTGCGGATTCGAGAGATGCAACGAACGCACCACACACCGCTCATTGAGATGCGTCGGCTTCTCGAGCGCCTTGATCTCGGCCTCAAAGAGCAGCGTGGTATCCCGGTACTTCACAAACGCCTCGACACGCCCGCCCACATGAAACCGGATCTCACGACCGATGATCTGCAACTCCTCGAGCACGAGACCGCCGTCGTTCCACTCGAGCAATCGACCCATCGCGAACGGGTCCTGACCCGACTGCCCGAGCCTGACAATCCCGATCGAGCTGTTACGATCGATCGCGTCACGCAGCACCTGCTTGACATCAAGCTCGGGTGCAGTTGAAGCGGCTGGCTTCTCTTGTTTTTTGGGCTTCTTTTGGAACATGCCAATGAAAAATCGGCCGATCCTACCGCCTGAAACGGTGGAACACCGAAACTTTGGCCCACATTTGCGTCTTTCAACCCGTGACACGCAACTTCACCCCACGAACCGCCCTCGCCATGCGCATCGCTCGCGTTATCGGCCGATCGTTTGAGCCGCACTCAGGGGTGCTGATCGAGCACCCACAGCAGGGCCTTTGTGTACTCGCGTACACCGGAAACACCCGTCGGCAGCTCGTGCCCGCGCCCGGGCAACATCCGGAGTTGCACCGGCGCCCCCGCATCCGTGAACGCCCTGCGAGCGACCGAGTAGGTCTGCTTCCAGGGATCCCGCGCGCCGGTGAGGAGGTAGAACGGCGCGATCCGCTGTTCTCCTTTGGCGACCTGCGGCTCGTAATGCCCACAGATCGGGATCACGCCCAGAAACCGATCCGCGTGGGTCTGCCCCATGATCAACGCGATGTTGGCCCCCTGCGAGAACCCGACCAGGATCACGCGCTCGGGATCCGCGTTGTGCTTCCTGATCGCCTCATCAATCAGATGGTTCACAAACCATTCCGATTCGTCGCGATAGGTCCACGCGAAGCCATTGCCCGACGGACGCATTGCGTCTGGACAGACAAGGATCATGTCCTGTGCGGCAGCCGTTTCCTGCAGCGCGTCGTACATGGACTTGCCGTCCATGCCTGTGCCGTGCAACGCGATGATGAGCGGACGCTTCTCATTGGGCGTGGAAGGGGGGATGTACGACTGGGGTTGGTGTGCTCTGGCTTCTCGCTGGAACGCGTCCATCCGCGTCTTGGCCGCGGTGCGGACCTGCTCGATGATCGCCTTGAATTCGTCACGGTCGCGCACCGGGTCCAGATCGGAGTTCTGCTCAAACGATGCGATGCCTGTGTAGCCCTGGTCGGCGCAGGTGCGGAGGTGTGCGATCGCATTGTCAGGACGACCGAGCTTGGCGCAGAGCGCGCCGGCGTTGAAGTGCCATGTTGCGGATTCTGGGTAGCGTTCGCAGATCAGCTCCGCGGCTTTAAGAGCCAGCTCATACTTCTCGGCGGCGTACATGCGGTCGTAGCGGTCGATCAGCGCCTGGTCGCTCTGCCCCGAGGATGAGACCGTCGCGAGTGTGAGGACTGCGATGTAGATCAGAAACCGGATCGTGCGCATGGGGAACTCCAGATTGGACCTCATAGTTTACGGGAGGAGTCCGTTCTGGTTGCCGTGTCCGTTGATTTGAGCAGGTCTGGGAGCCCCTGCTTGATCGAATCGGCGAGATTGCGCAACGCGTGTTCAAAGTTGGAGAGGAACTGGTGCTCGGGGGAGGGGTGGTCGTAGTGGTCGGTGATGGATCGCAGGGCGATGACCGGTGTGCCGCTGAGGCCGGCGACCCAGGCGATTGAGGCGGTTTCCATGTCCTTGACGGTGACGCTGTTGGCTTTGAAGAAGGCGAGGTCGATCTCGGGGGAGTCGATGGCGTTGCCGGTGGAGATGGTTGCGATACGGATGTTGAGGGCGTCGGCGAGGTGCTGGGGGCAGTGGAGGGGTTCTGGGCCGTGGGCGTAGTCTGCGAACTCGGGGAGTGGGATGCGGCGGTCGTGGTGGAAGGCCCTGTCGATGAGGAGGACCTGGCCGATTGTTGTGGTTTGGGAGCAGCCGCCCGCGGCTCCGGCGATGAGGATTGCGGAGGGGTTGAGGTGGTCGATGACGAGCGTGGTGGCGAGGGTTGCGGGCGTGGTGCCGATGAGCTCGGCATTGGTGCGTGGGTCGCGGCCGTTAACGGCGAGGGTGACAGGGTGATTGTTGATGACACCTGACCAGATGCGTGGCGGGAGGTGATTGGGCCATGGGTGTGGGGCGGGCTTGAGATCGAGGGCGTCGATGATGGCGTCGGCCTCGGTGTGCATGGCGCAGAGGATGACGAATGGGCGGTGCTGGCTGGGCATGGGTGAGGGTAGGGTTGCTTGTGTGATCCTGTCCGGGCGTTGTGTGCGGCGGCTTTGCGGATTGTCTCCTCGTGGTGTCGGTCCTGCGGGTGCTGGCGTGTGATATCGTTGAGACGGGCTTTGGATGTGAAGCGGGCTTCGTGCTCGACGAGTTGGGTGCGCTCGGTGCTGATGAGCTCGAAGGCGGCTTTGAGGTCGGCGAACTCGGGCGAGTTGATGATGTCGATCAGTGCGTTGAGCGTGAGGTTGTGGTAGTCGCAGAGATCGAGGGTGGCGACTGTGGGATCGAGGAGATCACGCATCAGTGCGTTGGTAAGGGGGGGAGGGACTGGGGACTGGCCACTTGCCACTGGGGAAGAGGGGGATGTGGGGGCGTTTGTTGAGGACCCCTCCGGGCCGACTGCGTCGGCCCACCTCCCTGCGGGGCGCGGGGAGGGACAAGAGTTCCGTCTTTGGTGGGTCTGCGCCCCTTCGCGGAC
>CAYQRD010000002.1:0-28577 GCA_964419845.1 uncultured Phycisphaeraceae bacterium
GGGTGCCACTACTCGCCGTCTTCGGCGCAGTAGTGCTCTTAGTAAACCCGAAGACACGACTGCGCGGCTACGCCGCGAGCAGTGCCACCCCCAACCCCCCTCTTCTCTGCGCCCTCTGCGTGATCTTCGCGTCCTCTGCGTTCAGTCTGAATCCCCCTTCTAGCCGGGTGCCCTGCTCACGCGCAGCTTGAGCAGGTTATTCCAGACTCAAACACATGCATAAACCGCGTCTTCGACGCGGCGTATGCATGGCACCCACTCCCCTCTTCTCTGCGCCTCTGCGAAACCTTCGCGCCCTCTGTGTTCAGTCTTACTCCCCCTTCGAGCCCTTCGCGATCTTCGCGTTCAAACTCCCATTCCCCATTCCCCATTCCCCATTCCCCATTGCCTCCCCCCATCCCCCAAACCCCTGTCAACACAACGCCTATGATTCATCTCACAACCCCCATCGTCGGGGGTCATGACGGGGCCGAGGGTTGCGAGGATCGCAGCCCGGTTCGGCGAGCGCCCTGAAACGGGGCATACAGACAGGATCTCAAGCATATGAGCGACAAATATCGCGACAGCGACGCACCCACCCGGACTTCAGGCGGCGACAAGAAACGATCACGACGAAGCGGCGGCGGCAAACGCGGCAAACGCGACGCCGGGGCCGACCGCGAGCCCGAACGCAAACGCACCATCTCCGAGCCAAAGGGTGGCTGGAACCCCGACACCTTCGAGACGGACAAGACCTTCGCGGATCTGGACCTCAAGGACTCCATCGTCAAAGCCATGGACGAGCGGGGATTCAAGCACCCCACCAAAATCCAGGCGGCCTTGGTCCCGCTGGCGATGACCGGCGTCGACATCCTCGGACAGGCCAAAACCGGCACCGGTAAGACCGCCGCCTTCGCGCTCCCCCTGCTCAACATGATCGAGCCGGGCGATTCGATGATCTCCATCATCCTCGCCCCCACCCGCGAGCTCGCCGTCCAGATCAAGCAGGACATCGAGGAACTCGCTGTCCACACCGGCATCAAGGTCTGCGCCATCTACGGCGGGCAGTCCATCAATGTGCAGGCCAAGCAGCTCGAAGAGGGCCCCGAGATCATCGTCGGCACCCCCGGGCGCGTGCTCGACATGATCGACCGCGGCTACCTGCATCTCTACGACATCGAGTTCGTCGTCCTCGACGAGGTCGATCGCATGCTCGATATCGGGTTCCGCGACGACATCCGCAAGCTGCTGGGCAAGTGCCCCAAGGACCGCCAGACCATCTTCGTCTCCGCGACCTTCACCGACGAGATCGAGCGCCTCGCCCGCAAGTACATGCAGGACCCCGAGAAGCTCGAGGTCACCGCCGGTGCCCTCACGGTCGATCTGGTCAAGCAGGGCTATGTGACCGTCGAGCCCTGGGACAAGCGCCGCATGCTCGCCCACCTGCTCACGCACGAAGAACCTGCGCTGACCATCGTGTTCTGCCGCATGAAGCGCACCGTCGACTCCGTCGTGCGATACCTCGAACGCAAGGACATCCCCGCCCACGCGATCCACGGCGACCTCTCTCAGGGGCAGCGCAACAAGGTCATGTCATCCTTCCGCGCGGGCAACCTGGCTGTCCTCGTGGCCTCGGACCTGGCCTCGCGCGGCATCGATGTCGAGGGCATCACCCATGTTATCAACTACGACCTGCCCGATGACCCGGATATCTATGTCCACCGCATCGGCCGCACAGCCCGCGCTGGCCGCGACGGGCACGCATGGTCGCTGGTGACCCCGGCGCAGGGCTCGCTGCTCACCGAGATCGAGCTGCTGGTGAACGCCGAGATCCCCGCGAAGAAGTACGACGATTTCGAGCCGCGCGAGCGTCCTGAAGATTGGAAAGACGAGCCCACCGGCGGCCGCCCGACCTACGAGGTCAAGGGCGCACCAAAGGAACCCAAGCAGAACCGCTTCCAGAAGCAGGAACCGCCCAAGGTCGAAAAACTCAGCGAGAAGGAACTGGCCGCCAAGTTCCCCGGCGGAATCGTCCCCTCAAAGCTGCCCAGCAAGATGATGGGCGGCAAAGCCAAGCGTCGCGGGCGATAACACACCGACACGCAGCAGTTCACGCCCCGAGAAACACAACCCGCATGCGGGTTTTTTTATTGTGGTCAGGCCGCCGCTGCGCCGGTGCCCAGCCCGCTCATCACCTGCCCGCTCAGCAGCGAGCTGCACGCGAGATCAAAGTTCGACACGGTGAACGGTGTCCGCAGGTGCATGCACGGGTGACGGGTCATCAGCTCCTCGTTGAGCCCGTTGCGACCGGTCGGCGAGAGAATCAGCACGGGCAACGCCTGACGCTGACCCTGCACCACGAGCTTGTTCACAACATCCTGGAACGCGTTGCCCAGATCCGTTCGGGACTTGGCCTGGCGCATGTGGATGATCGCAACATTGGGGAACTCGCCCTCGGCGAGCTCGCCGAACTGCTGATGCAGCCAGTGCCCGATGAGGTCGTGATCCGGGTCCGCAGTCAGGAAGACCGGGCGGACCGGGTGGTCGGGGTTTGACACATTGCTGGGCCAGGTGATCGCGTCCGCGGGGATGCCCGAGTTCTTCAGGGCACCCTCAAGCTCTTCACGCATCCCGCTGAGGATCGGATCGAGTTTCAGCTCGTCTTCCGCGAAGTAGTTCATCAGGTCTTCGCTGGTCTCGATCGCGCAGGTTCCCGAGCCGCCCAGGCCCATCGCGTGAGCGATCCGGTCCGCGAGTGCGACCGTCGCGACCAGCTTGGTGTTGCGCGGGCAGGTCGTGGCGATCTTCGGGGGTTCCTCGTGGTGATACGCGACCGCCTCGGTGAGCTCGCGCGGCAGGTTCCAGACATTCATCATCGACTGCCCGAGCTGATTGTGCTCGCTGAGCAGCAGTCGGCGTTCGCCCATGACCAGCGGCACACCGATGCTCGAAGACGCGGCGATTGTTTCCATCATCTGACCGCTCATCGCCGCGAGCATCCGCTGGCGTCCGTAGTCGTGCAGCAGACCGGCGGTCATCGCCGATTTCGCGTTGACCCCTTCCACGAGCGAAGCGATGCGCGTCGCGATCAGCCCGACGCCGAACGCGTGCGCTCGCATCTGGTCGATATTGATGGTCATCCCGCTCTCGTGCGTGTACACGGGCGCATCGCCAGACGGAGTTTCCTGAAGGATTGCCACAAGCCGATCGAGCCCGATACGCAGGAGTGCTTCGAACACCCCGCTCGTGGGCTCCTCGCAGCCGTGCTCGGTCGCGTTGGCTTCTCGCAGCACGGCGCTCACCAGCACAGGATCGCCCCGCAGGACATCACCAAGCACCTCGAACTCCGCGTTGCCCGCTTCGATCATCGATTGCAGCTTCGCGACAACAGCCCCGCTCGCGGTGAGCGGTTCACACTGCTCGAGGTTCGATTCGAGCTGGGGACGGTTGAGCAGCGGCTTGCGTTGACGCAGATCGAGCGCCGGATCCGACGCGGGCATCGGGAGCGGGAAACGGACCGGCTCGGACTCGGTCTTTGCCGCCGCATCCGCACCGTTGCCGCGATTGAGCACATCGTCGAGCTGTGTGAGCAGTCCCTGCATTGTGAAGCGTGGTTTGAGCATGACCGCGTTCACACCGATCTCCACAGCGTCGGTCAGCGGTTTCTTCGCGGCGACCTGCGTCAGCACGCACACCCTTGTCCGTTGCCCCTTGCCCTGCTCCTGGGCCATCCATCGGAGCAGGCCCAGAGCACTGCCGTCGGGCAGCACCAGCTCACAGATCATGACATCCGGTGGTCTTTTGGCGATATGTGCCTTCGCCTGGGCACCATCGGCGGCGGTGAACGCTTTGTAGCCCTTGGCACGCAGCAGTATCGAGAGACATTCGCGGGTCAGCGGACAACCGTCGACAATGAGAACTGAGTGCATAGCACGACCTCCAGAGCTTTGTAGATTCGTCTATGCCCTGTTCGTCTACAGAAAAACGCGCCGTGATCTGGACAGATCAGTCGCGTTCATTTCGCACAATCCTGTGATGTATTGTGATCCCGTGCCACAAACACGGGTCAGCGGCGGGGGTTAACGCACGCCGGCGGTCTCGGGCTTGCGTTCCGTGCTCTGGACACGGATGCTGCCGACCACATCGCGCTGGGCCTCGCTGCGCATCGCTGCCGATGCGTGGACTGGCTTGGTTTCGATGTTGCCCGACTTGGGCTCATCGTGGTCCATCGCTTCACGCATCCGGCGTCCGACCTTGAACTTCACCGTCCGCTTGGCGGGGACGGGGACACGCTCGAGGGTCTTGGGGTTCTGGGCGATCCGCGGTGCCCGCTGCTTGACCTCAAAGACACCGAAATCGCGGAACTCGAGCCGGTTGCCGTCGCCGAGTTCCACGATCACCTGATCAAGAAACTCCTGTACGACCTGCTTCACAGCGACGCGCTTCATGCCCGTGCTGTCGGCGATGCGATCGATCAGGATTTTCTTGGTGATCGTGTTGCTCATGCTCTCTCATCCTTTCCCACACGCATCGGGCGTGCGGCCGGTATCTGGTTGTCTGTTCTCACGCCCGTTTGTGGGCGCTGTCCGCTGAATGCTGTGGGCTCGCTCGCTGTCAAATCCGTGCGTATCCCCGGATCCGAGCGGCGGGAGTGATACGATCCCACAGCGATGAGTATGGCAGACACATGCCCGCCGGTCAATGGGGGTAACCATGACTTTTCACGCGCAAGATCGAGCGTGCAAAGCACTTGCAATTGCCCCCGCCCCATGCTATGGCCCTTCCGATGAGCGATGATTACGAGCCCAAACCGAGCCCAGAGCAGCCCCCGCCGCCGGAGGGTTCGGGCATCACCCTCGCGCCGGGTGTCCGGGTGCACAGGCACGATATCGAGATCACATTTGTTCGTTCGTCAGGCCCGGGCGGGCAGAATGTCAACAAGCGATCCACCAAGGCCCAGCTGCGCATCGCTCTGGGGCAGATCCCGCTGAGCGAGCGAGCCATGAAGCGGTTGCGAAGGCTCGCGGGCAACGCGGTCACCGCCGGCGACGAGCTTCTCATCGAGGCCGACGAAACACGCAGCCAGTCCCGCAATAAGAACGCGTGCATGGACCGACTCCGCGAGCTCGTTGCCCGTGCAACGATCGAACCCAAGCAGCGCCGCGCCACGAAGCCCACCAAGGGCTCGATCCGCCGTCGGCTCGAGAGCAAAACCAAGCGCGCCGAGAAGAAGCGATTGCGAAAACCGCCACGCGATCACGAGTAATCCATGCAAGTGAAGACAGCGAACAATCCACCGATCACGCTGGGCTTGGAGATGTCCAACCCCAGCGCCGCGCGCGCGCCCGACGACGAGTCGACACACGCTGTCGCGGTCTGGTCACGCTCGGGCCAGACGCACAACCTTCTGGGCTCGGCGCCCATGCCCAGAGGCGCCCGGGGCTCCGACGGCGTGATGCAGAGCGTCGCATCGCTCTGCGCGGGTTGCGGGGTTCAGCCGGCGGATATCGAACGCGTCATCGTTTCCGTCGGCCCCGGGGGATACACGGCGCTGCGCATCGCCACGACCACAGCGAAGATGCTCGCATCGACCCTCCGGGCACAGCTCGTCGCGGTCCCTTCCGCCCTCGTCGCGGCTCAGGCGATCGGGCCGGAATCGAGGCCCGCGCTGATCGCGTTGGCATCCAAGAAGGACCACACTTTCGCGAGTGTGTTCGATGCGGGGGGGTGTTGGAGCCAGCTCGGGATCATCACCGCCGACGGGATCGAGGCGTCGGGGGCGCGGAGCATCGTCGCCGATTCCCACCTGCCCGAGTCGTTCACGCAGCGCGCCGGAACCCTGGGCATCAGCGTGATCCCGATCCATCTCGATGCTCGGCACCTGCTCGCCGCCAGTGCCGGCATCGACCCGGTTGATCCCGCGATGCTCACCCCCCTCTACGCGCGCGAGCCCGACGCGGTGACCCAGTGGAGAGCCCGATCGTCCGGATAACCACGCGGGCCCGGCTGCCGGCCCGCAAAGCGTGACGCGGATGTGAGAATGGGTGTGAAGTGAGGCAAACTGTGCGACGATATCCGATCGGGTTGGCCCTCGAGCGAGGGTCACAGTGTCCAATCGGAAGGAACCGGTATGGTTGCGGCGCAGAACAAAGATGATTGGTCACAGAAGAAGGTGTTTACCACCGGCGAGGCCGCCAAGGTCTGCAAGGTCAGCCAACAGACCATCATCCGCTGCTTTGATTCCGGCCGGCTCAACGGCTTCCGTGTCCCCGGCTCGCGCTTCCGGCGCATCCCACGCGCAGAGTTGATCCGTTTCATGCGTGACAACGACATCCCGCTCGAGGCGATCGGTTCCGACCGCAAACGCGTTCTTATTGTCGATGACGAGCCAGAGATCGTGTCGCTCATCACGGAGCTGCTCGATTACGACGGGCGCTTCGAGGTCCGCAGCGCCGCGACGGGCTACGACGCGGGCATGGAGACCGAGCGTTTCAAGCCCCACCTGATCGTCCTCGACTACATGCTCCCCGACATCAACGGCAACATCGTCTGTCAGCGCGTCCGCGAGAACGACGAGAACGGTGATACACGCGTGCTGTGTGTGTCGGGCGTGGTCGAGCAGGACGAGGTCGACCGGCTCATGCAGGCCGGCGCGGACGATTTTCTCAAGAAGCCCTTCGACCTGCGTGAGCTGGTCGGGCGAATCGAGAATCTGCTGCAGATGCCGGTCGCATAATGGCGTCGATCCAGAACCATCCCGACCCGGACCCCCGCAAGATCGAGGCGATCCTCGCGGGCATCGAGCGACTGCCCACGCTCCCGAGCGTGGCAACGCGGATGCTGAGCATCGGCAGCGCCGAGGATGTTGATCTCGAAGAGATCATCGGGCTCATCGAGTCCAACCCGGCGATGAGCACCACCATCCTCCGCATGTGCCGCACGGCCGACAAGGGGCTGGGCGATCGGATCACGACGGTGCGCCGTGCCGTGATCATGCTGGGTATCGAGGCCGTTCAGGTCGCGGCGCTGAGCGTTCATGTCTATCAGCAGCTCAAGCGCGAGGACGCGGACAGCGAGTTCGATCGGCCCGGGTTCTGGGTCCACTCGCTCGCCGTCGCGTGCGGCGCCGAGTCCATCGCGCGCGCTTATCCCGCGTTGGGCGTTTCGCCCGAGCAGGCCTATCTCGCGGGGCTGCTGCACGATCTCGGGAAAGTCGCGCTCGACCTCACGCTCCCCAACGCGTACACGCGTGTGCTCGAGATGGCCCGCAACAAGCGGTGTGCGCTGTGCCTTGTCGAACGCACCATGCTGGGCATCGATCATCACACCGCGGGCAAGCGTCTGGCCGAGCACTGGCAGCTGCCCGTGCCGGTGCGTGATGCCATGTGGCTGCACGCACAGCCCATCGAATCGCTGCCCTCCGATACCGATCAGGCGCTGGTGGGCATCGTGACCCTCGCCGAGTCGTGGGGGCGTGATCTGTATCTGGGTTGGTGCGGCGACTACGGCGAGCCCATCGACCTCTTCGATGCCGCCAATCGTCTCGGGGTCGACCCCAACTTCTTCAAGGACCGTGCCAAGGAAGTCATCGAGGGGGTCGCGCTCCGGGGTGAGATTCTTGGACTCGCCGAGCACGCGGAGCAGGATCTGCTGATCGAATCGCTCACGGGTGCCAACCGACGCCTTGCCGGACTCAACAGCGAGCTGCGCCAGAAAGCGGCGTCGAGCAACTCGATGCTGCGTCTGCTCGACGCGATCGACGCATTCTTCGCGCAGCTGCGGCCTGAAGACAGCCCGGAGCGGGTCTACGCGTCCATGGTTCGCAGCGCCTCGGTTCTCGCCGGCGGGCAGCGGGCAGCGGTGATCTTTCAGCACAGCAAGGACTCGGCATGGCATTCCATGCTCATCGACCACGGCGAGACAAAGCAGCGGCCGACACGCGTCGACTCGCCGGGCACAGCCGACGAACCCGTCCGCCCGGGCGCACTGGGCGAGAGCGGCGTCGTCGCATCGCTCGATCTCAGCAAGCTCCATTGGCTCAGGGAGCTCTTCGGCTCTGTCCGAGAGGCCGGGACACCCATGCTCATCGGTTCGGGCATCGAACCCGGGGACGATGATCCCTCGTACCTCATGATCATGCCCCGCACCGGGAGCGGCACAGAGCGCATCATGAACACCCCCGACTTCGATCGCGTACGATCGATCTGGACGCGTACGCTCGTGCAGTCCATCGCGATCGCGCGATCCAATCGGCAGGGCGAGGAACTGGCGGCCGCGAACCACGCGATGACCGCGCTGCGAAAAGAGCTCACGAGCAAGGAGTCGCTCATTCAGATGGGCAAACTCGCCGCGGGCGCAGCGCACGAGATGAACAACCCGCTGAGCGTGATCCTGGGACGCAGCCAGCAGCTCTTCGAGCGTCTGGGCACGCAGCGCGAGCGTGACTCGGCGCTCTCGATCGCCGCTGCCGCCGAGCAGCTTTCCGAACTGATCACCTCGCTGCATCTGATCGCGGACCCGCCCAAGCCGCACATGCAGCCCTCCGACCCTGTTCTGCTCGTGCGCGAAGCCATCGAGATCGCGCGACAGCGCTGTTTCACCCTGGGCATCCGCGCCCGGGTGCAGTTTCAGGCCAAGGGCCACTACGACCCGGTCAATGTTGACATCACCCTGCTCGCGCAGGCGCTGGCCGAGCCCATCATCAACGCGGTGCAGGCACGGCCGGGTGAAGTTGTGACTGTTTCGATTGAACCCGACCGCGCGTTCGGCCGACTGAGTATACGGATCAGCGATCAGGGCCCCGGGTTCACCGAAGAAACGATCAGACACGCGTTTGACCCGTTCTTCTCCGAGCTTCCGGCGGGGCGTCGATCGGGTCTCGGTCTCTCGCGTGCACGCGGGCTTGTGGAGCTCCATCGGGGCGAAATCGAGCTGGGCAACGCAAACGGGAAGCAGGGAGCTCGTGTGGTCGTTCATCTGCCATGTGTTGAATCGTCGGCGAACGCCGCATAAACAAAGTCAGCAACCGAAGATGAGAGAGTGACCTCGATGCACGACCCGCAAGGAGATACCAAGCCCAGCGCCCCCAAGCCCGCGGCCCTGCCCGCGATGGGTGATCAGCCGAGCGATGGGATGCCCGGGGTCCGCGCTGTCGTCGTCACCCCCCGCGCATCAGTCCGCCGACGGATCGCGTCGATGCTCCACGGGCAGCTCGAATCGATCGTGTACGCGGACAACGCCGAGGAAGCGATCGAACAAATCAAGACGAGCGACTGCGATCTGGTCATCATCGAGCGGGCGCTGCCCAGCACCGACGGGATCGATCTGCTCGATCAGCTGACCACCAATCACCCCGCGATCGTGGGTGTGCTCGTCGGGCAGATCGGGAACACCGAGGACGCCGTTCGCGCCATGCGTTCGGGTGCCTGCGACATCATCTCCATCCAGAACCGCAGCGCCGAAACAGCCCGGCGGCTGATGGATACCGTCAAGCGTGCGCAGCGCGTGCGCCTGCGTGACGCGCGAGTCGATCGACTCAAGAAGCTGTGCCACAAGCTCGACAACGCCCGGCGCGAGGTCTCGGGCCAGGTCGGTGATCTCTGCAACGATCTCGTTGAGGCCTACAAGGATCTCTCCGAACAGTTCGGCGATGTCAAGCTTGCCACAGAGCTCAACGCCGTGATGCGTCAGGAGCTCGATATCGAATCGCTGCTCCGCACCATGCTCGAGTTCACGCTCAGCAAGGTCGGCTCGACCAACGCCGCGGTCTTCCTGCCCACCAGCAGCGGGGACTACTCGCTGGGCGCGTATGTCAACTACGACATCCCCAAGGACGCCGCGGAGATCATGCTCGAGCAGCTCGCCGACGCGATTGCGCCGCAGTTCGAGGAAACGGCCGGCGTCACCACGCTCACCGGGTACGACGAGATGGAAGAAGCCCTGGGATGCGACGCCCACTGGCTCGACGATCACACGGCCATGGTTATCTCTTGCGTGCATGACGGTGAGTGCCTCGGCGTGCTCACGCTCTTCCGCAATCAGTCGCTGGCCTTCAGCGACGACGACGAACGCACCCTGAGCATCATCGCCCGGCTCTTCGGCGAACAGCTCGGGCGCGTCATCCATGTCCATCATCGCCACCTGCCCAAAGACCAGTGGGGCAGCATCGAGAGCATCGAACCCGAGTTCGACGAGGACGAGGACGACTTCTTCGGCTACGACGACGGCTACGGCTTCGCCGCCTGACCCAACCTCACATCTCACCGAGCCCCGCGTCGACCATCGGGCATCATCATCCCGAACCGAGAAGGCCGCGGGCCGCATATCGCATGGCTGCGACGCTCGCGGATCCGCGCGATGCCCGCATGTCAGACTGAAACCGCGGGCGGGCTCTCCCCAATACCTTTCTGAACGGGGTATTCACGCTCCGCAGGGTCAGACAGGAACAACCAACGCGCACCGGGCGTGGTAGACTACCCTGCGGGCGATTCGCCCCGCGGGAGGTCATTTTGCCATGATGGACATGCTCTTCGGTGGTTACGCACCCTGGTTCACCGCGCCCGCGCTGCTGGGCACCGGGTTTCTGCTCATTCAGCTGATCCTCGGCGAGATCGGTGGCGACGGCGCGCTCGATCTCGATCTTGATATCGATACGAACCTCGAAGCGGATCATCCCGGAGCCGAGTTCGGGCTGCTCAGTGTCCAGTCGCTCTCGGCGTTCTTCATGGGCTACGGCTGGATCGGTTTCGCCGCCTACCGCTTCCTCGACCTCGGGTTCACGGGCGCGGCATTCATCGGTGTTGCTGCGGGCTGCGGCGTGGCATGGCTCATGATCTGGCTCCTGCGCAGCATGCTCAAGCTCCAGAACAACACCAATGTCCACATCGGCATGGCCCGCGGCATGGTGGGCGAGGTCTATGTCACCGTCCCGCCGCAGGGCACCGGGCGAGGTGAGGTCGTGCTCGTCATCAACGAATCGCGTCATTCCTACTTCGCCATCCAGGACGGCGAAGCCGCAAACGAACCCATCGTGACCCATACCCGCGTGAAGGTGCGCGATGTGGATTCCGCGAGCAACATTCTGATCGTCGAGCCCGCCTGAGCGAATCGGCGGCTTCGAACCAAACATGACTTATTCTCAAGGAGATTCAATGCACACACCCCTGCTGCTCGCCCAGGACTCAACGGGCAACTCTGGCATGTTCATCATCATCAGCGTCGTTGTCGCGCTGTTCGTTTTTCTGTTTGTCGTTCTCTTCCTTGCCAGTCGCTACCGTCGCTGCCCGTCCAACCGGATCCTCGTCATCTGGGGCACGGGCTCCAAGCAGTCGGCGCAGTGCTACCACGGCGGCGGCAAGTTCGTCTGGCCGGTCATCCAGGACTACGCCTACATGTCGCTCGAGCCGCTGGTGATCGAGATCCCGCTCGAGGGGGCGCTGTCGCTCAACAACATCCGCGTGAATGTCCCCTCGACCTTCACGGTGGGTATCTCGAAAGACCCCGTGCTGATGAGCAACGCCGCCGAGCGTCTGCTGGGTTTGGGGCAGGGTCAGATCCAGGAGCAGGCGCAGGACATCATCCTGGGCCAGCTGCGTTTGGTGATCGCGACGCTGTCGATCGAGGAGATCAACAAGGACCGCGAGAAGTTCATGTCGCTGATCAACGAGAATGTGGCCGAGGAGATCAACAAGATCGGCCTGCTGCTGATCAATGTGAACATCCGCGACATCACCGATTCATCGGGCTACATCGAGGCGATCGGCAAGCGTGCGGCCGCCGAGGCGATCAACCGGGCGAAGGTCGAGGTCGCTCAGCAGGAGCGCGAGGGTGCCGTGGGCGAGGCGCAGGCGGTACGCGAGCGGAATGTCCGGGTCGCTGAGGAGCGGGCGCTGGCCGAGCAGGGGCAGAAGAACGCGGAGCAGCAGCAGCGTGTCGCGGTGGCTTCATTCGAGGCCAAAGCGATCGAGGGCGAGGTTGAGTCTCGCCGGAACCAGGAGATCGCGACCGCCGAGCGCGAGGCCGAGACAATCGCGGCCAAGAAGCGTGCAGAGCAGGAGCAGCGTATCCAGGTGGCGAGCGCCGAAGCGGTGGCGGTGGACGGCGAGAACACCTCGTCGGCCAAAGTCGCCGAGTCCAACGCGCAGCTCGCCGAGATCCGCGCCGAGGCCAGCAGACGCGCCGATGTCGCCGCCGCGGAAGCCCGACAGAAGATCTTCGTCGCCCAGCGCGAAGAAGAGCTCGCCAAGCTCGCCAAAGAGCAGCTGGCACCCCAGGAGATCGAGAAGAAGCGCATCGAGATCGACGCCGAAGCCGTCGCAGAGCGCAACCGACGCGAAGCCCGAGGCGAAGCGGATGCGATCCTTGCCAAGTACGAGGCAGAGGCCAAGGGCATCCAGCAGGTGCTCGAGGCCAAGGCCGAGGGCTACCGCAAGCTCGTCGAGGCGTGCGCCCAGAACCCGCAGGTCGCCCCGACCCTGCTCATGATCGAGCAGCTCCCGGAACTTGTCGCCCAGCAGGTCAAGGCGATCTCGAACCTCAAGATCGACAAGATCACGGTCTGGGATTCGGGCAGCGCCAAGGACGGGCGGAACACGACCTCCGACTTCCTGTCTGGCATGATCGGTTCGCTGCCGCAGGTGCACGAGCTCGCCAAGCAGGCGGGCATCGATCTGCCCAGTGCGCTGGGCAAGGTCATCGAGCATCAGGAGCCCGTGCCCAAGTCCAAGCCGGCCCACGACACCGAGACTGCCTGACACTTCGGCAACCGATATCCATAAAAACGCCCCGGGAGAACCCGGGGCGTTTTCGTGTCGTGGAATGCGGTATGCTCAGTCGTCGAAATACAGCGCCGCGTCGTCGGGCAGGTCGACCATGAGCGCTTCGCGATCGATGTGATCGATGTCGAGATCGGTCTCGAACTTGCCGGTCTCCTGATCGGGCTCGAAGAGGTTGCCCTTGCCGCTGGTGCCACGCAGGCGGCGTTCGACCCGCTTGCGGGCACGCAGGATCAGGCGGATGGGCACCTCGTCGAAGGGCAGCACCTCGCGCAGGCGGTTCATCATGAACCGCTCGTAGTTGTTCGTGAAGAGGTCCGGGTCGTTTACGACCAGCACCAGCGTGGGCGGTGCGGTCTTGACCTGCGATGCGAAGTAGACCTTCGCTTCCTGTCCGAGTCGGTTGCTCGGCCCGCGCGCCTCGAGCAGCCCCTTGACGATGCGGTTGAGCTTGCCCGTCCCGACGCGTGTGTTGGCCTGCTCGTGCAGTTCGAGCGCCAGATCCAGCGTGCCCTTGAGGTTGAGGCCTTCCTTCGCGCTCATGAACGAGATCGGCGCGAAGCGCAGTCCGCCCAGTTCCTTGCGGAAGTATTCCTCGTACCGCTCGGGCGTGACCTTGCGGCCCTTGTCGTCGGTCGCGTCCTTGGCCTGGTCCCACTTGTTGACCACGATGACCACGGGCTTGAACGAATCCACGATCATCTTGCCCAGCTGCTCATCGACCTGCGAGATCTCGGTCGTCGCATCGATCATAAACACCACGACATCGCAGCGAGCGATCGCCCGCTGAGCGCGATCGAGCGCGTAATACTCGATCTGGTCCTGGAAGCTCTTCTTGCGTCGGAGCCCAGCGGTATCGATCGCGAGGATCGACTTGCCGTCGAAATCGAGCTTTACATCCACCGCGTCGCGTGTGGTGCCGGCGATCTCGGAGACGATCATGCGTGGCTCACCAGCGAGGGCGTTGACCAGCGTCGATTTCCCCGCGTTGCGCTTGCCGACGATGGCCAGCTTCATATCGACCTGCGGCTCGGGGCCGTCGTGATTCTCGGGGGTGAGCTCGTAGAGCTCGTCGAGGAACTTGCGCCGGAAGTTCTTGGTTGTTGAGGACACCATCATCGGCACACCGAAGCCGAAGGCACTGAGCTCGTAGGCGTGCGGCTCCCAGCTCGTGTCGTCCACCTTGGTCGCGACGACATACACGGGGATCTGCTTGCCGTTGCGGTCGCGGTCGCCGAGCTTCTGTGCGCGCAGCATCTGTGCGATCGCCTGATCCTGCGAGGTGATGCCCGCCTGGGCATCAACGGCGAAGAGGATGATGTCCGCCGAGGAGACGGCCGCGGCGATCTGGCCCTCGATGTCCTGGGTCAGCGTCGCCAGATCCTCTCCGATCTCGTTGTACCGCATCCCGTCGGCGACATACACGCCGTAGCCGCCCGTATCGACGACCTCCGCCTGCTTCTCGGGGCCCTTGAGATCGGGGTGGGGGAGTGTGACGATCGTGCTCAGCCGATCGCGCGTCACACCCGGCGTCGGGTCAACGATGGCGATCCGCTCGTGCGCGATCAGATTCAGCAGCGAGCTCTTGCCCACATTGGGGCGCCCGACAATGGCGATGCGTGGGATGGGCATAGTCGGGAATCATATGCACGCCCCCGAAAAATCAAGCCATCACGCCCCAAACCCCCGAACAAACAAGAGTTATGGGCGCGATATCTGCACGCGAGCGGCCCGTCTCACACCAGCCGCAAGCCCGAACGCAGCGAATCGATCAGTTCCCCGTGTGACTCGATGACCCGGTCCGCCCCGGCGTCGCGCAGGGCATCGCCGGGCGTCAGGGCCGCGAGCCCGACCACGCCCATCCCCGCGGCCCGCGCCGCGAGCACCCCGCTCACCGAATCCTCGATCACCACGCAGTCGCTCGGGTCGTGCCCCATGGTCCTGGCCGCGTGCATGAACAGCCCGGGGTCGGGCTTCCAGCACTCGATCTGGTAGGCGCTGTACATGGTCTCGCGCTCCGGGTCGTGGCGGTGCAGGAAGCGGTCGTGCAGCCCGGACCCGCCCAGCGTGATCCGCATCTTCTTCATCGGCGCGTTCGTCGCGACGCACCGGTGCGGGGCATCCCCGGGCGATTGCTCGGCCAGATCGTCGAGCACATCGAGCAGCTCGTGCACCCCCTCGATCGCAGGCACGCCCTGGGCGTCGAACACCTCGTAGCACACGCGCCGATAGTCATCGAGCAGGGTGGGCAGCGCCCGCCCGACCCGCTGCTCGACCTCGCGATGGATCTCGTGCAGGTTGCGGCCCTTGAAATGCTCGACGGAGTACTGCGCGTCGATCGCCCAGCCCGCGTCGCTGACACATTGGGCGAGCACCCGGTTGGTGATGGGCTCGCTGTCGACCAGCACCCCGTCGCAATCGAAGATGATCAGCCCGTGCACGCCCATCAGCCCCCCAGCAAGCCGTTGAACAGCTCGCGCCGGTCGAAGTACACCCCGCACTCGGGGCAGTGGCCACGCACGCCCAGCCCGTCGAGTATGTAGTCACAGTTGGGACAGTCGATCGCGATGCCGCACACCTGCTCGTCGCTGAGCCCGGCCATCGGCGCCTCGGTCTCGTAGCACGCCGCGAGCGCTTCGGGCCCGTGCCGCTCGAAGATCATTTCGAGCACATCGTACCTCGCCCCGCAGCGCTGGCACGGGCCCAGCGGGCGAGCGACCGAGACGGGCCACTTGCACCCCGGGCAGTTGGGGATGAGCTTCTTGTCGAGTAGGGTCAGGTCAGGGGCGACATCGTCCTCCCATTCGGGATCAATGGTCGGCGGGTTCGCTTCCAGCTGCGCCATCAGCTCGCGCGCCAGCTCCTCGTCACGATTGGTCGCGATGACCAGCTCGTACCCGCCCTGATTGAACGATCCACCCATCACCGAGGTGACCGCGGACATGGTGGCATCGATGACGCCGGCCATGACCCCGTGCTCACGCAGGTGCGCGGCCGTCAGGTGTGCCAGTGCGCCGGATTGGAACGAAGCGATCCGATGCATCAGCCCACCCTCACGACGCGGGCTCAGCGACGGGCGCCGGCTCGCTCGCGTCGGCGCGCATGAACAGCGCCTCGCCCTTGTTGATGGTCTGACCCACGCGGATCGAGTGCTCGCCCGTCCAAGCCGCCAGCGCTCGCAGCGGCGCGACGAAGCCCGAGTTGTGGTCGCCCGGATCACGCAGGTGTTCGCATCCCCAGTCACGCCACAGCCCCGCCATCTTCTCGGGCATCGCCGGGAACAGCAGCAGCGACGCGATCCGCAGTGCCTCGGCGCAGCTGTAGAGGATGGTTGACAGCGCCTTCTCGGCGTGCTCGAGCGTGTCGAGTTGCTTGGCGAGCGTGAACGGGGCGCAGTAGGAGATGAACTCGTCCACGAAACGCACGATGGATCGCCCGTGGTCGAGCATCGCTTCGAGATCAAGCCGCCCGAGCGCTTCGATCGCGTCATCGACCGCGTTCGCGGTCGTCTTGGCGAAGTCGAAGGTTCGGCCCGGGTCGTCGGGCGCTTTGCCCGCGTTCGCCAGCGCGCTGAGGGCCAGCTGCAGGGCCCTGCCGCCCTCGAAGCCGAACTCGCCGTTGCAGGTGCGTTCGATGTTCCCGTCGAAGTACTTGTGAATCATGTTGCCCACACGGCTCATCGAGTTGCCCACCGAGTTGGCCAGGTCCGCGTTGTACACCTCGATAAAGCGGCTGTGCGCGAAGTCCGCGTCGTTGGCGCCCAGCGGGCCCTGGGTCGTGAGGAACCAGCGGACGGCGTCGAGCGAGTACTTGTCGGCGTACGCGCGGAGCTGGTCGATCTCGATGAAGTTCCCCAGCGACTTGGACATCTTGGTGCCCTCGCTGATCCAGTAGGCGTGGGCGTAGACCGTGTCGGGCACCTTCTCGCCCATCGCGTGGAGCATCGCCGGCCACACGATCGCGTGGAACCACAGGATGTCCTTGGCCATCAGGTGCACGACCTCGCCGTTCCAGAACTTTCGGCGTTCTTCAGTATCAACCGTGGTCAGGTAGTTGCACAGCGCCTCGATCCAGACATAGATGCGGTGCTCGTCGTCGCCGGGCATTTTGATGCCCCAGTCCGCGTCGCCCTCTTTGATTTTGCGTGAGACCGGGACGGGGCGCAGGCCCTGCTTGAGGCGCCCGAGCACTTCGTTTTTTCGTGCCTCGGGCAGCACACGGATCGCGCCCGATTCGATCTGCTCAAGCAGCCAGGGCTCGTAGCGGGGCAGGTCGAAGAACCAGTTCTGCTCGACGCGCTTCTCCAATGCCTTGCCCGTCACGGGTGACTTGAAGTCGTGCTCCTTGGCGACCATCTCGGTGAGGTATTCTTCCTGCGAAGGGTCGTACCAGCCCTCGTAATCGCCCAGCGTGATGATGCCCGCGTCCTTGAGCTTGGTGATGTACGCGATGGCTCGGCTCGTGTGCCGATCTTCGGTCGTGCGCACGAAGTCGTCGTTGCTGAACCCCATGAACGCGAACGCTTCCTTGAAGCGCTCTGCGTTGATGGTCGCCCACTCGTAGGGGGTCTTGCCGTTTTCGACGGCGGTCTTGGAGACCTTCTCGGCGTGCTCATCGGTTCCGGTGAGGAAGAAGACATCCCGCCCGACCAGCCGCTGGGCCCGTGCCGCGACATCCGCGATCAGCGTGGTGTAACAGTGCCCGATGTGGGGGCGATCGTTGACATAGTAGATCGGGGTCGTGATGTAGTACGGTTTTTGATCGGGCATCTGGTTCTCGCTCGGGCTGGGGAACGCGGGATTGTAGTTCCTCCCGACCGAAAAGCACCGTACCCCTGCGTGCGAACGCGTTGGTGCCCGGTCGAGGTCCGAGAATCCATGTACCCAACCGATCGTTCTGCGATATGCTTGCGTCGGCACGGAATACCCGCACCCAAATCAGCGTTTGCATTCGCGAAGAGAAGGGCGAAATCGTTGGAGCGTGAGAAGTTCGAACAACTCGCCCTTGAGCATCTGGACGCGGTGTATCGCATGGCGCTGCACCTCGCCCGCCGCCCTGAAGAAGCCGAGGAGCTTGTTCAGGAGGTCTATGCACGGGCGTTCCGTCCCGGGACGATCGAGCGGTTCGAAGACAAGAGCGCCCCCGATGATCTGCTCTCGGGCAGCGGGGGCATGCGATCCTGGCTGTTCGCGATCTGCCACAATGTGTTCTACACGAGGATCAAGAAGCAATCGCGTCAACCCACTTCCGTCGAGTCGTTCTACGACGAGTCATCGACGGAATCCCTGCCAGACGAGGCCTCCCCGGTCTGGAACCAGGGCGACCTCAACTGGGAGCATGTTGATGGGCGGCTCAAGTCGGCCATCGATGATTTGAAAGACGAGTACCGCGAGGTGCTCATGCTCTGGGGCGTCGACGGGCTCAAGTATCGGGAGATCGCCGAGATCATCGGCGTCCCGATCGGCACGGTCATGAGCCGCCTTCACCGGGCACGCAAGCTCCTGGCCGACGCGCTCATGGGCGACGAGGACATCGTGAACGAACTCGGGCTGCGGTTCCACCAGACCGCCCCCGACGGAGAATAAACGGAAACGACGCCCGCGCAGCCGGGCACAGCAGGCAGGACAACAGCCGGGCACACCCGGGAGCAACAACGACGATGAGCAACGAACAGCACCATCCCGAGCACGCACAGGAAGCGTTCCTCGATGCGCTCTTCGAGCAGTCGCCGCCCAATCTCGCGGCCCTGACACGGGCCTGCGCCGACGGCGAGCTCACACCCGAGCAGTGCGAACGCCTCAAACAACTCATCGGCAACTGCCCCGTCACCCCGGCACGAATCGCCTTCGACGAAGCCCTCCGCGGCTGCTGCCGGCGAGCGATGCACAAGCCCCAGTGCCCCGACGCGCTCCGCGATCGCATCGCCGCCATGGCCAGGCAGTCGGGTGCAGCATCGGACGAGGCGGATGCCTCCGAACAGCGGATCGAGTCCGCCGGGGCGTACACGAGCGATCGATCGTTCTGGGCCCGTTCGCCCGTGCTGAGCATCGCCGCGGTGCTGATGCTTACCTTCGCCGGGGTGCTGATCTGGCAGAGCGCCAACCTGGCCAGCGCCTTCCGGGCGGGCACCACGCTGAGCATCGAGCAGGCGTCCTACAGCGAGCGCATCGGACGCTTTGTGCTCGGCGAGCACACGCGCTGCTGCGACGACGAGGCCGCCGATGCCAAGCTCGTCGAGCGGGATATCGTGCAAGCGGTATCCTACTTCAGCGAGCAGTTCCAGCGCCCGGTGCAGATGCCCGACATGCAGCAGGGCGAGGATCGCATCAGGTTCTACGGCGGGGGCGATTGCCATGTCCCGGAGACCATCCGCTCCGGGCATCTGCGTTTCGACGCCTTTGATGGCGCGGGCACAGCGATCTCGCTGAGCCTGTTTATCGCTCCCGATCCGGGCATCCTTCCGCTCGAGGAGGGCGTGACCTATCTGGTCGGCTCTGAGGCCTGTGATGCCGTGGGGGCTCGTCTCTTTGTCTGGATCAACAACGGGGTCCAGTACATGCTGGTTTCCGAGGCCTCCGACGAGACCTGCGCCAGCGTCCGCGGGCTTATGAACGCCCCGTCGAATGTTCGCAGGATCTGAGCCAGCCACTCCATCCGGCAACACATCCGCGCCCGTCCCATGGACGGGCGTTTTTTGCGTGATATGGGCGCCGATCGCGTGCCGCGTTTGGGAATTCTCTGAACCGGAGAGCGCCTGAGCCGAGTAGTATAAGAGTGCGCCCAAGGAGATCATCGAAATGCCTTACGAAGTTCAAACAAAGCCGACCATGCTGCACAGACGCGTTCTTGGCCTCGCCGGTGCGATCGCGTTGCTGACGGCTCACGCCGGGGCACAGAACGCGCTGGGCGACGGACGGGCTCTGGACGCCAACAGCGGCCAGTACGGCGTAGGGAACTACCAGCGTCCGAGCTTGGTCGATGAACTCCGATTCCGCAACTCGATCGCGACAGGCAATGCGCCCGGCGGGCTGAGCTTCCGCGGCGATCTCGGTTACCGCGCGCCGGGAGAGTTCACCGGGGAACTCGGTTCGGATTCGCTCTTCGCGTTCCGTCGTGACTCGCTCTACTCGGGCCTGGCGGGCATGGGCATTCGTGGGACCGATGCGATCCAGTACCAGTTCGCCCTCACCACCGGCTCCGCCCCACCGCGCAACCTGATGGGCAGTCTGACCTATACCCGCGATGATCTCTATTCCTCTGGAAGCTCGATCCCCCGGCCAGGTTCGGTCCAGCAGCCGACAACGCTCGGATTTGATCGCGAGCAGACCGATCTCGACCCGACCGGACGGGCGCTCTCCACCGAGCCGACCATTACCGGATATGACAGCGGCTCGATGATGGGCACGCTCCGATCCTCCGCGAGTTACAACACCACAAGCACTCTTCAGCCGTCGCTGCTGAGCGTCTACACACGCGGCATCGATAACCGCCCTGTGGGACTCGTCGCTTCGCCGCTGCTCGGTATCACCCCGACGCCGCTCGTTGACAAGCGAGACCCGATCGCCAACCCGCTTGTGGCCCGCCCGAGCAACGCGGATACGGACCCGTCCACACCGGGCGGGCTCCCGAGCACGCGTGTGACCACCTCGTACGATGCGCTCGTGCAGCAGCTGCGAGAACGCGTGGAAACGATGCGCGAGGAAACGCTTGAGAAGGGCACCGGATCGTCCATCCAGCCCGGGGAAACCAACGACGCATGGCTCATGCGACAGATGGACGATCTGCGCCGCAAGCTCTACGGAAACCCCGAGCAGGGCGACTCCGCCGAGACCACGGAACCCGCCGACGGCTCCGATCCCTCCGCTCCCGGTTCCCAGCCCGAGAATCAGCAGGTCGAGGAATCGGACAGCACCCGCACGCCGATCGTCAGCATCCCCGATTCAACCGACAGCCCCGTCGGCAAACGAATCCAGGGTGCCAGCGAGAAGCTCAGCGCAGCTCCTTCATCGCTCGAGCTCAACGATCCGACCCAGATCGCCGTCGACCCGGACACGCTCGAGGTCCTCCGCGGCAGCGCCGCCAAGGAAGTCACCCAGCTGCTCGACCCCGCGGCCCAGTCACGAGATCTCTACAGCGAGCACATCCTCAGCGGCCAGCGCCTGATCGCCAACGCACGCTACTTCGATGCCGAGGAGCGATTCACGCACGCGCTGTCGATCAAGCCGCGTGATGTCACCGCTCAGCTGGGACGACTGCACGCCCAGATCGGCGCAGGGATGCTGTTGAGCGCCTCGGTCAATCTGCAGTCGCTGTACTCCAATCACCCCGAGCTGATCACGAGCAAGTACGCCGAGGGCATCCTGCCCAGCGCGGAGCGCGTCGCGATTCTCAAGGAGCGTCTGGGTGAGCGTGCGGGCGTGATCGAGCCGGCGATCCGGACCCGGGCGCTCGAGGGAGACCGTGTGCGTGTCAGCGCCGGGCTCTTGCTTGCCTATCTCGGGTACCAGAGCGAAGACACGGAATCCATCGTCGCGGGGCTCGAAACGGTCCGCACGCTGGGCACCGATTCCGACCGGCGATTTGCAAGTCTGCTCGGGCAGCTCTGGGACGCGCCCGATCCAAAGACCAAACCCTGATCCAAGGTCCGACCGCTCCCCGCGCACGCAGCCATGAACAACTCGGCCCAAGATCTTCCGACCACGCCCGGTCATACGCTGCGTGACTACTGGACCCAGGGGACCATCGCCTCGCTGTGCGCTGCACTCAGCGAACTGGGAGGAGCGCGGATTGAGCTCCGCGACGAACGGGGCTTTGTTCTCGATCCTGATTCATTCAACACCAACAACGGCATTGAAAGCCCGATCCCCGAGGGTTCGATCGTCATGCCGATTGTGGTCACGGAAGAACCGATCGGGTCGATCGTTGTCCACCCGCACGGGATCGATGCGCTGCACCCAGGCCTGATCGAGCGACTTGCCGAGCTCATCGCGCAGACCGCCAGCGAGATGTGCGACGATGTCGCACAGCTGCGCTATCGCGTGAGCGAGGTCGGGGTGCTCTACCGGCTCAGCTCGCTGCTTGTCCGCGGCGGACGCGTGCACGACACGCTCAGGCTCACGCTCGAACTCGCGCTCGATGTGCTCGGGCTCGACGCCGGCGCGATCATGCTGCTGCCCGAGGACTCCGAAGCCCTGCCCCGCGCGGACCTCGAGAACGAGCTCGAACGCTCAGCGGATGTGGGGCTCAGCGAGGACTGGCTCAACAACCCCGTGCCCCTCTCGATCGATCGCCAGTTCGATCGATTGTGCCTGCAGGGCAAGGTCGTCACCAGCGAGGACCTGAGCAGCGATCCGCGTGTGCTCGTGCCCGATCAGTGCATCGAAGAGAACCTCGTCTCCTTCATCGGCAGCGGCATGGTCTTCGACGGGCAACCCATCGGGGTCATCCGCCTCTACACCCGTCATCGGCGGATCTTTACCAGCGCCGAACGCAAGCTGATCCGGTCCATCGGGGAGTCCGCCGCGGCCGCGGTCGAGCAGGCCCGGCTCCTGCAGATGCAGGCCCGTCAGCGTCGAACCCAGCGTGCACTCCGCATCGCGGGCGCTGTGCAGAAACGCATGCTCCCGCAGGTCATCCCGAGCTACGAGGGCATCCAGATCGTCGCACGCTATCAGCCAAGCCAGGAGATCGGCGGCGACTTCTACGACCTCTTCCAGGTGCACGACAAGCTGGGCATCGTCGTCGGCGATGTCGTCGGCAAGGGCGTCGTCGCTGGGATGCTCATGAGCGCCGTGCGAGCCACGCTCCGGGCCTACGCGGAGCTCTCGGAGGATCTTGATCGCGTGATGTGCCGAACAAACGACGCGGTCTGTCGTGACACGACCGTCAGCGAGTTCGTGACCATCTGGTACGGCACCCTCTGCCCCCGGACCCGGGTGCTGCGCAGCGTTGTTGCCGGGCACGATGTCCCGCTGCTCCTGCGCCGGGATGACAGCGGGCGATACGCGCCCGTGACTTTCCCCGGCGAGGGTCTGGTCGTGGGGGTGGTCGAGGGCGAGCCCTACACGATGAACGAGATTCAGCTGCAGCCGGGTGATGTGCTGATGGCCTTCACCGACGGAATCACCGACGCGGTCAACTTCGAGATGCAGCGTTTCGGCAGGAAACGCCTGCTCGAGACCGCGATGGGGCTGCTCGAAGAATCCCCCGATGCCAGCGCCGACGAGATACTCAAGCGTGTTTTCTGGTCGATGCGCCAGTTCTCCGGGCTCGCCGAGCAGGCGGACGACGAGACGCTGGTCGTTGTCCGCATCGACGATTGATCGGCATCAATCAGAAATCGCCCGTGCGTTCAGACGCGTCGGGCGATCGTGTGGTGTGCTCTGTGATTCGGTCGCTCAGGCGGCGTAGGGGCCGTCGTCGTCCTCGTCCATCCAATCGGCCATGCGGATCGGTTCGGTCAGTTCTTTGGCCTGCTCGCGCAGGCGGTCGAACTTGCTCTCGACATCGCTCAGTGCGTTCTCAACCTGCCTGATGCTGTCGATGGACTGATCCGCATCGGTGCCTCGCCAGGTGCGATCGGGACGCTGGAACGGGATGGGCGCGGGCGGCTCGTGCTCGGGCTCATCTCGATGGAGTTTCAGATAGGACATGCAAGACCTCCGTGCGCGTGGTGGCGCATATAGGATCGTGCCTTCCATATCGACATCGGGTTCCATCGACTCCAGCCCCAGTGGCTTCGGCGGGTCGGAAAATGCGGATTGGTGGGGTTTCCCCGTTCCATATCCCTGATATCGGTCCAAAAACAGCGGCTCGATCAGAGATTCATGCAATCGGTTCGGACCCGGCCTCGGAGGCCCGATCTGACGCGGCCTGCCCAGCTGCTGCTCGCGATTCGCCGATCCGGGGCTCCTCGCCCCGGCTGATGCGCGAGAGGTTCGTGCGGTGCTTGTAGATCACCAGCAGGGCGAGCACGATCGAGACCGCGAAGAAGGGCATCCCGTAGTTGGGGATGTCCGCCTTGGCCATCTCGACCTGTTCGATCGTCAGGCGCTCCCAGTCCGTGCGGGTGGACTGCTGACGCAGCATGAGCGTGCGATACTGGGCGAAGACCACCCACACCCACAGCGGCAGCGAGGCCGCAGCGCTGCACGACGCGAGCGAGATATACCGCCAGAGCAACAGCACCACCATGTACACCACCAGCGCACCCGAGGCGGGCAGCGCCATGGCGGGAAGGACCCCGATCAGCGCACCAAGCCCGGTCGCGACGCCCTTGCCGCCCTTGAAGCCCAGCCACGGGGTGAACATGTGCCCGAGCACCGCCGCGAACATGACCGCCAGCCACCACCCGGCGTCGCTGGTTTCGACACGCAGCGTACCGAGCGTGCCCATGTAGTGTCCCGCGAGCGCCGTGGGCACCAGCCCCTTGAGCATGTCGAGGAAGAAGCACACAAAGAAGAACCGACGCCCGAGCACACGCCCGAGATTGGTCGCGCCGATGTTCCCCGAGCCGTGCTTGCGGATGTCGACGCCGTTGACCTTGCCGATCAGCAGCCCGAAGGGGATGGATCCGCAGAGGAAGGCGATCGGGATGAAGATGGACCAGTGCATGCTTGGGTGAGCATAGGGGCGGGGATGCCAACTCTCCTCTCCTGCAGGCGCGGGGGAGGTGCGGGGTCAACTGACGAAGCGGGCTCGCAGGGCATCGACGATGTTGACGAACACCTGGGATTCGCTGCCGCGTGCGTCGATGCCCAGGTAGCGCCGGGCCGAGGAGTCACCGGCGATCAGCGACTGATAGCCCTCACGCACACGCTTGTGGAAGGCGCCGCCCTTGGCCTCCATGCGATCGAGCAGCGGGTTGAGACGCGATGCCGCGGTTTCCTGATCGACATCAAAGATGAGTGTCGCGTCGGGTTCCACGCCGCGCATCGCGATCCTGGCCGCCGCGTCGATCTCGCTGAACGGGATCCCCCCGGCAGCGCCCTGGTACGCGTATGTCGAGGACACGAACCGGTCCGCGACGACCAGGTCTCCCCGCTTGAGTGCCGGATCGATGATCTGCTCGCACAGCTGGGCGCGGGAAGCCATGTACAGCAGCATCTCGCAGCGCAGGCTCATTTCCTCACGATCAAGGTGCTCGAGCAGGGCGTCGCGGATTTTCTCGCCGATCTCCGTGCCTCCCGGCTCGCGGACCTCGGTGACGGACAACCCCGCGTCCTTGGCGGCCTTGAGGAACAGCTTGAGCTGGGTGCTCTTGCCCGAGCCGTCGGGCCCGTCGAAGACGAGGAACCTGCCCCGCAGTGCGTCGATGAGATCGGGCGGCAGCGACACCGGATCGTTGCAGGCTCCGGGTTGGTTCGCGCTCGGCTTGTGCATGGTTTGGGTGCTCACGGCTCTGAGTGTAGCGTCTCATCCGCGTCGTTGATGCGTTCGCGCCAGGGCGAGCCGCCCAGCAGCGGGTCGATGAGCCGCAGCCGGACGATGTGGCGATGTGCGTCGCGCTGCTCGCTCTCGTTGCCCTGCTCGGCGACGGCCTCGATCATGAGCGTCCACGATTGCCAGTAAGTGCTTGTGCGATTCCCGCTTGCGTCGATGCGCGCGCTGAACTCACGCAACGCGGCGAATGCGCTGCGTGTCTGCCCGAGCCCGAGCAGGGTCTGTGCGCGAAGCAGTTCAAGCTCGTCTGTGGGCTTATTCTGCGATCGGGCCTCATCGATGAGTTGGTCGATCGTGGTCAGCGCGCTCTGCGGATCGTTGATCGCTTCGCTCATCGCGACCCGCTTTGTCCACATCTCGGCACTGCTGAGCCCGAATCGCAGGGCCGCGTCACGCATTCGCACGACCAGTCCGAGCCGTGTCTGCGAATCGTCGTAGCGATCCAGCATGCCCAGCACGGTCTGTTCGTACAACTCGCCCGCGAGCACGCCCTCGCGTGTCTCGGGTGTGATCGGGTCGAGCGTATCCAGACGCACGAAGCCCTCTCGAAGCTCACCGAGTTGCAGTCGCCACAGATCGATCGCGGGGCTCTCGGGGAACAACTCGATGGCCAGCGAGAGCCGCTCGCGGAGCGTTCCGGCATCCTGCGGGCCGCTGGTGCCGATCGCGCTGCTGATCGCACCCAGCGCGCGCCGGTCGTCGGGGAATCGGCGGGCCAGTCCAGTCAGCGCCCGGTTCGACTGCTCGATCGACTCGTCGCTGCTGATTGCGCGCCCGAGCACGCCGATGCCCCACAGCGCATCGGCGATGAGTTCCGGGTCATCACTGGTCTCCGCGGCACGCTGATAGAGCGCGATCGCTTCCTCGCGCGAAGAGATGCTGCGTGCTCGCGCGGACGCGATCGCCATCAGCACGCGCGGGGCGGTGCCTTCACGATCGGTGCCGTGCTGGGAATCAATCAGGGCGATGCGTTCATCGATGTACGCGACGATTGATTCACTGGCACCGGCGGCGGCGCGAATCGAGAGCATGGGCGACCACGCGTTCGCGCGTCCCCGCTTGAGCCGCGCGATGGTGACGCACTCACGCAGCTGCAGCCCCCACATCGCGTCGATCCCCCCGCCGGGTGTGATGAACGGCGGTTCGGCAGCAATCTCGCTGAGCGACTCGGGTTCCTCGCCCAGCGAGACCAGCACCAGCAGCGCCTGTGCCCGTGTCAGCGCGTCGAGCCCGAGATCATCGCTCAGGGCGATCAGCTCCGTCAGCGACGCGCGCGCCTGCTCCGTCTCGCCCAGCTGAGCCCGAGAAACAGCAACAGTGATCACCCGCTGCGCGTCCGTGAGGGGGTCGGTATAGAGCACAGAGCCGAGCCGATCGATGATCGAGCGGAGCTGCTGGGGCTCGATGCCCTCGGGCCGGGCCTTGCCCAGCAGCAGCGTCGCCTTGGCCCAGAGCAGCTCTGCCCGCCCGTCAGTGTCCCTGAGCGGATTGACCAGCGCCAGCACACGCCGGGCGCTGTCGATGCACTGCGCCCGCTGATCATCATCGATGATGCCGCTCAACGCCGCCTGAGCGTTGCCCGACTGCGCCAGCTCTCCCCACATGCGTGCGGCATTGGCGATCCGCTGCTCGTCGCTGGCGCCGATGGATCGTTGCTCGATCGATTCTGGCTCATCGGGCGACACCAGATCGTCATACCGGACAACCCTGTAGTCATCGCTGCCGTCGCCGTGGAGCGTGCCGATCGCCTTCATGATTCCAGTGGGATCTTCGTCGAGCAGCTGGACGGCCTTGATCACGGTGGCGCGCTGACCGCTGTATTCGTCGGCGGGGTTGAGCTCGTTGAGGGTCGCAAGAATCTCGCGCTGCCCCTGCGCCCAGCCCATCTCTGTGCGTTGGATCGACCGGGTAATGAGCAATACAAGATCGGGCTTGAGCGAGAGCGCCACGCTCAGGCCATCGAGCGGATTCGAGCGGCCGCGCGAGGCGATGCCCCCGAGCCACTGAGCGACGGCCTGCTTGTGCTCGGGGGTCGCCCGTCCCAGACGCCCGTCATTGATCGGCGCGAGCATGTACTTGGAATCGCCCGTCTCACGGAAGAGTACGACCTGAAACCGCTGCGTGGGGCTCAGCCGATCGATCGACGACATGAGCTGAGCACGCAGGTACGCGAAGCTGTTGGCCGTCGCGCCCGAGCCGTCCACGACATAGACCATCGTCCGCGCGGCTTTCGATTGCACGCCCGCGAAACGGACCTTGGGCGGCGCGGCACTCTGGGGCTGCGCGATGGTCTGCGTGCTTTCACGCATCGCTTCGAGCGTGACCGGGTCCATCCGCGGCGCGGCCCCCGGCTTGGGTTGCTCGAGCGTCGCGGCCTGCGCCTGCACCGCATCGGGCAGCGGCGTCGCGGTGGGCAGGCGCCGGGCGGACGGGTCGGCCTCGTCGCGGGCCCGATCGTTGGTTTCGGGCTGCTGGGGAACACTGGGCGGTGCGGGCAGCGCGAGTTCCGTGATCGCGACCCGTTCCTGCGGGCCGCTGCTCGCGCGGATCTGCATCCCGATATAGGCGATGGCGCTCAGCAGCACGGCGTGCACCAGCAGCGAAATGCCGGGGGGCACGGTCCATCTGAGCCAGCTTCGATTCATACCCACATGGTAGTGGGGCAGTGCGGGCAGAACCCAATCGCCACGGGGATCACGAGCCGGCGGGCGGCGGCGAGCGATCAAACTCGGTCCGCTGCGCGGTCGCGGGGTTCATGGGCTGCTTGCGACCCGCTTTGGCGGTCTTGGGATCGCCGTGCAGGTAGGGATCGCGCGGATGGGGCGAGAAGAAAAGCCGGTCGAGCCCGATCGCGCCGCTGCCCAGGAAGATCACCGCCAGGGACATGGCCGCCAGCGCCAGCTGCCACAGCAGCTGCCCGTACGCCGCCGGCGAGAACAGATCGTCGGCCCGCGGGATAAACCCGAGGATCGCGTTTGTGTCGTGCATCGCCGCGGGTCCGAACTGCGTCATCCACATCGCCACGAGCATCACGCAGAAGGTGCCCAACGCGCTGATGCGTGTCAGCAGACCCAGTATCAGGAACGCGCCGGCGACGAGCTCCGTGATGGCCGCGCACCAGGCAAGGAGCTTGGGCCACGGGCCATTGGCGAACATCGCGGGCATGATCGGGGTGATGGGCTGCGAGTCGGGCGTCAGGCCCGGATCGGCGGCTTTCGAGAGCATCAGCGCAATCGAATACACACGCTGGCACTCGAGCGGCTCGGGGAAGTCCGAGCCCGTCCGCCCCGCGCTGCTGTTCTGCACCCGCCTGAGCGTGTACGCGGGCTGGGCGTGCAGGCCGAGTCGCTCGACGCCGGTGCTGGTGGTTGGCTCGGTTGGCGG
>CAYQRD010000002.1:28677-55797 GCA_964419845.1 uncultured Phycisphaeraceae bacterium
GGGCGTGCAGGCCGAGTCGCTCGACGCCGGTGCTGGTGGTTGGCTCGGTTGGCGGCTCGGTTGGCGGATCGGTTCTGGGCGTCGACTTCTCGATCTGATCAATGATCTCGTCGGCCTGCTGCTGGAGATCCTCGTTCGATGCGCTCTCCGCATCGGTTTCGGGCACGGCGGGTGTCGTGGCCTCGTCAGCCGTGTTGGGGAGCGGGCTCACGGGCTCAGGGTCGGCCTCGGGCTCCTCGATCGCCGCCGATGCGGGCGTCTCGCTGATGGGATCAAGATCGATGCCGAGGTTCGCCAAGCGGGCGGCATCATCGCCCGAGACCTGCATGGTCCCCACGAGATTGCCCGTCCCGGCCCAGAGGAAAGTGATCCCCAGCACCAGGCGGAGCAGGAAGGATGGCAATGTCAGAGCGATCGAATCGCGCAAGCGCATGTGTTATCCTCGTCACGACCAAAGCGAACAGCCCCGTATATATACAGCATACAGGGTTCTTGGAGACCACGCATATCTTCTTTCAGATCGGCACAGCGTGTTCAACCGCACCAATCATGCGGGCTGGGGGCATATTGGGCACCGGATTCGACCCGAATCGGCTCTCGTGCGTATCGTTTTCGGGGCTCTGATCGGGCCCCAAGTCACGCGGATGTGGCGGAACTGGCAGACGCGCTGGATTTAGGTTCCAGTGGGGCAACCCGTGCAGGTTCGATTCCTGTCATCCGCATTTCAATCGAACGATCCGAAAACCGGGGGTCGAGATGATCCACATCGCCGTTGTGCTCGCTTTGGCAGCCGCCCAGCCCGCCGATCGTCGCCTCTCAGCCTACGGCGAAGAGATCGACACGCTTCCCACGGTGGTCGTCGATCACGACGATTACAGGATCACCGGGAGCTGCAGGATCAGCATCCCGCCTGGGACGATCATCGAGGATGACGAGGGCAACGGCGTGATTCAGGTCGCCGCTGATTATGTCTACATCGAGTTCGCCGAAGGATCACAACTGCTCGGGCGGGCGGGCATCGATGATTGGCTCGCACGAGGAACAGACAAGGGCGAGGGCTGGGATACGCTCACCGGCACCGCGATCACAGTCAACGGGCACGAGGGCGTCGAGATCGTGGGTGCCAATATCCGCGGCTACCGCAACGGCATCGTCGCGACCGATGCCCCCGGGCTGATGATCGTCGATGCGACCCTGACCGATATCTACCGGCAGCGCCTCAAATCGACGGCGACGCGCGAGGACTCAGGGGACTGGCTATTCCCGCACAACAACGACAGCAACGAGTGGCTGACGAATCACGGCGCGGCGATCTGGATGGAGCGTTCCGGCGGAGGCCGTGTCACAGGCGTGCAGGTCCGTCGCGGGCAGAACGGGATCGTGCTCGATCAAACCGATTCGGTAGAGCTTAAACACAACGACTGTTCGTTCCTCAGCGGCTGGGGGCTGGCGATGTGGCGTGCGTCGCACAATGAGATCAAAGAGAACCGCTTCGACTTCTGCGTGCGCGGGCATGTCGAGGGGGTGTACAACCGCGGGCAGGATTCTGCGGGCATCCTGATGTTCGAGCAGTGCCAGTTCAACAAGATCATCAGCAACTCATGCACACATGGCGGAGACGGCATTTTCGGCTTCGGTGGCAACGACGCGGTGAAAAAGACGAGTGTGAGGTTGTGGGGGAACGCGGGGAATGTCTTCCAGAGCAACGATCTCTCCTTCGCCCCCGCCCATGGGCTTGAGATGACATTCAGTGAGAAAAACGCGATCGTCAGCAACCTGTTTGAGTCCAACGCGATCTGCGGCATCTGGGGCGGTTACTCGCAGGGCTTCAGCATCAGTTCCAATGTGTTCCGGACAAACGGGGGCATGGCGTACGGTGCAGAGCGCGGCGCGATCAACATCGAGCATGGAAGCGATCACAAGATCACGCTGAACCGATTTGTGAACAACAAATGCGGCGTACGGCTCTGGTGGGATCATGACGAGTCGCTGCTCGCGCAGCCGGGCGTCGCGGAAAGGCACCGCGGTGTTGTCGATAACAAAGTCAACAACAACTGGTTCACGATGAACCGAGATCACCCGTTCGGTCTCGATGCGGAACTCATCGGTATCGAGTTGCAGAACATCGGTGAGGCCCCGGGCTACTCGGGTGTGCGCGTCGGTGAGAACCAGATCGAGATCGACGACAACCTATGGACGATTGACAACACGGACGCCGTACAAGCACGGATCCTTGATCTGGAATACACCAAGCAGGATCCCGATTGGCCCGCTGGAAACTGGCGATTCGGCGGGTTGCCCGAACGCATCTCCCCGCCCGGCCGCGAATGGATCATTGTCGACCAGTGGGGCCCATGGGATTTCGAGACGCCGCTCATGCGTGAGCACTCCCGCTCGGGCAGCGCCGACATCTTCGAGCTTTACCCGCCTGTGGGGAGCACGCCGAAGATCAGCGCCAACATCGAGGGCGTGAACGCCAAGATCACCCCGCCCGAGTCGGGCGAGGGCTGGCGCCCATGGCTTCTGACGATCTCGCCGCGCGGCGATGAGCCCGTCACCAGTTACAACGGCACGGTTCAAATCGGTAACAACTGGTCACGCCCGATCTCCGGCCGCTTCATCAGCACCACCTGGACCGCAAAGTGCTGGGCGTGGCAGAACGACCCGCTGGTTGACCTCGATGCCTGGCGCGCCGAAGCGGTCGCCATTGAGCCCGCCACGCTCGATGGGCTCGATCTTCCGTTCGCCAGCGCCGGTCCCTCGCGCGTCAGCGACAAGCTCAGCGTGAGCGACCGTGACAAGTTCGCGATCATCGCACAGACGGAGATCAATCTGCCCAAGGGCACATGGAAGCTCTCCACGCTCAGCGACGACGGGATTCGTGTCTTCATCAACGGCGAACAGATCATCGAACGCTGGGACATCCACGGCCCGACCCGTGACGAGGCAGTCTTCGAGGTGCGCAACGACGCGCCCACCCACATCATGCTCGAGTACTTCGAGAACGACGGCTACGCGACCTTGCAGCTTGACCTGCAGCCCGCTGAGTGAGCACGAGCAGGGGTGCCCCGATGGAGTCGAAGACTCCATCGGGAGGGATGCAGGATATGGCTTGATTCACCAGAACCCGAAGGAGCCCTTCGGGCACCATCGGGCCACCCGGATGAGTTGGTGATTACAAAAAACACACCCGCGCCGTGATCGGCAGCGGGTGCGCTCGTGGGGGTATCGGATGATCGCTGGTGCTTACGGGCAGCCCGCGTTGAACGCGGAGAGGAACCCGGAAACATCGAAGAAGTTCAGCGTGCCGTCGCCGTTGATATCAGCGGCCGCGTCGCCGCTGTTGAAGGCGGACAGATAGGCGCTGACATCGAAGAAGTTGAGCGTGCCGTAGGGCTCGGCCAGGTCCGCGTCGTTGCACCCTGCTGCGACATCTTCGCACGAGCGCTGCTCGAGTCGGATGTCATCGACGCCCGCCTCGACGATGGACCCGTCGCCAATGTCAGAGACATTGAACCGGATCCGGACCTGCGAGGACGGGTTGGTGAAGATCGAGTCGAGCTCGAACTCGTAGTTGATCCACCCGCCGCCGGTGCCCGGATCGCCCGGGCCGAGCGTGAGGATGGTGGTCCACGATCCGCCATTGTTGTTGGATGCCTGGACGCTCATCGAATCATCGACAGCACTGTTGCCCGCGTTGTTGTACCACATCTCGAACGAGAGGGTGGTGTTCCCAGCGCTCGCGTCGAGCGCGGGGGAGGTGAGGGTCGTGGTGCCGTCATCGACATCGGAGTTGTCATCGACATTGTCCGTCAGCCACGCGCGCCCGGACCCGTCCGCGTCCGTGGGTGGGTCGGCGCGATCGCCGCCACCGACGGGGATGCCGCGGTTCCATTGCCCGTCGGCCGCGTCGCCGGACACGGACCACCCGGTGTTGGTTTCCGCGTTGTCGACGAAGAGGGTCGCGGTATCGGACACGACCGCGGCGGTGAATGCTTCGCTTGCGCCCGCGATGGGGAAGGTTGAGGTGGCACCGTTGTCGCTGTCTGCCTGGAAGTAGAACGCGATGTCGTCGCCGCAGGGCACGACGGGGAGATTGACGGAGTATGTGCCGTCACCGTTGTCGCCCATGGGGATCTGGGTGAACCCGCTGCCCGTGTCGAGCATGAGCGACACGCTCTGCACGCTCACGCCGTCGCGTGTGGTTGTCTTGACGGTCAGCGTGTTCCCGCCGGCGGGATTGACGATGCTGGGGATCTCGCCCTCGGTCGATACCGCGATCTGCAGCGGCTGAGCGTCAACACGGACCACGAACAACCCGCGCTCGATGTCGGAGATGATCACATTGCCCGAGGGGAAGTAGGGGTAGCTCGACCAGGCGCCGTTGAACGAGGCGCTGTCCGACCCGGGGTAAGTATCGATGTACGCGACCTCGACGGGGTTCGTCGGGTCAAGGTAATCAAAGACCCGAAGCCCCGAGCGGTAGTTTGCCTGGTAGACGAAATCATCGTTGATGTACAGGTTGTGATCGATCGCGGGCAGGCCCGTGGTATAGGTGCCGGCAAAGAACGGGTTGCTCGGATCCTCGATGTTGATCACGCGTGTCGTGGTGACGGATACGCTCGATCCCTCGTCGAGCTCGTCGTTGAGGTACAGGTACTTCTGGTCGGGCGTGATCCACACCTGGTGTGCGTAGCCCGAGCTTGGGTAGAACAGGGTCGCGAGTGTCTGCGTGTTGTTGGGGTTGGTGACATCGACGATGCGCAGTCCGGTCGAGCTGAATCCGCCGCTGAATCCGCCCGCGACGAACGCGATCTCGCGCCCAGCGAGTGCGCCCGAGTCCCAGGTCACAACCTGCGCGTCGTGGACATACATTTCGGTCCATCCGCCGTCGAGCTGTGGGAGCTCGGGGTTGGTGATATCGATGTGCACGAGCCCGCCGTTGCCGATGTTGGCGCCGACAACCCAGAGCGACCCGGTGTCTTCATTGGTGACGATATTGTGGGTTGTGGAGTATCCGCCTCCGGTCCAGTTGCGGACGAGGCGGACATTCCCGTTGTCGATGTCGGAGAGATCCATGACCTGGATGCCCGAGCCGCCCTCGGAGACGCCGTAGGCGTACTGCCCGACGACCTTGACATCATGCCAGAGCGAGCTTGGTCCGGACACGGTGTCCACAATGACGGGGCTGGTGGGGGTGGTGATGTCAACAAAGCCGTACCCACCCTCGAGGCCCATGATCGCGTACTCACGCCCGCTCGGGGAGACATACCCCCAGCAGTCGTTGCCCGAGGCAGTATTGAGCCCGGGGAAGTTGTTGAGCGGGATCTGCGACAGCAGCGTGATGTTGCTCGAATCGAAGCCCGCGTTGGACTGCATATCGGCAAACACGGGTCGCGACGATTGTGTCCAGATCGGACCGGGCACCGCCGATTCACGATCGAGCAGCTTGCGCACATCGTCATCATGCGCCGTCGCCAGCGAGCCGGCGCAGACTGCGAGCAGTGCTCCGATACGAACAGCATTCCACGAACCGTGATCGAGACCCATCGGGTGTTCCTTTCTGATGCCGCACACACCGGGGGGAGTGTGTCTTGAGAATGAGGACGCGGACGCAAAAGCAGAGCGCACAATGTCCCGATGCTTGAATAAGCACCCGATTATTCGTGTTGGCCAGTGATCCGGTTGCCCAAATCACGGATTCCCTTGTGCGAAATAAGGTCGCGGGTATGATTCGGACCATGAAACCACTCCATCTGATCTATGTTTGGTGTATGGTCGCGGTTGCGCTTTCCTGTCCGGCTCTGGCTCAAACAAGCCAATCGGCGCCTGACCGCCCGAGTCTGCTCCTCGTCGAGCAGGACCAGCACCCACGCGTCACCATCACCTGGAGCGTGGGCAACCAGCCCCAGCACTACACCATGACCATGCCCTTCACCGCACCCGTCGGCGGTGAGCGGCTCGGGGAGTCCAACGCTCTGGCCTACGCCACGCTCGGAGGCACACGCATCGAGACCGGCGCCGGGCACCCCAAGGGTGCCGTCATCCGCGTCGGGCTCACCAAGGCGGACAATGCCAAAGCGTTCTTCAGAGGCATCGATCCCGGCACGGATGTCGAGATCGCGATCACCGGCGTCCGCTTCAATCAGCCCGTCAAATACCATCAGGGCACGGGCCTGATGCATCTCAAGTACGCGCTCGCCGACCTGCAGGCCTGTGCGCTGCCGGGCACCGCTCGCAACCAGTACCTCATGTCCAGCCCCGACGACACACTGGGCGGACGCGTGCAGCGCGGGATCAACGCGACCCCCGGCGCGCTCGATGCCCAGCCCGGGCACGGCAGCGTCGAGGTCGTCGTGCAGTCCGATGATCCCACGCTCGTCGATATGCGTGTGCGAGTGCCCTACGCCATGCTCCGTCACCTGCAGGACCCGTGGGTGAGCGATCTGCCGGGCACCTTCTTTGAGCCCATCCACTTCCACGCCGAAGCGGAGATGATCCCGATCGATGCCGCCCCGCTCGTGCGCGACCCGATCCTCCCCGAGATCAATGAATCAGTCAAAGACCCGAGCAAGACTGCCGATCCGGATCGGGACTGATACGCTCTGCTATGAGCACACTGCAACCCAACGACCAGCACGCACTCGACGCCGCCTACCAGCAGGCACTCAAATCGCAGCGCGAGGGCGGCATCCCGATCGGCTCGGCGCTCATGGATCGGGACGGCAACATCGTGGCCGCGGGGCACAACCAGCGGGTGCAATCGGGCGATCCGACGGCACACGCCGAGACGGTGTGCATCCGCAGCGCCGGACGCCGGAGAGACTGGCACACCCTGACCCTCGCCTCCACGCTCTCGCCCTGCGCCATGTGCACGGGGACCGCGATCCTCCACAAGATCCCCCGCGTCATCATCGGCGAGCACCAGACCTTTGTCGGGCGTGAGGACTGGATGGCGCAGGAGGGTGTCGAGATCGTGCTCGCCAACGATCCGCGCTGCGTCGAACTCATGGAGCGTTTTATCCGCGAGCGCCCCGATTTGTGGAACGAGGACATCGGTGTCCCCCCGTCCCGCTGATTACTCGACCGTGCCGTACATCCGGTCTCCAGCATCGCCCAGACCGGGCACGATGAATCCGTGCTCGTTGATCCGCTCATCGAGCGCCGCGGCATAGATCCGCACGCCCGGGTGCTCGCGCTGCAAGCGTTCGATGCCCTCGGGGGCCGCGACCAGACAGATCATCCGGATATCGCTCGCGCCCGCCTGGCGCAGCATGGTCAGCGCCGCCGAGGCGCTGCCGCCGGTTGCCAGCATGGGGTCCACAAGAATCACGGGCCCGTCATCGAGATCGCGTGGCAGCTTATTGAGATAGGCGTGCGGCTCGAGCGTGTTCTCGTCGCGCGCAAGCCCCAGATGCCCGACACGAGCCTCGGGCATGACATCGAGAATCCCGTCGATCATCCCCAGCCCCGCGCGGAGCACCGGGACGACCGTGATCGCGCCCGCGAGCACGCGGCATCGCGTCTTCTGCATCGGGGTCTCGATCTCGACCTCGGTCATGGGCAGCTCGCGTGTGACCTCGAAGACCATGAGCCCCGCGATCTGATCGAGCGCCGCACGGAAGGTCCTGTGCCCGGAGTTCCGGTCGCGGATCGTCGCGAGCTTGTGGGCGATCAGCGGGTGGTCGAACACGATGACTCCGGATTCGTGCATTCTGGGCATGGGACCAGTGTACCGCGTCCCCATCGGATGCGCATGAAAAAGCCGGGCACGAAAAAGCCCCGCCCTTGTGGGGGCGGGGCTCGGGACAAACACTTGTATGACACGATCGTTCGTGTCAATCACGCATCAGCGTGAATCGACTTACGGGCAACCCGCGTTGAACGCGTTGAGGAACGCCGAGACATCGAAGAAGTCCCAAGCGCCGTTGTTGTCGAAGTCTGCGATCGGGTCCTGGGTGTTGAAGCCGTTGAGGAACGCCGAGATATCGAAGAAGTCGAGGTTGCCGTCGCCGGTCAGGTCAGCTTCGCAGACGCCTGCGCTGGGGACCTGAAGGGTCGCGGTGAGCTGGATGTTGGGGTTGACCCACATACCAACGGTGACCTCACCCATCTCGGGAGCAGCGCTGCTCACGAATGAGTAGTTGTACATCGTGCCCCAGCGAATCGCGTTCGCGTTGGGGTTGCTGATGAACGAGTCGGTCGCCCATGTGATGCTGTTCGCACCTTCCTGAGGTGCCCAGTCGGCACCGGAGATCAGCGCGTCAGGTCCATCGTGATAATCGATATCGCTGAAGTAGAAACCGCTGGCGTCACCGGGGTTCGGGACCGAGAACGAGCCAACATTGAGGTTGGAGTTCTGGTTGTGAACCGCGTAGTCGTAGCGGTAGGTGCCGTCGCCGAGGTCGGTGACCTTGGAAGCGACATGCATGAGGCCTTCACCGGGAACGATGACTTCCTCAACCATGACCGAGTTGTCGGGCATGTTCACGCCGTTGCCGTGGTCCTGCCAAGCGTAGATCGCAGCACGCTCGCGGTTGGTGCCGCCGGTGGTGCTTGCCGCACCGCTGGCCTGCACGCTCATGCGCTTGTAGCTGGCGTTGTTGTAGCTGGTGGGACGGCCAGTGGTGGGATCCAGGTAGGGATCGCCGTTGGCCTGGTACTCGTCCTTGATCACATACTGACCTTCAACGAAGTAGATGGCGCCGGCAACAGGCATCGCGTCCGCGGGGACCTGAATGCGCTTGAAGATGGCGTTACCACTCTGGTTGATGGTGGTGAAGGGGTAGACGAAGTCGCCGTTGTAGGCGTTGATTTCGCTACGCGGGCCAAGTCCGGTCTGGCCGCCGTTGAGGCCGGCGCCGTAGGGGTCTGAACAGCCCGGGCCGAGGTGGCTGAAGTCGCCGCCCGAACCACAACCAAAGCCACACGCGTTGCCCTGCAGCGATGCGAATGAGTGCTTCACGAAGGTCACGCCCAGCTGCTCAAGGCGACCGTCGAGCAGACGGTAGATCGTGCAGGAGATAACGGGGTGATTCGGCGTGCCGTCCACCCAGTTCAGGTTCACATCGCCGGCGTTACACGCCGTGGTACCAACTGCGTACGCGCGGACATCGCCAACCACACCGTAGTGATTCACATCGTCAAGCGTGCCACAGATAACATCGGGAACTGCGGCGGCAACGCCACAGCTTGCAGCGAGGGCTGCAATTGCTGTAATTCGAAACATCGTGTTTGTCCTCCAGAAACGGGGTATTTTGGAAACTCTCTACACAGTAACCGCAGTGCGTGATCAATTACAAATCAAATTCGATGGTTTTGAGGAGAAGTATTCCAAACATAGACCTAAAAATGCGAATCAGTCCCCGGAACATGCCGGTGTCACTATCCAACGAGCCCGTGGCATCGGTTCTACCATCTCTCCACCGTGAACAGAGTCAAACCACAAATCGCCTTGCAGATCGATGCCCTGTCTCATCGCTACACCCCGGGCCAGCCACCGGCGTTGATCGTCCCAGAACTCCTCCTCGCCTCGGGCGAGCAGGTCGTCCTCACGGGCTCTTCGGGTTCCGGAAAATCGACATTGCTGCATCTCATCGCCGGGCTCATGGACCCCAGCGAAGGCGCCATCCGGGTCGCAGGGACCGATCTGCATGCGTTGCGTGGCCATGCCCGCGACCGCTTCCGGGGCCGGACCATCGGCATGGTCTTCCAGACGCATCACCTGCTGATGGGCTTCAGCGCCCAAGAGAATGTCATGGCCGCGCTCATGTTCTCAGGCATCCCCCGCGGGGCGCACCGCGCCCGTGCTCGCGCGCTGCTCGACACCCTGGGCATCGCGACACCCGACCAGCGCGCCGAGCGACTGAGCGTCGGGCAGCAGCAGCGTGTGGCGATCGCCCGCGCCCTGGCCTGCGACCCCACGCTGGTGCTCGCGGACGAACCCACCGCTTCGCTCGACCCCGACAACGCCCGCGCCGCGCTCGATCTGCTGCAGCAGGCCTGCCGATCCAGCGGCGCCGCGCTGCTGTGCGTCACCCATGACACCTCCCTCGTCGAACGCTTCGACCGCAGCGAGCACCTGCTCGCGCCCCACGAGCACCCCCAGGCTCTCGCGGGGGGTGTGTGATGTCGATGAGTGATTGGAACATCGTCACCCGCTCGATGCGACACCGCTTCTTCTCGAGCGTTGTCACCGTCCTGAGCGTCGCGGTCGCGTGCGGGCTTGTCACGCTGTTGATCTCGATGCGAAACGCCGGCGAGAACAGCTTCAAACGCGGCACCGGCAATGTGCAGATGCTCATCTCCAAGGAGCCCGGCCCGCTGCCCAGCGTGCTCAACTCGATGTTCTACGCGCAGGCCCCGGGCAACCCCATCACATGGGCCCAGTATCTGGAACTCAAGGGCAGCTACCCCTTCGCATGGGCCGTCCCGACACAGCTGGGCGACTCGTATCGGGATGCCCCCGTCATGGGCACCGATGACTCGTTCTTCACGAGCTTTGAGCCCGCGTCCGGCCTGGGCTGGTCGCTGAGCCGGGGTGAATACTTCGACGAACCGTTCGAGCTGGTGCTGGGCAGCGATGTGGCCGTGCGTCTCGGGCTGACGCTGGGCGACCACCTCAGTCTCGAGCACGGCGCACCGCGGACCCAGGGCGGGCACACCCACGACCAGTTCGAGTTCACGGTCGTGGGCATCCTCGACCCGACAGGCACCGCCCACGACCGGGCCATCTTCACCTCGCTGGATTCGTCATGGATCCTCCACGCCCATGATCGACGCGAAGCGATCTTCGGGCACGGCATCAACACCACCGCCGAGGACCTCATCGACGAAGACATGAAGATCACCGCGATCTACGCGTCGCTCGGCGAGCGGAGAGCCGCGCTCAATCAGGTGCTCTCCGCGCTCCAGCGCGACCCGGACTGGACCGTCGCCAACCCCTCCAAGACCGTGGGCGACCTGTTCTCGATCGTCTCGAATATCGACCAGGTCCTGCTCGCCATGGCCATCGCCGTCATGCTCTCCTCGGGCGTGTCGATCCTGCTGGCGCTCTACAACTCCATGGAGCAGCGCCGCCGGCAGATCGCCGTCCTGCGTGTCCTCGGTGCCTCGCGCTCGCGTGTCTTCGGGCTCGTCCTCACAGAAAGCGCGATCATCGGGCTGCTGGGCGGCTTGCTGGGCCTGGGCATCGCCCTGATCGGCGGCGCACTCGTCACCTCCGTGCTCGCTCAACGGGTCGGGATCGTCGTCGAGCCCAGCCTGCCCATCGATGCCTACCTCATGATCGTGCTTTCCGCGATCGCCCTCTCGTGTCTCGCGGGGATCATCCCCGCGTTTGCCGCGTATCGAACAAGCGTTGTTCGCTCGCTGCGCCCCGTCGGATAAGCTGATCACAGGAGATCACCTTGCGCTGGTTCTGGCTCTTCATCGCGTTGCTCGCCGTGCTGACCGGGGTGCTCTACACCCAGCGTGTTCGCGCTGAGCGTGCCCAGCAGGCAGCGATGCAGGCCCAGACCGAATCCTCGCTCCCCAGCACGATGAGCCGACGCTCGCGCCAGCGTGACGCCACACCCGCCACGCCCTTGCCCGATGCCCAACCACAGACAGCGGCAGCGATACCCGAGCCCGACATCGAGCCCGAGCGCATCGCCCAGCAGCCCACGATCGAACCCGGCGCCACCGAGCAGGCCGCGGACACAGTCGAAGCTCTTCGCGATGATCAGTCAAAGCCGCAGGAAAACACGGGCGAAGCCTTCGACCCCAGCGCGCTGATCACGCGATTCAATGAGATCGCCCAGCAGCCCGCGACCGACACCGCGACCAACCCAACGATCGAGTCCGACTCAATGCCCGATCCCGGGTCGCAGCCGGAAACCACCGTTGCCGAGCCCTCGCCGCTCGAGCAGGCGCTTGCCCAGGCCGCGGACCAATCTGCCGGCCAGTCCGACGCGCAGCCAGCGTCACAACCCGGGCAGGCCGTCGCTCCGCCCCCGAGCTACGAGATGCGTCCCGACGGATCCTTCCGCATCCTCGACGCCAATATCTGGGTTCAGGGTGCCGGAACCGCCGCCGAGCCCTATGTGCTCGGGTGGGATGCGCTCAAGTCCATCGAGCAGCGCTACGACCCCAAGAGCGGCAAGGACAAAGTCCCCGACTGGCTCGACTATCTCGATGGGAAGGTCGTCCAGATCGAGGGCAACACGCTCGTCCCCGTCGTCGCCACGACCACGCGAGAGCTGCTCATCATGAAGAACCCGTGGGACGGCTGCTGCATCGGTGTCCCACCCACGCCCTTCGACGCCGTGGAAGTGGTGCTCAATCACGATGTCGACTTCGGCAACTCTGCGGTGGGCTTCGGCAGTGTCCAGGGAACCTTCTATCTCGACCCATATGTCGTCGACGGCTGGGTGCTCGGGCTCTACATCGTCGAGGACGGCACCTATCGCTCGGGCGAGGGTGTCGTGTTCCCCGAGTTCTGAGCAACGCATTGCATGCCTATAAAAAAGGCCCCGCCGAAGCGGGGCCTTGTCATCGATCAGGATGCATCAGTCGTCGTCATCGACCAGCGGGCCCAGCGTATCGGGCTCGGGCTCGGGCTTGGACTTGCAACTGAGTAGGATCACAGCACCTGCGATCGCAGAGAGCGCCGAAGCCACCAGGATCGCGAGCTTGGCGTGTTCGAGATGAGCGATGTTGTCGGCGTACGCCAGGTTCGCAATAAAGATCGCCATCGTGAAGCCGATGCCCCCGAGCATGCCAGCCCCGAGAAGGTGACGCCATGAGACACCGCGTGGCAGCGACGCGATCTTCATCGAGCACGCAAGCCAGCAGAGCAGAACGATTCCAAGCGGCTTGCCGATAAACAGGCCCAGGATGATACCGATCGCGGCGGGATCCTTGAGGTTCTCGCCCACGCCCCCATGGATCGGGATGCCCGCGTTGGCGAGCGCGAAGATCGGAATGATCACGAACGCCGCCCACGGGTGGAGCACATGCTCGATGCGGTGCAGCGGGGGCAGCACCAGCCGTGCGTTGGTGATGATCGCGTTGACCGCCGAGCGGCGCACCGACGATTCCTTCACATCAAACTCGGGGTCGTCATGCGCGTTCTCGAAGACCTCGAGCGCCTTGCGTGTCGAGAAGACGAAGTTCACCGCGTTCACACGGGCGTGAGCGGGGATGGTCATCGCCAGAAGCACGCCCGCGATCGTCGCGTGCACGCCCGACATATACACAAAGTACCACAGCGGGAGTCCGAGCACGAGATAGAGCGTGATCCATCGCACACGCAATACATTCATGAACATGAGCAGTGCGACGACGCTGCCCGCGTATCCGAGATAGTTGAGCGCAAGGTTGTCCGTATAGAACACCGCGATCACAACCAGCGCGCCCAGGTCGTCCACGATCGCCAGTGAGGTCAGGAAGACCTTGAGCGAGTTGGGGATGCGTGAGCCCAGCATCGCCAGGATACCTACAGCAAACGCGATGTCGGTCGCCATGGGGATGCCCCAGCCGCCGATCGTTTCTTTGCCCGCATTGAACGCAACGAAGATCAGCGCCGGACCGATCATGCCACCCAATGCCCCGAAGATCGGGAGCGCCGCGCGTTTGGGGGACGCGAGCTCACCGACAAGGATCTCTCGCTTGATTTCCAGGCCGACGACAAGGAAGAAGATCGCCATCAGCAGGTCATTGATCCAGTGTGCGACAGAGTGCCCCTGCCACCAGTAGGGCTCGTTGGGAAGCTCGTGCCAGGCGTGCTTGTCTTCCTTCTCGGCCTCCGCGTGGGCTTCATCACCCGCATGATCGACAACCGCCCCGGCATGCCCGTCGGCACCCGGATCCGTGTCGTCAGCGTGCTCGCCGTGGTCCACGGCCTTATCGCCGCCGTGCCCGTCGGTGCTGCCCTCGTCATGCCCGGGGGCATGGTGTGGGTTGTCCGCGACGGTGATGCGGATCTCCGCGTCGTTGAAGACCTCGTTGTAGCTCTCGTAGTCCCGGTTGGCCCAGATCATCGCGATGGCCGTCATCGCCAACAGCACGATGCCACCCGAGCTCGAAAGACTCGCGAAGCGCTGGAACGGACGAGCCAGACGCTCGCCCGGCTCAGGGTTCAGTGCATGCTTCGCGGTCGGGATATGGTGGTCGTCAGACATGAGTTCGTCCCTATGTATCGGTATCGAAACCAACCGCCCCGCACCCTGCAATTGGGGGTGTGATAACCCAGAGCGTGTCGTTTCTCTATCGTGTATTCACGGGGCCGAGGTTGATCGACATCCACGCTGAACGGATGAAACCGAATTTTGAGGGAGCTCAGCGGAGTTGACACAGCCCGATTCGTACCGATACAGCGCAGTTTTTACCGCTGGAACGCGTAGAGCCCGGGGAGATCCAGGATCTGGGTTAACTCATCGAGCGCGTCGGTCAGGGATCTCGCCAGCATGGGATCGAGCAGGTCGTTGCCGCTGAGCTCGTCGGGGTAGTGCCTGTTCACCCACCCTATCAGCGCGTCCGAGAGGGCATCGGTCAGGATGACCCCCTGATGGATCGCGGGCAGCTCGTGCTCGTTGAGAACCACACGCAGACGCAGACACGCCGGCCCCCCGCCGTTGCGCATCGACTCCCGCACATCAAGGAAGTGCGCCGCGTTGATCGGGTTGCTTTGGTCGGCGATCACCCGCTCGATGAATGCCCCCACACACTCGTTCTCTCTCGACTCAAGCGGGGCGATCAGCGCCATCGAGCCGTCGGGGAGGGTGACGATCTGCGAGTTGAACAGGTAGCTCGTCACCGCATCGGTCAGCGTGAAGTCGCTGTCGTGCGCTTCGATGAGTGTGAGGCGCTCGCCAAGCGGGGCGGCGATGTCCGTCACGAGCGAGCGGGAGGTCGCGAACGCCTGCTCATGGAACATGAACACACCCTCGTTGCCCGTCGCGATCACATCGTTGTGGAACACGCCCGCATCGATCGCGTCGGGGTGCTGACGCGTGTACACCACCCGGGTCGGGTCGAGCTGGTGCAGACGCACGATCGCCTCGCACGCGGCCCGGGTCTGACGCGAGGGGAAGTGGCGCGCCCCGCCCGCCGGGTCCTCGCGATCGAACCCGTACACGAACATCTCAATGCCCGGCTCGGCGTGCGAGCGGGCGAAGCGGATGTGATTCGCGGCACCCTCGTCGGCGTACCGCATCTGCGAAGGCAGCGGGTCATGCACACAGAACCGGCTCTCGTCGCGGAAGATCATCCGCAGCGCCGCGGTGGTCGTGGGGTGCTCGAGCGAGCGGTGGTAGTTGGAGATCAGGTTCGCCGGCGTGAGGTGGACCCGGTTATCAGCGCAATCAACGCTGGGCGAGACCGTCGCCGCGTTGGCGGCCCACATGCTGCTCGCGCTCCAGATCGCCGCCAGCAGGGTCGGGTCGCTCTCGTGCGCATCCCTGAGCATCTGCTCATCACTCCCGCGGAAACCGATCGCACGCAGCGCGTTGAGATCGGGCCGGTGCTGAGGCGGCAGCACGGCCTGTGTCAGCCCGAGCGAACGCAGCGTGTTCATCTTGGCCAAGCCCTGCAGCGCCGCGGCTTTGGGCAGCGACACCCCGCCCGCGTTGGAAGCACTCGCGATATTACCCGGCGACAGCCCCGCGTAGTTGTGGGTCGGGCCGATCAATCCGTCGAAGTTCACTTCTCGCGCTTGGGTCATCAGACAAGGGTAGGTCACCCATCGCGGGGTATGGGCTTGCCCTGCGGGTCGGTCTCTCGATCAACCAGGCTGGGCAACCGCGACGAGACATCCAGATGCTCGAGCACTTCCGCTGTCTCGTGCACATGATCGGGGCTCAGCCCCACCCGATCCACGAGGTACCCCTCCCAGAGCCGGTGGCGACGGATCACATCCGCGGCTTGGCGCAAACCCTGATCGGTGAGTGTCAGCCGATGATCTGATTCCACAACGAGCCCCTGCTCGATCGCCCGTGACAGCGCCCGCCCCGTCCGCTGCGGCTGCCCCAGATGACGCAGCAGCGAGCCCGTCGCGATCCGGTCGTCGGCTTCGCGAACCCGGTACAGCGTGCCCAGCACATCCTCGAGCGCGACCGTCCGCGAAAGCCGACGCTGATGGATCCGCTTGGCGACGATCCCGTGCGTGGGGGAGGCAAAGATGCACACGCTCAGCAATGCCCCAGATGTCACGCTCATCATCCCCGCAGCGTTGACATCGAGCACGGAAGCGAACCAGTACCCAAGCGTGGCGCTGAGAAACGCCATGATCGCGCTGACGAGAATCTGTGAGCCCAGACGATCGGTCAGCAGCCGCGCCGTGGCCGCGGGGCAGATGAGCATCGCGATCACCAGGATCGAGCCGACCGCCTCGAACGAAGCGACCGCGGCGATCGCGACAAACGACATGAGCACCAGATTCATCGCGCCCGCGTGGATGCCCTGCACCGTCGAGATGCCCGCGTCGAACGACGCGATCCGCAACTCCTTGAAGAACAGCCCGATGAACGCGATCACGCCCACCGCGGTGCCCAGCAGCGTCCAGACCTGCCGCGGAACCTCCCGAAGCGACTGCGCGGAGAACACATCCGACCATGTCTCGGGCATGCGCCAGAACAGGCTCTGCAGGTTCCCGTGCAGCACACAGTCCGCGTCCAGATCCACCCCGCGCAGCGCGCCGCTCTCGAGCATGTACACGCCCAGCGCGAAGAGCACGCTGAAAATAACACCCATCGCCGCGCCGGGCTCGACACGCCCCAGCCGCTTGATCAGCTCGGTGAGCATGACGGTGACGAGCCCGCTGATCGCCGCGCCGATGAACATGATCGCGGGGTTGCGTGACTGGGCGATCAGGAACGCCGCGACCAGGCCGGGCAGTACGGCGTGCGAGATCGCGTCGCCCATCAGGCTCTGCTTGCGGAGGATCAGGAAGTTGCCCAGCAGCCCGCACGAGAGCGCCGCCAGAACGCCCGCGATCAGGGGGAAGAGATCAAGCAGCATGAAACTCTGGATCGAGGGGTTCACTCCGCCCCCCCTGTCTGCATCACCGGGGCGATCCGCACGCCACGCCTGGCGAGCGCGTGCTCCAGGTTGCGGATCAGCTCATCGCTGAGCACATGCTCGACCTGATCCACGGACCAGTCCACATGCGTGGGCGCGATGTCGGCATAGCTGATCAGGTACTGCTCCCAGAGCTGGTGGTTGCGGTGCACCCGCGCACCCTGCTCACGCCCCGATTCCGTCAGCGAGACCGCGCCGCCCGATCCCGAGACCCAGCCGCGCACCCGCAGCAGCGCCATCAGCATCGTCGGCGACCGCATCGGACGCTCCGGATCGATGCCCTGTTCGCGCTCGTACAGGGTCTCAAGCACATGATCGCGGGCGATGATCACACGCAGACGCGCGCGCCGGGCAAGGTCCGCGAGCACGCCCCGCTTGGGCGCCAGCAGCATCGAGAGTGTGAAGAGTGCCCCCGCGACGAGCACGATCACAGCGCCAGCGGGCTTGCCGGGCATCAGCGCGCTGATCGCGGCACCGCTGTACCCCGACAATGCGCCGATCAGTGCGCTGATGAGCACCAGTCGCCACAAGCGGTTCGTCCAGAAGCGCGCCGCCGCGGGGGGGATGATCAGCATCGCGACGATCAGGATCAGGCCCACCGCCTGCAGCCCCGTCACGGTAATGACGACGATCAGCGCCAGCAGGATCGTGTCGATCAACCAGACGGGCAGCCCCATCGCCCGCGCGAATCCCTCGTTGAAGCACACGAGCATCAGCTCCTTGAGCAGCAGCAGGGCGATGATCGCCGCGACGGCACCGATGACACCCATCGTCAGCGCGTCCCGCTGCGTCATCGAGGCGGTCTGCCCGTAGATGTAGTGATTCAGACCAGCGCCGCTTCCCGCGGTGGACTTCTGGACATACGACAGCAGCACGACACCGATCCCGAAGAACACGCTGAGCACGATCCCGATCGCCGCGTCTTCCCTGAGCCGCGTCGAGCGCAGCAGCTCATGGATGCACACGACACCGAGGATCCCCGTCGTCGCGGCACCGAGCATGAGCAGGGGCATCGAGCGTCCGCTGTAGCCCAGCGCGGTCGCGATAAGGAACGCGCCGGCGATGCCCGGGAGCGTCGCGTGCGAGAGCGCGTCCGCGGTCAGCGAGCGTTTGCGCAGCAGGGCGAACGCCCCGATCACGCCCGCCGCGATGCCCAGCAGCGTGGTGCCCAGAATCACCGCGTTGGTGTTGAACCCCGCGCTGAGCGTGAGCGTCTCGACAATCTCACCCATCGTGAGCCCGTCACCGGCCATGTCTATACACCGCCCCTGGCTGCCCGCGCCACGGCCTCGGCGGCTTCCGAGAGCAGCGTGAGGCGACCGCCGTAGGTTTTGTGCAGGTTCTCACTCGTGAACACCTCGCCCACCGGACCCGCGGCGACGACGCGCATGTTCAGCAGCATCGCATGGTCAAAGTACTCGGGCACCGTCTGCAGATCGTGATGCACCACAATCACGCTCTTGCCCTCATCACGCAGCGCACGCAGCACCTCGATGATCGCGCGCTCCGTCGCGGCATCCACACCCGCGAAGGGCTCGTCCATGAAGTACAGATCCGCCTCCTGCGCAAGCGCCCGCGCCAGGAACACCCGCTGCTGCTGCCCGCCCGAGAGCTGGGCGATCTGGCGCTTGGCAAAGTCCGCCATGCCCACCCGGTCGAGTGCCCCGAGCGCCGCGGCCTTGTGAGCACGCGACACCGGTCGGCACCAGCCGATCTTGCGATAGCGGCCCATGCACACCACATCGAGCGCCGAGACAGGGAAGTCCCAGTCCACCGATTCACGCTGAGGTACATACCCGATGCGCGATCGGGCGGCTTTGTACGGCGCGCCCCAGAACTCAACCTCCCCCGCGGCCATCGGGATCAGGCCCAGACAAGCCTTGATGAAAGTGCTCTTGCCCGCGCCGTTGGGGCCCACAATCGCGACCAGCGCGTTCTGCGGCGCATCGTAATCCACATCCCACAGCACCGGCTTGCGGTGGTACGCGACGGTCATCGCGTGCACGGAAACAGGCGAGTCGGCGGAATGCTCGGGGCGTGCATCGAGATGTGATCGCGGCGTCGATGTGTCTGTGGGTGTGCTCATGGCTCTTGTGTGCTCAGCGTACCAAAGAAACCCGACTCGGGTGCCTCCCCGCCCAACGCACGCACGATCAGGGTGATGTTGTGATCGATCATCCCGACATAGGTGCCCTCATAGGTGCCCTGCGGTCCCATCGCGTCGGAGAACAGTGAGCCACCGACCACCACCTCATGGCCCCTGCTGCCCGCACCCGCGATCAACGCCCTGACATTCCGATCCGAAACGGTCGTCTCCACGAAGACCGCCCGGATCCGGCGCTCAACCAGCAGGTCCACGATCCGCTCGATATCGCGAACACCCGCTTCCGACTCGGTCGAGATGCCCTGGATGCCGATCACCTCGAAGCCGTAGCGTTGCCCAAAGTAGCCGAACGCGTCATGCGCGGTGACCAGCACCCGCTGGGTTGGCGGGATCGTCGCGATCGCCGCCTCCGCCCGAGCGTTGAGTTCACGAATCTCCTCCACGAGGGCCTCGGCGTTGCGCATGTACTCCCCGTAGTGCACCGGGTCATACTGCCCGAGCGTGCGCGCGATGACATCAACAGCGGCGCACCACACGATCGGGTCCATCCACACATGGGGGTCGTGCTGTCCCTCTGCCCCCTCGGGCGAGAGCAGCTGGTCCTCGCTGAGGTCGTCCGTCACCGCGACCACGATCGTGGGGCCCTTCGCGACCCTTTCAAAGGCCGAGATCATCTTGCCCTCGAGATGCAGCCCGTTGTGGAAGACCACATCGGCCTGAGTCAGACGCTGGATATCGTCGCGGGTTGGCTGATAGAGGTGCGGGTCCACACCCGTGTTGATCAGCCCCACAACCTGCGCGTGCTCACCCGCGACGCGTCTGGCGATGTCCGTGATCATCCCCGTGGTCGTGGTGATGGTGTACGGCAATCGGGCGCTGTCAGGCGGGGCCGCATCTGGGGCGGGGTCGGCGCAGCCGACGATCAGGCCCATCGTGAGCAGAATGAACACAAGTCGGATCAGATTCATGGATTGCGAGTGCACACGGCGTCCTTTTGTAGCCAACGCTACTTGTAGTCATGGCTACATTAGCATGGTGTGTGTTCCCGATCAAGCCGATGGACCGAAAGGGGAGCGAAGCAGGGGACTGGCACCCGTTCACAAGCGACTTTGACCCCCCGGGCTTGACAAACGCGCATCAGCGGCGTTCGCTCTGGGCCCCATCCTTATCTATACATGGGTGGACAGAATCCCCCCGACCGCGAGGCACCGGACGCTCCATGGCGAAGAAAACGAGCAAAAAGACCACGAAAAAGGCCGCCAAGAAGACCACCAAGAAGGTCGGCGGGCGCAAGTCATTCGGGTCCAACTACAAGAAGGGCGACGCCGAGGGCAAGTCGCTCGTCATCGTCGAATCGCCGGCCAAGGCCAAAACGATCAACAAGCACCTCGGCAACGACTTTGTCGTTCTCGCCTCGGTTGGTCATGTTCGTGACCTGCCCTCCAAGAACCCCAAGGGGGTCAAGGACCCGGTTCCGGGTGTCAACATCGAGAAGCGTTTCCAGCCCAGCTACGAGATTCTCAAGGGCAAAGAGCAGGTCATGAAGGACCTCAAGGCCGCCGCAAAGGACGCGATCTCCAGCGGGGGTCAGGTCTGGTTCGCGACCGACCTTGACCGCGAGGGGGAAGCGATCGCCTGGCACCTCGCCCAGGAACTCAAAATCGACTCCAAGGACGCCAAGCGGGTGATCTTCCCCGCGATCACCAAGGCCGAGATCGACAAGGCCTTCCACAACCCGCACCCGATCGACGAGGACCGGGTCAACGCCCAGCAGGCACGGCGCATCCTCGACCGCATCGTGGGCTACCAGGTCTCGCCGCTGCTGTGGAAGAAGGTCGCGCGGGGGCTGTCCGCCGGGCGCGTGCAGTCGGTGGCCGTGCGATTGATCGTCGATCGCGAACGCCAGATCCGCGCGTTCATCCCGGACGAATACTGGAACATCACCGGCTATTTCGCGCTCGACCAGGCCAAGGCCGGCAAGCTGGGCGACCAGTGGCGGGCCTTCCTGGGCAAGGTCGACGACAAGGGCAAGGGGCCGACCGTCAAGAGCCAGAACGGCTGGCTGAGCACCAACAACACCATCCGCGCCGAGCTCGTCGAGATCAACGGCGAAAAGTTCGATCCGCGCATCCTCAGCGCCAGCATCGTCCCCGAACCCAAAACACTCGGTGAGGATGATGTCACAGAGCGTTTGTCGAAGGTACATGCGGCATTCGCCAAGCCCGAAGCCCACGACATCAGCGACCGGGTCGCCCGGATCGCCCAGCAGATCGGGCTGGGCGGCGTGAAGTCCAGCGTGACCGAGAACGAGCGCGGCAAGGGCCCGCAGCGATGGACCCGAAACATCGAGGGCATCGCCAGCGCGGACGCGAAGTACACGATCGAATCGATCGAGACCAAACGCACCAAGTCGCGGGCACCGGGTCCGTTCATCACCTCGACCATGCAGCAGAGCGCCTCGTCGCGGCTGGGCTTCGGTGCTCAGCGGACGATGCGGGCCGCGCAGGGGTTGTACGAGGGTGTGAGCATCCCCGGCGAGGGCCCGGTCGGACTCATCACCTACATGCGAACCGACAGCACGCACATCGCCGGTGAAGCGATGAGCGCGGTCCGATCGCACATCAAAAAGCAGTTCGGCGACAAGTACCTCCCCGAGAAGCCCAATTTTTTCAAGTCGACCAACAAGGATGCGCAGGAGGCACACGAGGCCATCCGCCCGACCGATGTCAGCCGTCACCCAGATCAGGTCAAGAACGCGCTCAAGCCCGATCAGTACCGGCTCTATAAGCTCATCTGGGAGCGCTTCGTCGCCTGCCAGATGGTGCCGGCCGAGTGGGACGCCACCAGCGTCATGATCCGAGGCGGCGAGGACAACCAGGCCGTCTTCCGCGCGACGGGGCGCACGCTGGCATTCGACGGCCACTACCGCGTCTCGGGTGTGCCGACTTCGGGCGATGAGCTCAACCTGCCCAAGCTCGACGAGCAGCAGCCCCTCTACCCATTCGATTTTCAGGTCGATCAGAAGTTCACCGCCGCGCCCGGGCGCTACAGCGAAGCATCGCTCATCAAAACGCTCGAGTCCGAGGGCATCGGGCGTCCGTCGACTTATGCGAGCATCATCCAGACAATCCAGGACCGCAAGTATGTCGAGCAGATCGCCCGCGCCTTCTACGCGACGGATCTGGGCGAGGTCGTCACCGACAAGCTCGTCGAGGGCTTCCCGCGCCTGATGGACCTGAGCTACACCCGCCAGCTCGAGGAACAGCTCGACAAGATCGAGGACGAGCATCTCGACTGGATCGAGATGCTCGAGCAGTTCTACGGCCGATTCTCCAAATCGCTCGAACGGGCGCATGAGGTGATGACCCACGCCAAGGCCGAGACCAAGCCCGCGCCCGAGGAATACCGCTGCGAGACCTGCGGCTCATCGCTCGTCTACCGCTTCGGCAAGAACGGGCGCTTCCTGAGCTGCTCGACCTACCCCGACTGCAGCTACGCCTGCCCGTGCGATCGCGAGGGCAAGCCGCAGATGGCGGAGTTCGTCGATGTGAAGTGCCCCAAGACGGGACGCCCGATGATCCGCAAGACCGGACGCTTCGGCCCGTTCCTCACCACCCCGCTCGAAGAGGGCGAGACCAACGACGACGGGATGATCCTCAACATCGACAAGAAGGGCTTCGTCAACGCGCCGAGCGTGCCGCCGCTGACGACCGACCTGCCCTGCCCGACCTGCGAGAGCCCGCTGAACCTGCGCAACGGTGCCCGCGGCCCGTGGCTCGGGTGCTCGCGCTTCCCCAAGTGCCGAGGACGCGGCAAGTGGGCGGGGCTCGAGGATGACATCAAGAGCGATCTCGAGAAGAAGCTCGAAGCCCACGAGAAGAAGCACCCGGTCATCACCATCACCCGGATGGACGGCACCCCGCTCACCGACAGCAAGGGCAAGCCCCTGCCCGAAGCGCCCAGGGTCGACGAGCTGGTCATGCTTGAGGACCCACGCGCATCGAAGACCTGAACGGTCGGTCTATGATGAATCGTGCCCGCTGAGCAGCTCTCCAAACTTACACCCAAGCGCATCGCCCGGACTATCGGCGCGTGGGTGCACGATCACCCCGACGGCTGGCTCAATGTGCTCGGCGCGATCATCGGCGCTATCACCGCCATCGGTGCCGTCCTCTTCGCCCGCGGGCTCGCCCGCACCGAACACTTCACCGAGCACCTCCAGGGCGAGTGGTCGTTCTGGCTGCTGCCCGTGATCCCCATGATCGGGGCGCTGCTCACGGGGCTGCTGGTCTATAACTTCGCGCGCGAAGCCGGCGGGCACGGCGTGCCGCAGGTGCTCGATGCCATCGTGCGCAAGGGCGGCAACATCCCCGCCCGCATCGGGCTCGTGAAGGTCGTTGCATCGATCTGCACCGTCGGCAGCGGCGGCTCGGCCGGTGCCGAGGGCCCGATCGTGCAGATCGGGGCGGTCACCGGCTCGGTCATCGCCCGGCGCATCGGCGTGCCCCAGCGCCATGTGGGCACGCTCGTGGGCTGCGGCGCCGCCGCGGGCATCTCGAGCATCTTCAACGCGCCAATCGCCGGCGTGTTCTTCGCGCTCGAGATCCTCCTGCGCGATTTCTCGCTCAAAACCTTCACGCCCATCGTCATCGCCTCGGTCTTCGCGACCGCCATGACGCAGGTCGTGCTGGGCGACAACGACGCGATCTTCGCGACGCACCTGCCCAACTATGTCTTCCGTGTTCACGAGCTGCCCAGCTACATCGTGCTCGGGGCGCTGTGTGCCGTCGGTGCGTGGTTCTTCACCGTCGTGCTCGAGCGCGGTGAGAACGCCTTCGCCGGCATCCGAGTCCACGGCATACTCAAGCCCGTGCTCGGCGCACTGCTGCTCGGCCTGCTGGGAATCGGGGGGCTCTGGGCGTTCGGTGCGATGCCCGGCGGCGAGATGGTCATGGGCGATCACAGCGCCGTTCCCCCGTTCTTCGGCAACGGCTACAGCGTGATCAAGCACCTGCTCGACCCGGCCGCGTACAGCGCCGGGCAGGTCACGCTCGCGGCGGTGGGGGTGCTGGGCGTGCTGCTGGTCGCCAAGATCTTCGCGACCACTTTCACCCTCGCGTCGGGGGGCAGCGGCGGCGTCTTCGCGCCCGGCCTCTTCAGCGGTGCCTGCATCGGTGCGATGTTCGGCATCGCGCTCGATAAGCTCGGGCTCATCCCCGAGGGCTCGTCCCCCGCCAGCTACGCGCTCGTCGGCATGGCCGCCGTCATCGCCGGCACCACCTTCGCGCCCATGACGGCCATCCTGATCCTCTTCGAGATCACACGCGAGCCCCATGTGCTCGCGCCCATCATGCTCGCGGCGATCGTGTCCACCGCCGTCACCCGCAAGCTCATGCCCGATTCGATCTACACCGCCAAGCTCCGGCGCGCCGGCGTGCGGATCGGCACCGGTCGCGACCTCTCCATGCTCCGCCATGTCCCCGTGAGCAGTGTGGACTTCGCCACCCTGCCGCCCGAGCCGATCTACGCATCGGACCCGCTGAGCAAGCTCGTCACCCTCCACGCCCACCACAATGTGCCTGATTTCCCCGTCGTCGATCATGATGGACGCTACATGGGCATGGTCACCGGCGCCGACATGCGCACCGCCCTGATCGACCGCGAGGCCATCCCGCTGCTGCTGGTGGCCGAGCTGATGCGCAACGACCTGCCCGTGATCAAACCCGACGAGCACCTCGATACCGTCATGGAAAAGTTCGCCCGCAACGAGGTGTCCTCGCTCGTCCTCGTCGACGGCTTCAGTGGCACCAAGCCCCTGGCGCTGGTCACACGGGTGAAGGTGATGAGCCGCTACAACGAAGTGCTCGACGAGGCGTGAGGAACACATCTCCTCCCCCGCGCCAGCTGCGGCGGGGTCTTGCTCTTGTGCCTCCCTGCGCCCAGCGGGGAGGTGGCCCGCCGAAGGCGGGACGGAGGGGTGTCCTGAACATCGAGACACACGCGAACACACAGAAGCCTTCATCTCCACATCCCCCGGATGACCGGGTAAGGATGCAGCGGATCGCGATGTTGCAGGTACACTGAAGCATGCACGCACGAACACTCGCACTCACCGCCGCCGTCGTCCTCACCGCTCCTGCATTCGCACAGGAACAGGGCCAGAAGCAAGCCCCCATCGCCCGCGATGCGATCGTCGCAAGGCACCTCCAGCCGCTGATCGACGCCTACCTCATCCCCGGGGCGATGGTGGGGCTCTACCACGACGACGAGCTGACATTCCACGCGATCGGCACGCTCGACTACGACCGCGAGCAGGCCCCGGACAACGACTCGCTCTACGAGATCGGCTCGGTCAGCAAAGTCATCACGGGCACACTCTTCGCCGACGCCATCCGGCGCGGCGAGGTCACCAAGCACACCACGCTCCAGTTGCTCGTCCCCGAGGGGATCGAGGTCATCAAGGGGGCCGACGGCTCGCAGATCGAGCTCTGGCACCTGACCACGCACACATCGGGCTGGGGCACCATGCCCATCAACATGCTCGTGCGTGATCCCGATCGCCCGTTCGAGGGCTATACCAGAGACATGCTCTTCAGCGCCATCGCGTCATCGCCGCTGGCGCGCTCGCCCGGCTCGGGGTTCGAGTACTCCAACTTCGCGGTCGGCGTGCTGGGGACCGTGCTCGCGGATCACGCGGGCACCGGGTACGAGGCACTCGTCACGGAGCGGATCCTCACGCCCTTGGGCATCAGCGACTTCGCGATCACGCTCAGCGAACCGCAGGAGCATCGCCTCGCCCCGCCGACAAACGCCGGGCGATCGACCAAGACCTGGCATGAGCCCAACCCACTCGCCCCCGCGGGGCTCTGGGTCTCCACCGCCCCGCAGCTGATGACCTTCGCGATCGCCAACATCGCACAGGCCCCGGACGATGCGCCCGCGATCTACGAATCGCTGACGATGGCGCAGCAGCCGCTCTACTTTGTCGAATCGATGCGGCAGCAGGTCTGCTCCGGCTGGTTCATCGCCGGCGACGGCCAGAGCCGCTGGCACAACGGCATGACCGGCGGCTACTCGTCGTACCTTGGCATCAACCGAGCGCTGGGCATGGCCGTGGTCGTGCTCACCAACGGGGCGACTTTCCAGACCACCGTCGCCGGCGAGAAGATCTTCCAGCAGCTCGCCGGCATGAACCCCGAACCCGTGAGCGTGGCACGCCCCGAGCCCATCGACGACAAGCTGGCCAATCGCCTCGTGGGCATGTACAAGTCCTCGCTGGGGTTCAACATCGAGATCGTGATCGAACACGCCATGATGTACGCCCGTGTCACCAATCAGACCTTCAACCGCCTGCACCCGGTCGAGGGCGTCGGACGCTTCCGCTACGATGCGATTGACGCGGAGCTGGAGTTCGAGTTCAGCGACAACTTCGGCCCAGCAACAGCGGTGACGCTGTACCAAGGCGGGCGGGAGATGAAGTGCGTGCGGGTGGAGGAATAGGAACAGGTCGCGTGTACTTCGCGTAGAATATGCTATGAACAAGTGGGCGGTATTCATCGCGATTGATCTTGCGATCGTCATCATCATCGCGGCTTGGTTCGTGCTCGTTCGGATGCCCGAGGCCGAGCGTGAGCGGGAGATCCTTTCCCGTCAAGCGAATCTGCGCGGTGTCGTGGGGTATGTCATGGCGTTCCCAGAGCACACCCAAGACGGCTTGTTTCCTGAGCCCGACGGCTACGACGAGGCACTCAAAGATCTCTCCTCGGTCTGGCCCGAACCCATCTTCGGCCCGAGCGAAACACAAGACGACATCTGGATCGTCCCCTTCCCCTGGCCCGACCGGCGCATCCCAGACGATATCACGCACCAAGAACGCGCCCGGACCCCGCTGCTGCACGAGCGCGTCGATCTCAACCCCGATGGCACCTCCGTCGCCTTCTGGGATGGCAGTGTCAGAT
>CAYQRD010000002.1:55897-98547 GCA_964419845.1 uncultured Phycisphaeraceae bacterium
GTCGATCTCAACCCCGATGGCACCTCCGTCGCCTTCTGGGATGGCAGTGTCAGATTACTCACGAACGAGGAGTTCGAGGCGATTATCGATGTCGAGCAGTCCGTGTGCCTCGCGTGTGAGTTCTCGCTGCCAAACATGATGAAGAGGCGGGGGCCCTGACTTGCAGGGTGCCACGACTCGCGGCGCAGCCGCGCAGTAGTGTCTTCAGGAACTCCAAAGAGCACTACTGCGCCGAAGACGGCGAGTAGTGGCACCCGGAAACCTTGCCTGATGGGCAGTGGCTGATGGCTGATCCCTTCTTCACTCCCCCAGCGTCTTCTTCCGCCGCAGAATATGGTGATAATGCTGCGCGAACCGGTGCGCCTCGTCGCGGACCTGCTGCAAGAGGCGCAGCCCCGGGTTGTTGCGACCCAATCTGATGGGTTCCTTGCTGCCCTGCATATAGATCAGCTCTTCCTTCTTCGCCAGCGACACCACCATCGGCGGCTTCACCTCCAGCTGCTCGAACGCCTCGAGCGCCGCGTGCAGCTGCCCCAGTCCGCCGTCGACCATGATCACCTCGGGGTACAGCTCGTGCCCCTCGCCCGCGCTGCGATATCGGCGGCTGATGACCTCGCGCATCGATGCGTAATCGTCATTCGCCCGCCCACCCGGCATGTTCTGGAACGAGTTGATGCGGTAGCGCCGGTACTCCTGCTTGAACGGCCGGCCGTCCACAAAGCACACCTTTGATGCGACGGTTTCGTTGCCATGAAGATGAGCGATGTCGAAGCCCTCGACGCAGCGGACCTCCTTGTCGAGCCCGAGCGCCTTCTGCAAGCTCACGCAGCCCTTCTTGGGGTCGATGTAGCCGATCTCGGTCTCGGGCTGCCACTGATCGCTGGTGTGCGCCCGCTCATCGAGCCGCCTGATCGCCTGGATCTGATCACGGAGCACGGCCGCGCCCTCAAAGTCCATCTCCGCCGACGCCCGCTTCATCTCATCCTCAAGCTCGTTGAGCACCACCGTACGCTTGCTCTTGAAGAACCGGATCAATCGCGAGATGTCGTCGCGGTATTGCTCCTTGCCGATCGAGTTGTTGCACGGGGCCGTGCACTTGCCGATCGCCTTGAGCAGGCACGGGCGGAAGAATCTGTTCTTTGGATCGTCGGCGATGATGTCCAGCGAACAAGTCCGGAACTTGAACACGCCCTGCAACGCATCGAGCGCCGTGTACAGCGAGGTGGGCGAAGTGAACGGGCCCAAAATCGTCGCGCCCACAAAGCGGGGATCCTTGGAGCCGTCGGCCTTGATCCCCGTCGGGTTGCGGCTCACAAACACCCGAGGGTAATCCTCACGCATCGTCACGATCAGGTACGGGTAGGTCTTGTCGTCCTTCTGCGCGACATTGTACGGCGGGTTGATGTCCTTGATCAGCCGGTTCTCGGCCAGCAGCGCCTCCCACGCCGTGTCGGTGATGAAGGTATCAAACGAGTGCACCTCGTCGAGCATCATGTTCTTGCGCGGCCCAAGATCGGTCGAAGCGATGAAGTACGACGCCACCCGATCGCAGAGTTTCGTCGCCTTGCCCACATACAGCACGCTGCCCTTGTGGTTCTTCATCAGGTACACGCCCGGCTTGGGCGGCAGCTGGCGCGCCTCGTTGCGCAGACGGATCAGGCGCATCACCTTGGACTCGGTCCCCCAGGGCGGCGGATCAGACGCGGGCGCATGCCCCTCGTCATCCAGAAACGGGCTGTCAGGGTCGTCGGCCACGGGGGATTGTATTCGCTGTCATCGGGTGACCAGATTCCCATTGATCTGTGGTTCGCGCATGAAAAACCGGCCCTTGGGCCGGTCATGGGTCTTCATTCTGTTGATTACTCGTAGATGTAGTCCGGGCCGCGCCACTGCTGCCACTTCTTGAGGCGGAAACGCCAGAAGTTCTCTTCGAAGTTCTTCTGGGCCTCGGGCGACCATTCCTGGTAGGCCGGGAGCATGCGAGCTTCGGATGCCACCTGACGCAGCAGGTCCTCGGCTTCCTGCACGCTCAGCGGCTCGGCCTCGCCCGAACGGATCGCGGCGTGCAGCAGGTCCTGATACATGGCATTGAGATGCGCGTAGTCCTCGAGCGTGGTCTCGCTCAGCGGGGTCTCATTGAGTCGCATGGACTCGGCGTCCAGGATCGTGCTGATCGCACGCGCCTGATGACGCTGCCCGGTGGTCCGCTCGACGCGGCAGCCGCTGGCAAAGGTCAGCACCGCGGCGGCGGTGACAAGGGCGGATGATTTCACGATGCTCTTCGCTGTGCGATTCATACTCACTCCATCGGTTCTCGGACCGGCACGCATGAACAATATACCCACGATCAGGATCGATTGTTCACCGATTCATCGACCAGAAACACGCTCTACGATAGCGCCAATCGACACATCATCTCCATCCCAATCCCGATCGCCTTGTCATTGAAGTCAAAGCTCGGCGTGTGAAGCCCGGGATACGGGTCCCGACCGGGCTCGCTGAGCCCCAGAAGGAAGAAACACGCCGGCACTTTCAGCGCGTAGTACGAGAAGTCCTCGCCGCCCATACCCGGTTCGAGAACCGGCTTGTAATCCGTCACAAGTTCCGCCTCAACAGCGGTTTGCGCAACGCGGGCCGCCTCGTTCTGATCGTTGTTTGTCACGGGATACCCGTCGTTCCACCGGATATGGGCCTCGCAGCCCATCGCCTTGGCACCCTGCGCGACCAACTCAAGGAACCGGGCCTTGGTCGCCGCCCGGGTGTCCATATCCAGCGTGCGGACGGTGCCCTTGAGGGTGCAGTGTTCGGGGATCACATTGTACGCGCTGCCCGCGTGGATCGACCCGAAGGTCACCACGACCGAATCGGTCGGGCGGGTTGTTCGGCTCACAATGCTCTGGGCCATCGAGATGATCTGGGCCGCGGCGACGACCGGATCGACGCACAGGTGGGGATACGCCGCGTGCCCCTGCACGCCCCTGATCGTGATATCAAAGGTGTCGGTCGCCGCCAGCAGGGCGCCGGGCTTGGTCGCAACGGTGCCCAGCGGCATGTCGGGCCACCCGTGGAGCCCGTACATCCGGGTGACGGGCGGTCCAAACCCATTGGCGGGATCCCCACCGAGTGCGCCGTCGCGGCACATCTTGTCGCCGCCGCCGCCGCCCTCCTCGGCAGGCTGGAACACCAGCGTCACGGGGTTGGGGCGGTGCTCAAGCTGGCTGAGCACCCGGGCGACGCCCAGCAGGATCGCCGTGTGCCCGTCGTGCCCGCACGCGTGCATGCTCCCGGGTTTGGTGGATTTGTAGGGCAGATCGCTCATCTCATCGATGGGCAGCGCATCCATGTCGGCGCGGAGCCCGATGCAATCACCGGGCTGATCGACCGTCGCGGGGATGTGGGCGACGACGCCGTAGCCCGTGCCCGGCTCGCGTCCGCCCATTTCGGCCCTGTGGGTGATGCCCAGGCGCGTGAGCTCCTTCTGCACGACCTGCCCGGTCCGCTCCTCGGTGAAGAGCACCTCGGGGTGGGCGTGCAGATCGTGGCGGATCTGTGTGATCCCGTCGACGGCATCGTGAATGAGCGTGGTCAGTTGTGGGGTGAGGGTATCTTGCATACCCAAGTATAGTGCCCCGCTCAGGCCACCTGCGCGTAGCGGATATCCGCCTGCGTCTGGATGAACTGGCGGGCAACCGCCTCGAGCTCGTAGATCTTGATCGAGGTATCGCTGTCCTGCTGATTATGCATCCGGATCGCATTGAACTCCGCCTCGTTGGCGATGAACGCGTCCACGATCTCGGGGTCGAAGTGGGTGCCCCGCAGCTCGCGGATCATCCCGCTCGTCTGCTCATGGCTCATCGCATCCTTATACACCCGCTTGCTGGTCACCGCGTCGTAGAAGTCCGCCAGCGCCACGATGCGCGCCGCCAGCGAGATCTCCTCGCCCGCCAGCCCGAAGGGGTAGCCGCTGCCGTCCCATTTCTCGTGATGCTGCAACGCGATCTCCACGCCCATGTCGATGAACTCGTCGCCCCCGATTTTCGAGCGGATCGCCAGCAGCGTGTCGGCACCGATGAGCGTGTGCTTCTCCATCACCGAGCGTTCCTCATCGCTCAGACGCCCGGGCTTGAGCAGGATCGAATCGGGGATGCCGACCTTGCCGATGTCGTGCAGCGACGACGCGAGCACGATGCGGTCAATCCACTTGGCATCGATCTCGTCATGCAGTTGAGCGACGGCATTGGCCAGAATCCGCGCGTAGAGCCCGATGCGCTCCAGGTGCGCCCCCGTATCGGTGTCCCGATAATCCGCGAGCTTGGCGAGCCCGAAGATCAGCGCGTTGCGTTTGGCCAGCCCCGCGTGCACCTGCCTTGAAACCTCGCAGCTCAGCTCCGCGTTCGCCTGCTCAAGCGTGTCGTTGTACCGGCGTGAGGCCAGATACAGCACCAGCCCGGTCATCATGAACACGCAGAACGCGATCGAGATGCGGAACACAAACAGGCGGTCGGCGCTCACCGCCGGGAGCACGAACGCACGGCGCATCCACGCGTCCACAATGAACTCGGCGGCCACCAGCACCGCCGCCTGGAAGATCAGGATCCCCAGCACAAACGACTTGCGATCGCGGGGCCTGAACTGCCATTCGAGTTTGTTCCTGCTCAGATTCACAGCAGCAGCATCGGGCCATTGCCATTGCCGAATCGCTTGTGCAAAGGAATCCCTGCCCCGATCCGCGCATGACTGCCGGATGCGCCGTTGGATCGGGTGGAATCAGGGATATCCGGACGATCAGGCGGGTTTACGGACCCAGCACCCGCTCGCATGCGTCCATGGCTTGTTCGACAAGCTCGCTGACCTCCTCGTATTCGGGCATCGGCGTTGGCCCGCTCCCGAACCCAGCCACGAGTACTGGCAGCCCGAGTTCCTCACGCAGGGCCGCATTCACAGGGTGATTGCCAGAGGTTGATTCGTAGAGCAATCGCTCGACCGCCGGAGAGGTCAGGTACGCCGCCAGCCGCCTAGCCAGCTCAGGGTTGGGTGCCCCCCTGACCACCGCGACCGTGTTCGGGATCACGATGCGATCGACCGGGAAGTAGAACCGGCTCGCGGGCGGGATATCGGTTGGTTCGCGCTCGCTGCTGGCGATCTCGACATCCCACCCGTTCTCCTGCCCCGACCAGACATCGTCGGTATCGGTCAGCCCGACATCGATCTCGCCCATCGCGACGGCGCGTACAACCGTCGCGTTGCCGTCGTAGAGGCGAACGCCGTTGGCCTTGAGTGCTTCGAGCCACTCCTCGAAAGACTTGATATCCCAGCTCGCCGCCAGCATGGCCATGTGAATGCGTGTCGTCCCGAACTGCGGGCGGGCCATACCGATCCGCCCATTGTACTTGGGATCCATCAGCTCATGCATCGAAGTGGGTGGCTCCTCCACTCGACCCGGGGCATACACGATCACACGCCGACGCAGCGCCGTGCCGACCCATGACCAGTCTTGCGCGTGCAATTCATGTGGCCACTGGCCTTCGACCGTCCCGTCCATCCCACCCGGCTCAAGCACGCCGCTCTTGGCCAGCAGGATTGTGCCCATCGGCTCGCTCGACCACCACACATCGCAGCGTGGGTTGTCCCGCTCGCTCTGCAGACGGGTGACGAGCCCGGTGGTCTTGGTGGCTTCGGTGTCTCCGAGCAGGTCGACCCTGATGCCCGTGTCGGCTTCGAACTGCGCGACGACCAGCTTGGCGAACTCGTCGTCCACACTGGTGTAAAGGGTGACGCGCTGCTGTTGTGCGGAATCACCCGTATTGTCACTGCAGCCAGCGATGAGGGAGAGTGACGCGATCAAAAAAAGAGCCATACTTCGCATGACTCATGGTACCGTTGATTTGTGTCATAGTTGACCGGGTGGCCCGATGAAGACGCAGTCTCCTTCGGGATCGTGCAACACCTGCTCCGCTTCCCGAAGGAACCCTGCGGGTTCCATCGGGCCACCCATCACAAAGAATCAATCGTCGCTCTTGGTTTCAGATTGGGCGTCGCTGCCCTGCGGGGCCGGCTCGGTCTTCTCGCCGCTGGCTTTCTTGGCCTCGTTGTCGAGCTTGCCGAAGTAGTGCTGCACCGCGTTCTCATGCTTGCGGGGAACACGCTTGGTCTCGATCGCCTCGGCCGCCTGCGTCGTGGCGCTCTGCACCGCGTTGCTGAAGGTCGCTGTTGACTCGCCCTTGATCTGCGTGCCCTGCACCATGGTCGATGCGATCACCGGGCCGTCGTCGGTCGTGTTGACCTCGGCCCGCTCCTTGTTGAGCATGAAGTCGCTGGCCTGCGCATCGGGTCCCTGTCCCATGCCCTGCCCCGGACCGCCCGAGCCGCTGCCGAAGCCCTGCGAGTTGCCCTGGCTGAACTGCCCGGTGCCGCCCCACTTGGCGTCCTGCCCGAAGCCCTGACCGCTGCCGTTGCCGCCGCTGCACTCGCCGAGCTTGGCGAGCTGCCCCTGACACTCGCCCATCGCCTGATCGAGCGAGGCCATTTCCTGCTGCATCATCTCCATGTTCGACAGCTGACCCGACATCGAGTCGAGCCCCTGCGACATCTGGTCGGGGTTGTTCTGCTGCATGCCCGCGGCCATCTGACCCATCGACTGGGCCATCGATGATGCCGCATCGGACGCGCGCTGCTGGGCCTGGGCGGCCTGGCTGAGCTGCTGGGCCTGCTCTTCGCTTGCGCCGGCCTCTTCGAGTGCCTTCTTGAGCGCCTCGGGGTCGGTCGAGAGCTGCTTGGCCTGCTCCTCGCTCAAGCCGGCGGCTTTGAGCTGCTCTTCGAGCGACTGACGATTCTCGGCGAGCTTCTCGAGCTGCTGCTTCATCGCCTCGAGCTGCTCGGAGGCCTGCTGCTTCTGTTCTTCGCTCAGCTCGCCGCCCTCGACGGCCGCGGCCATCTCCTCGAGCTGCTTCTTGGCTTCGCTGAAGTCGCCACGGGCCATGGCGCGGGCCATCTCGGTCATCGGGCCGTCCTGCGGGGCGTTGAGCTGGCGTGCCATGTCCTTGATCGCGTCGAAGGTCGCGCCGTCCTCGCTGTTCCGCTGCTCCTCGAGCTTATCCGAGAGCGAGGTCAGCTCCTTGATCGCACTGCGGGCGATCTCCTCGGGGCTGACAAACTCGGTCGCTTCGGGGGTCAGCTCGGGCGCGGTCTCGTCGCCCGCGCTGTCGAGCTCCACGCCCGTCTTGGCCTTGATCTCCTCGATCAGGTCCTTCGTCTTGTTGACCTCCGCGTTGACCTCCGCGATCTGCGCTTCGTTGGCCTGCTTCTGTTCCTGCCTGGCGAGCAGCCCCGCGATGTCCGTCGAGGGGAGCCACCACACACCCACCATCGCCAGCCCCGCGATGACGGGAAGGTACCAGCGCCTGGGTGTTTCGATGGGCAGTGTGTCTCGCACAACGACACGCTTCGCACGATCCGAAGCGTCGCCGACGATCGCGCGCGACCAGCTGTCCTTGTTCTCGTCCACGCACAGCGCCGTCGAGATCGACTCGCGCAATCCCGCCCGTTCGTCGAGCGTGCGTGCCACGCTGTCTTCGTCCGGGCGACGCATCAGCGAAGCGATCAGGGCGATCGCGAGCGTGGCGCCGATCCCGATCAGACCCGCCATGGCCCAGTCAACCTCGAATGTCGGTGCCAGCTTCTGGGCGATCCGCAGCCCGAGCAGCGCGCACAGCACCGTGAACGCGGCGAAGACGAGCGTCCGCAGAAGATCGATCACAAAGAGCCGACGGGCGGCACGCTGAATGATGCTGCGGATGTCGTCCATGGCTCGGGCTCCCTTTGGTATCCGTCCTGAAAACGGGCTTCACCAGAGATGTATTCGGATCGGATCGCCGAGGATCTCCCCGATGCGCCGAATTTTTGACTATTGTGCCTTTGTATCATACCGAACCCGCCCTGTTCGGTTGCTGTCACCGTGGAAACCCCGCATGTCACAAACTCCCGCCAACCACGCTCAAAGGCCCAGAACCGGACTCGCGGGTCGGCTTTGGGGCTTCGTTGAGGGGGATTATGTCGACCGGGCCGCGTGCGACGCGGCGTTTGAGCGGATGCACCGCAGAGACGCGATCGGCGACAGGCTCAATCTGTTCTTCGGCATCGGGGGGATCCTGTGCCTGCTGGGCCCGGTGACCATGACGGAGCTGGCGCTGCTGCCGCTGGTCGTGTTCTTCTTTGTCCGGGTGGTCAACACCGCGCCGATCTGGATCCACGGCTTCGGCCAGCCCGTGGTCCTCGCCACCCTCCTGCTCGTCGCGTGGATGTTCATCGCGCTGCTCTGGACGCCCGATCGCGCTCAGGGACTCCGTGAGATCGCGGAGCTGCGATGGATCGCGCTCGCGGGCTTCATCTTCCCGATCATCGAGCATCGGCGGCTGCTCATCGCGGCCCTGTGCGTCGGGTTCGCGCTCGGGCAAACCGGACAGGTCCTCGACGCGTTCAACGGCTTGGGGATCCCATCACTCGCATCACTCGTCGAGAACCATCCCGGACGCATCGCGGGCTGGTGGCACCCGGTCGTGGGGGGCAGCATACTCGTCGCGGCCATGGGGCTGCACATGCCCGCGGCGCTGACGGGTCGCGGGCGTACCCGCGTGCTCGGCATGCTCGGGCTGACGATCTCGACCGTGGGCGTGCTTGCAACCGGGACCCGAGGCGCGTGGATCGCCGCGATACTCCTCCTGGGGCTGGGGGTGCTCATCGTTCTGCGGGTGAAGCGTGTCCCGCTCAAACGCGTCGTGCTCGTGATGCTGCTCGCGATCGCGGCGCTGGGCATCGCCGGCTTCGTGCTCCGGGATTCGATCATGATCCGCGTGAACGAGTCACGCGCCGAGATACGCGAGATGAGCGAGGGCGACTTTGACTCCTACAGCGGACGACGCGTCATCATGGCCCAGCAGGCGGCAAAGGCGTTCATCGAGCACCCGCTCGCCGGTGTGGGCACCGGCGGCTTTGAGCAGTGGTGCGTTCTGCAGGATCAGCCAGGCGGTTCACACGCGCACAACAGCACCCTGCACACGGCAGCGACGCTCGGGCTGGCCGGGCTGCTCCTGTGGTCGTTCGTGCTTCTGGTGGCCCTGCACAACGCGTGGCGCTGGGGTGTAGGCGATCGCAGCAATCCCTACGCGATGGGCCCGCTCATGGGCATCGTGGGGCTGATGCTCGCCTCGATTTCCGACTGCGTGCACATCAACGCCCAATCGACGGCGCTGCTGGGTCTGCTGCTCGCCCTGTGCCCCGCCTACGCGCCCAACGGCCCGGTGGAGCAGTCGCTGGACCATGACGCTGAAAACGACGCCTCGGCTGAATAGACTCCCACGCGCCCACGGGCGTGTTCACACACCGGGTGCGGTGGCTGAGCGGTTAAAGGCGCTCGACTTGAAATCGAGTGACCCTGAAAGGGGTCCGTGGGTTCGAATCCCACCCGCACCGTTTCGAGGTTTTTCGCCAAGCCGCCCGATTATCGGGCCTTTGTCCGGCTTTGCTGATTACCGAAGTTGCAACATACAGTGATCCCGGTGCCCGCTTGGGTCGATCAGACTTCCATGGCACCGAACACCGCAATCGAATCGAGTCCTCAAGCACTCCACGAACAAAACAATGCCGGCACCGGGGAAACCCAGGAAGCCGTCACGCGCTATGTCGTGGTCAATGTCAACGGCAACCACTACGGCATGGCGACCGACTCCACGGTCGAACTCATGAGCGCATCGATGACCATGGTCACGCGTGTGCCACAGAGTCTCGAGTTCATCGAGGGCGTCATCAATCACCGCGGCACGATCATCCCCGTCATCGACGCACGCGCCCTGCTCGGTTTCGAGCAGCGCGGCAAGGAAGCACGGCGCATCGGCTCGCTCTTCCACCAGCTCAAACAAGACCACATCGCGTGGATCGATGCCCTGGAACGCTCGGTGCGTGATGGCAACAAGTTCGACAAGCCAACAGACCCGAACCTGTGCAACTTCGGCCGATGGTTCAACTCGGTCATGGACGGGAGCGTGGAGCAGTGTCACGACGAGCTGCACGAGCCCGTGGTCAACGCGATCATCAAGCGGTTCGACGCCCCGCACCGCCGGATCCACGCGATCGCCGAGCAGGTGCTCGCCGTGTGTGAGCAGGGATCCAAGGAAAAAGCCATCGATATCATCGCCAAATCCCGCGAGAACGACCTCGCGGAACTGAGCACACTCTTCGATCAGGCACAGCAGTCGATTCAGAAGATCTACGAGTCGATGCTCGTGATCACCGAGCACGAGGGCCAGAAGGCCGCGATCGCGGTGGACGGCGTCTCCTTCGTCGCCGACTGCAAGGACAGCGACATCGAACCCCTCCCAGACACCGCGGACAACACCGAGTTCCTCTCAGGGCTCGTGCACCGTCCCGACGGGACCTACATCCTCATCGCGGATCTGGGGAATGTCTACAGCACCGCTTGCGTCGCCCAGTGACAGCCGCCACCAGCCGGGAACACCGCGCACACAAGGCACAATGATCAGCCGCCCGTCCTCGGATCGGGCGGCTTATTCCATGGGCTGTCCGGGTCCTTGTGCAGCACGCCCGCGCTCTGCTTGATGCAGCGTCGGCACGCGATCACCTCTTCGTTCATCGGGCTCACCCAGTGCAGGCCGTCGCGGCCGTTCTCAAGACACAGCACGCACGCGTGCTCACGCGCGGGCGTGATCCCCGTGTCGAGGTGCACCAGCTCCATGTAGGCGATCGAGAGGCAGTTGCCGCAGATCAGCGATCCGCGGTGCCCCTCCACCATGGGGCGACCCTCGTCCCAGGCGCAGCCGCAGAAGTCGCAGCAGAAGACCAGATTGCCGTCCGCGTCGGGCTTGTTCATATTCCGGTGCTCCCGCTCGCGTCCATGAGCTGATGCCGTGCGAGCTGACGATAGATAGCGCATCGTTCCATGAGTTCCTCGTGCGTGCCCTGATCCACGACCTGACCCTCGTTGAGCACAACGATGCGATCAGCGTTGAGCACGGTCGAGAGCCGGTGCGCGACGATCAGGCTGGTGCGGTCCTTGCAGAAACTCGCGAGCACCTCGTTGATAAGTTTCTCGCTGTGGGCGTCGATCATCGATGTCGCCTCGTCGAGGATCAGGATCGCCGGGTCACGAAGGATCGCCCGAGCGATGGCCAAACGCTGACGCTGCCCGCCCGACATCGTCAGGCCCTGCTCGCCCACGGATGTGTCGAGCCCCTGATCGAGCTGCTCGATGAACTCCATCGCCCTGGCATCTCGCGCGGCTTGCTCGATCTCCTGGCGTGACGCGTGGCGATTGCCGTACGCGATGTTCTGCGCGATCGTCCCCTTGAAGAGCACAACCTCCTGCGTGACCACGCCCACCTGCTTGCGCAGCGAGCGGATCCGCACCCGGGCCAGGTCGGTCCCGTCGATGAGCACGCGGCCCTCATCGGGATCGAACAGGCGGGGGATCAGCGAGAGCAGGGTTGTTTTGCCGCAGCCGTTGGGACCGACGAACGCGACGGTCTCGCCGTGGTTGATCCGCAGTGAGATGCCGTTGATCGCCGGGGTTGTTGCGCCCGGATAGATGACGCGGACATCGTCGAACACGATCGAGTCGCGATGCCGGGCCAGCTTGGGCAGCCGGGGCTCGTGCCCCGGCTCGGGTTCCGTGCTGAGCAGTCGATGCAGCCGATCCGCGGCGGCACCAGACTGCTGGATGTCGTTGACCAGCCCCGAGAGCGGCTTGATCGATGCGCCGGCGATCGCCAGCGCCGCAAGGACCGTGATGAACTCCGATTTATCGAGCACGCCGTCGAGGATCAGCTTCGCCGCCACGATGGTCAGCCCGCCGAGCGCGAACATCGTGACCATCTCCGCGAGCGGCCCCGCGACCGCCCGGGCGGTGCGGACCTTCATGTGCTGACGAAGCACTTCCTTGTTGATCCGTCCGAACCGGCCCGCCTCATATCGCTCGGTGGTGTGCACCTTCACGACACGCAGGCCCTGGAGGGCTTCGGTCGAGGCTCGATAGAGATCCGCCCTGCTCGAGAGCGCCCGCCCCGATGCCTTTCGGATCCGCTTGCCCAGCTTACGGATGATGGTGCCCAGGATCGGCATCACCACCAGCGCCACCAAGGCCAGCTGCCAGTTCGTCAGGAACGCGACCAGCAGCGCGACGATGCCCTTGAGGATGTGCGCCACCGCCTTGGAGAGCATCGCCACGAATCCCGCGGCCAGTGACTCCGTGTCGTTGACCACCCGGGAGATCGCGTCCGTGGGGCCCTCGCTCACGATCGTCTTGAGCGGGAGCTTGAGCACCTGCCCGTACGCGCGCCGGCGGATGCGTGTGATCGTGGTGTGCACCACGGTGTAGGCGATGTACTGATGCGCAAAGTTCGCGGTCGCGCCCAGCACCGTGAGCCCCGTGAGGATGCCCATGATCAGCACGATGCTGTCGAAGGGGTCGGTTGGCAGCCGGGCGATCAGGTCGGGCCCGAGAATGCTCGTCACGATCGAGCCGCCCTCGGCGACCTTCTCCTGTGCGAACTGGCGCAGCCCGCCGCTCTCGGGTTCGATGAGGATATCGAGCGTCGGGCCCAGCGCCGCGATCCCCGCACCCAGACCGCCCGCGGAGAAGATCGCGAAGAACAGGCCCACCAAGAGGTAGCCCCGCATCCGAAGCATCGCTTTGGCATAGGTCCAGTACGCGTCCATGAATCAATATCTTTCGTTGCCAAGCCCGTCGAGGATAGCATGGGTCCAAAATCGGTTCTCAAACATCAGAATCGGCGATTTAGGCCCGAGATCGTGATCAGATCTCCACCCGATCACGGGTCAGGCGGATGTGCCTGGGCGGGTGCAGCTCGCCCGAGTCCATCCCCGGGCAGCGCTCCGACGCGCGGGCCCAGTCGCGCTTGGTGCGCAGGTTGCTGTCCCAGAAGGGCCATGTCCGGCACTGCGCCGGGCGTGACCCGTAGACACTGCACCCGGCTTTGCCGGTCTTTTCGTCACGGGTCAGGAAGACGCAGTCGTAGCCGTAGCTGGTTCTGTTCTCGTTGAGCGAGCGTCCCACCACGGTGTCTCGGGTGTAGCGCTCATAGAAGTCCGCCTTGCTGACCCCGACATCCCGGGCCATCGCGCCCGCTTCCTTGTCGCTGAAGAGGACAAAGCCCGTGGGCCCAGTGCAGCAGTTGCCGCACTGGGTGCAGGTGAACCGCAGCCCGAGCTCCCCGGTCTCGGTCTCTCCGGTCGGGTCCGGGCTGTCGAACCATTCCTTCTCGGGGGTCTTCTTGCTCATTGATGCTCCGCGTTGCGTTGGATCACGACCAGGGTCTGGTCATCATCACGATCGAGCCTGTTGGAAAACCTGAACAGGGCGCTGTGGACCGAGTCGATCGCGCACTCGGGCTTGCCCGAGCAGTGCTCAAGCGAGTCGAGCAGTCGCTGTGTGCCGAACATCTCTGCCTGTGTGTTGCGTGGGGCACGGTGCATCGATGTCTCATGGGCGGGCCTGTTGGCGGTGGCCTCGGTGATGCCATCGGTATAAAGGACGAGCGTGTCGCCCGGGTTCATGACGCACGAATCGGACTCAAACTCGAGATCGGTGGTGATGCCAAGCGGGAGTGTCGCCGCGGACTCGATCTGCTCGATCCGCCCGTCGGCGCGCCGCAGCAGCGGGGGGTTGTGCCCGCAGCGTGTCCAGTGCAAGCGTCCCTGGTTGGGGTCGAGCATGCAGAAGAACGCGGTCGCGAACTCGCCGTTGAGATTGGCCTGCACCAGCTTGGAGTTGCAGTAGCGGGCGACATCCGCGACATTCTCGGGGATGGTCTCCGGGTGCTCGTGCTGATCCTCGTAGCAGGAGAGTATCGTGCGCAGCATGGCCATGACCGTGGCAGCGCCCGGACCATGCCCCGAGACATCCGCGATCACGATCCCGATCCGTCCGTGCTCATCCTGGAAATAGTCGTAGTAGTCCCCGCCCGCGATATTGCTCGTCAGATAGCTTGTCGCGAGTGTGTAGCCGTTGAGCTTGGGCTTCTTGTCGGGCAGCAGCTGGCGCTGGATCTTGGCGATCTGCTCGAACTGCTCCACGAGCTGATCGTTGAGCTGCTCGGCCTGCCTGCGGAACACGAGGTTCCGCGTCGCGGTGCCCATCAGGTTGATGTCGAAGAGGCCCTCGACGAACGAGCTCAGGTCGTCCCACTTCTCCCGACGATGAAAGCTCATCGCCCAGTTCAGCGGCTCGCCGTCGTCGAACGCGGGGATCGCGGACATCGCACGCAGGTGACGGGCGTCATCGCCCAGCACGGGCCCCAGCACCGGGTCGGCGCTGAAGTCCGCGTCTGTGATGATGCAGGGCTCGCCGCCAGCGATGACTTCCCCGATCAGCCCGCCCTCATGCGTGGGCAGGTTCTGCCACTGCGACCACGGGTCCCGTTCGGGCTCCTCCCTGGTGCTGGTGTTCGGGTTGCGTGTGTTGGTGATGGTGCGGGTGATCTTGAACTTGCCCCTGGGCAGGTCACGCACGGACACGCTGATGAACCCGTCACGCGGGAAGCGTGCCCCGATCCACGGCCCGAAGTGCTTGAGCATCTGCGCCGGGTCCTTGACAGCGCTGACGGCACGCAGCATGTCTGTCAGGACCGCGACCCTCGGGTCTCTCGAGAGGTCCACGCGTCGCCCGCCCACGGCGGAGTTGGTGGGCGTGGCGCTCATGCGCACCCCGATTCGATCGATGCACACAGCGCCGACGCCTGCTCGAGCATCACGCCGACAGTTACTTGCATTTCGTTCTGCTCCGCTTCTGGGAGCAGCGGGATGTTGATGCGCACATTCCACGCCGCCGATCGGGCCGCGGCCTCACCCAGCACCGCCGCGACACCCAGGTCGGACCTCAGCTGCTTGTTCGTGGTGTTGACCAGCGACGCGCAGAGCCGCAGCAGCTCAAGCGACAGCGCCAGCATCGCCCGCGGCGGGGCGATGGCACCCTGGACCGCTTCGTCCCAGCCAGCGATCCGCTTGGGGTCGTCCTTGTCGAGCCCCCACAGGGCGTTGAGCGCGCCGTAGCCCTGGGCATCCTCGTCGCCCAGTTGGAGGAACATCGCTCGGGCGCGGGTGAGGCGTGCCATGGCGTTCTGGTTGATCTCCTCGCACTCGGCGAGGGATTTTTTGCCCAGCGAGTAGCTGACGACCATCGCGGCGGTGGCGGCGGCGGTTGCCCCGGTGATGGACGCGGATGCCCCGCCGCCGGGCGTGGGGACCTTGGCGGCCAGCGACTCGAGGAACGCACCGACGGGTTGGGTGGCGATGGATTGGGCGGCTGGATCGCTGCTCATGGGGGTATGGTAGCCGAGATCAGGCGCGGGCCGTGTGAAGAAATCGGGCGTGGGCGATCGTGGTGGGGATGATCTCGTCCGGTTTGGTGTCGCACCATGCGATCAGATCTTCGAGTGTGATCCAGCGGGTGTCGTCGTACTCCCAGTTCGGATCCGGTTCGTGCGCGTCGGCGAGCACGATCCCGATATGGATGTCGGTTGAGCCCGCGTACGCGTCGTGCACGAGCGAGACCGCAGCCGCGGGCTGATGGATTACGCTGAGCCCGATCTCCTCGCGGACCTCACGATCGACCTGACCAATCAGCCCACGGAAGGTGATGGCATTGTCATCGCTGGGTGGTTCGATGCCCCCGCTGGGGCCCAGCTCCCAGAGCCCGCCGTACATGTGCGACTGGGTTGAGCGCTTGCCGATCAGATAGGTAGGTGCGTTTCGCTCACGATCGGGTCTGCAGAGCACGGCCGTGACCGCGAGCAGCGAGATGCCCAGATCGACGCTGTGGCGAACAGCGTGGTGCTTGTACTCATCGATGTGCGCGATGATCACGCCCGATGCGGGGTCGTACCTATCGAAGACGAGGATCGGTGCATTGAAGTACTTCGGGTTTCGTGCGCACAGATCGTGCCATGCGCGATCGATCTGTTCCCGGTCATCTGCACTGATTTGCGGTGCCGACGATCGATCGATCTCGATGCGTGTGAACTGGTCGATGGCTTGAAGTGTGACCGGCATGCCTGCCCCCGGTGGCACAGGCGTCTCGCCTGTGCGTCCAGCGATGGTGTCAGAGAATGCACAGGCGGGACACCTGTGCCACCGGCAACTGGTGCTAGCTCAGGAACCCGCCGAGCTGACCACCAAGGTCGCCCAGCCCCATCGCTTCGGCCTCGCGGCTGATCTCGTCCTGCACCATCCGCTGGGCTTTCTCGGTCGCGTCGTTGATCGCGTCCTTGATGAGCGAAGTCGCCAGATCGCGTGTTTTTTCGTCGACGGCCATGCCTGCCAGCAGCGCCGGGTCCATGGTCAGGTCGAGCAGCTTCATCTTGCCGTTGACCACCGCGCGGCAGGCGCCGCCGCCGGCCGAGCCCTCGACGCGCATCGACTCGATTTTGGCTTTGAGCCGCTCGCCCGCCTCGGCGAGCTGTTCCTTGTTTTTCATGAGCGAGCCGATGGCCTGCATCGCTTTGAGTTTGTCGCCGAACATGTGGGTCTCTCTTCCGGTCAAGGCGCGTGTTCAGGTGCTCTTGGGCTGCACGCGTTTGATCTCGCCTCCGAACACATCAAGAACAGTCCTGACCAGCGGGTCGTTCTCGACCTCTTCAACGCTGGGCGTGTGCACGCTCGGCGGGGCCTGCGGGGGAGGAGCCTCCTCCTGAACAGGGGCGGGCTGCTGCTGCACACGCCGACGCCCGGGCTTGGGGGGGCTCGTCGCATCGCGGGACGCGGGCTGGGCGTCAACGGGCTCTGGCTCGTGTGTTCTGGGCGACACCTGGGCGGGCGGGTGCGATTGCACCCGGGCCGGGGTCGCCCTCACGCTTTTTTTAACGCAGGTGCCCCGCTCGATGAGCCGCCGCCGCCGGCCTGCACGAAGGCCGCGACATCCGCGATCTTCTCCGTCATCGCCAGACGCACCATGCACGCGTCGAGCAGCGCCCGCGGCGCGGGTGAGGACTTGATCGCCCGCTGCACGCTCTCGCATAGTGCGATCATGTGGACCAGGCCCGCGGCATCGAACCGGCGAGCCCGCTGGAGCTCTTCCTTGCGTGCTTCGGGCGAGAGATCGACAAGATCGGTGTCGATCCCGCACGAACCGAGGACCATCAGGTCGCGGAAGCGATCGAGCAGCGCGCCCAGCACCTGCTCGCCCGAGACGCCCGTCGACAGCAGCGCGCCCGTCTTGCGCAGCACGGTGGGCGGCTCGCCGCTGGCGATCGCGTCGATCAGATCGCCCAGCAGCTCGCGCTCGGGCAAACCCAGCAGCTCTTCGAGCAGCTTCACCGTCAGCTTCTTCTCGCCCGAGGCCAGCAGCCGATCCAGCAGCGAGAGCGCATCGCGCATCGAGCCGTTGCCCAGGCGCGCCAGCGAGAAGACCAGCTCGTCGTCTGCCTTGAAACCCTCGTCCTTGATCACGGCCGACAGGTGCTCGGCGATCTGGTTGGCGGGGATGTTCTTGAAATCAAACCGCTGGCACCGCGACTGAATCGTCGCGGGCACCTTGTGCGCCTCGGTGGTGCACAGGATGAACTTCACATGCTCGGGCGGCTCTTCCATCGTCTTGAGCAGCGCGTTGAACGCCGCGGTGGAGAGCATGTGGACTTCGTCGATGATGTAGATCTTGTAGCGACCCCGCATCGGCCGATAGGCGCTGTTGGCGATCAGCTCGCGGGCCTCCTCGACCTTGTTGTGCGACGCCGCGTCGATCTCGATGACATCGGTGTCCTGCCCGGAGAAGACGGCCTTGGCGATGTCATCCTGGTGCTCGGGGTTGTTGAGCTCGTTGGCAAAGATTCTGGCCATCGAGGTCTTGCCCACCCCGCGTGTCCCGATGAAGAGGTATGCGTGGTGGACCCGGTCCGAGTCGATCGCGGCCTTGAGCGTGCGGGCGATGGGCGACTGCCCGACGACCTCGTCGAAGGTGCGAGAACGGTGCTTGCGTGCGAGGGCGGTGTAGGCCATGGCGTAATCATAGGGGTCGGGGTGGGGCCGCGCGGCCATCAGGCCGACTGTGCACCGGGGATCGGATTCGGAGGTATCATACCGATGCTCGGGCAAGCGCTTGCAAGCACTCCGGGTGCACGCCGGCTCGTATTCAACTGCCCCGCCCGAGTTATACATAACATCCACAGGTGAGGAAGGAATGCAAATCATGAACCGTGCCTTGAGGACGATGATGAGCACGCTGTCGCGCAGGTTCCCTTTTCTCGGGTTTCCCCTGTTTGCGTACCGGGATGTGGTTGATGTCACCGAGCCCAGCGAGGGGCTCAGGAAACACATCGAGAGCACTCGCTACTGTCTTCGCCTGCAGCGGTACTGGTGGGCCGGCTGCAAGATCGCCGCCGAGGCCTCCCGGAAAAAAGATCCGGAGGGCTTCGTGGTGGTCGATCTCGGCTGTGAGCGGGGCTGGATGAAACGCTTCACGCGCGGCGCCGATCGCTTCAACTGGATCGGGCTCGATGGCAACACGCGGCACCCTTCACTCGAGGCATCGGGTTACAGCGAGGTCATCGAGTGCAACTTCGGCGAGCGCCTCCCGTTGCCCGATGCGTGCGCGGATGTTGTTGTCTCGCTGCATGTCTTCGAGCACCTGCACGATCCCGAGCTTGCGGCACGCGAGGTCGCGCGGATACTCAAACCAGGCGGCACCTTCCTGGGCGGCACCCCGGTCGCGCCAGGACCGATCGCGGCGATCCGCACGCGTCAGCTCCAGCGGCGCGATCAGGCCGGGCAGAACCGCCACTGGGGCCATGTCCGCAAGTTTTCGCCCGGCGCGTGGCGTCGGCTGTGCGCACACGCCGGGCTGGGGATCGAGTTCTCAACGGGCTCGCATGTCCTGCGTTGCTCGGGCTCGCGTCTCGAGAACAGCTGGCTCTGGGTGCGTGCCAACCAGCTCCTGGCGGGGATCCTGCCCTCGCTCGGTCAGGAGTTTTATTTCAGCGCTCGCAAGCCCGTGGTCGCTACCGCAGAGTCTGCTCGGCGTCCGTTGCCCTGGTTCTTCCGCACCCCGGGCCTGGCCGGCAGCGGCACGCTCGCGGTCCTGGTCACGCTCATTCTGATTTCCGTGTTCGATGAGTCCTCGCTCGCCGATGAGATCAGGATGCACCGAGACCAGAACGATGTCTTCGTGTGGGCGGCCTCGAACCGGCAACTCTCGAAAGAAACAAGCCATGAGATCAACGGACGCTGCAATGGAACCCTGATCGCGGATACGCTGCGCCTGTGGAGCGAGAGCGGCCAGGACCCTCACTTTATCGTCGATAACGCCCGCCTGATGATCATGCAGAACGATCCGGACGCACAGGAACTCTGGGTGAACGCGGAGTGGTACGACGACCACGAGCGGTTTCTCGTGCTCTCTCCCGAGCCGGTGGGCCCCATGCTCAGAGACTTCCTCGAGATCGAGCGGAACTGAAACATCACCGTTCCGAATCGCGGGATTCCGTTTCTGGTCGTCACAACCCACCCCTGTCGATGCCCAGGACACCGACGGCACCGGATGACGGCCGCTTATGGCTGCTGCGGTCAAGCCCTGACCAGATTCACGGGCCACCCGTGCATCGGGCCCGGGCATCGACAGGACCGGGTCGTGAACCATAATCATAGGTTCGTCATTCATCGCCGCCAAGGCCTGCGGGAGCCGGGTTTTCGTTGCGTGGGCACGGATAGTCGATACAATGACCTGCGATGATCTGGAACGGATTCAAACGAAAGAAGATCCTCGACGCCGGGGCACGGTTCCGGGCGGAGCATTCACGATTTCTCACGCTCGCGCTGGGATCAGCCCGGCGATACCCCAGGATCCCCGCCAAGCGGGTCGACCGTGGGGGATACAGCGGGCTCATGAAGCTCGATGAGGGCGAGAAACGGGCCGCGATGTGGTGGGCGGCGGCACTCAACAGGGTCGATGAACCCCGCTGAGCCGATGCGATCCCGCGCAACGCATCATTTTCGCCCGGGCGAGCCCAGAATTGGAGCATCTTTGGCCATGCGATCGACCGACTGAGCCGATATCGTCTTCATGGACCCATGCCGATCGAATCGGTGCCAGATCCAAGATCCACATGATCCCAACAGAACAGGGTGATGATGAGCGAAGCGAGCTTTGACGAATCAATCGTGAACGAGGCGTGTGCGAAGGCACCGCTCAATCCCCGCTGGACCCTCAAGCTCAGCATTATCGCGATCATCGTGTTTGCCGTCGGCGTGTGGGGCTACCTCGACGCGACCGTGATCTATCCCAACCGCGGCGAGAAGTTCGCGGACTGGGCCAAGTGGCAGTACCTCGACCAGGCCAAGAAGGCCGACCGTGAAGACTTCGGGATCTTCCTGCGTGATTCGTCCGTGCCCAACCCGAGCGAGGAACTCGAGCGTCTCTCGTCGCCCGAACGCGTCAGCCAGAACCTGCAGGACGCCGCGAGCCCCAGCAGTTCCCGGGCGCTCCGCGCTTCCATGCAGATCGCCCGCAAGCAGTGGCTCGACGCCCTCAAGGTCATCGGCGAGCTCAACGAAGAACGCACGATCATCGAGTCACCCCAGAGCGAGCTCGATGCGCTCAACACCAAGTGGGGCAGCAGCACCGCGAACCCCAAGCCGCTCAGCGCATTCGACCTGATGGTCCAGTGGCTCATCATGGCCGTGTGTTTCATCGTGGCCCTGATCATGGCGGTCCACATGCTGCGGGTGCGGTCCAAGCGGTACGCGTGGGACCCCGCCTCGATGACCCTGACACTGCCCAGCGGCGCACGCGTCACGCCCGAGGACCTCGAAGAGGTCGACAAGCGCAAGTGGGACAAGTTCATCGTCTTCCTGCGGATCAAGGGTGCTCACGCCGACCTGGGCGGGCAAGAGGTCAGCGTCGACACCTATCAGCATCGCTTCGTCGAGGACTGGATCCTGGCGATGGAAGCCAAGGCCTTCCCCTCCCAACAAGGTGAGGACGCGCCAAGCGAGCCCAAGCCCGAACCCAGCGAGCATTCGGATGGTCAAACCAATGATCAAGCCGAACATGAAGCCGACGATGCAGATGAAAAATAACCTTCAAAGCAAGGATGCACCACACACCCCCGCGGGCCCGCGCCCGTGAGCTGGGAGATTTGGGTCATCGCGCTGATCGCGCTCACAACGGGGCTCACGGGTCTCGTCATGGTCGTGATGGCATTGCCGGGCATCTGGACCATGGTGGTCGCGGCCGGGTTGTGCTGGTGGTGGAAGCCCGAGATCATCGGACCGCCAACGGTCGTCACCCTGGTGGTGGTGGGGATCATTGCAGAAGCGATCGAGATGGTCGCGTCCGCCGCGGGCTCAAAGCGGTTCGGTGGTTCCAAACGCGGGGCGCTGGGCGCGATCGTGGGCACCATGCTCGGTGCATTCTTCGGCACCTTCTTTATCCCGATCCCCATCGTGGGCACGATCCTCGGCGGCATCCTCGGTGCCGGTGCCGGTGCGCTCATGGTCGAACGGGGCGTGGTGAAGCTGTCCTGGAAAGATTCCATGAAATCAGGGGGTGGGGCGGCGATTGGTCGGACCGTGTCCATCTTCATCAAGCTCGGGCTCGCGATCTTCGCCGCCCTCTTCTTTGTCACCGCAGCATTCATCTGATCGATCAACGCCCCGCATCGGCCGCGGGGGCGTCCGGGCTGCGATATACTGCGCTCTGAGAGCCAGATCCTAACCAGAGAGACCCCAAAGACATGCCCGATAGCCCAGAGCCGGCACAAGCGCAGCAGAAGACACCCGACGGCAAAGAGCCCAAGTTTTATGTGCTCGATACCAATGTGCTGCTGCACAACCCAAGCGCCCTCTTCGTGTTCCAAGAGAACCATGTGGTGATCCCCTACCCCGTGCTCGAAGAGCTCGACGCGATGAAGCGCCGGGAGGACGATGTCGGGCGGGCCGCACGCTCGGCCATCCGCTGGCTCGACCGGCTCCGCAAGTTCGGCAAGCTCACCGAGGGTGTCCCGCTCTCCAAACTCGGGGCCAACTCACAGGGCGCGACCGGCACCCTCTCGATCGATATCAACGACCACGAGCGGCCCGCGATCCTGTCCGCCGACAAGCCCGACAACCGCATCATCGCCGCGGCCTGGGCGCTGCTGCACGCGGAGAAGCGGGTGGTCTTCGTCTCCAAGGACCTCGCCGCCCGCATCAAGTCCGACTCGCTCGGCGTTCGCTCCGAGGACTTCCTCAACCAGCAGGTCGACGCGGACAAGCTCTACTCGGGTTTTCTGGAGCTCAAGACCAGCAGCGCCGAGATCGACACGCTCTACCGCGATCGCATGCTCGCCGTCGAGGACATCGAGAAATATCTCGAAGTCAAACGCGACGACGGCTCGAGCTACACAAAGGAGCTCACGCCCAACCAGTATGTCGTGCTCAGCGATGTCGAGGACGAGGCCCACTCGGGGCTCGCCCGTCGTCTGGCCGACACCGAGCACCTGATCCCTGTCGCGGCGCAGAAGAAGCCGACATTCGGGATCGTCGCACGCAATGTCCAGCAGACCATGGCGCTGGACCTGCTGCTCGACGACGACATCAAGCTCGTGACGCTGCTGGGCAGCGCCGGCACCGGCAAGACCCTGCTGGCGATCGCCGCGGGCATGGCCAAGGTGTTCCAAGAGGAACGCTACGACAAGCTGCTCGTCGCGCGCCCGATCATGCCCATGGGGCGTGACATCGGGTACCTGCCCGGCGACAAGGACGAGAAGCTGGGCGCGTGGATGCAGCCCATCTTCGACAACCTGACCTACCTCATGTCCACCCGTGGCGCACCCAACCAGAACGCCGAGAGCCGCACCACCGAGCAGCGGATCGACAAGCTGATCGCCGACGGGCGTCTGGTGCTCGAGCCGCTGACTTACATCCGCGGCCGCAGCATCCCGCACCAGTTCATGATCGTCGACGAGGCGCAGAACCTGACCCCGCACGAGGTCAAGACGATCGTCTCACGCATCGGCGAGGGGACCAAGCTGATCCTCACGGGCGACATCGGCCAGATCGATCACCCGTACCTCGACTCGTCATCCAACGGCCTGAGCTACAGCGTCGAGAAGATGCGCGGGCTGGGCATCGTGGGCCACATCACGCTGCAGAAATCCGAGCGCAGCACGCTGGCGAGCCTGGCCGCCGAGCGCCTCTGATCGGGGTTGTATCGGGGTCGATCAGGCCGCGGCTCAGCGTTCGTCGATGAGGATCTCGACGCGGTCACGCTGCGCACGGAAGTAGTTGCGCCACTGCTCGTCGCGTTCGCGCAGCTGGGCCTGCTTGAGGATTTCGAGCAGCTTCAGGCTCGAGCTGCCCATCATCTCCGCGCTGCGGGCGAGACCTCGCATCGCAGGGAGGTAGTTCGCGTCGCGCTCCAGCGCCCGCTCATAACTCGCGTACGCGTCCGCGGCCCAGCCCACACGCTGATACGCAAGCCCGGTGTTGTAGAGCGGTCGTGGGTCGGTGGGCTCGATGCCCGACGCGATCTGGAACGCGGCGACGGCGTCGGCGTAGTTGCCCTTGTCCATCAACAGCTGGCCCATGTTGTTCCACGCCGCGTAGAGCTGGTCGTCGAGCTCGAGCGCCTTGCGGTATTCCTCGAGCGCACCCTCCGTATCGCCCTTGGCGCTGAGCTCGGTCGCCCGCGTGTAGTGCTCGCGGGCCTCCTCGCGCTGACGCCGGCTGTAGGCCAGTGCGGGATCGATCTCGCTGAGGTCGCCGGACCTGCTGCGGGTGGACGAGCCCGAGCACGCGGGCAGCACGGCGGCGGCGGCGGCGGTCAGTGTCATCGCGATCAGGACGCTCGCGGCGGGGTTGTTGTTCTTCTTGCGCATCATCGCGTTGTCACTCCTCAGGGCTTGCGCTCGTACCGTGCGAGCACCACGCTCAAGGTCCAGAGTTGGTTTCGGGGTTGGATCGAGAGCTCTCGCACCTGCAACCCGGGGATCTCCTGCTCGGAGATCTTGACCCAGTCGAGCAGGTGCTCGAGGGACGGGTCGCTGATCGTGTAGGGATAGGTTTTGAGAATCGCGTTGCCCTCGGGGCGCGACCCGGCGTTGCGGGGCAGGCCCAGCTCGGACTCGAGCTGCGCGCGTCGGGCGATGCTCTCGAGCGTCGAGAGAATGTCGGGCAGGGGCTCGAAGTTCATTTCGAGCGTGCTGTCCGCCTGGGCGAGTTCGAGGGCCCGGATCTCGGTGATGAGGTTCTCGATCTTGACCAGGTCTCGCGCGGCGCGTTCGTTCTTGTCGATCGCGGCGGACTGCGTCTGCCAGGCGACGCCGAGGACCACCAGCGCGATCACCAGCAGCAGCAGCCCGAGCATGATCAGATGGCGCGGGCTGTTGAGCCGATGCTGATTCTGGGCGCGGGTCGCCAGCTCGTAGCGATCGTCGGCGCTCAGGCGGGCGTTGGCGGTATCGAGTGTGCTCATGAGCCCTCCCCCCCGTCCTGCCACTGGGCGATGTAGGTCACCTGGATCTTCTCGCCGCGGTTCTGAGGCGACATCGACGAGCTCCACGCCAGCAGGTCGTCGTTGATCGAACGCAGGTTGCTGTTGATCTGCTCGGCCTGGCTGATGTTGTCCACCCGCAGCAGCAGCGTCACCGTGCGGGTGTTGATCGTCACCTTGTCGATCTCGATGCCCGGCGCACCGATCACGAACGAGACCGTTTCGAGCGCCTGGATGATGGGCTTGGGCGCGGGGATCGCGATGGGCCCGCTGGCGTTGGCGATCTGATTGCGGATCGCCTCGAGATCGTTGGTCGGGATCGCGGACATGACCAGATTCGGGTTGAAATCGCTCAGCGTGGTCGTGCGCTGGGTGTTGATCGCCCGGGTCTCGGTCCTGATCGCGTTGGTGCGGCTCATGAGCTGGTAGCCCACAAGCAGCACCACGACCGCGGCGGTCGTCAGCGCCAGCCCAGCCCAGCGGAACATCGATCGATGCGCTCGGGTCGGGCGGGATTCGAGCCCGCTGATCGAGCCCAGTCGGGAAGACTGCTCCCGCTGGGCGATCTGGCGGAGCGTGGCACCGATCGGGTCGGGTTCGCCGATGAGTTCGAGCGTCGCGTCGGGCCAGCGCTGGGTCAGCGCCGCACCCATCTGCCCCGGGTCCAGGGGCTGCTCCTCGCTCGGGGTGTCGCCGGGGGTGTCCGTGCTCGCGGGCTCGCCGAGCACAATGATCCGCGACGGGCTCACACCCAGCTGTGACGACCAGCCGAGCCAGTCGGCACAGAGCCGGGCGATGTCCGAGCGGCGCACCATGACCCTGGGCTCGTGCTCGCTGTGCACACGGCGCAGACGCATGCCGCCGGCACAGATCAGCTCGCCCTCGCGCGACCAGGTCCAGATCAGTCGCGCGTCGATCGGATCGATCGCGATCACACTGCTCACGGGTGCGTCCGAGCTGACGATGCGCTGGGCGCTGTGCCCCCCGCCGACGCCCGGATCCCAGGCGAGCGCCAGGGCGTGCCAGATCGTGGTGAACCGCTTGGGTCGGATACCCATCGCGTCGAGCGCGTCCTTGAACAGACGCCCGGGGATGTCGGGCACCGCGATGACGGCGGCGCGGGCACCGGTGGAGGTCTGGTCGGGGCTCAGCGGCTCGAAATCGAGCTCTCGGGGCAGCCGGGGGAGTCGCTCGCTCACCGCGTTCTGCGCAACGGGCTCGAGTTCGTCGGGGTCGTGCTCGATCGGGCCGTCGCTGATCGCCGCATCGAGCATCGTCGCGTCAGCGTCCTCGGGTTTGACCCAGGTGCACACGGCGCCGTCGGGGTCGAGCACCAGCGCGTCGAGATCGCGGATCGAGCTGCTGCTCAGCCGTTCCCTGATCCATTGTGTCGCGTCTTCGATCGAGCCGACAACCATTTCCGGATCCGCGATCGGGCTCGCTTCCCATGTGTCATCGGTATGCCCGCCCATCAGGCGCAGTCCGCGCAGGGTCGCGCCGCGGTCGGTTCTTCGGATGTAGCAGAGGCGCTCACTCAAGGGTCAATGTCCTGGCGGCTGGCATGGGTGGTGGGGAACACAGCAGGGTCAGTCGTTGCGGTCGTTGTCTCGCCGTCGAACATCGGGGGTCTCGCCGTTGCGATTGAATGTGCCTCGCGTGGAAACGAGTGGCTCGGGCGTCGGTCGGCGGTTCTCGTTCTCAGGAGGCAAGCCGCGCTTCTCACGCTCGAGCCGTCTCCGTGCCATCTGACGCTGACGCGGGGGCAGCGATTCGATCATCGCCTCCTCTTCCGCGGTCAGCAGCGGCTCGTCCTGGCCGGGCACAACAGCGACGGGGATATCGTCGCCCGAGACCATGGTGATCGAGGATCCCGATTTTTCTGCGATGTTCACCGCCGCGCGGGTCTCGCCATCGCGGAGGATGATGAGCTGGGGTGTGATGCGTTCGACGGCCAGATCCGAGAACTGCTCATCGCCCGACTTGGCGATCCCGCCCGCAGAAACAATGCGCTGCTTGCCGTCGATCCGGATGAACGCGTGCTGGGTGCGAGCGTCGTTGATGAACCCGATGTATTTGACACGGCGCACGATGGTCGCTTCATCGATCGTCGGCCCTGTGACCACCGGGGGCTCTGGGTTAGTGGGTTCCGGGTTACGCTCGATGATCACCGGCGCGTTGTCCATCAGCGCGAATCGCTCGGCCACCCCCAGGGTATCCACAGCGCGGCTGTTGATCGGCTTGCTCGTGTTGCCCGGGGTGCCCGAGTCCGTGCCGGGTGTGTTGATGGGCCAGGCGTTGGCCTTGGCCTGCTCAATCGCGGCTCCGGGCGCGTGGTCTGGCAGGCCAAGCACACCGATCGCGACAGCCCCGAGCACACACACCAGCGCGCCGGCTTGGGCGCTGAGCGTCCAGACTTTGGCTTGTGATGGGGTCAGCGGTGTGCTCATGGTCTTGCCCTGTAACTGTGGGGTTCACGCGGCGCGATCTTCCGATCGAGGCGGCTCTCGTTTGTATCGGCCGATCGGGCCACTTTGTTCCATTCTCGCCCGGTTCTCCGGGCTCCGCAGGAGTCTAGGGGCGGCGGGCCCGGCGCGTCGCAGCGCTTAGTAGAGCTGGGATAAATCGAAGTCTTCCCCGAGTTCCAGCTCTTTCCATGTGATGAACGCACCGAGTTCCATCGGATTGCCCGCACGGTTCCCGCTATTGACGCGAATTCGCGTGACACCGCCGTATCGTGCGATGCTCTGGCCCTGTCGCAGCCCGTTGCCGGCCCGGACCTCGATGATGACCGCCCAGAGCTCGATGTCCGTCGCGAAGACACGGAACAACGCCGCGCGTTGCTCGCTGTCGAGCCCCGATGCGGTCGCGACGCGCGTGAGTTCCGTGCGGGTGATCGCCTCAGGAGTGTCACGGAGCGAGCCGAGCTCGGCGAGGAATCGGTCGGCGAGCGAACCGGCGACCACCCGGGCGGCGGCATCGAGCACACGATCGCTCGCGCTGGCGATGCTGATGGTAAACGGGCCGAACGGGCGCGTTTCACGCAGGTACTGCTCCTCCGTCGTGTTGGCCGCGAGGTTCCGCAGCAGCAGTCCGCCCTCCTCGATCTCAAGGTCGGTCCGCGCCGTCAGGTTCGACAGCGCCGCGCCCTGCGCGTCGCGGAGATAGACGATGACCTCGGATCCGTCCGCAAGGACGATGTCCATCGCGTGCCCGGTCTCGGGCTCGAGCACCTCCCCCAGATCGCGCCCGTTCTGCTGACGCAGCCAGGCCCCGATGGCTTCCTGAAGCCCGCGACCGAGATGGTGTTCCTGATACTTGGTCACCTGGCGGGAAACAGACTTGCTCTGAGCACTGAACCGACTCATGGCCAGCCCGATGCCGAGCGAGACAACGATCATCAGCAGGATGACCATGGTGAACGCGAACGCACGCCGGTCGTGATCGTGTGACGGGATGGGGGGTTGAGCGGTCATGAATCACCCGACAGATCGAACTGGTTGCCCCCGGTGCCGTTGCCGGGCCGCCCCTGACCATTGCCCGGGCGTCCGCTGCCGCCACCGCCACCACCGCCGTTGCCTGTGCCGTCGCCCGGGGGCTGTGTCCCGTCGTCGGCACCGGTGTCGGACGCGACCCCCGAACCCGACGCGACATCGAGCGGGTCGTCGCCGAGGACCCAGTCGATCTCGAACATCCATGACGCGTACTGCTGGTTGGTGAGGATGACCTCGAACTGGGCGTACGCGGGCAGGTCGCTCATCTCCAGCCCGATGTGGGTGTCGATGAACTCGTCACCCTTATAAAGATCCCAGATGCAGCGTTCGATATGGCGCAGCAGCGGGATCGCGCCCGCCAGGCGTGCCCTGATCTGCTCGGGGTCGCCAACAGTATCGGGCAGCGGCCCGTAACCGGCCTTGAGCTGTTCCGCTTCCTGTGTGAGGATCGGTCGCCACCAGAGGGTCCAGTCGGGCTTGGCGTACGGGTCGTCGATGAGTTCCAGATCCGACTCGGCCATGATCGGGTCGGTTGCCCCGATGAGCCCCAGACGCTGCATCACGCGTTCGCGCTCGCCCGAGCGACGCAGCTCGAACACGCCGCGGGTGATGCCCTGCGAGCCGTCGAGTGCGGAGAAGTCGAGCGACGCCTCCTTGGCCTGTGCGGTGTACCACTGGGCGGCCTGGGTCGCGAGCCCCGCGGGCACCGGCGGTGTGGCGCACACGACCTCGAAACGCTGGGGCACCCATCCCGTCGAGTCGGGCTCGACCGTCGCGTCGTACTCCAGAATCATCCGGCCACGATCGATGTCTTCTTCCTCGGCCTGCTGTTCGGCGGCCTGCTGACTCCCCGCGCGCACAACCTGTGTGCTCTCGGCTTCCTTCATCTGCAGACTCAGCAGTGCGCGAGAGAAGGAAGTGTGGGTGATGTCGAGCTCGCTGGTGCGCTGGTATCTGGCCGAGAAGGTCTTCTCGACATTGCGCATCGCCAGGAACACACTCAGGCAGCCCATGAGGACCATGGCGCTGAGGACCACAGCGAGAGAGACCTCGATGAGGGTGAAGCCGCGTGCGAGATGGGCGCGTCGGGGCTGTGTCATCCGCCAAGGTCCTGCATCATGGACTCGAAGAGGCGTTCGATGCCGCCCGGCTGGTTGAGCAGGGTCTCGAGCGAGTCGGGGTTGTTGAACGCGAGCGGGTCGATCAGGCGTGTGATGATGCAGCTGGGCACCTCCGAGCTGAACGCCAGCGATCCGCCCGAGTCCGCGGCCAGCCAGACACGCACGGTGATGAGCTTGATGCGTCCGAGGCTCGCGCCGTTGCCCACCCCGCCGCTGCTGTCATCCACGATGTCGTCAAAGACGAACTCGACGGGAGATTCCTCGAGCGTCCAGCGATAGAGGTCCACATCGTACTCGATGGGCAAGGCCTTGTCGGGCAGCGATTCGCGATCGTCGATGTACTGGAGAATCAGGCGATTGGCCAGCTCGGCGGCCCCGATCTTCTGGTCCATCCTTGTCTGCGAGCGGGTCATGAACGACACGCTCCCGCCCAGCGTCGAAGCGACCATCGCCAGCAGCACGCTGGCGAGCGTGGCCTCGAGGAAGGTCACCCCTCGCCGACACGCGTACACGCGGCTGCGTCGAGCGGGATGGGGTGGTCTGCGGGTCATGTGATCAGTCAGTCGATTGCCGGCTTATTCGCCGCTGTTGACATCCATGGTCCAGACATTGATGTCGTCGCTGGTCTGGAACTCGCCGTCGGGTCCGGCGCTGATGAGGTTGAACGCGTTGGGCCCGCCGGGGGTTGGGATGTAGTAGAAGGCACGCTCCCACGCGTCGAGCTCGGCACCCTGATCGAGGTAGCTGGGGATGAGCGATCCCAGCGATTCGGGGGCGCTCCCCGCGTTGTCCGCGGAATAGGTGTTGATCGCGGTCTTGATCGTGGTCATCGAGGTCTTGGTGACGCGGGTGCGTGCACGCTTGAGATAGCCCGGAACGGCGATCGCGGCACCGGCCATCAGCAGCCCGATGATCACAAGCACCGCGGTGAGCTCGATGAGCGAGAAACCCGGACGAGATTGGGTGTAGGAACGGCTGATCATGCGGTCCATGCGCTGAGCGCAGTCGGGGGTGATGCTGGGTGTGGTCATGCCGTTTTCTCCTCTAAATCGCTGTTGGAACAACGCTTGTGCGTGGGGTCTATTGCATTGTACCGCCCGGGGCGGTCGTGGGTTCATTGGGAAATGGGCTCAGAGCGCTCCGCCGGCCATGGAGAACATCGGGAGCATGATCGAAAGGATGATGGTGCCGACGACCAGGAACAGGATGACGATGAGCAGGGGCTCGAGGATCGCCATGAGCCGAGCGGTTTTCTTGTCAACCTCGGACGCGTGATCCTTGGCGAGCGCATCAAACGCCTCGTCAAGGTCGCCGCCCTGATCCGCCGCGACGAGCAGGCGACGGGTGGCTTCGGGGAGCGAATCCACCTTCTGGATGAGGTTGCGGAACACGCCGCCCTCGATCAGGCGCATGCGCATGCGTTGCAGATCCCGGTTGAGCTTGGGGTGCGTGATCGCGGCGCTGCTCACCTGCAGCGCGTCGCCCAGCGGGATGCCCGAGCGGGACATCGAGGACATCACCGAGAAGAAGCGGGTGAGTTCCTGCTGCATGACGACATCACGCACGAACGGGGCGTTGCGTGTGATCTGGATCGCGAGCTTGGCCAGCGCACCCCGGAACAGGAAGGCCATGACGAGCACGACGAGGCCTGCGCCAGCGAACCCGACGAGATTGCCCTGCAGGAAGTTACCGACATTGAGCAGGAAGCGGGTGATGAACGGGAGCGTGACGCCCGCTTTCTCAAGCGAGTTGCCGATCATGGGGACCACAATGATGATCATGGTCAACGCGGCGGCCAGCGCCAGCGTGAGCACGATGGTCGGGTAGATCATCAGCGTCGCGGCTTTGCCCGACACCTCGAGCTGGCGACGGGCGCTCTGGGCGAGCGAGCGGCACGCGCCCGCGAGATCACCGGTTTTCTCCGCGGCTCGATAGATCGCAACGGTGACCGTGTCGAAGCTCCCGACCTGCTTGCACGCGTCGGCGAAGCTCGTGCCCTGCGCCACCAGCGAGCGAAGTCGGTCAATCCGTTCGCGGTTGGGCTTGCTCACCACGCCCGCGGCCACTTCCAGCGCGTCGGTCAGCGGCACGCCCCGGCTCACGAGTTGGGCGATCTGCGAATCGAACTCCGCGTGATCCTTGAGCGACATATCGGGCTGGTTATTCGCCCAATCGGGCAGACGCCAGGTGCGGAGCAGGACCTGTTTTTCCTTGCGGAGATTCTCCGCCAGGGCCCTTTCCGAGCGGGCGCTGCGGATACCCATCGCCTTGCCGCCGCTGGATTTGCTCGCGAGGTAGAAAAAGGATCGAGATGTGCTGGCGGCTCGGCTCATCGTTCAGCGGGTCACTTGTGTCGTCGGATATCGTATCTATCGGGTCCGTGACCCTGTTTTCGTCTCAGATTGTACGATCCCGGGCGTGTCCGGGAGCGCCAATATACGCACAACGCCGCACAGGGGCGTGTGATGCAGGGCTGGCCACGAAAGGCCTTGATCTGGACGGATCTCATCGCTCGGCGTTGATCGTAACAGGGGGACACGGGACAATATCGGATGCCCCGCGTCCGGATCACCCTTTGGCGCCGGAGCATCCGTTCACTCCACACCCCCCGAGAGCCCGTATGACCACCATGCCCACGGATCAAACAGCCCACACCGAGACCGATACAACAGCGAGCGGGACCATGCGCTCGCTCATCAAGCACCACGCGGGCAGCGGGCTCCAGTTCCGAGACGATCGTCCCGTCCCCACCCCCGGGCCCCGTGATGTCCGAATCAAAGTGAGCAAGGTCGGGATCTGCGGCACCGACCGCCACATCTGGGAATGGGACGAGTGGGCCTCCAACCGCATCCCCGTGGGCATCATCACCGGGCACGAGTTCGTGGGGGTAATCGACAAGGTCGGCAGCGCTGTGACCAAGTACGAGCCCGGACAGCGTGTGAGTGCCGAGGGGCACCTGACCGCCGGCATGGACTATAACTCACGCACCGGCAACGCCCACATCGCCAGCGACACCACGATCTTCGGCATCGACCGCGACGGCTGCTTCGCCGACTACATCGTCGTCCCCGAGGACAATGTCTGGCCCGTGCACGCCGACATCCCTGATAAATACGCGGCGATCCTCGACCCGCTGGGCAACGCGGTGCACACCGTGATGAGCGCGGGGGTGAGCACCAAGACCGTGCTGATCTCGGGCGTGGGCATCATCGGGCTCATGGCCGTCACCGTCGCCAAGGCCGCCGGCGCCAGCCGGATCTACTGCACCGACATCAACCCCCCGCGCCTGGCGCTGGCCAAAAAGCTGGGCGCCACCGACGCCTTCGACGCCCGCGACGACGCCTGGATCAAGAAACTCCGCAGCGAGACCTACGAGGGTGTTGATGTGCTGCTGGAAATGTCGGGTGCACCCGCCGCGATGGATCAGGGCTTCCGCGCCCTGCGCAACGGCGGCACCGCCGCCCTGCTCGGGCTGCCCGCCCGCACGGTCGACTTCGACTTCAACGCCCACATTATTTTCAAGGGCTGCACCGTGCTGGGCATCAACGGTCGGCGCATGTGGGATACCTGGTACCAGATGGAGAAGCTCCTGCTCTCAGGCAACCTCGAGCTCGACGACATCGTGACCCACGAGTTCCCGATCGAGCAGTTCGAAAAGGCCTTCGAAACCATGATCAGCGGCGACGGCATCAAGGTGCTGATGAATGTGAACGGGTGAATATCGGCAATCGGAAATAGGCAGTAGGCAATGGGAAGAGTTCTTCCTCTCCTCCCCCGCGCTTGCGGGGGATGTTTCATGCGCCAGCATGACGGAGGGGGGCGTTCAAAGACCGATCGCACACAAGGTTTTTGGAGGACCCCCTCCGTCTCCGCCTGCGGCGGATCCACCTCCCCCGCAAGCGCGGGGGAGGAGAGTGGTTCAGCCGTTGTTCCGATACTTCGTATGACAATCGCTGCATGAATCGGTCAGCAGCTTGAGCGTCGCAAACGAACCCTGAATGTCGTTCTGTTCGAGCTGGGTCTCGAGTTCTGATGCTCGATCCCGGCTGACGATCAGCATGTCGAAGAACTCGGGACCGCCCTCGACGACGGCCTGATCGTCCTCCATCCCCCGCAGCAGGTTGTGGATCTGCCCGGCCAATGAAATCGGTGCCAGGTCAGGGTGGTCCGGCGGCGCGTTGAAGTTGTTGTCTGCGCACAGCTGGAGAAACTCGTAGAGCCGATCGACCTCCGCCATCGCTTCGACAAAGTCCTCGATCTCCGCCTCTTCAACGAGCACAATCGAATCGTCATGCAGATCGGCCTCGCTCAGCACCGTCGCGTTCGCGGCCGCCTTCCACAGCCCGGTGTATTTGGGCGAGGTCCCTGCGATCTTCATGAACTCCGCCGCCTGCTCGCTGGTGATATCGCCGCTGCCGATCGCCCCGACGCACAGGGCCGCCGGCCCGCGGTGCTTGCCGTGGTGGCAGTTGACAAAGATCGGGCGGGGCATGGTGGCGATGGCGTGCGCCAGCTCGCGCGAGCGCTGCTCGCTGATGCCTTCGTAGCCGATGGGCAGGTGCACGATCGTGATGCCGTGCCGCGCAGCCAACTCCTTGTTTGGTGCCACGCCATCGACAGAAATCACGGTTCTGATCCCCAGCGCCGCCAGCTCGTCATACGCGGGCTCGCCCACGGGCTCGCCCGCGGACCACAGGCCGGGCGTGAGCTGGTGCAGGTTGTGCAGCGCGTGCGCCCCGTGCGATGCCGCGTTGTCTGCTTCGGGTTGCTGGCGCTGTGAGCCGGCGCAGCCGCTGAGCGCGAGCCCGATCGCGATGATCGCCGTCATGTTGAGTGCGCTGTTCATGCTGCAATATAGAAGCACAACGCCCGCGGGTTGCGGGCGTTGTGGTGTGTTCAGAACTTTGCGGATTCTCGATCAGTCCTCGGGGACATGGTCGGAGGTCACGATCTCGCGGAACTTTATTCGCAGCGCGTTGGTGATCGGGCCCTCGCCGTCGGAGATCTTGTGGGTGCCGGTGTGCTTGCCGTTGTCGTGGGTGAGCACCTCACGAACGGCGATCATCTCGGCGGCCGAACCGGTGAGGAAGACCTCGTCGGCGTCGTAGAGCTCCTCGATCGTGAAGTACTTCTCTTCGATCGGGATGTTGAGCATGGGGCAGAGCTGATCCTTGACGAAGCGTCGCGTGATGCCCTCGAGGATGCCAACATCGCTCGGCGGCGTGAACACCGTGCCGTCCTTGATGATGAAGATGTTGTCGCCCGAGCCCTCGGCGACCTTGCCGTCGGTGCTGAGCATGATGACCTCGAGGAGCTGATCCTCGGGCTTGGTGATGCCTAGCTCGCGGCTGAGATGGATAGCCTCCACCTTGGCCATGATGTTGTTGAGGTAGTTGAGCGTCTTGATGCGCGGGTCCAGGCACGCGATGGGCGTCTTGGGACGATTCGCGAGCACGACGCGCATGCCCTTCTCATACATCTCGGGCTTGAAGAGCGAGATCGTGTCGGCGATGCAGATGACGCCGGCCTTGGGGCACTGGTAGGGGTTGAGCCCGAGCGACCCCTCGCCGCGTGTGACGACGAGGCGGATGTAGCCGTTGACGATGTTGTTGGCCTGCACGCACTGGCGCTGGATCTTGATCATCTCCTCACGGGAGACGCCGATGTCGAGGAAGATCTTGTCGGCGCAGTTGTAGAGCCGGTCCATGTGCTGCCCGAGCTTGAAGATCTTGCCGTTGTAGACCCGGATGCCCTCGAAGATCCCGTCGCCGTAGAGCAGCCCGTGATCGAATACGGATACGGAGGCCTGCGATTTGGGGAGCATCTGTCCGTTGACCCAGATGAAGGGTTCGCGGGTCGGGGTGTCGGTGGCGGTTGGTTGGGTCATGGTGCCGCTCTTGCTCCCGATGTCGCTGGTGATCGATGTCATGTTGTCCTCCATGATTTCAGCACTCCGTTGAGTGTTTGTATTCTAGCTTTCAGGCCGAATCTTTGCGTGCGACCTTTGGGCCGGTCGGGGCGATACTCCAACCATGAGCCGTACAAACGGACCGCTCGCGGGTCATCCGTAGCCGCGTATCGTATACCTCGCATCCGTCGAAATGTTCCGATCTTGCCGTGAAACCGCTCTGAACATTCACGAAAACGCTTGCTTCGTGCCAAAAACGCGACTGTTCCTATTACAAACGAGGTTCGATTGCTTCGGGTTCGCGCCGCGATGCGATTAACTGGCGGTTCGAATTTCCGCCCCGAGCGTCGAAATGGCTTCTGACGCGAAGTGCTCGATCTGCGGATCGACCTCCTCGTGTCGGAGTGTTCGCTCGAGATCACGGAAGTGCAGGCGGACGGTGACGGATTTCCTGGCGTCGCCGAGCTGCTTGCCGCGGAAGATATCGACCAGTTCCCAACCGATGCAGCGATCCAGGTTGAGTCTTTCCGCGACCTGCTCGATCTCGCTCCAGCGGGTCGCCTCGGGGACGATCAGCGAGAGGTCGCGATCGATGCCCGGGAACTGCGGGAGCAGCTCCGCGTTGGAGCGCGGCGGGTACGCGTCAATGAGCGGTTGAATCGTCAGCTCCGCGCCCACGAGAGGCGAATCGAGGTCATGGGCCTTGAGCGCGGCGTCGGAGATGAGCCCGTAGCCGCCGATGGGTGTGGCTGTGCCGTCGCACTCGACGGCGAGTGTCGCGTAGGCGTCGGCGGCATAGCCCGCGTGCTCGGGCTTGGCGGGCTGCACAACGGTCCGGGCGCTGGGGCCGAAGACCGATTTGGCGATCGTGTCGATGCTGCCTCGCATGATGCGCAGGGCCTTCTGCAGGTCTTCGTGCCTGGCTTTCTTGCCGGAATACTCGACATCAACGAGCATCGCCAGTGCGCGGAACTCGTCGGTCTGGCGTGTGCCGGCCTTCTGGGCGAAGGTCTGGGCGACCTCGTACAGACGCACGCCGCCGGGGGTTGTGGTCCGGGCACTCTGGTTGGCATGGCGCGTCGCCAGCAGGCCCAGCAGCACGCTGGGGCGCAGCGTGGGTTCGGCTTTTCGCCTGTCATCATCCACCGCGACCAGATCGGTCCCCTCACGCCGGAACAACTCGCCCTTGGCGGGTGCCGTGAACGAGAAGGTCACGGTCTCGAAGAAGCCCAGCCCGGTGAGGACACGGGCGATCGTGCCCATCGCACGCTCGCTCGTCTGCGGCTCGCGCGCTCGCACGGGCAGTGTCTCGTGGACGGGGATCACGCCGAGCGAGCGGGCGCGGGCCACCTCTTCGATCAGATCGATCTCGCGGGTGACATCGTGCGAGCGGTGGGGCGGGATGACGCAACGCAGGTGCCCGTCGTCCTCGATGGTGGTCCGGAATGAGAGCGCATTGAGCAGCTCCGCCATCTCGGTCGGCTCGGTATGGATGCCCAGAATGCGATCGCATCGGTCGGGGCGCAGCCCGATCGCCTTGTCCTGCGGGAGCGGGCCGCCCTGGCTGAGCACGCCCTCGGCGAGCTGGCCGCCGCTGACCTGGCAGATCAGCGCGGCGGCGCGTTGTGCGGCAAAATCGATCGTGCGCGGGTCGATCCCCCGCTCGAACCGGAACGCGGCGTCGGTGCGGATCTGCAGACGCCGTCCCGTGTTGCGGACGCTGACCGTGTCCCAGGTCGCCATCTCAAACACAACGGTGGTCGTGTCATTGTCGACCTGCGAGTCGTGCCCGCCGATGATGCCCGCTAGCGACTGGGGGCGATCGCGGTCCGCGACGACCAGATCGCTCGATCGCAGCTCATGCTCTCCCGCATAGAGGGTGTTGACCTTCTCTCCGGGGCTTGCCTCACGCACGATCAGGGTCCCACCCGCGAGCTTGTCATAATCGAACACATGGCACGGGTTGCCCAGCTCGAGCGTGATGAAGTTGGTGACATCGACGACATTGTTGATCGATCGCTGACCCATGTTTTCCAGCGCTTCACGCAGCCAGTCGGGGGACGGCCCAACCTTGACACCCCTGATCAGGCGTGCGGTGAAGAGCGGGCATCGGTCGGGCACCCGGTTCTCGAGCGTGAGCTCGTCGCCGATCGGTGCCCCAAGCTGGGGTTGCTCGATCGTCGGCATGGTGAGCGTGCGCGGCTTGTCCGCGTAGCGGGCGGCGGCGATCTCCCGCGCGATCCCGATATGGCCCAGACAATCGCCACGATTGCTCGTCACCTCAACATCAAGAATGGTGTCGCCGCTGAGCCCGGGCCTGTGCTCTTCGATGGGCATGCCCGCCTGGGTCATGATGTGATCGACCTGATCGGCCTTGACATCGCCGGGGGTGAGGTATTGGTTGAGCCAGCGCAGTGAAATATCCATGGGAGCAAAGGATAGCCGGGCTTTGCGGGCCTGTGCGGGTCTGCCCGGGTGCGGATAGACTCTATAGATGATGCACGCTGCCCGAATCCCGATCCTGCTCGCCATGCCGCTGCTTGTCTGCGGCTGCAGCCAAAGCACGCCACGGACCGATGCGGGGCTGCCCGATCAGCGACCCGGCGACTTCGTGCTCGGGCTGGTGGTCTTCGGGGGGGATGAAGAGGACCCGGCCGCGACGCGATCCGCCCGGTACATCATCGAGCCAGGCGGGGTGCTCCGCGCATCGTTCGGCGACGGCTCCGACGGGCTCACCTACCCGCCGATCACCCGCGAGATTGATGAGGCCACGCTCGACACCATCTGGGCCATGATCAGCGATCTGGGTGTCGATTCCGAGCCATGGCGGGTGATTCGAGCGCCCGAGTTCTTTCATACCGAGGCGGGATCCGTGCAGGGGTATCTGCTCGAGATCCGGGCGGATGTCCGTTACGCGTCCTGGGCCACGCCGATCGGGACGGGCTCTGCCCGTGAACTCGCTGAGCAGCTCGCATCGCTGGCTTGGGCCAAGGACTGAGAAGCGCCGCGGGGTGGTCTACGCTTTCTCTACCTATGCATGATCCGACCAGAAGTGACACGCAGCCCATCATCGTCGGCATCGATCTGGGCACGACCAACTCGCTCATCGCCGTCGTGGACGAGCAGGGGCCACGCGTGCTGGGGGATCCGCACGCGCAGGTCATGCCCTCGGTTGTCCGCGTTGAGCCCGATGGATCGTTCGTGGTCGGACAGGCGGCCGCCGACCGCATGGTCGAATCGCCCGAGCGGACCATCAACTCCGTCAAACGCCTGATGGGCCGATCGCTGCACGATGCCCGGGGCGATCTGGCCTATCTGGGATACGAGGTCGTCGAGGGTGAGCACAACACGGCGCGGGTCCGGGTGCAGACCGATGCGGGAGCGCGGGTGTATTCGCCGCAGGAGCTGAGCGCGGTGATTCTACGTGAGCTCAAAGCACGCGCAGAGCAGGAACTCGGGCAATCGGTCGAGCGGGCGGTGGTGACCGTCCCGGCCTACTTCGACGATGCCCAGCGACAGGCAACGCGCGACGCGGGCCGCCTCGCGGGGCTCGAGGTGCAGCGGATTGTCAATGAGCCGACGGCCGCGGCCCTTGCGTACGGCATCCGCGCGCGGGGCCAGGCCCAGACCATCGCGGTCTACGACCTCGGGGGCGGGACATTCGATATCTCGATCCTGCGGCTCGTGCCCGCTGAAACGGAGGGCGAGACCGATTTCTTCCAGGTGCTCTCCACGGCCGGCGACACCCATCTGGGCGGCGACGATGTCGATCACATGCTCGTCAGGCTCTTCACGGGTGAGATCGCCGAGCAACTCGGGCTAGAAGCAGCGCAGCCCATGAGCAGCTTCGATGCGTCGACCCGGCGTGCGCTTGTGGGGTTCGCCAGGGCGGTGAAGCACAAGCTCAGCGAGGATGATGCCGCGCAGGTTGCGATCGACCTGGGGAACGGCAAGCAATACGCACGCACGATCACCCGCGACGAACTCGAAGCGCTCATCGATGGTTGGGTCCAGCGATCGCTCGACGCGTGCTCGCGTGCGATGCGTGATGCAAAGAAGGCCAACGGCAACGAACCCGTCGAGATCGACGCGGTCGTCATGGTGGGGGGGAGCACGCGCATCCCGATCGTCCGAGCGCGGGTCGGGGCGTTCTTCGGGGTCGAGCCCTACACGGCGCTCGATCCGGACCGCGTGGTCGCGCTGGGCGCCGCGATGCAGGCCTCGATCATCGCGGGCGCGAGCGCGGGCAACGCGAGCCCGTCGCTGCTGGTCGATGTCATCCCGCTCTCGCTGGGGATCGAGACCGCCGGCGGCGCGATGGCCAAGCTCATCATGCGCAACTCAAGTGTCCCGGCGCGGGCGGTCGAACGATTCAGCACCAGCGTGGACGGCCAGGTCAATGTCAAGATCCATGTCGTGCAGGGCGAGCGCGAGATGGTCGAGGACTGCCGCTCGCTGGGCGTGTTCGATCTACGCGGCATCCCGCCCATGCCCGCCGGCGTGCCCAAGCTCGTCGTGGAGTTCCTCATCGATGCCAACGGCGTGCTGCGGGTGTCGGCCGTCGAAGAGCGATCGGGCAAGCGGGCCCAGATCCAGATCGTGCCCAACCACGGGCTCTCACGCGACGAGGTCGACCGCATCGAGAAGGAGAGTTTCACGCACGCCCGCGAGGACATGAACCGCCACCGCGTCGTCGACCTGGTCACCAACTCCAAGCTCGACATCAAGTGGATCAGCGAGCGGTTTGAACGCTACGGGCACCTGCTCGAAGCGGACGAGCATCAGCAGGTCGAGCGGGCGCTGGGCGTGATGCGCCAGTTTGTCACAAACGCCGAGCAAGACTGGCAATCTGTCGATCCCAACGCGATGTACGCCGCCAAGACCACGCTCGACGAGTCCAGCGTGCGCCTGCAGGAGATCGGGATCACGCAGTCGCTCCGGGACGATCAGGACAGCGTCCAATGAACGAGGACACCCACCACATCTCGCAGCGTGATGAGTACCTGCGGGTCATCGGCCTCGCCGCGGGCGTGCTGGCGGCGGTGCTGGTCTATTGGCTGCTGGGCGGCGCGAGCGACCTGGGCGAGCCCGGGCGTCGCTTGGCCGCGATTGCGGCGCTGATGGCCTGCTGGTGGGTCACCGAGGCGATCCCGCTGGCGGCGACCGCGCTCGTCCCCGTCGTGTGCTTCCCGATGCTTGGGGTGCAGCCCATCGACGCCACTACATCGAGCTACGGGCACCCGCTGATCTTTCTGTTCATGGGCGGGCTGATGCTGGGCAAGGGGCTCGAGCTCTGGGGCGCGCACAAACGGCTGGCGCTGCTGATCATCGCAGTCGTCGGCACGAGCCCCAAACGCGTGGTTGCCAGTGTCATGCTCAGCGGTGCCGTGCTCAGCGCCTTTGTCAGCAACACCGCAACAGCGATGATGATGCTCCCCATCGTCGCATCGGTCGCCGCGCTGACCTGCGCCGGCAGCGATGAGCACAGCGACCGGTTCCATGTCTGCCTGCTGCTCTCGCTCGCCTACGGCTGCTCGATCGGCGGCATCGCTACGCTCATGGGCACACCCCCCAACGCGTTCATGGCCGGCTTCGTCGACAAGCAGCTGGGCATCGAGATCAGCTACGCCCGCTGGCTCTGGATCGGTGTCCCAATCACCCTCACCATGCTCCCGCTGAGCTGGGCCTACATGGTCTTCGTCGCGATCCCCGTGCGCATCAAGCGTGTCGAGGGCGGAAAACAGCAGATCAGATCGATGCGACGCGAGCTGGGGCCGATGCGACGCGCCGAAGCAACCATAGTCGCCATCTTCACCCTCACCGCCCTGCTCTGGATCACCCACGCCTGGATCGAGTCCGCGTTCAACCTCCCGAAGGTGAGCGATGCAGCGATCGCCATCTTCGGCGCTCTGCTGATGTTCATCTGCCCTACCGGCCAACCCCATCAGCGCCGCATTATGAACTGGGAGCACGCCCAGCAGATCCCCTGGGGAATCCTGATCCTGTTCGGCGGCGGGCTCTCGCTCGCCTCGGCGGTCTCGCACACCGGGCTCGATGTCTGGATCGGACAGCAGGTCGCGAGCATGGGCAACCCCGGTGAGCTGCCCATGCTCGGGGGCGTGTGCGCACTGATCGTGTTTCTGACCGAGATGACCTCGAACACCGCGACAACCAGCACGATGCTGCCCGTGCTCACGGCGTTGGCCGAGGGACTGGGCGTGGCGCCCATCAAGCTGGTGCTGGTGGCGACGCTGGGCGCTTCGTGCGCGTTCATGCTGCCGGTTGCGACGCCACCCAACGCGATCGTGTTCGCGTCGGGCAAGGTGACGATCCGGCAGATGGCCAAGGCGGGGCTGGGGCTGAACCTGATCGCGATCGTGGTGATCACGCTCATTGTCTGGCTCGGTGCCGAGCCGCTGCTGGGACTGTAGCCGCTCAAGCGCGGGGCGGCTCGGGCACGGACGCCGACGATATCGTACGCGATCAGTGATCGGTTTTCGGGCCTTATCCCTTGTGCGTCAGTTTCAAAGTGCACAACAGATACACCTTGAACCGGACTTCGTTGCGGACCAATACCACGATTCGCTGACCGCGCGTCCCCGCCCGATATTGAACACGCATGCATTCATGCCTGCATGAGGGGCGAGACCGATGCGGATTGCTTTAACACTCGTTGTATTCCTGTTCGTTGTCCGCTCGGCGCTGGCAACGGATTACTACATCCGCGAAAGCGGGAGTGACTCCAACAACGGGCTGACGCCTGAGTCTGCGTTCGCCTCGCTGGACCGGTTCGATGGCATCGCGCAACCCGGCGACACGGTCTACATCGGCGCGGGCACCTACAGCGGGCCGGCACGCTTCACCACTCCCGGGACAGCAACGCAGCCGGTGCGGATCATCGGTGACCAGCTCGGGCAGCGAACGGGCGATGCGGGGCAGGTGGTCCTGACAAACAGCATCAGCTCCGAGATCGTGCGCCTGACGCGGTCGAGCTACTACGAGTTCAGCGGGCTGCGCTTCCTCGATGGGAGCAAGACGATCACGGTCGACGCAGCGGTCGGCATCGTGATCAGCGATTGCAGCTTCGAGGGATCGGCACAGATGGCCATCAGCGTGATCAACAACGGCTCGATCAGCGTCTCGGACTGCACCGTCTCGGGCCTCAAGGGCGGGATCGGGGTCACCAACGGCTCGGCCACGATCGTGGATTCGAGCATGCGGGGACTGACCAACGCGCTCGAGATCACCAACACCGGTTCCACCATCGAGGCACGCAGGGTTGATATCCGAGATGTGGGCCGCGGGGCGTACACCACCAACGGCACGCTGACACTGGTCAATGTGCTGATCGACGAGACAACCTCGGAGGGTGTATACACCAGAAATCAGACCGTCCTGAACATGGTTCACTGCACCGTGAATGACACGGCCAGGGAAGGCGCACGGTTCCAGGGTACAACGACGCTCTACAACAACATCTTCTCGAACATCAACTCGCACTGCATGCGGCTCGACGGCGGAAGCGTCACCGCTTCGCACAACCTGGTGTTCAACCGCCGAGGAGATCGCTCCAACCGGTTCAACTCACTCGAGTTCGAGTTCGATCCCGAGTATACCAACGCCGACGGGGGAGACTTCACGCT
>CAYQRD010000002.1:98647-111954 GCA_964419845.1 uncultured Phycisphaeraceae bacterium
TCGAGTTCGAGTTCGATCCCGAGTATACCAACGCCGACGGGGGAGACTTCACGCTCTCGTCGGCTTCGGGTGCGCTCGATATCGGCTTTGATGCCAGCTCATACACCGCGCTGGATCTTGGCGGCAACGATCGCCCCTCAGGCCCGGGATACGACCTCGGGGCGTACGAGGGGTCACCGCCCCCCGTGCTCTATGTCCGAAAGCGAGGCGACGACTCCAACGACGGCCTGTCGCCCCAGACTCCGTTCAGGACGATCGGGAAGGCAATCACGGAATGCAACCGGGCGGGTTCGACCGTCTATGTTGGTCCGGGTGTGTACAGGGAATCCATCGAGATCGGAAAGGGCAGCGGTGCAAGCGCGGTCTCGGGCACAGCCGAGTCGCCGACCAGGCTCATCGCGGATGTGTCCGGCGTCAACACGCTCGACGATCCCGGACCGGTCGTCCTCGACGGGAGCGGCTCGCGATCGACCGCGATCGCGTTGAACTCCGTGGACTACTGGAGCATCGAGAACTGGACCATACAGGGATTCACCGACTACGGCGTGCGCAGCACCGGGAGCGGCTTCGATCTTGTCGATTGCGAGATCGAGGTCCCCGCCGATTTCGCGGTGTACGCATCGATCGATACCCGGTTCTCTGTCCGCGGATGCCGGTTTGTTCGCACCAGCACCTCCGGCCATGTGTGCTGGGTTGAGCCGGCGAACGGGGCGAGCGGCATGCCGGTCGAGTTCATCGCCAATGACGCGACCATGCGCGACGAGCTCTATCTCAGCACGGGGATGAATGTCGCACCGAACCGGTCGGGGCGGAACTCCCAGCAGTACCGCTACGGCATCGTTGTCTACGGCCACCGCGGGAGTTTCGGCGAGATCGAGGTGAGCAACAATCTGATCTCCGATTCGTATCTCCCGATCTATGTCTACAGCCAGAACGGGTCGGATGAGGTTCGGATCGTCAACAACACGGTCGTGGGGTCGCTCTACAGCATCTACGCCTACGCCTACAGAGGCAGTTCAAAGTTTCTCGTCAACAACAACATCATCGACCAGTGCTACTACGGCCTGCTCACCTACGCCTACAGAGCCCCGCCGCCCTCGGTCGTCGGTTTGCTCGAGCACCAGATCACCTACCCCATGTCCGGTTTCGGGCGGGCCTACGAGTTTGACATCATCAACAGCGACCCGCAGTTTTATGACCCGCAAGGCGGAGATTTTTCGCTCTGGGCGGTTTCCGATGCGGTGGACGCGGGAACCGCGAGGGGATCGCCCGCGACCGATATCGGCAGCGCTTCCCGCCCCGCCGACGGCGACGCCGACGGCATCGCACTCGTTGACCTGGGAGCGTACGAGCAGGTGCACGAGGGCGGGCAGCAGCGGGCACGCGTCGTGCAATGGCGCGAGATCGGCGCGGAGAACAGACCCTGAACGACCGCCCTCGCCTCAGCCCGCGACGGCGACGGCGGCGCTTTGCTCGATGAACAACTCCGCGCCCCGCCCGGCAACAAAGAAGTGCTCGGTGTTCCGCACACGCCCGACGCGCCCGACCTTGACGCCCAACTGATTGTGGATCCCGATCTTGCAGCCCACATAGCGCGGGTGGTCATGGTCGATGATCGCCACGGGGCCCAGCGGGGTGAGCATCGACTCGATCTGGTCGCGTGACAGATACCCCTCATCGCTGAACGACACGATCAGGGTCGGCGCGTCGATCGCGTCGATCACGCCCCGCATCGCGTCCTCGATGCGGACCTTGGAGTTGAAATCGCTCTTGCGTTCCCTGCAGTCGACGCGTTTGCACGCGACGCCGTAGGTCTCGGGATGGTCCCATCGGACGAGTGTTTCCCAGACATGGTAGTTGCCCAGATACGAGTGCTGGTTGTAAGGCGGATCGAGGTAGGCGATATCCGCCGACAGCCCGTGCGCCGCTTCGAGTGCATCGAGGTTGAACGCGCGGCAGGGCAGATCACGGGGCTGCGGGAGGACCGCGGGCAGGCGAAGCTCGATGGGGCGAAGCGCGCGCGGTGCCCATGATTTCAGGTAAGCCATCTGCACGCCGGTGGTCGAATCAACCCGATCGGCGGCCTCGACCAGGCTCGTGAGGACCACGGCCCGCACCTCGGGCTCAAGATCGAGCGCTTCGATCCGATCCCGCATCGCTTCGATCCTGCGGGCGTTGTCGGGGTGAATGTAGCGAGAATCGATGCTGTAGGTCCGCGTGAACGGCCCTTCATAGCCCTCGATGGTGTTGAGCTCGTTGATGATTCCAGCCGCGATCGGTCGTACACGCGGGGCATCAGACTGGATGTAGCACATCGCCAGCGTGTGCGCGAAGCTGTTGTGGTCATTGGCCAGCACCCCGAAGCCGGCGGATTTGAGCGCGTGGCCCACGCGTGAAGTTCCCGAAAACAGGTCCAGCACGGTCCCGCCCCGCGGGTGCAGGCGTTGACACATCGAGACGATGTGCTCCACGAGCAGACGCTTTGATCCGAGGTACTTGATCACGGTCTATCCATCGGCCATGCAGCGTGCATCCGGCCAGTGCTTGCGAGCGAATGCCTAGTATGAGGGTCGCAAGGCGCGGGGTGCTCAGGCATCACAGAGGCCGCGTCGGAGACATACAGGGGCCCGAGCGTGCAGACTCAAAGCAAACCCGATTCGTCCGCAAGGTTTTGGATGGTTTTTATACCCAGACTGGCTGTTGTGCTGGTGCTGCTCGCGGGTGCGGGCGGTATCGTGACGCTGATGATGCTGTCCAGAGGCGGGAGCGAGAAGCGCCCGCCCGCCATGACCTCGGTCGTCGTGCGCAGCATCCCCAGCCGCCACATGCCCACCGACCGCGTCTGGACGGGCTACGGCACCGCGCGGACGATGCAGAGCGCCGCGCTCGTCGCGGAGGTCGGCGGCCGCGTGATCGAGCGGCCCGAGGGCATCGAGCCGGGACGCCCGGTCAAACAGGGCGACCTGATTGTCCGCCTCGACGATACGGATTATCTCAACGCGCTCGATTCGGCGCGGCAGGCGCTGCGTTCAATCGAGGCCCAGCTCGACGGGCTCGATGTCGAAGCCGAGCAGACACAGCTGCAGGTGCAGTACGCCGGCGAAGAGATCGACGCGGCCAAGCGGGATCTGAGCCGCATCGACGAGGCGATCGCCGCCGGCGCCGCCAACGGCGGCGAGCGGGACTCGGTGCTTGCCGCGTTGCTCAGGTCCCAGCGTCAGCTCGCCTCGCTGCGTCAGCAGCTCGATCTGATCCCATCGAGGCGATTGCGGCTGCAGGCGGAGCTCTCATCGCAGCGGGCCAACGAGCGGATCGCGCAGCTCAATGTGGAGCGGGCGACAATCCGAGCGCCGTTCGATTCCGAACTTCAGAGCGTGTCGCCGCGTGTGGGCGACTGGGTCGCGCTGGGGACGAGCGTGGCGCGGGTGGTCGATCTCTCGCGACTGGAAGTCCCGCTCAAGCTCCCCGCGTCCGCGTCCTCATGGGTGCGAACGGGCGACGAAGTGCAGATGTGGGTCCGAGCCCCCGGGGGCGAGCCCGACCGCATCGGTCACATCGTGCGTGTGTCGCCCGAGGCGGATGTGAACAGCAGAACGATCACGGTCTTCGTCGAGGTTGTTCAGGACCCGGCAGAGCCCGAGCGGCTCCTGCCCGGCCAGTTCGTCCACGGCCGCGTGGTCACGCACGACGAGCATGATCGCGTGATCCTGCCGCGCCGGGCCGTCCAGTCCGACAGTGTCTATGTCGCCGGCCCCCTCGAGAACGGCAGTCGGATCATCGATTCGGTGCCCGTAAAGGTCGCCTACAGCTTCGAGGGCTCCCGCCCGGAGATCGACCCAAACGAGACCCAGTGGGTCGCCCTGGAACTGGGGCGTGAGCCCGTCGAGGGTTCCGAGGTCGTGATTTCCCTGCTCGATCAGGTGATCGAGGGCATGAAGGTGCGCCTGCAGCGCGACCCGGAGCCCGCGATCACGCAGGAGGTCGAGCAGACCCCGGTCCCGCAGACTCAGAACGATACCCAGGGGAGCGACACATGAGTTTGGCCCGCTTCGGTGTACGCAAGCCCGTCGTCGCGAATCTGGTGATGTTCGCGATCATCGGCGCAGGGCTGATCTTCGGCGTGGGTCTGCGGCGCGAGTTCTTCCCCTATGTCGAGTCCCGCATGATCACGGTCATAGCGCCCTACCCGGGTGCCGCGCCCGAGGAGGTTGAGGACGCGTTGGCGGCCAAGATTGAGGATCGTCTCGCGGATCTCACGGGCGTCAAGGAGATCAACACCACCGTCGCCGAGGGCATGGCCAGCTTCAGCGTGGAGTTCAATGAGGGCTACCCGATCCAGATCGCCCTCAACGATGTCAAACGCGAAGTCGACGCGCTCCAGGATCTGCCCGACGCGGTCGACAACATCGTGGTCGACATCCTCGAACCCAACATGCCCGCGATTATCGTCGCGATCTACGGCGGAGCAGACGAACGAACGATGAAGCAGTTCATCACCCAGACCCGCGACGATCTGCTGACGCTCCCGGAGATCACCGACATCCAGACCGGAGGCGTGCGCACCGACGAACTCCGCATCGAGGTCTCACCCGAACGGGCGATCGAGTACGGGCTGTCGCTGCCGACGATCGCCGACAAAATCCGTGCCGCGATGATCGAGCTGCCCGGCGGATCCGTAAAAACCGACACCAGCACCATCTCCGTGCGCTCGGTGGGCGTGGACGAGCAGTCCGACACGGTCCGCGAGATCGTGATCAAGGCGACAGACGACGGCGGCGTGGTCCGCGTGGGCGATGTTGCCGAGGTCATCGACGGCTTCGTCGACACCGAACTGGTCACGAACTATCAGGGCGAGCCCACGATGACGCTCACCGTCTTCCGCGTCGCCGATCAGGATGTGATCAGGATTTCCGATCAGGTCAAGGCCTATGTCGCGGGCCGCAACGGCGAGCAGCGTTCCTTCGGACCACTTCAGGCAGACATGAAAAAAGCGTGGGAACTCGGCCAGGAGCGATTCGAGTCCTCGAACCCGCCGGGCACGCTGATCACAACAACCGATCTCGCCCGGTTCGTGGAGGGACGGCTGGATCTGCTGCTGCGCAACGCGCTGCAGGGCGGAGCGCTGGTCTTCATCACGCTGGTGCTGCTGCTCAACTGGCGGATCTCTTTCTGGGTCGCGGCCGGGCTCACGGTGTCGCTGCTGGGCACGCTGACGATGATGGCGATCCTCGATATCTCCCTCAACTTCCTCACGATGTTCGGGCTCATCATCGTCATCGGCATCCTCGTCGACGACGCGATCGTGGTCGCGGAGAACATCACCACACGCCACGAGAAGGGCGAGCCCGCCCTGATCGCGGCTGTCCGCGGCACCGATCAGGTCGCCTGGCCCGTGGTATCGACCGTGCTCACGACGATCTTCGCCTTCCTGCCTCTGGCGTTGATGAACGGCCAGATCGGCGATTTCATGAATGTCATGCCCGTCGTGGTGGGTTGCGCGCTCGGGGTCTCGCTGATCGAGTCGCTCTTCATCCTGCCAGTGCACATGGGGCACTCGCTGCGGAGCGTGGACAAGATCAAGGCCAACGGACGCAAGGAGCACCGCTTCTACATCTTCCGCAAAGTCAGCAAGCTGGAGCAACGCTACGACGGATGGCGTGACCGGATGATCAGCGGCCGGCTCCTGCCGGCCTACGAGCACCTGCTCCGCGCTTCGGTCAGATACCGGTACATCACGCTTGCCGCGATGTTCGCGGTGCTCACCGTGTCGCTGGGCATGGTCGCTTCGGGGCGTCTGCAGTTCATCCTCTTCGAGACAGACGACGCGGAGACCGTCAACATCACGATCACCATGCCCATCGGCACCCCGCTGGAAAAGACCGCTGAGGTCGTCGAGCGGTTCGAGCGCGTCTGCCTGGAGATCCCCGAGATCCAGTCCACCTTCGCCATGGCCGGCGCGGTCAGCGATCTCGAGGGTGCGGGGGGCGGCTCGTCCTCGTCCCATGTCGGCCAGCTCATCCTCGAGATGCAGAGCGCCGAGTCGCGCGACAGAACCAGCGTCGAGATCCAGGATCAGATCCGCGAGTTGGTCGGGCCGGTGCCCACCGCCAAGAACATCCGCATGGAGGGCATGAGCGGCGGCCCGTCGGGACCGGCGCTGAACTTCACGGTGGTGGGCGAGTCCATCGATCAGCTCGACATCGCCGTCGCGCGCATCAAGGACATCCTCGATGATTACGAGGCCGTCTACGCCATCAGCGACGACAGCGATCGCGGACAGCGCGAGCTGCGATTCACACTGCGCGACGGCGCCAGCGAGCTCGGGTTCACCCGCGCCGACCTCGGGCGTCAGATCCAGGCCGCCGTCTTCGGCATCGAGGCCTTCACCTTCGCCGGCAACCGCGAGGACATCGATGTCCGCGTCACCGTGCCTCAGCGCATCAGAAGATCGAGCGCTCAGATCGAGGACATGTATGTATTCACGCCCGCGGGCATGCCCGTGCCGCTTAGCGAGGTCGTGACGATCGAAGAGTCGCAGGCCTACGCGACCATCCGCCGCCTTGATCGGCAGCGTGCGATCTCCGTGCAGGCCGATGTATACCGCGACATCGAGAACCCCGACCAGCTCGCCAGAAAACTGCGCCCGCAGCTGACCGAGGCGATCTCAGACCTGCACGGGGTGGAGATGGTCCAGCGCGGCCGTCAGAAGGACTTCGCCGATTCGATGAGATCACTGCCCGTCGGCATGCTCGTCGCAACGGGGCTGATCTATGTCGTCCTCGCGTGGTTGTTCTCGAGTTTCATCCAGCCCATCGTCGTGATGCTCGCGATCCCCTTCGCCATGATCGGCATGATCTGGGGTCACATCATCATGGGCTCATCGATGACCTTCCTGTCGATGATCGGTTTCATCGCTCTCGCGGGGATCGTGGTCAACGACTCGCTGATCTTCATGGAGTTCTTCAACGAACGACGACGCGAGGGACTCGATGTCTTTGATGCCGGTGTCGAGACCGGCAAGGCGCGTTTCCGCGCCATCATGCTCACGACAATCACGACCGTGCTGGGGATCACGCCGCTGATGCTCGAAACGAGCTTCCAGGCCAAGTTCCTCATCCCCATGGCGATCACGATCGCCTTCGGCCTGATGAGCGCAACCTTCATCATCCTGCTCGTGCTCCCGAGCCTGCTGCTCATCTTCGATGACATCACCCACGCGATCCGAGTGGTCTGGACCGGTGATATCAATCTCGAACGCCACAACCCGAACCTCATTGATCCAGAGATCGCGTTCCTCGATGAGCAGGCGCACGCGCACACATCGGGCTGAAAACAACACGATGAGCTTCAGTGATGAGCCATGCGGGCTCAGTTGGGCGTGACCTCGATCGTCATCGGCTGATTGTCGCGCAGGAACTGGATGCGGATGGGCATCCCCGACGACGCGTTGTCAAAGTATCGCTCCAGCCGCCCGGTGTTATTGAACTCCTGGCCGTCGATTTCCAGGATGAAATCGCCCTGACGGAGCCCGCGGAGCTCGGCGGGCGAATCGGGATCGACATCGACGACGAGAAAGCCGGGGATGGTGATGTCGCGCCGTCCGCGCCGGATGAGTTCGCGGGGGATGACGCCGATGCCGATGGGCCGGAGGACCGTGCCGCCGCTGCTCAGGACGATCTCCTCGTCCCGATCAGCAACCGTCGCGGATGTGGTTCGCTCGTCGCCGTTGCGGATATAGCTGACTTCGACGGGGGCATCGGGCTTGGTGAGCATGATCGCGTTGCTCAGACGCACGAGGTTCTCGGTGGTGCGTCCGCCGATCGCGGTGATGATGTCGCGCTCCTTGAGCCCGGCGCGCTGCGCGGGGCCGTCGGGGAGGATCGAGCCGATCACAACGCCGCCAGAGATGCCCATCGTGTGGGCCACGGCCGGGTCCAGGGGTTCCATGGAGATGCCCAGCCATCCACGCCGCACATCACCGGTTTCGATGATCTGCTCCATGACCGATTGAGCGATGTCCGCGGGGATCGCGAAACCCAGCCCGTTGTTGCTGCCAGTGCGCGAGATGATCGCGGTGTTGATGCCCACGATGTTGCCGTGCAGGTCAACCAGCGGCCCGCCCGAGTTGCCCGGGTTGATGGCCGCGTCGGTCTGGATGAACTCCTGGAGTCGTCCGCCGCCCGCGTTCTCGCTGTTGGGACCGGCGGATCCGCGCCCCTTGGCGCTGACAATCCCCGCGGTGACCGTCTGATCAAACCCGAAGGGCGAGCCAACGGCGAGCACCCATTGCCCGACCTTGAGCGCCTCGGAATCTCCGAAGCGTGCAGCGATCAGGTCGTCGGCTTCGATCCTGAGAACACCGATGTCGCTCTGCTCGAATGTGCCCACAACCTCCGCGGACACTTCGCGTCCATCGTAGAGACGCACGCGGATTGTCCCGCCGCTCGCGACCACATGATGATTGGTGATGATGTAGCCGCGTGGATCGACGATCACGCCCGAGCCCAGCTCGCCCTGACTCTGCCCGCGCCGCCCCAGCCCCAGCGTGGTGATGTGCACGACCGAGGGTTCGATCTGCTCGGCGGCGTACGAGAACGCATCGGAGATATTGAAGGCCAGGCTCATGGCCTGACGCTGGGTCGCGTCGGGCTCAGCGACCGAAACGGCAACATCGCGATCGGTCTGGTGCGCGAAGGCCTCAACGCCCATCATGCCCGCGCTGGTGACAAGCAGGGAAACGAGTGAGACGGCGACGAAACGGGATTGACGCATATGCACGCTCCTTCTATACAACCTACCCACCTTACCGGCTTTCCCCTGACAGGGTTCGCCATGGCGGGGCCCATGGGCGCGGAGACCCAGAGGATGAATGGGAAGATCAGGTGCCGTATTCCGCCCAGCTGCTGCTTGTCTCGCTAACCCGGACTCTTTCCAGAGTCAGGTGGGTGGGCAGCGAGAAGGCGTTGCCGTTGGGGTCCGTGAAGGTGCCCCCGGCCCTGATCTGCCCCTGCACGAACTCATAGATGCGCCTTGCGAGCACTTCCGTCGTGGGGTCTTCCCCTTCGAGAACGATCAGGCGGTCCCGATATTGCTCGGGCAGGGATTGAAGGAAATCGTCGCTGCTGTTGACCATCAGGGCGTGGTCATACTGGTCCAGATAGTCCTCGACGGCCAGCTTGAGGGCCTTGAAATCGCACACCATGTCATTTCCGTCGAGCCGATCGGCGCTGATGACCAGATCCACCCGGCGCGAATGCCCGTGCGGCAGCCGGCACCGCCCGGGGTGCTTGGAGAGCATGTGCCCGTTCTCAATCTCAAACGATTTGCAGACGCGGTAGATCATGGGGGCGGATTCTAGCGTGCGAATGCTCAACTGGCGGTGGCACAGGCGTCCCGCCTGTGCTCTTTGCGCCGCACAGCTTTGTCCCTCCCCGCGCCCCGCGGGGAGGTGGTCCGCCAGAGGCGGATCTTCGGCGTGACGGAGGGGGCTTTCGCAATCGAGTATGAAGCAAGACCCCTCCGCCTCGCAAGCTCGGCACCTCCCCGCGGGGGCGCGGGGAGGGACACTCAGGTCCCTCGGGTGTCGCCGAAGAGCTGGATGTGGACCCTGGGACAATAGCTCCAGCCACGCCGCAGGCACTCCTCGATCACCCACTGGATGGCCTCGTTGTCGGGCACCCGCACCCCCTCGGGCATCAGCATCACATCATGCGGCCGGTAGCCGCGGATCCGGGCGAGCACCGATTCGATCTCGGGCAGGTCACCCGGGCCCGAGACCACGAACTTCATCTGCCGGTCGGGTGTCGAGGCGATCAGGGCGTTGAGCGACTCGAAGTTGAGGCGTCGGTCTTCGTGCCGCTGGGCCCAGACCCCGTTCTCATCACGCGGGTCGTTGATCGGGGTCGAGTTGGCGAGCTTGGGCGACAGACTCAGCAGATGGCACGACACACCAGGCAGGGTGACGGTCCCGGCGGTCTCGATGGTGATGTGCATGCCTGCATTGGCGAGCGTGTTGCTCAGTGGCACTAGCCCCTTGAAGATCATCGGCTCGCCGCCCGTGAGCACGGCGTGCTTCACCCCTGAGCCCGTTGCCTCTTCAACCAGAGAATCGATCGTGCGGTCTGTCTTTTCCGGCGACCAGCTCGCGTAGGGCGTATCGCACCAGGTGCAGCGCAGGTTGCACCCGCTGAGCCGGCAGAACCAGCTGGGGGTTCCCGTGAGCTTCCCTTCGCCCTGGATGGACACGAAGGTTTCGCTGATCGGCAGCGTCTCGCTCATGCGATGCTCGCCGAGTAGCGGGTCGGGTCGGCGATGCCGGCGGCAGCGAACCCATTGCGGCGCAACACGCATGAATCACATCGCCCACACGCGCCGCCGGTCTCGTCTGGGTCGTAGCAGGAATGGGTCATGGCGTAGTCCACGCCAAGCTCGACACCACGCTGGATGATCTGTGCCTTGGTAAGGTCGATCAGCGGCGTGTGTACCCTGATCGCTGCCCCCTCAACACCAGCTTTCGTGGCCAGATTCGCGGTCTGTGTGAACGAATCGATGAACTCGGGCCGGCAATCGGGGTAGCCCGAGTAATCGATCGCGTTGACGCCGATGAACAGATCGCTGGCGCCCAATGTCTCGGCGTACGCCGTGGCGATCGAGAGGAACACCAGATTCCGCGCCGGGACATAGGTCACGGGGATGTCGTCCATGTGCGCCTCGTCGCGGTCCTTGGGGACGGCGATGGCATCACTGGTGAGGGCGCTGCCGCCGAACTGCCCGATGTCGAGGGTGAAGACGCGGTGTGACGCGGCGTGCATCTGGCGGGCGATGTGGGTGCAGGCCGCCAACTCGTGGCGGTGGCGCTGCCCGTAATCAAAGGCGAGCGTGTGGCACAAATACCCCTGATTCCGGGCGATCGCGAGCACGGTCGTGCTGTCGAGTCCGCCCGAGAGCAGCACGACCGCGGGCGTATTGAGCGAAAGTGATTGCGTTGCAACTTCGGGCATTTCAGAAGGTTATGTCGATCTCAGCATGATTTCATGCAACATCCTGCCCCATAATTCGTTAAGATAGGGTATGCCTCTCTCTCTGCTCAGTGCGAGGGTGCTGTGTATCCGCCCCATCGGGGTCACCTCCGATTACTGTCCGGTCTGCCGACAGGAGCGCCGTTTTCATCTCGCTCAGGCGGAGCGTAAACGCTATTTTCTCTGTTTCGATCAGGGCCGCGAGGGGCACCCGCATCATGAGTTGACTTGTTTCGTGTGCGCTTGCAAGGTCGAACGCCCTGTCGAGGAGCGTCCGATCGAGATCCTGCCCGACCCCAGGTGCGCGGGATCGTACGAGCCCGACATGCTGCCGATCGTGAAATCTCGAATCGCCGACTGTGTCTCGATGGCCGATGCGCTGCGATCAGGCAAGCTCAAGGACAAGGATCGTGAGGAGATCATTCGGCACACGATTTTCAGCTTCGCGCGGATCTACGACGAGGAGCCCTTCGAGCGGATCAAGCCGTGGGTCATGATGCTCATCGCGATCGCGATTGTTGCGATCGCGGTGCTCGGGGTGTGGTCGATGCAGCGCAGCGGGAGCAACACGCCTCTGTTCGCCGCGGGCGGCGCAATCGTGGTGATCATCACGGCGCTGCTGTACTGGGTGACCAAGCATTCTCCGCGCAAGCGGGTGCGGACATGGCTGGCCACGGCCCTGCTGCCTATCGATCCGACACCCGAAGAGATTCGCAAGGCCCGCGCCGAGATGCAGGCATCGCGGATCAAGGCCGGGTATGCGATCCGCAGCGACAAGGTGCTGGCGAAGATGAAGAAGCTGCGGGCGGGCGTATAAATCACTGTATTCAAGGCGGATAGTTGCTATATTCCATTGATCGCGTCGAGTGCGACGACTGATGGGAGCAGCAATCAATGAAACGAATCCTGACCTTTGTGCTGTGCATGTGTCTTGGGCCCGCGGCGATTGCGGACATCGAGATTGTGACGATCGAGTTCAAGCCCGAGCAACGGGAAGAGGTGATTCGGATCGTTGAAGCCGTTGAATCGTTGTGCGCCGAGGCGTTCGATACCGATTTCAGCACATTCGACGACGGTGCGCGACTGGAACTGCACATGCAGTATCGCGATTACGAGCGCGTGGACAGGGAACTCAACAACGGCGAGTTCCGGCGTGCGTGGACCTTCACAAACCCGCGGGTGATGCAGTCGCACATCGCGTTGCAGCCGCCGGTCGAACCGACGGTGCTCTATGAGTCGGGGCTCCCGTTGCAGACCAAGGTGCAGATCGCGGAGGAAGCCGTGTCGCTGTGCATGTATCGGGCGCTGGCCAACAAGGCGGATCAGCCCGACTGGCTCGACGGCGGGCTCATCGGGCGTCTGGCATGCGATGCGATTCGCGCCAGCGGCGACATGGGCCCGATCGAGGACGAGCCGTGGAGCGCACGCGAGATCATCCTGGTCGAGCGGCTCTTCGAGGACATGCCCGACTACAACCTCGACACGCTGTTTGAAGATGTCGAGAAGGATATCAACGCGAGCCGGCTCAACGCCGTCCGCAGCGCGTTCGTCGGCTGGCTCCGCGAGATCGGCGCATTCGAGACCGTCATGCGTGAATCACGCGGCATCGGCAGTTCCGAAGATCGCAACGACAAGTACAGGGCGCTCACGCTCGGGGCCATCGGGGACGCGGGTGTCGAGAATCCCGACCAGGCCTTCAAGGACTGGGTGCTCGCCTTCGAGCCCAAGTGGAATCAGGTCTATCGCTCGCTCGAGACCAACGGCGACGCGTGGTTTCACTGTGCCTTCGATAGCACCAACAGTGTCTGCTGGAACAGTCAGAAGCTGGGGAGAGGCAACTGGGAACTCAGCGGCTCGCTGCGCATCTTCGAGGGCGACAAGTCGCAGATGAATGTGCTGCTGGGTAAGTCGGACACGGGCTACCTCTCGGTCGCGCTGGGCCCGACCTTCGGCGTGACGGTCTTTCATCGTCAGTATCAGGACAACGACAAGAGCAAGTGGGTCCGGCTGATCCACGAAGACATGAAGACCTTCGAGCTCGAGGACTGGGTGGATTTCAAAGTCAGCAAGCGACGCGATCGACTGATGATCAAGATCAATCGTGAGCGCCCGGTCGTGCTCGATGTCAAAGACATCGACCTGACAGGCGAGTGGGGGCTCGGATGCCAGAACAACTCTGCGGGGTTGTGGAAGGGTGTGGTCTTCGAGGACTGAGCCCTGTTTTCAGATCTTCCGCAGCACGCCCGCGTTGAAGCTTCGGCCTTCGATTCGGAACTTGCGTTCGAAGTT
>CAYQRD010000003.1:0-25250 GCA_964419845.1 uncultured Phycisphaeraceae bacterium
CTCTCTCGGCGAGCTTGAGATGCCTGCGAGAGATGGAGCCCGAGGGATCGTCGAGCGCGAGATCACAGGTCGAGCCGCGTCCAAGGACCACGCTGCCGCCCGGTTCGAGCACCAGCGGTTCGAGCCGCTGGGGACCCGATGTAAAGATCAACTGAACTTTGCTCGCATGATTCATCGTGATGTAACCCCGTACGCAATGGTACGCAGCCCAGAGAACGGGCTCCTCACGAGCGGAACAGGCAGCAGGCCATTGGGTGGAGCAACCCAGCATGATGCATTCGTGGGAGCAAGGGCCTCTGCGCACAAACGCGTTCATGACCGTGTTCACTCGCTCCGCCGATACCTCAACATGCAGCGGTCTCAGAGCAAAGTGATGATCCTGCGCTCGATCTCAACCGTGCCTCTCTACAGACACGAGTTGATCCGGGTGTACATCAACTACAGCGACGAAACTCGGCTCAGGATCGGGATCAAGCGGCATCATCAGATGTCTGACTGGGGCGTGATCAGAACCGTCGCCGGTGTCCGCCTCGTTCATCGCGTCATCCGCGTCCCGGATCTATTCAGTGGCCCGGTCATCGCCCGTATCGCTTGTCGCAGCCAGAGAAGCGTTGCTCCTGCTCTGGCCCAGCCGGTGCCCTACTGGCACCCAGCCGAGCGAGTGCTCAATGGCATTCACCGGCCGATCCGCCGCCGTACATATTTTGTGGTCACCTCGGAGACCACCCAAACGGGCTGATACAGCCTCAGCGCCTGGATCGGCTTGCGGCACTTTCCTCTCAGCTGGCACCAGATTCAAGGCCCGGGCATCCCGCTCCGGCCCGAACGCAAGCCGGTTGGCCCCGGAATGATCAGGCGGGCCTCTCCGCATCGGAACCAAGCCGGAATCGCGTGTTCCAGGCCTGCCAAAGCCCAAAAAAGGAAACAGGCCCCAAAGAGTGGGGCCTGTAAGCACGGGCGGAAGGATTCGAACCCTCAACCTCCTGATCCGTAGTCAGGTGCTCTATCCAATTGAGCTACGCCCGCAGGGGGCCTGAGCCGAGGCTCGGCGAGGAGTAGAATAAGCTCCCAGACCCAGAATGGCAAGTTGACACACCCCGAGAGGTTGATTTCTTGCGGCCGGAGGCAACAATATCCTCCCACGGGGCAGGCAAGCCCCGAGTTGCAACAGACAGGAACCTCGATACATGGCTCACTCCAACTCCGCCAAAAAGCGCATCCGTCAGAACATCACCCGCCGCGCACGCAACCGCTGGCGTATGAAGTCGATGCGCACAGCGATCAAATCCTTCGAGAACGCTATCGCCAACGGCAGCGTCGCTGAGGCAAAGGAAGCGTACCAGACTGCATCCAAGATCGTTGATCGCTCGGCGCAGCATGGCGTGATCCATCGCAACCAGGCGTCGCGTCGCAAGAGCCGCATGAACGCCCACCTCAAGGCCAAAGCCCAGGGCTGATCGGTCACGAGGCCCGCGATCAATCCACGAATAGGTTACGATATCAACCCGGTCATCTGAGCCGGGTTTTTCACTTGTCCACTCGTCTCAGTCATCTGGTCTCAACCGACTCAATGAGCAAGCCACGCCAACAGCCCGTCGTGCTGCCAACCCAGACCAAGGGACATCGACCTTTGGCGCAGGGCGGCTATTTCTGGGAGTCGTCCCAGCCGCTCCACATCCTGCTTTTCCTGCTCCCGCCCATCATCGTCTATGAGCTCGGCTCAACAGGGCTCATCGGGCACGGCGTGGCCGCCAAGCTCGAAGCACAGGAAATGCTTGTTCGTTTTTTCGATCTCTTCGGCGTGCTCGGGCTTCACATGCCTGCGATTGCTTTGATCGCCACATTGCTGATTCAGCAAGTGCTCAGCCGGAACAGCTGGCGTCTGCACCCACGCGTGCTGCTCGCGATGATCGCAGAATCAACATTCCTGATCGGCCCGCTGATTGTGCTGGGTGTGATCCTCGAGCCCATCGCGGCCATGATGCTCCAGGAATCCGCGGGCACGGGATCAACAGCGGCACCCGGCAATGACACCTTCCAGGACATCTACCTCGCCTTCGGTGCGGGTATCTACGAGGAGATGCTCTTCCGCCTCGTATTCATCACCATTCTGCATTTCATCGTGACCGATGTGCTCGGCTTCAAGCACAAAACCGGCATGATCGTGGCGGTCGTGCTCAGCTCAATCGCCTTCGCCCTGCATCATGACCTGGTGCTGACAAGCAGCGGGGTCGATTGGAGAAGGGCGATTTTCTTCACGCTCGCTGGCGCGTATTTCGGCGTGCTCTTCCTCGCCCGGGGCCTGGGCATCGCGGTGGGGGTGCACCTTATGTACGACCTGCTCGTTCTGGTGATCATGCCCGGGATCCAGTCTCAGGATTAGCCGGGATTGATGAAAGTTCGGCAAATCTTGCCTGAACGCACACGAGGCTGTGCTCTTTCATGGTTTCGATCGTGCATCAATCTCGGATTTCTGCTAGTCTCGCGCAGTCAGGGATTCTCCCCGACCCAGGCGGGGTCAGCTATGACCGAGATGGCATTCGCACTTGATGGGTTGTACGCCGCGGGATGGTGGCCCAGCGTAGGCGATGATTGCCGCCGTTCCGCCGATGACCGCTGGATTCCCAGTGCCAGCACGATCTACAACGCGTTTGCCGCCGCTCAGATCGAGCTCAGGATCGTAACGCCTGTATCGGGTCATCCCATCACCATCCGCTGGAATACGCCCGGACGAGGCCCGTGCACCATCACGGCCCGAGATCCGGATGTTGCCCTGATCATGGCCTACACGCAGATCTTCGCGGCCAGCCCCGTCGCTGTGCTTCAGGACTGAACGCGACAGCCCCATCCTGCTTGACGCGCCCGACGGGATGGCTAAAATCCCGCCTGACCAATTGGTCCTGGCCCCATCGTCTAGTCTGGTCCAGGACACCAGGTTTTCATCCTGGTAACGCGGGTTCGAATCCCGCTGGGGTCATTTGCCGGGCTTCCTAACGGATGCTCGGCATTTTTCTCGCTCGCCAGTCGCTGCCCCGGCTGATGAGTCTTCATCACCTCTGTCTTGGCCCCATCGTCTAGTCTGGTCCAGGACACCAGGTTCTCATCCTGGGAACGCGGGTTCGAATCCCGCTGGGGTCATTGATCGGCTCGCCTTGCGGCGGGCCGATTGTTGTTTTGTGCTTATCCCTGAGTCTCAAAGCTTCAACTCATCGATCACCGTGCGGATCACATCGAAATCAAACCCCCGCCTTGCTAGGCGTCCGCTGATGCGTCGCAGCCGAACTTCGGGCGCGTGACGATCAGAGATTGAGCGAGCCGCCTGCCGCGCCAGCCTGCGTGCGTCCTCGATGATGTCACGATCTTCGAGCGCCTCGTCGAGCACAGGATCGATGATCGACTGCTCGATGCCCTTCTCACGAAGCTTGCCGGACAGCAACCTGCGCCCCGCCGGCTTGCGGCTCAGCTGTGAGCGGACCACCATCCGTGCGTACTCCTCATCGTTGAGGACACGCAGATCCGTCAGGCGCTCGATCGCCCATTCGATCGCATCGGATTCGTATTTGTATTCCCGGAGCTTGCGGCGCAGCTCGCCGCTCGACTTTGCACGCTTCGTCAGGATCCGCACCGCCGCCCGGTATGCATTGCCGCGATCGAGTTCCTCAGCGAGCGCATCCGCAATCGCTTGGGTCCATATCGTTCCCACTTCAAGCCCGTATCGGGCCCGCGTCTCGATGAGCACGCGACCGATCCGCTGCCGATTGACCCGGAGTGATACCCGTGCCGGGTCATCCGGGCACGCTCGCAACGAGGTGATGCTCGCGGATCCATCGAGCGGGATCGGATCCGGGGTCTTCCTGGGATATCGTGCGGTTCTGCGGCCGTTCATTTCACAGAGAGCATAAGCGATTCCAGCTCGGAGCGGGCCTTCGCATCGTTCGATGCGGCCGCTTTCTCGATTCCAAAACGAATCACAGAGACCGCATCATCGCGTCTGCCGAGTTCCTTGAGGGAGATCGCCTTGAAGTAGTAGGCGTAGCAGTAGCCGTCATCGAGCGAAAGGGCCCTGTCGAAACACGCGATGGCCTGCTCGTGCTCGCCGAGCTTGGCTCGCTCCTGACCGATCCCGTAATGCACAAACGGATCGTCCGGGTCGACGGCGAGCAGCTTCTCGAGTTGTTCGATCGTGGGCATGCGAGCATGATACCAAGCATGCTCCGGGATGCACGAACAAACATACAGAGAATGTGTTTCTCATAAAACGGATATGAGGATCAGATTAGAGTATAGAACGGTTGTTTACTTGCTGTACTCAAACACGCCGCGGCCGGACTTGTCGCCCAATCGACCCGCGACAACGAGCTGCTTGAGCAGCGGACACGCCCTGTAGCGGTCGTTGTTGAGCCCCTCAGCGAGCACATCCATGATGTGCACACAGGTATCGAGACCGATGAAGTCCGCCAATCGCAGCGGCCCCATCGGATGCGCCATGCCCAGCTTCATGATCTCGTCGATGTGCTCGGGCTGCGCGACGCCCTCCATCCAGGCGTAGAACGCCTCGTTGATCATGGGCATCAGGATTCGGTTGGAAACGAAGCCGGCCCGATCGTTGGCGGGAACCGCGACCTTGCCCATCGCCTGCGAAAGCGCGATCGTGCGCGCGGTGGTCTCCTCGCTGGTCGCCAGCCCGTTGATGACCTCCACGAGTTTCATCACCGGGACGGGGTTGAAGAAGTGCATCCCGATGAACCGGTCCGCGGCATCGCCCACGCTCGTGGCCAGCGCCGTGATCGAGATCGATGAGGTGTTGCTCGCGAGAATCTGGTTGCCGGTGAACTTGTCCGCCAGCCCCGAGAAGATCTTCTTCTTGACCTCAAGGTCCTCGACCACAGCTTCGATCACGATGTCGGCATCATCCAATGCATTCAAGCTGTCGGCGTAGGTCAGGCGTCCCTTGGTCGCGGAGACATCCTCCTCACTCATCCGCCCTTTCTCAACAGCGCGGGCCAGCAGCTTGTCGTGCAGTGTTCTGCAGCGGTTCAACGCGTCGCCTGAGAGGTCGTAGACCACGGTCTCGAACCCGCTGACGGCCGCGATCTGGGCGATCCCGCCGCCCATCTGTCCGCTCCCGATGACTGCCACCCTGCTGATCCCGTGATCCATCTGTTGTTCTCCTTGCCTGCCCGTATCGGGGTCAAAATCATAGACAGGCGTGCCGCATCTGTCGTTGCGAGCCACGCATAGACCGGTGCATACACATGGGCTTTTCTTCATGATCGGCGTACAATCCAACCCGCGCGATTCAGCGCATGATCCGATCAACCCACGAGGACGGACCCCATGGCCCAGCAACTCGGCGAAGCAACCAGTGCCTTTGAGAAACTCGATCGGTGCGCCGATCTCGATCATCGCCCCCGGGTGCTGCTGGGCAAGATGGGGCTCGACGGGCACGACCGGGGTGTGAAGGTCATCGCACGGGCGCTGCGTGACTCAGGAGTCCATGTGATCTACTCCGGGCTCTGGCAGACCCCCCAGTCGCTGGCGATCTCGGCACGCGACGAGGATGTCGATGTCATCGCCGCCTCCATGATGTCCAACTCGCACCTCGTGCTGGGAAAACGCCTCGTCGATTCGATGCGTGATGTCGGGCGGCCCGACATCCCCGTGCTCATGGGCGGCATCCTCCCGCAGGAAGACATCCCCAAGCTCATCGACATGGGCATCCGTCAGTGCTTCCCCACCGGGACAGGGCTGATCGATATCGTCAACGCTGTGCGCGGCACGGTCCATGCGCAGGCACAGAAGATCGAGTCCAGCCATCCCAGCGCCCAGCTCTCACGCGATATCTCGCTGATGCACAACGAGAAGCCCATGCGCTCCGATGCGGTCCGCCGACGCCCCAAACGCGTCATCGGCCTGACCGGCTCTCCCGGAGCGGGCAAGAGCACGCTTGTCGCCCAGCTCGCCCGTGAGCACTTCACACGGGCCCAGCAGGATCCGAGCATCGGACGCTGTGCCGTGCTCGCGTTCGATCCCAAGAGCCCCATCACCAACGGCGCTCTGCTTGGCGATCGCCTGCGGGTTGATTTCAACAACATCGGCGAGCATGTCTACTACCACTCGCTTGCGATCCGGGGCGAGGACTACCACGGGCTCAACGACGCCATCGAGCTCATCGGCGGCGCCTGCACCGGCAACGATGCCTACGACACACTATTCGTGGAAACGGTGGGGGCGGGACAGAATGAAACCATGATCCGTGATTTTGTCGATCACACCGCCGTGGTGCTCACCCCGGGCATGGGCGACTCGGTCCAGATGGACAAGGCGGGCATCCTGGAGATCGCCGATATCTTTGTGTGCAACAAGGCGGATCACCCGGGCGAGGACGAGCTGGTGCGTGACCTGCGCGACATCGCGGGCAGAACCCCGATCATCGAGACGGTCGCAACCCACGCCAAGGGCATCCCGGAGCTGTTCGATACGCTCATGTCGATGGGGTCCTGATGCTCAGCGAATCGCTCATCACGGGCGCCGAGGAGATGTCACACATCCTGCGTCATCGCGGGCAACGCATCACGACGGTCGAGAGCTGCACGGGTGGTCTGGTCGGGGCGAGCATCACAGCTTTGCCAGGCAGCTCGGACATCTATCCGGGCGGCTTCATCACCTACAGCAACGAGCTCAAACACGCATTGGTGGGGGTGTCGCCCGATACCCTCGAAGCGCACGGTGCCGTGAGCGCACAGACAGCGATCGAGATGGCCTTTGGCGGACGATCATCAGCACACGCCCAGTTTGCAATCGCGATCACGGGCATCGCCGGCCCCAACGGGGGGACCGATGACAAACCCGTCGGCACGGTCTGGATCTGCACCGCCGGACCCGATGACTCATTCGATTGCCGACGCTTTGTGTTCCCGGGCAATCGCGATGAGATTCGCGAGCAATCCGCCATCAGCTCGGTCCGAATGGTCATCCAGAAACTCAACAGCGAACCCCAAACCCTGGGCCATGAACACGAGCGGATTGAGGGATAAAGTACATCATGATCTGTACTGTCAACGGCGAGCAACGCGAACTGCAGGATAACACCACGATCGAGCAGCTCATCGAACAGCTCGGGCTATCGGGTTCGATCTGCGCCGCTGAGGTTGATAAAAAAATCGTCCCCAAGCGGGAACGATCTTCGTTTGTGATTCAGAAGGGTCAGTCGATCGAAATCGTGACGCTCGTGGGCGGCGGCTGATCAGAGATCCTCGTCGTCATCCTTGAGCACTTCAAGACCATAGCGTTCCGAGAGTGCCTCGTACGAGAATGGGTTGTTCTCGAAGTAGCCCGCCTCCCGCAGCTCCTGCCCCGCGGACTGTTGGATCGCCTGATTGGCCCGAAGCATGTACTCCTCCGCAGTCAGCGGTCTCGGTGCGATGACCAGTGCCAGCGCCAGCGAGCGGCTCTTTGGAAGCGCGACACTGACCACGATGGGGCTTTGCTTGAGGACCTCGGGATCGACCAATGGGTCAAGCCCGTCTGCAGCGCCCAGAACGGCGTCGCGGAACCCCTCAGTGTTGAGTCGCGGATCAACAAAGCTGGCGATGCGTCCGCGGTCGATCGCGTCGTTTCGGACGAGCAGCTGGCGGAGCACGCCCGGGCGTACGGTGTCTTCCGCATTGCCGGTCATGGCCATGATCTCATCGACCGCCGGCGCAAGGTCATCGCTCGATCGCGCAAGTTCTTCCAATCCCTCGGCTCGTGCCTGAAGCAGCTCGAAGGCCTTGAGTGACTTGTAATCGCCCAACACCCGCTCGCGTCCAGCATCATCGATGCTCTCGGAAGGCCCGGCCTCACGCACGCCCAGCACCATCGCGTAATGCCGGTTGCCGAGCTGGTCCTCCGCGGCGTGATCCACGATCGGCAGCAGCGGCTGCACATCGAGTCCGAACTTGACCGAGTCCTCGGTCTCAAAGAACTGAGGCAGCGAGTAGACCGGGATCTGGCGCGAGCCGACCCGGTAGACCGCGAACCCGATCCCGGGAAGCTGCGAGATGTCGTTCTGATTGAGCCAGCGGTCGCCCACGAGGTTGACCTCGGGAGTGGGCATGGACACGCTGAACTGTTCGTTGATCCGTTCTGCGACGGTTTGTGCGATGTCCTCGAGGCGTGGGTAGTTGTCTTCCCAGTCCTCGGGGAGCTGGATCACGCCCTCACGCTTGGTCAGCGCGTTGGTTTTGGACAGCACCTGCGCCCGGATAATCCGGTCCGCCTCGACCATCATGTCGAGGGCCTTATCCTCGCGGAACCTGCGCTCGAGATTGATGCGCTCCGCGGCAAAGTCGCCCGGGTAGGTTGCCCGATCATTCCGCCAGATCTTGTTGAGCTCGACACGATCGACCGCGACCGCGTTCATGAACGCATTCTTGTCGATCGTGAGCCAGCCGAGCTGGATGCGGGTTGGTTGCACATACCCGATCCCGTACTCGTTCTCCTGCGCCTCGAGCCCTTTGTATGTATCAAAGAAGGCGCTGAGCTCTTCTTCGCTGGGATCTTCGATCGTCGCTGTGATTGTTGCGGAGTCGATGAGCACCGCGTTGACCGCGACAGCATCAAAGAGCCGCTCTGATGCGGCGACAGCGCTCACATCGCTGTAGGCGGGGAGCGTGTCGAGCCCAGACATCAGGCGGTACATGCCTCGTGCTTCCGCGAGGGTGCGGTACACATCTTCCATCGTGCCGCGCATGCTCCCCGCAGCGGCGTTCGCGTTGCGGTTGATGATGTTGACAATCTGGGCCTTCAGATCGCCGAGCCGCTGCTCCTGCTCGACCGCGGTCGGGTAGAGCCCCTGCTGGACCTCCGTGCGAACCTGGATGATTGCCTCGATCTCGGCGATCTCGTTGATCCACGAAGCACCGTCGCCCGCTTCGCCGACCAGGCCGTACTTACGGGCATGGTCCGCCAGCAGGAGCCAGTGCAGCGCAGCAATGGTCTCGCTCTTGGAGTTGATGCCCAACCCGCCCATGCTGCGCGGCTGCAGGGCCCTCGGATTGGAGCGCCCAAGCAGTGTAATCGCAGCGTTCGCACGCTGGATGTCCGCCCGTGTGAAGGTCGTACCATCATTGAGCGTCGCAACCTTGGCGTTGAGCGGCGAAGGGCTCAGTCGCGTCAGGATGGGTTGCAACAGAAAGACCACCATGAGCAGCGAGCCGCCCACCACGAGGATGATCAACTGGTATTTGCGGATGAACTTGAGCATGGTGACGCTGCCTTGGTCGTATGTGCGTGAATGAAAAACGAATCCTCGGGCGGTAGACCCGAGGATTCGCTTGGCTCATCCTCGGCGTCAGAACCGTGCCGGACGCGAGGGTCGATTATTTATCGATAGAACTCGATGATCAGGTTGGTGTTCACATCGAACGGGATCTGATCGGTGGTTGGGAGCGAGGCAATCTTGGAGTTGAGTTCGCTGGGGTTGAACGCGATCCAGCCCGGCACCTCGTGGCCACCCATCGACTCCATGTTCTCGCGAGCGACCTTCTGGATCTTGGTCTTCAGGGAGATCGTGTCGCCGACCTTGACGGAGTAGGAGGGGATGTCCACCTTCTTGCCGTTGACGAGCACATGGCCGTGACCCACCATCTGACGGGCGGCCCAGATCGTGCGGACCACGCCCATGCGACGGATCACATTGTCCAGACGCAGCTCGAGAAGCTGCATGAGGATGTCACCCGAGTTGCCGGGGCGACGCTTCGCCTCGTCCACGGTGCGGCGGAACTGCTTCTCGAGGATGTTGTAGTGGTAGCGGAGCTTCTGCTTCTCCTGCAGGCGGATGCCGTAGTCACGCAGACGACGACCGCGGTAGCCGTGCATGCCCGGAGGGGTGAGCTGACGCTTGCTGGTGTGCTTGGGGGTGTCCGAGATCGGGACACCGACGCGACGCGAGAGACGGACCTTGGGTCCAGTGTAAGTCGCCATGGGCGGCTTCCTTTCTTCCGTCCGCAGAGACCCTGATCGGTTCTGCGGTGCTGCGGGGTTGTCCGCAGCGACCATGCCGGGGGGCCGAGGCTTCGGTCCGGCTGATTGGCCCGGGCACATTGCCTGGGAGCGTGGATTGAAGGCCGCAAACCCCGATGGGTCAAGGAATGGGCCCATTTTACCCTGGCCCGGTTTGGGGCAGGTTTGGGAATCAGAGGATTCAGTCTGCCAGCGGGTCCGGACGGTAGAGCTTGACACCCAGCGCCCAGTTCTTTTCGGTGAAGTTCCCGCCCAGCGCGATCTCATTTTCACGATCCGGCCGAGCAGCAGAGAGGGCCATGATCGTCTTGGCGTCGAGGTTGTCGATCAGCGAGACCAGCACCGCCTCGGGCGAGGAGGGCATCTTGGCCGAGCCGTACTCGGGCTTCTCGTGATGCGAGATGATGATGTGCTGGAGGATCGTCAGTGCCCCGGCGGGCATGCGTGTGCCCGTCTCGCGCATCATCTGCTGCGCCTTGTCGTGGAGCATAATCGCACCCTCGACGAGATGCCCGATCAGTTCCCCGCGGTCCGAGTAGCCAAAGCCACGGTCAAAGAACAGCTCACGGGTCTTGCCGAGGTCATGCAGGAAAAGACCCATCATGACGATGTCTCGGTTGATCTTGGGGTACAGCGGGCAGATCACATCCGCGAGTTGCATGAGCGTCAGCGTGTGCTCAAGCAGCCCACCGAGGTAGGCGTGATGCAGTCGAACCGCCGCGGGTGCGGTGCGGAAGCCGTCCATGAGGTGCTCATCTGCGAGGTAGGTTTCGGTGAGCGCTCTCATCGCGGGGTGCTCAAGGGTGTCGAGCAGGGCTTTCACCTGTTCGAACATCTCCTTGGGATCGCGGTTGGAGGCGGGGAGAATCTCGCGGAGTTCCTCCGGGGTTGGCTCATGTGGATCAATCCGGTGGATAATGATCTGGAGCTCACCCTGATACGCCTGTGTCTCGCCCTCGACCCACACAAAGCCGTCTGTGGGGAGTCGGCGGAACATGCCTTCCTCGATCGACCACATCCGGCCCGCGGCCTGGCCTGAGGAATCGCCCAGCAGGCAGCGCAGATAGGGCTTGCCCTTCTGGGTCGTGCCCATCTGGGCGTTGGCGATCGAGTAGATGCCGTCGAGTCGCTCGGAGGGCTTCATCTCGGCAATGGTTCTGCGGGCGGTATTCATGGTCATGGGGGGAGCATAGATATCCCGCAGCCCGATCTCCATTTTTCACGGCCCCCAACCCGATCGGGTACACTTGTTCTCCTGACGCAGGAAGGACTCCACGCGCATGCCCGATGCCGCTCCACGACGCAGACAACGCTGCCGATTGCTCACGCTGCTCGCCGGCTCGTGTATCGCGTTGACCGTGCCCACGGGTGCTGCGGCAGCCGCCGAGGCGTTCGCGTATCAGCCGCAGAGCGCCGCGAGTTTCGATTCGATCGATCTGGCGATCAACCCGATTGTCGGCGAGATCGACATGCGGGCACAGGCGGGCTGGATCTGGCGTGAGGGCAACACCCACCGATTGCTGCTCCAGGGCGATGTCGAGGTGCAGATCGCCGGTAGCGTCTTCGCCGCTCGCGGTGCGTGCATCTGGCTCCGGAAGCTCGGCGAGTTCGACGGGCGGACACGATATCAGATCTACGCGGTATTCGAGGACATGCGATCCGCTGACGGCACGATCACCATGCAGGCCAGGCAGCTCCCCGTCCGGGGTGTGATCGAGCTGACACAGCCGCTTTCGCTCCGACTCGACGCCCAGTTCAGTCAGCCCCCCAAAGCCGACAGTGCCGCGGGTCAAACTCGCGCGGGAGCAGAGCGTGTTTTCGCGGAACGCGTGCTCGGTCTGAGCGAAGTTGAGGTCGCAACCCAGCCCACCCGACCCTGGAGCACCCCAGAGCCACCCGATCCCGCCAGCCCCGACGGGCAGGCTTCGCAGCCGACGCCAGCGATCGCGCAGGCGCAATCGACCGACGGCGGATCGCGCGGGCCGGTGTTCGATCAGGACGGTGTGTTCTCAATCTCAATCGGCGGCCGGGTCGTGGTCGATGGGATCCGGGGCGGTACCCAATCCATCATCAGCGCCGACGGCGGAGTGCGGGTGCAGTATCAGTCGCCCTCAACATTGCGATGGATCGATTTCCGCGCCGAGCGTGTCGTGATCTACACCCGAGGAGACGAGCCGGTCACCGGTGTCACCGAACTCGGCACGAATCAGATCGAGGGTATTTATCTTGAGGGCGGAGTCTTTGCAGGCGATGACCAGTGGTCCGTCCGCTCGCCGCGGATGTACCTCGATGTCATCAACAACAAAGCGCTCATGCTCGATACGGTCTTCTGGACCACGGACCAGCAGAGCGCCATGCCGCTGTATGTCCGTGCCCAGAGTGTCCGGCAGACGGCCAGCGACGAGTTCCTGGCCAGCAACGCGACGATCTCCAATACCGCGTTCTTCGAGCCCGATGTCACGCTGGGAATCAAAGACATCCGCGTGACGCTGGAGCCCGATCTGACCCCAGAGGACCGTGAGGACCCGCGTCCAAATGTGCTGGTCGAGGCCAAGAGCGTCACGCTCAAGGCTGGTCCCGTCCCGCTGCTCTGGCTCCCCGGATTCAAGGGCGATCCTGGCGACTTCCCACTCCGTCAGATCCAGATCGGTGACTCGAACCGTTCCGGTTTCGCACTGCAGACCAGATGGAACGCGCTCTCGCTGTTCAAGATCGATGCGCCACCGGGTGTCGATGTGGATCTCGATCTCGATTTCTATGCGGAACGCGGGTTCGCTGTCGGGGTCGAAGCAAAATGGAACACCGAGTCGCACAGGGGTAGCCTGTTCGCGTACCTGTTGCCCGATGACAGCGGGACGGACATCACCTCATCGGGACGGCGCATCGAGCGAGACGGCGAGACGCGCGGCATATTCGCGTATCACGACATCTGGCGCGTGACCAATCAGTGGACGCTGATCAGCGAACTCAGCTATATCTCCGATGAGGCCTTCGTCCCGGCGCTGTTCGAGGAGCAGCCCCAGATCACCGAGGCGTTCCGCAATCGGGTCGTGCTCGAACGGCTCAGCGACGACTCATTGCTCTCGCTCGAACTGGGGAGCACCGTCAACGATTTCATCGTTCCCGAGCATCAGCTCCAGTCCCCGGGCTACAGCGTGAATCGCCTGCCCGAGGCCAGGTTCGTTTCACTCGGGAGGGATCTGCTGCCGGACATCGAACCGGGCCTGCTCACCTATTCGTTCGAGGCCCGGGCCGGGCTGCTCCGACTCGCGTTCTCCGAGGTTGATGCCCGTGAGTACGGATTCACCACCAACTCGCTGGCAGACGACGCGTTCGGCACCACCGCGACACAATCGCTGGGCGACAAGTTCAGGGCGATGGGGCTCGACGAGGGTGCCGTCACACGACTCGACACCCGCCACGAGCTCAGCTCGCGCATGGATCTGGGCCCGCTCCGGATCAACCCGTTCCTCGTCGGTCGACTCACGGCCTACGACGATGACTTCGCGGCCTTCAGTCCGGGGCAACGCGACGACATCCGTTACTGGGGCAGCGCCGGTGTCACATTCTCGACCACGATCAGCAAAGTCGATGATTCGGTGGAGAGCAGGCTTCTCGATCTCCACCGGATCCGTCACATCATCGAGCCCTCGATCACCCTCTGGGGCAGCGACTCCAACTTCGAACCCGGCGATGTGCCGATCTTTGATGATGATGTGGAGGGGCTCATCGAGGGGACCTCTGTCCGCGCGGTCATCGACCAGACCTGGCAGACCAAACGCGGCGGCGTCGGTCGCTGGCGTGATGTCGATCTGATCAAGCTCCGCACGGAGTATGTCAATACCAGCGACGACGCCGGCAACAGCCCGATCCCCGAGTACTACTCTTCGCGCCCCGAGCTCTCTAACCCCGGTGAGTACATCGGCGCCAGCATGGTGCTCCAACCAACCGAAGCGCTCGCGATCGCGGGCGAATGGGTGTTCGATCTCGACGCGGACCAGACGGCGAAATCGAGCGTGGGTGTGATCCTTGAGAACCGTCCCGGATTCACAACCTCGGTGGAGTATCGAACCGTCGAGCCGCTCGATGCGACATTCCTGAGCTTCGGTGCCAGTTATCGCTTGAGTGACAAGTACGCGATCAGCGCCAACGCGAACTACAACTTCCAGTTCGAAGACTTTCAGACCTTCAACACCCAGCTGCTTCGCCGATTCCAGATCGGCACCCTCGGGGCAACCATCCGCTATGACAACATACGCGGAGAAACCAGTATCGGGTTCGTGTTCCGCCCGCTTGGTGCGAGCAACGATCTGCCGATCGACCCGTCATGGGGCGGGTAAGCGTTATTCGCCTCGCGCGACGGCCTGCTGCTCATTGAACATGACCAGCTGCGATTTCGTCGCCACCTCACACGCGACCGGGTGATCGATGTCCACACGATACTCGCCCGAGAAGCACGCGGTGCAGTACTGTCTGGGCTCATGATTCATCACGCTGAGCATGCCCTCTAGGCTGAGGAAGTGCAGCGAGTCAATGCCGAGGAATGCGCGGATGTCCTCGACGCTCCGGTTGTGCGCGATCAGCTGATCCCGATCCGCGAAATCCACGCCGAAGAAACAGGGGTGCTTGATGGGCGGGCATGAGATCCGGAGGTGGATCTCTCTGGCCCCGGCTTCCCGGAGTTGGTTCATTTTCTCTCGCGTGGTTGTGCCCCGCACGATCGAATCATCCACGATGATGATCTTCCTGTCTCGCACGATATCGGAAACAACATTGAGCTTCAGACGCACCGCGGCCGAACGCTCTTCCTGCGTGGGCTTGATGAATGTCCGCCCGACATACCGGTTGGGCACGATGCCCTCGCGGTAGGGGATGCCCGATTCCATCGCGTAGCCATTGGCGGCGCTGCGTCCAGAGTCGGGCATGGGCATGACATAGTCCGCATCCACGAACGCCTCCCGAGCGAGCACAGCGCCCATGCGCTCTCGCGAGATCTGGACATTCTGCCCGAACACATTCGATGCGGGGTTCGCGAAGTACACATGCTCGAACACACACTGGGCGAGCGGCGCAGACGGGGCCGCGTATCGCCGCGAATGGACCCCCTCGTTGTTGAGCGTCACGATCTCACCGGGTTCGATCTCACGGATGTATCGTGCGCCGGCGACATCGAGGGCCACGGTCTCAGACGCGACCATCGGCTTGCCGCTGGGAAGCTCGCCGAGCACAAGCGGACGCCAGCCCCACGGGTCGCGGGCGGCCTCGATCCGGTCGGGGAACAGCATGACCACCGAGAAAGCACCAAGCAGGTTGCGGAGGGTCGCCGCGACCGGGTCGGGGGTGTCACGCTGCTCAGGCGATGCCAGCAGATGGATCATGATTTCCGAATCGGAGGTCGTATGAAAGAGGCGTCCGGCCTGCGACAGCACGCGGCGCCAGGCCATGCCGTTGACGATGTTGCCGTTGTGGGCCAGGGCGACTGGCCCGTCGTAGGTCGTTTCGACCAGCGGCTGCGCGTTGAATGCACCGGACCCGCCCGCGGTCGAATAGCGGTTATGCCCGATCGCTCCCCGCCCGGCACCCTCTTCTCCCGCCTTGTCGTAGTGTGCTTCGAGTTTCTTGATCGCGACCTCATCGAAGACATCGACCACCAGCCCCTCACCGAGGTGCGAAACGATGTCGATACCGTCGCACACCGCGATGCCCGCGGCTTCCTGGCCGCGGTGCTGCTGGGCATACATGCCCAGATACACCTTGCGGACAGCGCCCGGATCGTTCCAGATGCCGATCACGCCGCATTTTTCCTTGGGCTGGTCGTCACGCTCAGATGTGAACGATGCAGACGCACACTGACCCGCGTGAGGTGAACTGGGCAGGACAGGCAGCGAGAGACGCTCGGTCATCGGCGGGCTCCGTTGTGCGTGCGGGTGGATCGAAAGGGAAGATCTAGTTTAGCGCGACGCGACCAGTTCACCTAGAGCACCCTCAGATTTTCAATCCGTGGGCACAGGCCAAGATCAGCAGCTTTGCCGAGGAATGTCTCGATGGCATCACGGCCGATGCTGCCCATGTCCAGCGTGAGCCCGGACACATACATCTCGAGGTAGCGGTTGACCAGTTCCGGATCGTCCCACTCGATCCGATCCCCCTTGTTGAGCTGGAGGTACTGCCGGGAGGCTTCCCCCATCCGCACACAGCACTGCACAGAATCATTCAGCACCCTTGCCAGTTCCACGCAGGTGCCCGAGCCGTGCCGCTCGTCGAGATCCTTGCGGATGACATTGAGACCCAGAGGCAGGGGCTTGCCCGTGTGCCCATGCCACCAGACGCCCATGTCGCCGATCTCTCGCAGTTTCAGTTGGGCGTAGGTCAGTTGTGCTTCGTGGATCAGCAACCCGGCATCCACTTCGCCCCTCGCCACGGCGCCAGGTATCTCGGAGAAGAGCATCTCCGAAACTTGCACAGGCCCGGCGGCCATGCGTAGGGTCATGTACGCGGAGGTATTGACGCCGGGGATCGCCACCATGCCTCCACTGTCCACCAGGTCCTCAAGGCTGCGGAGCGACGAATCCTCGCTGACCACAACACGCGGCCCGTAGTTCTCCCCGAACGACCCTCCCCCGGAAGTGATCGCATACCGGTCCGCGATCGCGGGGTAGGCTGCGCAGGAGATCGCCGTGATGTCGTACCCGCCCCCGTCGTCCTCGCCGATCACCAGCTTGTTGAGCTCCTCGACATCCCGGGCGACGAGATGGAACCGGAAAGGGCCGGTGTCAACCTGCGGCTGCCCAAGCTCCCCCTCGACCGGGGTGCCGTCCGGATGTCGTACACCGACCAGCGGCCACCACATGACGAGATCGTCGGAATCGGGCGAATGAGCGAGATTGAGTTCGATCGGCTTGGTCGGCATCGTGATTCTCAGAAGGTGTTGCTTTGAGCGCGGCGTTAGTAGCGAGGGATGGTTGGATCGATCCGCAGTGACCACCAGTCGATCCCGCCGGCAACCGACCGTGATCCCGTCAGGCCCTGCTGCTGAAGATAGAGCGCGGCTTTCAGCGAGCGCCGGCCCGAGTGGCAGATGACCGCGATGGTGGTATCTTCATCCGCCTCGATCTCGTTGATCCGTGAGGCGAGCTCGCCCATGGGGATGTGCAACGCACCCTCGATCGAGCACAACGCGAGCTCATCGGGTTCGCGGATATCGATCAGCACAAAGTCAGCTTCCGCGCCGGAATGCCGCTTTGCTGTTTCGGGGACGCTGATCTCCAGCCCCTCCTGAAAGTGCCAGCGGGGTGGGTTCTCATGCTCGGTGCTCGGGTTGGAATCACTCATGGTGCGTGTTGCTCTCTGGGCTGGGATCGGCGGGGGTTCCCGACGACCAGTCGGTCTGCGGTGTGCGTTTATACGCTCCGGGGGAGACGGTTGGATCGTCGAGCTCACCTTGCCAGACAAGGTACCCAATCGCGTAGGGCGTGCCGACGATCGAGCGACCGAGTTCGCTTCCAAAAAACGCGAACTCCTGCATCCATCCGTGTGATTGTGGGGCGAGCACATCGCCGGCAGACGGGTAGCGGCCATACTCACGGGGGGTGCTCCGCGGGCGCAGTCGTGGCAGGACGCGCAGCGTTTGCCCGTGCACAACACCATCAAACGCCACAACAAACTGGGTCGGGCGCCATGCCTCGCGGGTCGCATCGACCGGATCAGATAAGAGAGATGCCCGGGCGGTTGCCCCGCGGTGATCCGTGCCCCCGAGCGTTGGGCTGATGAAGCTGCCGCCGAGCGTTGTGCGGGCATTGAGCGCCCTCGTACACCCGCTGATCGCACAGATCGCAGAGAGAAGGCACAGGGTCATCAGCCATGGTCTGCTCGGCATGCCACAATCATACGCACCGCAGCGGGGCCCTTGCGTATGATTGTGTTCACGGAAGATCGCAACAATGGCCAAGAACAAGAAGAAATCCAAGCAGGGACCGCCCACATTCAACAATCGGCGTGCGCTCTACGACTACTTCATCGAGGACACGATGGAGGTCGGGATCGTGCTGACCGGCTCGGAAGTCATGGCGATCCGTGAGGGCAGCTGCTCACTCAAGGAGGGCTACATCAGCGTGGATCTTGACCCTCCTCGCCTGACCCTCCACCAGATCGATATAGGAGCCTATCAGCCGGCGGGGGCACTCAACCATCGCCCGAAACGAGATCGAATGCTGCTGGCCAAGAAACGCGAGATACTCAAGCTTGCGCGTCAGGTAGATCAGAAGGGCGTCACGCTCGTGCCCCTTGAGCTCTATTTCTCGCGAGGGCTTGCCAAGATCAAGCTGGCGGTCGCTCGAGGCAAGGCCCAGCACGACAAACGCCGGGCGATCGCGGATCGTGAGAGCCAGCGTGAGTTGCAGCGTGCGGTGAGCAAGTTCACACGATGAGCGCAGGAAAAAGCCGTGCATCGCGCACGGCCTTGTATTCCGAATCGGTTGCCGATCAGATGCCCGCGGCCTTGCTTCCCTGAGCCATGCTCAGCTTGAGGCGGGCACGCTCCTTGGCTCGGGTGACCTGCTCGACGGCTTCGAGCTTGTTCGGCGCGTCCTCGGGGACCACCCGGGCCTCGGCCTCGGCGAGCTCGGCCTTGGCTTCGCTCTCGATCAGTTGCTCAGCAGGGATCGCTCGCTCAGCGAGGATCACCAGTTCGTTGTGACCCATCTCAACAAACCCGTCCTCGACATAGTACAGGCGTGAGCCGGCACCGCTGCTCTGCGGGAAGTCCAGACGCAGCTTGCCCAGCCCGAGCCGAGAGACCAGCGGCGAGCCGCCGTGCTGGAAACCGATCAGCCCGTCCCAGGCAGGGACCGAGGCATAAACCACCTGCTCATTGAGCAGCTCTTGCGATGGGGTCACGAGTCGGCAGGTAATGGTGTTGTCAGCCACTTGAGGAGTCCTTCTCACGCGTGCAGCGGGTGATATCTGGTCCGTCGTTCGGGGTGGCAATCATAGACCCCGTCCCGTGCCCGATCAGCCCTCAGAGCCCCGTTTCAGGTGATCCTCGACCCGATTGAGCGTGTCGCGGATCTCTCGAAGCAGCTGAGCCTGCTCGGGCGTTGAGGGGGGCGAGTCGGACGCCTGAGGGGGTCTGGCCGCGGAACCCGGCTCGCGATCATGCAGACGGTCGCGCTGAGCCAGCACGGCCTTACGGAACCCCTTGGTGTCCACGATCCCCACGATGTTCACCAGCGAGCCGCCCGGCCCGGAGGACTGCCCCGCGGTCTCAACCTTGAAGCCGTGGAGCCCGAAATAGCGCATGATCGGGCCTTGGAAGAGTTGCAGATCCGTGATTTTCTCGAGCGGGATCGTGGACTCGGTCTTGTTGAGAATGCCCTTCTTGATGTCCAGCGTCCGCTCGGTGAGCGTGCACGACAGGTTCTTCAGATATTTGTCGATGAAGAAACTGGCGATGATGTACCAGAGAATCGCGAGCGGAATCGTCACGATAAAGCAGGTCAGAAAAATGACCGGGGACAGAAGCCAGTACCGCTTCACCTTCAGATCAAAGTCCGCTTCTCGGAGAACACTTGGTTCGCTCATGGTTCGCTCCCTCTCAGGGTTGGGTTCGTCGAAGGCCTTGTTTGCCGATTTTACCCGATTCCTGGCATACGCTGTCGCATGACCCGCCGCCAATCCTTGACCATTCTGGGGCTCCTCATCGCATGCGCGATCGTGATCCTGCTCCGGCTCCTGGTCGGCAGCGGGTCGTGGGGGTTCTCGGCGGATGAGACGATCCGCACGCTGCGGGTCCAGCGGGTGGTGACAGGGTCGCTCGTTGGTGCGTCATTGGGTCTCGGCGGTGCGCTGCTCCAGTCGCTGCTGCGCAACCCGCTCGCCTCACCAGATCTCATGGGGCTCTCGGCGGGGGCGGGGTTCGCCGTAACGCTTCAGACATGGCTGATGGGCACCGCGATCGGCGCGGCCGCCGCGGCGGCTCCGGCGCTGCTCGGGGCGATGGGCGTGCTGCTCTTCGTCTGGGTGCTGAGCCAGCGACGCGGTTTGATCGACCCTGTGAGCATGATCCTTGTGGGCGTGATCGTCTCCGTGATCCTCGGCGCAGCAACCTTGCTCGTGGCGTCCATGATGCCCGACCGCGGCTTCTCGATTTCACGATGGATGATGGGCACGCTGCGTGAGCAGGTGGATCCTGGAACACTGCTCGTGTGCACGATCGGCGCAACCGGGGTCTTGTTCTGGTCGCTGGCCAATGCGCGATCGTTCGATGTCATGGCCCTGGGAGAAGACGAGGCACGCTCGCTGGGTGTCCGGATCGGACAGGTCCGTTTCGGACAGTTCGTCGGGGCCGGATTGCTCACGGCAATCTCGATCGTGCTTGCCGGCCCCATCGGATTCGTCGGGCTCGTCTGCCCGCACCTTGTCCGGCTTCTCGCCGGCCCGTCCCATCGCACGCTGCTGCTGGGTTCAGCGATCTGTGGGGCGGCGTTGGTGGTTGGAGCTGATACATTCGTCCGTGCGGTACCCTCCGGCGCGGGACGCATCCCCATCGGCGTCGTGACCGCGCTCATCGGGGGGCCGATGTTCCTGCTCATGCTACTCAATATGCGCCGCTGATCACTCAGGCATTGAAGTACCGCGCCGAAGGATGGTGCGAGATGATCGCGCTGGTCGACTGCTCGGGGTCGATCTGGTGGTTCTCCGTGAGCTCACACCCGATCCGGGTGGGGTCGAGCAACCGCCAGAGGATCTCATGGTCTGCCATGTTGGGGCACGCGGGGTACCCGAACGAGTAGCGCGAGCCGCGGTAGTGCTGCTTAAACAGCGACGGGATGTCGTGCGCATCCTCGTGCCCGAACCCGAGCTCGGTGCGGACCCGCTTGTGCCAGAACTCCGCCAACGCTTCGGCCGTCTCCACCCCGATCCCGTGCCAGAAGAGATACTCCTGATACTCATCTTTCTCGAAGAGCTCCTTGGTGAACTGGCTGATGCGTTCGCCCATCGTCACGCACATCATCCCGATGACATCGCGCCGGCCCAGCGATTCGCACTCCGACTCATCGCGATAGAAATCGCTGATGCACAGGTGCTTGTTGCTCTGCTGGCGGGGGAACGAGAATCGCTCGATCTCGCGGTCGTGGTCCTTGGGGTCGAACACGATCAGATCGTTCCCCGAAGAGCTGCAGGGGAAGTAGCCGTAGACCAGCTTGGGCTGGAGGATCGGCTCGCGCAGGCACCGCTCGACCATCGACTTGAACCTGGGGCGGGCCGTGTCGTTGAGCAGCTTTTCGTACTCGTCCTTGCTGCGATCGCCGCGTTTGATCTGCCACTGGATCGAGTAGAGCGCCGTCGGGTTGATGTAGGCGAAGATGTCGCGCAGATTGAGCGAATCGACCACCGTCGTGCCCCAGAACGGCGGCGTAGGCAACGGGTTGTCCCGCTCGACTTCCGATCGGGTTGCGACCGCGGTCGAAGCGGCCGTGCTGATCCCGCCGCGTGCCTCATGGCCCTCGACCGATGCACGCCGGTTCGACTGACGCTGCGCCGCGGCCGCGAGCAGCTCACCGGTCCGGCCCGCGGTGATCGCGTTCATGGTGTCAAGCCCTTCAAACGCATCCTTCGCGTACAGCAGATCGCCCTCGTACACGCTCCGCAGGTGCCCCTCGGCGTACGAACGCGTCAGCGCCGCGCCGCCGAGAATCACCGGGACCTTGATGCCCTTCTCGTTGAGCTCGCGCAGGTTCTCTTCCATCACATTGACCGACTTGACCAGCAGCCCCGAGAGCCCGATCGCGTCCGCCTTTGTTTCGTTGTAGGCGCTGAGAATCGCGTCGATGGGCTGCTTGATGCCCAGGTTGTGCACCGTGAACCCGTTGTTCGTCAGCAGGATATCCACGAGGTTCTTGCCGATGTCGTGCACATCGCCCTTGACGGTTGCGAGCACGATCGAGCCCTTGGACTGCGTGTCCGCCTTATCCATGAACGGCTCGAGCAGCGCGACCGACTTCTTCATCGTCTGGGCACTCTGGAGCACAAACGGGAGCTGCATCTGCCCCGACCCGAACAGCTCGCCCACGATCTTCATGCCCGCCAGAAGGTGGTCGTTGATGATCTCCAGTGGGGTGTACTTCCCGCGGGCCTCTGCAAGCGATGCTTCGAGGTGTTCGTTCTCGCCGTCGATGATGTGCTTCTGGAGCCGTTCCTCGAGCGGGAGATCCGCGATCGAGGTCGTGTTCGTTTCCTCGGTCGCGTCGGCAAACAAGTCAATCAACTCGTCGAGCGGGTCGAAACCGATGTCGCTGACCCCCTCAGGCAGCCCGGTGCCCCCGATGCTCGGGTCGCGCCGATCGTTGATCAGATTCGACGCCGCGGTTTTCTGGTCTTCGGGTATGCGGTTGAGTGGCGTGATCTTGGACGCGTGCACAATCGCGCTCGTCATCCCCGCCTCGACCAGATCGTGCAGGAACACGGCGTTGAGGATCGTCCGGGCGACGGGCTTGAGCCCAAAGGACACATTCGAGAGCCCGCAGGTGAGCTGCACCTCGGGATATTGCTCGCTGATCCGTCGTGTGCCTTCGATCAGGGCATGCGCACTGCGCCGGTCGCTGTCGAGCCCGGTCGAGATCGGCAGCACGAGCGGATCGATGAACAGGTCGCTGACCTTGAGCCCGTGGACCGTGGTGGCCCGCTCGATCGCCCGCTGAGCAATACTGAGCTTGCGATCCGCGGTCCGCGCCATCGCCTCCTCGGGGTCCTCATCGATCGTGCCGATGACCAGGGCGGCCCCGTAGTCCTTGGCGAGCTTGCAGAACCGGTCGAACTTCTCTTCGCCGTCCTCGAAGTTTGCCGAGTTGATGATGCACTTGCCGCCGGCGGCCTTGAGTCCCGCCTCGATCGTCTCGGGGCTGGTTGAATCGAGCATCAGCGGCGCGTCGGCCTGCTGCACCAGCCGCGAAACAACCTCGTGCATGTCACGAGGCCCGCTGCGCCCGGCAACATCGACATTCACATCGAGCACATGCGAGCCGTCCTTGACCTGGTTCTTGGCGAGCGAGCAGATGCCCTCCCAGTCCTCGGCTTCGAGCAGACGCTTGAACGCCCGCGAGCCCGAGGAGTTGCACCGCTCGCCGACGATCAGGAACGACGCGTCCTGTCGATACTCCACGGCGCTGTAGAGCGACGAGCACGCCGGCACGATCCGCGCCTCGGGCCGTTTGCCCAGCTGCGTCTGCGAGACCAGTTCCGCGAGATAGGAGATGTGCTCAGGCGTGGTGCCGCAGCACCCGCCCACGGCACTGATGAGCCCCTCTCGCAGGAACAACTCCATCGCGTCCTTGAAGCCCTGCGAGGTCAGCGGGTAGATCGTCTTGCCCTCGACCAGCGTCGGCAGCCCCGCGTTGGGCATGAGTGTGATATGCCGGTCCCAACGGGACGCCAGCGTCCGCACGGTGTTGACCATCTCCACCGGGCCCGTGGCGCAGTTGAGCCCCAGCGACGCGATGGGCAGCGGACGCAACGCCTCGATCGCGGCCTCGATCGACGAGCCCACCAGCATCGTCCCGGTCTGCTCAATGGTGACCGAGACGAAGATCGGGACCGTGCCGCGTGAGAGTTCGAGCTGATCGTGGGCGAGTTCGATGCCCGCGATGGCCGCCTTGATCTGCAGCAGATCCTGACAGGTCTCGAGCAGCACGCAGTCCACGCCGCCGGTGATCAGGCCGCGGGCCGCGTGCGCATACGAATCACGCATATCGTCGAAGCTGATCTGGCCCAGCGTGATGAGCTTGGTCCCCGGGCCAAGCGAGCCGGCCACAAAGCGGGGCTTGCCGGGGGTGCTGTACTGATCGGCGGCTTTCCGAGCTATCTGTGCGGCGGCAAGGGAGAGTTCCTCGGCCCGGTCGTAGAGATCGAACTCGCCGAGCGTATGGGCCGCGGCTCCGAAGGTATTGGTCGTGACGACATCAGCACCCGCGGCGTAATAGCCCGCGTGGATCTCCTCGACAATGTCAGGACGCGAAAGACACAGCACATCGGGGCAGTTCTCGCAGCCCATGTAATCCGTCTCGATGTCGAGGTCATAGCCCTGTGTTTGCGTGCCCATCGCGCCGTCCCAGATGAGAACGCGACTGTTCAGCGATTCGACGAGTGCATTGCGAGTCATGCGCAGACTATATCCAAATATTCGGATAAGTGAATCAAAGTGGCGAGGAAATCAAAAAACCGGGCCCAGAGGCCCGGCTTGAGGGAACAGGATGGAAATCGGCTCAGGGGCAGCCGGCGCTGAACGCGGACAGGAACGCCGACACATCAAAGAAGTCGAAGTTGCCGTCACCGGTGAAGTCCGCGATGGGATCACCGCTGTTGAATGCGGACAGGAACGCGGAGACATCGAAGAAGTTGAGGCTTCCGTCTCCGGTGAGATCCGCCGGGCAAGACGACAGGTCCTCGCACACGAGCCTGCTGATCGTGAAGGCATCAACCGCGGCTTCTACAATCGAATCGACGCCAACATCCTCGGCGATGAATCGGACACGCACCATGTTGTTTGCGGTCACATAATCAGCAACCCGGAACGAGGCCTCGAACCAGCCACCGATGGATTCATCGCTCATCGGGCCGACGACTTCGAGTGTGGTCCAGCTGAGCCCCGCGTCATCGGAGATCTCAACAGTAAAGACATCATCACTCGGCGAAGCGCCGGTGCCCGAGCCGGTGTTGTCGTACCAGCGGCTGTATGACACGACCGCGTCGGGGTTGCCCGACAGATCGAGCAGCGGTGATGTCAGCACAGTCTGGCCATTATCAACATCCGTATCCGAACCGGGGTTGCCGTTGCCGGTGAGGTAACACGAGCCCGAGCCGTCTGCGTCAACGGGCGCGTCGCCGCGCGATCCGTCTCCGTTGGGCACGCCGCGAGCCCAACGCCCGTTCGCACGCCCGATGACGCCGGTAATGTCCCAGCCCAGATCGGTTTCGAAGTTATCAGTGAACTCGACGATGATGTCGCCGACGAGTGCGCGGAACGGATCGGACTCGCCCTCTTCAGGAAGCGTCACCACGCCGCTCGTCTCGCCCTCGACAGCGATGTAGAACTGCACATTGTCGTCACAGTTGAACTTGGGGAGCGTTGCCGTGTAGCTGTCTCCACCATTATTGATCAGGGGCAACGCGTTGAACGAGCCGCCGTTGACCGAGAGACGCAGCTCAGCGGTATCCGGAACCAGGACATCCTGGCGAGGTTCGATCGTGAG
>CAYQRD010000003.1:25350-48436 GCA_964419845.1 uncultured Phycisphaeraceae bacterium
GTCCCCGTGTTGCACCCGCTGGTCTGCGGGCCCTGGGTGTACGCAGCCGCGTCGGGGTTCACCGCGAAGGTGATGCGGGCCGCCTGATTCACGGCCACACGGAAGTAATCCGAATCGTTGTTGTCATCGATACCGAGATTCTCGATCGTGTCCGCCTGGCCGATGCCGATGGTGCCAAGGTCAGTCGCCTGCGCAATGACATCGTTCGGCTCAAAGACATCGCCGTAGTGGCGGATGCCGTTGAGCGTGTCGTCGAGCTGCGGCCCGTCGTACGCCACCGAGATGAACGGCTCCATCAGCTTCGACTGGTTCGCGGGGCAGACATGCAGCATCCCCAGCCCGTGCCCGTGCTCGTGGGCTGCGACATTGCGGAACCGGAGCGACTGGCCCCCGGTGTTGTTGTAGAAGGTGTCGAACGCGTCGAAGATCATGTCCCCGTCGTTGGGGAAGTTGTTGTACGCGAGGACACCGCCGTTCCCGTCGTTCTGATAGTTGAACGCAGCGATGCGGACATCGCCGCGGACACCCAGGATGCCGGACCCGCTGTTGGTGTTCGATCCGTCGTCATTGGGCTCGAAGACATATGTGACATTGATCAACTCTTCCCATCGATCGAATACCTGATGGAAGAGATCCTGCCACTGCTGGGTATTGCCGCCGTACACGCCGTTGAGCCACGCGAACAGCTGTGAGTTGCCCGAGCCCAGGCCGATGCCGAGATTGGGCACAAAGGTTCCGTCGGGCACGAACGAGTATGTCAGGGTTGTGGGCGTGCCCTGGCTCAGCCCGCCACCGTTGGTTGCGGTCGAAGTCCAACGCCCTGTCTGCTGAAAACGAACCTGAAACGGGAACTCGATGAGCTGGTTGACGGCGTACGCGTAATCCCGGTCGGTGTCCGGCGCGAAGCACATGTGCGGCACGGTTTTGCCCTCATCGAGCGTATCTGCAATCGCGTTGAGAATGTTCCACTGCTCGGGGCTCATTCTCGACGCGAGTTCGTCCGAGACGATGAGTTCAAGGTACTCATGCGCGGTGATGCCGGGATCCACCTCGGGAAGGGGCGGTGCGTCGCTGTGAAGATCGAGGATCGTGTCGCCCATCTCCTCAGAGCCGATGCCGCCTGCTTCCGCGATCAGCACCTGATGCTCACGCGGGAGTTGCAGAAACATCTTCTGGGCGATCTGCTGAATCATGATGTCATCTGGAGCGGCGATCGATTCCGGGTAGGCACCGTCGGAATGTGTACCGGCACCAGCGGCGCTGCCCGCGGCGAGCGAGACAGCCAGAGTGGTCAGTGCCAGGTTGAGTCTGTAGGTCATGGTGAATCCTTACTGAATCGCCCCGAGTCGGTGGGGGAGTTTAGATATGAGTCGCTCTGCGAAAAAACAGACGGGCGGTGTGTGTCAGCGGACTGACACGCACCGATCCCGTCTGTGAACACATCAGATGAAGTTACGGGCAGCCCATGTTGAAAGCGTTGAGGAACGCGGAGACATCGAAGAAGTCCCATGCGTTGTCGTTGTTGAAGTCCCCGTCGGGCTGATTCGCGCTGAACGCAGCGAGGAACGCGGAGACATCAAAGAAGTCCAGGTTGCCGTCGCCATTGAGGTCGGCCGCGCAGGTCATCGGGTCTTCACAGCTGAAGCTCTCGATGCGGACCGCATCGACCGCGGCCTCGATCACCGAGCCGTCCCCGATGTCCTCGGCGATAAATCGCACAAGCACGAGGTTCGTGGGCTCGACAAAGTCTGCAACCCGGAACGACACATCGAACCAGCCGCCCGAGGACTGGGGATCGCTTGGGCCGACCACTTCGAGGGTCGTCCAGCTGATGCCGAGGTTGTTGGAGATTTCGACGGTGAACACATCTGCGCCGGGCGCAGCACCCGTGCCCGAGCCGGTGTTGTCATACCAACGCGAGTAGCTGATCACGGCTTCGGGAGCAGCCGAGAGATCGAACAGCGGAGAGTTCAGGATCGTCTGCCCGTTGTCGACATCGGTGTTGCTGCCGGGGCCGCCGTTGCCGGTGAGGTAGCACGAGCCCGAGCCGTCGGCGTCGCTGGGCGCGTCGCCGCGTGAGCCGTCGCCCGCGGGGACGCCGCGTTGCCAGACACCCTCGGCCTGACCGCTGACATTGCCGGACACGGTCCAGCCCATGTTGGTCTCGAAGTTGTCATCGAACGGGACGAGCAGGTCACCCACGATCGCGCTGAACGGATCGCTCGCGCCGCCAGCGGGCAGCGTCACAACACCATCGGTCTCGCCCTCAACGGAGACATAGAACTCGAGGGTGTCGTCGCAGCTGACGCTCGGGAGCGTCGCGGTGAAGCTGTTGCCGCCGTTGTCGACGAGCGGGGTCGAACTGAAGCTCGCACCGTTCACCGAGGCGAAGAGCAGGGCCGAGCCCGGGACAAGATCATCCTCGCGCGGATCGATCGTGACCTCAAACGCCGTCGTCACGCCCGGATCAACGGACAGTGGGGGCTCCGTCGCGATGGTCGGGCCCATGAAGGGGACATTCTGAATGAACACGGAGACCTGGTAACGCTGCACATTGTTCACGCTTGTCGCACCATCGACGATGAAGAAGACTTCGTCGCCCGAGGTGGAGTCGATCACAAGGGTTTCGATCCCACCCGTGCCGGTGTCGTTCGCGACGCCAAGGGTGACACCGCTCGCGTTCACCGCGGTGATGCGGAGGTTCTGGATGGAGTTGTAGTTGGTGCTCGTTCCGGTATTGCACGCCGAGGTCTGCGGGCCCTGATCGTAGGTTGCCGCGTCGGGCGAAACCGAGAACAGGATCCGTGAGGGTTGGTTCAGTCCGACGCGGAAGTAATCGTCATCGGTGTTGTCATCAATACCAACATTCGAGACCGCAGCGACACCACCGATGTTGAAGGTGCCCAGATCAGTTGCCTGCGCGATCGAGTTGTCGGGTTCGTTGTTGTCGCCGTAGTGGCGGATGCCGTTGAGGATGTCGTCGAGCTGAGGCCCGTTGTACGCCGTCGAGATGAACGGCTCCATGAGCTTGGTCTGGTTCGCGGGGCAGACATGCAGCATGCCTAACCCGTGCCCGTGCTCGTGCGCAGCAACATTGCGGAACCGAAGCGATTGGCTCGTGGTGTTGTTGTAGAAGGTATCGAACGCGTCGAAGATCATGTCGCCGTCGTTCGGGAAGTTGTTGTACGCGAGGACGCCGCCGTTGCCATCGTTCTGGTAGTTAAACGCGCCGATGCGGACATCGCCACGCACGCCGACCACACCCGCGGGCCCGTTGGTGTTGGCGCCGTCGTCGTTGGGCTCAAAGACATAGGTTGTGCCGATAAGCTCTTCCCACCGGTCAAAGACCTGATGGAACAGGTCCTGCCAGGTCTGGGTATTGCCGTAGATCCCGTCGAGCCACTGGAAGAGTGCCGAGTTGCCCGAGCCGAGACCAATCCCGAGATCGGGCACGAAGGTCCCATCCGGGACGAAGGAGTATGTCAGCGTGGTTGGTGTGCCCTGTCCGAGCCCGCCACCATCGGTCGCCGTGACCGTCCAGCGACCGGTCTGCTGGAACCGGACCTGGAATGGGAACTCGATGAGCTGATTGACCGCGTACGCAAACTCGCGATCCGTATCGGGCGAGAAGCACATGTGCGGCACAGTGGCATCGGGCGCCGAATCGAGCGTGTCCGCGATGGTGTTGAGGATGTTCCACTGTTCCTGGGACATCCGCGACGCCAACTCATCGGAGACGATGAGCTCGAGGTACTCGTGTGCCGAGATGCCCGGCTCGACCTCGGGGAGCGGTGGGGCATCATGCGAAGCGCAATCGAGCACATCGTGCCCCTGCGAACCGATGCCGTTCGCCTGGGCGATCAGTTCCTGATGCTCGGGTGGGAGCTGAAGGAACATCTTTCCCGCGATGTCCTGCATGAAGAGCTCATCGTGCGATGCGATGGCATCGGGGAACTGGCCTTGAGACGATGCGCCCAACGCACACCCGGCGCTGAGCATCAATGCGGTAAGAGTCAGAGTTGTGTGAGGCAAAGACATTCAGATCCCTCCTGATTACCCCGTCTTCCTGAGACTGGTATTGTTGGTGAAAAGAGCAACGTGTGCCGGTTGGGGCACGCGTGCTGGAGTTTCATACGCGGTGTATCACGGGCAGCCCGCGTTAAAGGCGTTGAGGAACGCGGAGACATCGAAGAAGTCCCATGCGTTGTCGTTGTTGAAGTCCCCGTCGGGCTGATTCGCGCTGAACGCAGCGAGGAACGCGGAGACATCAAAGAAGTCAAGGTTTCCGTCTCCCGTGAGGTCCGCGGGGCATACCACGGGCGGGAGCGCTGTCGTGAACGCCGTGGCCTGGTAACGCTGCACATTATTCACATTCGAAGCCGCCGATACGATCGCGTAGTAGGTGCTGGGGCTCTCGGCCTCGTACACCAGCGTGTCGATCCCGCCTGCGCCCTCGCTGTTGGCGCTGGCGACGGGCGTGATGAGATCAGACGCCTCGTACAGGTCGATCTTGAGGTCCTGGATCGCGTTGTAGTTGACAACCGGACCCGAGTTGCAGAACTGGGTCTGCGAGCCGGACTGGTACTGCCCGGCCTGTGGGCCGATCACAAATGTGATCTCCGCACGCTCGGTCAGCACCATCTTGAAGATGTCATATTCGGAGTTGTCATCGATACTGACATTCGAGATGGCGTTGAAGCCGCTCGAAGCGAAGTTGCCAAAGTCGATCGCGGTCCCGAGGTCGTTGTTGGGTTCGGTCGGATCTCCGTAGTGGCGGTGCCCGTTGAGAATATCGTCGAGCTGGGGACCGTCATACTGCGTCGAAACAAACGGCTCCATCAGCTTGGTTTGGCTCGCGGGGCAGACATGAAGCATGCCCAAGCCATGGCCGTGCTCGTGGGCCGCAACATTGCGCAGCCGCAGCGAGTTGCCGCTCGTGATGTTGTAGAAGGTATCGAACGCATCGAAAATCATGTCCCCGTCCTGCGGGAAGTTGTTGTACGCGAGCACGCCGCCGTTGCCGTCGTTGGCAAAGTTGTACGCGGCGATGCGGATATCACCTCGGACGCCGACGATGCCAACCGCCCCGTTGGTGTTCGCGCCGTCATCGTTGGGCTCGTACACATAGCTCAGACCTGTGAGGTCCTCCCAGCGATCAAAGACCTGTGCAAAGAGCGCCTGCCATGTCGCGGGGCTGCCGTAGCGTTCGTTGAGCCAGGAGAACAGAACCGAACTGCCCGAGCCCAGCCCGAGCCCGCTGTTGGGGATGGTCGTCCCATCGGGAACGAACGAGTAGGTGAGCGTTGTCGGGTCGCCCTGGCTGAGGCCCGAGCCGTCGATCGCTGTGCGGTTCCAACGGCCGGTCTGCTGGAACAGGATCTGGAAGGGGAACTCGATCAGCTGATTGACCGCGTAGGCGTACTCGCGATCGGTATCGGGTGCAAAGCACAGGTGGGGGACCACCTTGCCCTCTGACAGCGAATCAGCGATCGCGTTGAGGATGTTCCATTGTTCAGGGCTCAGCCGTGAAGCGAGCTGGTCCGAAACGAGCATGTCGAGATACTCGTGTGGAGTCAGGTCCGCACGGACCTCTTCAGAGATGTCGATCGTGGCTCCGGTCTCAAAGGCATGGAAGTCAAAGTCTTCCGAGCCGATCCCGCCGTTGAGCGCGATCTTCATCTGATGCTCGGAAGGCAGCTGATTGAAGATCCGCTGGGCAAGCCCCCCGACATCCTGCTCCTGTGAGCTCGCGATGCAATCGGGGTAGATATTCGCGGCGGCAACGCTCCCGCTCATAAAGATGAGCGAGGCGGCGATGGTCTGGATGCAAGCTTTGCGACTCATGTGTAGTGTTCCTTTTTTCGATAGCCAGGCCAGCCCGAGTCCCTCAGGCTTGAATCAAATCAGCACCAGACCGAATCTCGCTGCTCGGTCTCCCGAGTCAGTGGGATCAATCAACGGAATCAACGCAGGACCCGAACCTCTCGAGCCCTTCCGATTCCCAGTGCCTGCATAGATCAGCCTGTGGTGAGACCCACAGGGTCCAGATACGCCAAAAACAGACCCGGCGCACGGACAACGACGGCTACCTCTACGCATTTGGCACCGCCGAGGATTCATTTGTACCCGATCAAACGAGAGGATCGAGGAAATACACACAAAAAACACCCGAAAAACGGGTGTAATCGTTGGTTGGCTGCAGAATGGAGCGACCGATATCCGGATTCCCGAACAGGGACCGATCGGATCAGTTCTTCTTCTGGAAGTAGTTGCCTGCGAACTTCTTCTGGAACTTCTCGACACGGCCAGCAGCGTCAACGAACGCGGTCTTGCCGGTGAAGAAGGGGTGCGATCCCGACCAGACATCGACCTTGAGCTCGGGGACCGTCGCCCCGACGGTCATGACGACCTCGCCGTTGTAGTAGACCTTGCAGGAGGGGTACCAGGTGGGGTGGGTGTCGCTTTTCATAGGTAAATCCTTTGCTTCCCCACGGTTTCCATCCGGAGGGCGTCAACGATAGCCCCCACACAGGGATGGGTCAATCGTGAGTCTCATTTCCGAGCCATCAGCAGTGATCGATAGGGTATGCTCAACTTCCCACTTGGAGCCACGAATATGCCAGCCCTACAAGTAGATCCAACAGAGTCAAACCGAGCCACCGAGAAGCTCTCCCCAATCGTCATGATCGCGTGCGGATGGCCGATTTTGCTTGTAGCCGTCGGCGGTTTGGTCGGTGGGTTGCTGGGTGGCATCGCATTCGCAACGAATATGGGACTTTACCGATCGAAACTCCCGAGATGGTCGCTTTGGCTCCTGAATCCTGCTGTTGGATTGACCGCCATTGTGCTGTGGTTCCTGATCGCGATTCTGATCGAACTTGCCCTCGCGGGGTGAGGAACGAACTGATTTCGCATCAATCTCAGAATCTTCATGCGCCGACCGGTTCTGATGCATATTGTTCTGACCGCGCCCTGCACAATCAGGACCATGGCGCACCAAACCCACTCCGGTTGCTTGCCTCTGACGCACTTCGCGCACGCCTGACATTCCGGAATCTCCAGGGCACCCTGATAGCCCGAGACCTCACCGGAATCTGAAAAGGCCCCGGCAACTGAGAAAACATACATATGAAGTTCACTGAACTCGGGCTCAATGAGTCCATCGTTCGCGCGATCGCCGACAAGGGCTATACCGACGCGACCCCGATCCAGGCCCAGGCCATCCCAGCTGCACTCGAGGGCCACGACATCCTCGGTACCGCGCAGACCGGCACCGGCAAAACCTGTGCGTTCGCGCTCCCCGTGCTGCATCTGCTCGACGAGGACAGCGGCCATAAGCAGAACCGACATCGCGGCCGTGGCCGCTCGCCGCGGGCCCTCGTGCTCGCGCCGACTCGCGAACTCGCTTCCCAGATCTTCGACAGCTTCGTCGCCTACGGCCGCAACCTCAACCTCCGCCACGCGGTGGTATTCGGGGGCGTCAACCAGCGCAAGCAGGTCTCGGCCCTGCGTGAGGGTGTCGATGTCCTCGTCGCCACCCCCGGGCGTCTGCTTGACCTGATCAACCAGGGCCACATCGACCTGAGCGAGGTCGAGTTCCTCGTGCTCGACGAGGCCGACCGCATGCTCGACATGGGGTTCATCCACGACATCCGCAGGGTTGTCGAGATGGTCCGCGAAGACCGCCAGACCCTGTTTTTCTCGGCAACCGTCTCGCGTGAGATCCGTCAGCTCGCCAACGCCCTGTTGACAGACCCCGTCACCATCGAGACCGCTCCCGAGGCGACAACCGTCGATGCCATCGAACAGCGGATCTACACCCTCGATCGCGAGAACAAAAAGGTCCTGCTCCTGCGCATCCTCGAAAACGACCCCGTCGAGCGCATGCTCATCTTCTCCAAGACCAAGCACGGCGCCGACAAGATTGTCAAGGGTCTCCGGCGCGAGAACATCGACGCCGAGGCCATCCACGGCAACAAGACCCAGAACGCCCGCACCAAGGCCCTCGGCCGATTCAAGAAGGGTGCCGTCAAGATCCTGGTCGCCACCGACATCGCCTCGCGCGGCATCGATGTCAGCAACATCACCCATGTGATCAACTACGACATGCCCCTCGACCCCGAGACCTATGTTCACCGCATCGGCCGCACCGCCCGCGCAGGCGCAACCGGCATCGCCATCTCATTCTGCGACCACGACGAGCTCGGGCTCTACCGCCAGATCGAGAAGCGTTCACAGATTGATATCCCCGTTGGTGAAGACCACGAGGACATCACCTTCCAGGCCCCGCCCGCCCGTCGCGCCCACGCGGGCAACACCGCTGGCAAACCCGGCAACCGAAGAGGCGGAAGCCGCGGCGGCCCTCGCCGTGCCTATGACAACACCGCACCCCGCAAGGCACCCAAGAGCAAAAACGCCAAGCGTGCCGCTCGGGTCGGTGCTGGAAAGCCTGCCAAGGCCAAGTCCGGCTATCCCAAGAGCAAGCCGCAGGGCGCCGGGGCGGGCAAGCCCCGTGGCAATCGCTCACACGCAAGCTGAGCGAACAATCCATCAAACTCAAAGGGCACCGATCAGCTGATCGGTGCCCTTTTCAATGGAGTTCTGTTATTAGACCAGCAATGTGATTCAGAGCAAAGAATCAGGGCACTGCAGCGACTCGACGATCTCGGCCAGCGCCAGCGCCGCCGTCGCACCATCAACGACGCGATGATCGCACGCCAGACTCAGCGGCATCACCTTGCCCACCATCGCCTGCCCGTCACGAACAACCACGCCGTCGTAGGCCTTGCCGACCGCGAGGATCGCAACCTCGGGGCTGTTGATCACCGGCGTGGCAAACCGGCCCGCGTGCGAGCCGACATTGCTGATCGTGAAGGTTGAGCCCATGAGCTGGTCGCGCGGGATCGAGCGATCACGCGCGGCGGTCGCGACATTCACGATCGCCTGCCCGAGCTCGACCACATTCATACGATCCGCATCACGGATCACCGGGACCATCAGGCCGTTCTCCGTGTCCGTCGCGATGCCAAGATGCACCGCGCCGTACTGCACGATCTCTTCGCGCTGCTCATCGACGATCGCGTTCATCGCGCCAAAGCGGCCCGCGAGCGCCCGGGCCACGGCGGCCGAGAGGAACGGCAGGAAGCTGAGCTTCACGCCGGTCTGGGCGCTGACCTCCTTGCGGAGCGCGTCGAGCGTCGTGACATCCGCCTCATCCATCACGGTGAAATGCACGGCCGTGTTGACTGACTCACGCAACCGATTGGCGATGGTGCGACGGATCCCCTTGAACGGGATGTGCGCCTCGCTTTGACCGGGCTGAACCATGCTCTGCTGGGCCGGGCTAGGAATCGGGCGATATACACCCGGGCCCTGATAGCCCGGTGCCGCGGGCAGGCCCTGCTGCGGACTCTGATAGGGCATCGGCGGCTGCGGGTAGCCGTAGCCGGGCGGTGGTGGCGGGGCGTAGCCGTAGGGCGGGTAGGGCGCATACTGCGGGGGGTAGGGGTACGCGGGGGGGGCATATCCATACCCAGGCTGCTGATGCTGCTGGGGATACGGCTGATAGCTCGGCTGGGGTGCCTGCGGACGCTGTGGGGCGTACGACTGGCCGACATTGGTCGACGGCAGGTTCAGCGGCTTGCGCGTCTCGGCGGGCCGAGCCGGTGCAGGAGCTGACGCAGCAGGTGCCGGTGTGCTTTGGGCTGGGGCTGGTGCGGGCCTGGAGGCACCGCCACCTTCCGCTGCGTTGCGAACATCCTTGGCCGTTACACGCCCACCGATGCCGGTGCCCGCGACCGAGTCAATGTCAATCCCAAGATCACGCGCCAGACGACGCACCGCGGGAGCCGCCAGCGCCTTGCCGTCGCCGCTGCCCATACCCGCGAGCGTGTCGGACACCTGCCCGACCACGGTGCCTGCGTCCTTCTCCTCGGCCTTTGCCGCCGGAGCCTCGGGCGCTGCGGTGGGGGCGTCGTCATCACCGCCCTCGTAGGTCACGAAGACCGCGCCAACCTTGATCGTGTCGCCGTCGGATCCGTGCAGGGTCTTGATGACGCCCTTGCGGGGCGAGGGGACCTCGACGAGTGCCTTGTCGGTCTCCATCTCAGCAAGGATGTCATGCTCGTCGACGGCATCGCCCTCGCTGACGACCCACTTGATGAGTTCGGCTTCTTCGAGCCCCTCACCAAGGTCGGGGAGGATGAACTTGTTCGGATCGGATGAGACTTTGCCGGCCATATGTTCCCAATCTTCGTATCTGCTCAGACGCGTGCGTCTGCTGTTCGTGTGTATCAGTCCCGATCAAGTCTGGCTTAGTACGCCAGGCACTCCTCGATCCCCTTCTGAATGCGTGGCGCCTCAGGGAGGTAATCGAGCTCGAGCTTGTAGTACGGCATGATCGTATCGAACCCCGCCACCCGCTGCACGGGGGCCTTGAGGTAGAGGAAGCACTCCTCCATGATCCGCGCCGCGATTTCCGCGCCCATGCCCGCGGTCAGCGGGGCCTCGTGCACGATCACGCAGCGACCGGTCTTCTGGACCGACTGGGCGATGGTGTCCAGATCGAACGGGTAGATCGATCGCAGATCGATCAGCTCGATCGAGACATCCTCGGGCAGGTTGTCCATCGCCGCCAGGCACTGGAACACCGGGGCACCCCAGGTGACGATCGTCAGATCCTCACCCTCGTTAACGACCTTGGCCTCGCCGATCGGGATTTCGTACATCTCCTCGGGGACCTCCTCCTTGAACGAGCGATAGACCCGCTTGGGCTCAAAGAACATGACTGGGTCGGGGTCACGGATCGCTGCGATCAGCAGCCCCTTGGCGTCATACGGTGTCACCGGCATCACAACCTTGATCCCCGGCGAATGCGCATAGATCGCCTCGGGCGAGTCGCTGTGCAGCTCGGGCGCATGGATGCCACCGCCGACAGGGACACGCACGGTCATCGGCACTGTCACCGCACCGCGTGTGCGCGTGCGCATGCGGGCCGCATGGTTGACGAACTGGTCGTACGCCGGGCCAAGGAACCCATCGAACTGGATCTCGGGAACCGCCTTCATCCCAGCGATTGCCAGCCCGATGGAGGTGCCCATGATGCCCGACTCGTCGAGCGGGGTATCGACGACGCGGTCCTTGCCGTGCTTGGCCTGCAGGCCGTCGGTAACACGGAACACGCCGCCGTTGAGCCCCACATCCTCACCCAGGAGGATGACATCGGGGTCGCTCGCGAGCATTTGATCGAGCGCCTGATTGATTGCGCCGACGAGGGTTTGTTCTGCCATGGGTCTGACTCCGGTGGTTCTTTAAACCGCGGCTGCGGCTGCTGCCGCGGCGGCTTGGTCTGCTTGGATCTGATCTTCTACAGCAAGCATCGCCTCGATGCTGCTGGGCATCGCCGCGTTCAGCAACTCAACGACCTGCTCGGCGCTCATCTTGACACGCAGCTTGGTCGATCGTCCGCTGATCTCGACGACACAGTCCTGGCCCTTCGGCTGGACGGACTTCACATACATCGCGTTGATGTACTGAACCCGGCCTTTGGTGTCCGAGAGCCCCACGAGCATCAGCGGGCCTCCGTCGGCTGCGCCTTCAGCCCGATCTGCGAAGGATTCCGACCGATCGAACTCGTCCGCATCGTGTCGCGCTGGTGCTTGAGGTCCTCGGGCAACTCGGCGAACATGTAGTTGAAGAAGTCCGCTTTGTCGGGCGCGGGGACATTGACCGCCGCGTCGACCACTTCCTTGACGATCGTCTTGGCACGCGTCTCAAGCTCTTCCTGCTTTTTGTCGTCCCAGACGCCGACGCTCTCCATGTACTTGCGGGTGCGGATCAGCGGGTCCTTCTCCAGCCACGCATCGACCTCGGCCTGATCGCGGTAGCGCCGTGCATCGTCGGCGGTGGTGTGATCGCCCAGCCGGTAGGTCACACCCTCGATGAACGACGGGCCGCCGCCCTCGATCGCCCGCTTGCGAGCGTCCTGGGTTGCCTTGTAGACCGCGAAGATATCGTTGCCGTCGACCTGAATCGTCGGCATGTCGTACGCCAGCGCCTTCTGCGCCACGGTCCGTGAGTTCATCTGCTGCTCACGCGGCACCGAGATCGCCCACGAGTTGTTCTGGCAGTAGAAGATCGTGGGGACCTGCATCACACTCGCGAAGTTCATCGCGTTGTGGAAGTCGCCCTCAGAGGTCGCGCCGTCGCCGAAGTAGGTGATGACCGCGCGGTTCTTCTCTTTGCGGTTCTTCATCGCCCACGCGATCCCCGTCGCGTGCAGCATGTGCGTCCCGATGGGCACGCTTAGCGGCGTCATGTTCAGCCCCTCGGGGAACTGCGACCCACGCTCGTCGCCCATCCAGTACTGGATGACATAGTGCATTGGCAGCCCATGCATGAACAGGGCCGCGTTCTCGCGGTACGACGGCACCAGCCAGTCGTTTCCCTTGACCATCGCCAGCGCCGAACCCACCGCGTTGGCTTCCTGACCCTTGTTCTGGGGGTAGGTACCCATGCGACCTGATCGCTGAAGCTTGAACGCGATCTCATCGAGTTCGCGGCAGATCCGCATCTGCTCGTAGAGGTACACGACCTGCTCATCGCTGAGCGTGTCCTTGGCCAGTTTTTTATCGAGTTTCCCGGTCTCATCGAGGATCTGCAGATGCTCGATTTTCGCTTCAAACACAGTGTGGTGTGGCATGGTGTCTCCTACACAGCCGGGTCACGGTCAACGATCGCGCATCCGTCGTTCGAAAAGGCGGCGGGCGATGCGAAATGCCGACTCACCGGGGTGCGGAAGTATAGGGAGTGTTGACAGCCCTGTCCCCTTGGCAAGTTTCATGTTCTTGGCGTATTGATTACGAAAGCCCATGCATAAAAAACGCCCCTCCGGGGCGATTGGTGTGGAACTGAATAAAGGCAGATCACAACTGCTCGATCGTCTCCTGCATGTGCTCACGCCCGTTAGCACCGATGTTCTCTCGACCCGTGCCCGGGAACTGCTTGATGTGATCCTGCGAGTGCTCACGCCCTGTACCCTTGGCGGTGGGTGAGCTTTCGGGGATATAGAAATCACTGTTCGGCAGGGTCGCGCTGTGCTTGAGCGCCAACTCGGCCGCACGCAGCATGGTGTCGTCCGCGTTCTCGTGCAGTGCCCTGAAGCACTGATGGATCTCGAGCTCGGCCATGTCGAAGAAGTGAATCGCCGAAGCCTTGTTGCGATCGAACTCGGTACCCGACTCGCCGTTCCGCAGGTCGGCATCCAGACGCGAAAGCGTGCACGCCCACGCGTGCAGGTACATCGCCACATCGGCAAGGCGCGCCTGCGTCGCCTGCGCCGTGACAATCGCCGCGTCCTTTTTCTTGCTGATCACCTTGAACTGGTAGGTGAGCTCGGTGATCAGTTTGGCGAGGCGTTCCGTGTAGCTGCGCAGTGACGCATCCACTTTGCTGATGGACGGTGCCTTCTTGCGCATGCCCAGGAACACCTCCATGCCCAGCGGGATCGCCGCACGAAGCATAGTGGGGGTGAACTTCTTGTTGTCGGCCATCTCCTTGATGCCCAGCATCTGCTCGGCGAGCTGCTTGCCGCCGTACGCGAAGATGAACGACTGCATGACCTCGTTGGCACCCTCGACGATCGTGTTGATGCGTGAGTCGCGGAAAATCCGCTCCAGCTCGTTTTCGGTGATGGTGCCCTCGCCGCCCACGATCTGGACCGCGTCGTTGACCGTACGCCAGCCCATCTCCGAGCAGAACACCTTGCAGATCGCCGTCTCGAGCATGATGTCATCATCGTGACGATCGAGCATGCCCGTGGTCATGTAGAGCACCGAGTCCATCGCGTAGCAGTACGCGCTCATGCGGGCGATCTTCTGCCTGACAAGCTCGAAATCGCTGAGCGGACGCGAGAACTGGTACCGGGTCTGGGCCCACTTGATCGATTGATCCATGGCGGTCTTCGCCCCGCCGAGCATCCCCGCCGAGAGCGTGCAACGCCCGTAGTTCAGACAGGTCAGGGCGACATTGAGCCCGCGCCCTTCTTTGTGCAGCAGGTTCGCCTTGGGTACTTTTACATTCGTGAACCGGATGCGCGCCTGCCATGTGCCGCGGATGCACATCTTGCTGCGGTTCTTGGAGAAGATGTCGATCCCCTCCATATCCGGCGTGCACACCACGGCGGTGACCTTCTGCTTCCCGTCGATGGTCTGCTTGCCCATCACCGTGAACAGCCCGGAGATCGCCCCCGAGGTCGCCCACTTCTTCTCGCCATTGATGATGTAGTGCTCGCCATCTTCACTGAGCTCGATGGTTGTCTCCTGCCCGCCCGCGTCGCAACCGACCTGCGGCTCAGAAAGACAGAACGCGCTGAGCCACTCGCGTGCGAGCTTGGGCAGCCATCGCTCCTTCTGCTCATCGGTGCCGAAGAGCATGACCGCCTTGCAGCCGATCGATTGGTGCGCCGAGACCATGACCGCCGTCGAGCCGCAGTACTTGCCGATCGTCTCGAGCACCCGGTTGTAGCTGGTGATCCCCATGCCCAGCCCGCCGTACTCCTTGCTGATCGTCATGCCCAGCACACCCATATCGAACAGGCGCTGAATCACGCGTTCTGGGATGTACTGCTCCTGATCGATCTCGATCGAGGGGTGCTCGTTCTTGAGGTACTCCGAAAGCTCGGCAACCAACTGGTCGCACTCGGCCGTCTCGTCCGGCGAGGACTTGGCGATCTCCGGGTAGGGGAAGTAGAGTTCTTCGCGGAAGTTGCCCCAGAAGAGGTTCTTGACCGCGCCCATTGTTGAAGGCTCGGGTCCAAGCAACTGCTCGGCGTCGGCGATCATCTGCTTGTCGCGTTCCGACACGCCCTTCATGTTCTTGAGATCGGCTTTGGTGGTCTCGGCCATGGTTCATGCTCCTCAGGGGTCTTCAAACAGCATCCGCGGGCGGTTCCGCCCGCGGGCTTGGGGTTGGTTACTTCTTGCTCGATCTTGCAAAGAACGCCTCGATCGCTTCACGCGCTGGCGCCGAGTTTCGCAGCCTGACGAGATGATCCCGCTCAGCCTTGAGCGCGGCGTTCCAGCCGGCACTGATCCCGACTTCCACTGCATCGAGCACCGCAGCGGTGTGCAACGAATCATCGAGCTCGGTCCGTGCCTTCTCCAATGCGATCTCGATTTCGTCCGTGTTCATCGACTGGACGCATCGCGAAGGCCGACCCGTCCGGTTCGGGCGGTCCTGTCCGATCAGCCAGTGCGTGGCCGTACCGAGCAGATCATCGCGTGATTTGCAGGTCTCGTCGAAAAGATCGAGCTTTGCGGCTTCGCTTGATTTGAACGCCGTCCCGCGAGCCGTCGCGACGATCGCGGTCTCGGGATCGATGCGTGCCGGCAGCAGGTTCGTGCCGCCCCAGCCAGGGCAGATCCTGAGCCCCGCTTCGGGCAGCCCGATCAGGTAGGGCTTGGCATCCGGATCGTTGAGGCCGATCAGCCCGTCGCAATGCATCGCCAGTTCGAGCCCGCCGCCAAGAGCCGTCGAGTGAATGACCGCGGCGGTGGGGCAGGGGAGATCCGCAATTCGCTGAAACACACGGGCGCCAAACTCGAGATACGCATGCAGCTCGGTGTCACTCAACGCCATGATCGCCTTGAGATCGGCACCTGCAACAAACGCACGATCGGCCGCAGACGCGAGGATGAAGCCATCGAGGTCGCTCGGAAGCGTGTCGAGGGTCCTGTCGAGTTGCTCAAGAAGCGACTGCTCGATCACAACCACCGGACGACCGGGCTGATCGAGTGTCAGCGTGGCGATCTTCTTGGTACCGTCCCCGGCACTGCCGATCTCGAGAGGCAGGAGGTCGCTTGGCATCCGATGTCCGTATCTTGCGATAAATCCGGTCGCACAGAACAACGGTGTTCTGTTGACGCACGCGCACTCGCAGGGATTGCATGCAAGCCAATCCTATGCAAGCACGCGAGAAATGGACAGATCGCGCCCCGCCAGTCTTACCGTTTCATCCGACTCGCGAGCGCCGATTGGGCTTCGGGCGTCGCCAGGACGCGTGCCGATAACGCGGCGCCTTGCAGGAGCGTCGCCTCATCGAGAGAGCCGTCGAGTTGGTTCAGCAACGACTTGGTTGCAGAAAGTGCTTTCGGTCCGCCGGTGGCAAGCCGCGTTGCGACCTCGTGTGTCAGGGCGGTCAGCCCGTTGCGATCGTCGGCGAGCTGATCGACCAGCCCGATGTCATACGCCTCGCGTCCGCTCATCACGCCACCCATCAGCATCGCCTTGCGGGCGACACCCGCGCCGAGCTTCCTGAGCACCCATGGTGCGATGACCGCCGGGCAGATGCCCAGATCGACCTCCGGGAAGCCGAGCTTGGCGTCCGCATGGGAGACGGTGATGTCGCAGACACAGGTCAGGCCGCACCCGCCTCCGATCGCGGCACCGTTCACGGAGGCAACCGTGACCTGATCGAGTGTGCGGATCTTGAGGGTCAGGCGAGCAAGACTGGTGAGCAGCTGCGCGCCGATCGATGCGTCGCCCGAGAGCTCGATGAGCACGGCCTTGAGATCCATTCCCGCGCAGAATGCTTTTCCCGCGCCAGTGATCACGAGCACATGTGCGGACGAATCGCGCATCGAATCGATCGCCTCGTGCATCGCCTCAAGGATCTCGATGGACATCGCGTTGCGTGCTTCGGGTCTGTTGATCGTCAGTGTTGCGATCGGGCCGTCGGTTTCGAGGAGCACGGGCTGTGTGTGAGTCATGGTGTTCTTTCGTCTGATGTAGATTTCACGCCCAGAGGGCACCGAGCATGACGCGTTCCTCTTCGCCGCCGGTGAGCGAGAGTGAGGCGTCGAGCCCCTCCTGGGCCCGCTGAGTCTGATCCGAGACCAGCTCGTTGAGCCATTGCTTGGTCGCCGAGCATCCGATACCGGGCTTGGCGGCGAGCTGCGATGCGATCTCGATTGCGCGTCGTCTGACACCCTCGGGCTGATCGACAAGCTCATGGACCAGACCGATCGACACGGCCCGCTCCGCGGTGATCAGCTCCGTGTCCAGCAGCCGGCTTCGCACGCGACCGGGCGTGATCGATGCGAGCATGAACGGCGATGATACCGCAGGGGAAACCCCGATCTTGACGACCGGGTACCCCAGCTTCGCGTCACGGTTCGCGACGACCACATCGGCACCGCCCAGCAACGCGCACCCGCCCGCGACCGCCGCCCCGTGCACGCCCAGCACAATCGGCCCCGTGCACGAACGCATCGCCCGCACGACGCCGGAAAGCCCCGTGAGCAGCGACCGCATTGTCTCTCCCGAGCTATCCGCGGCGCACACGCGGAGATCGAACCCCGCACAGAATGTCTTCCCCTCGCCGAGCAGAACAATCGAGCGGGCCTGGGCCGCGCTCTCGAACGCCTCCACGAGTTGCGTGAGCATCCCGGGCAGCATCGCGTTGCGTTTGTCCGCACGGTCCAGCGAGATGATCGTGATGTTTTCCTGAGATTCAACCCTGATCATCGGATGAGCCCCGCGGCGTACTCGCTTGCCTCGAACAGCGCGGCCCGGTCGACGCCCGTGCTGAACCCGGCCCGCTCGATCGCTTCGACGAGCAGGGCCGTAGAGATATTGCCCGGCGCGCGCGACGATTCTGTTGATGCGTACGGGCAGCCACCGAGCCCGCCCGCCGAGGAGTCGAACGAGCGTACTCCCAGATCCAAGGCCATCTCGACACACTCGGCGGCATGCCCGAATGTGTCGTGCAGGTGCAGCGTCAGGGTCGGGTCCCCGTACTCGTTGATTGCCTCGCCCTCGAGCCGGTCGATCACCTCCATGATCACGGGCTCGATCGTTTCGGCGGTTGCCGCGCCGATCGTGTCGCCCAGATCGATCTCATCCACGCCCATGTCGAGCAACCGGCTCGCGACATCGCCCACCGTGACCGGATCGATCTCGCCGTCGATCGGGCAGCGGACGATACAAGAGATGTACCCACGCACCATCAGGCCATGCTCATGCGCGAGCGGGATCATCGGCTTGAATCGAGTCAGCACCTCCTCGATGGTGCCATTGGTATTCCTGAGCGAGAAGCCCTCGCTCGCCGCGGCAAAGACAGCGACCTTGTCGATGAGTCGTTCCTCGCCAAACTGTTGCCGAGCGGCCTGATTGACCGCCAGCGCCGCGTCGAGCCCTTTGATATTGGGCACCAACGCAGAGTACACCATGCCGGCGGGCTTGTTCCCGGCGAGCAGTCCGAAGAGCTGGCCGGCATCGCCAAGCTGCGGGACCCACCTGGGGCTGACAAAGCTGCTCACCTCGACCTCGTCCACGCCCGAACGCTCGACAAGCTCGACCAGGCGGGCCTTGTCGGTGGTCTGGACAACCGAGAGCTCCGCCTGGAGCCCATCGCGTGGTGAGACATCGGTGATTCGGACCCGCTTATTCATGAGCCGCCCGCCTCGGGGTCCGGTGATTCCTTCTTCGCGGGCAGCTCCTCGGCCTGCCCGTTCTCCAAGGCCTCCTGCTCCTCTTCGTCATCGCCCGAGAGCTTCAGGAAGGGGATGGTGTTGTCGATGTTGTTGATGGTCTTGCGGAGCGACTCAAGGTGCGCATTGGTCGCATCGATCTGGGCCTGAAGACTCATGAGCTGCTCATCCATCGAGCTCATGCGCGCGTTGACCGTGTCGAGATTCGCGTTGATGGTGCTGAGCTCGCCCTCGATCTGCTCGAGATTCTGGTTGGATGTCGCGATCCCCTCCTCGATGTCCCAGACGACGCAGCCGGGCATGAGCATGAGCATCGAAAGCGAAAAAAGACAGATTCGTTTCATCGGTTCCTCGTTTCAGTCATCAGACCTGCAGCACACCTGTTTTGAAATCGACCGAGTAATCCCAGCCCTGGTTTGCCGCACGCAGGGCCTCGATGAGTTCCTCACGCGTCCGGTGCGGTTCGATGATCCGATCGACCCACCCCCGCGCCGCACCGTGACGGATGTCCTGCTGCTCGTTGTATGAGTCCCGCACCGCGTCGAGGATCGCATCGCGGGTCTCCGCGTCGATCTCCTCGCCCTTGCGGGCGCGGGAGCGTTCTTCGATCATGGCGAGTGTACCTGTCGCCGAGCCCGCGCCCATGACCGCGCACTTGCTGCCCGGCCAGGCCATCGCGACAAACTGATCGAACGCCCGCCCGCACATCGCGTAGTTCCCCGCGCCGAACGAGCCGCCCATGATCACCACGATCTTGGGCACCACGCAGTTGCTCATCGCGTTGACCATCTTGGCCCCGCTGCGGATGATCCCGCCCTGCTCGCTGTCGCGCCCGACCATGAAGCCCGTCGTGTCATGCAGGAACACAATCGGGATCTTCCGCTGGTTGCAGTCCATGATGAACCGGGCGCTCTTGTCGGCGCTGTCGTCGTAGATCACCCGTGGCATGCTCGATGCCTTGCTCGGGCCCGCCTTGCCGCCCGGCATCTGCCTCGTGGTCAGCTTGCCCTGATTGGCAACAATACCCACGGGCATGCCCCCGATGGTCGCGTACCCGCAGACCACCGATTCGCCGTAGGTCGCCTTGTACTCGTCGAAGTCCGGCTCGAGCGATCTGTGACCCTCCTCGTTGGGCACCGCACGCGAGTCGACCACGCACGCGATGATGTCCTTTACATCGTACTGCTGCCCCGGTTTGTCGGTGAAGAGCGTGTAGATATCCTCGCCGTCCCTGTACGCCTGAACATGGGACTCGGAGATCTCCTCGAAGTTCACATCGGGGTACTTGGCGACCAGCGAGCGGAGCCGCTGGAGGCACGCATCATCATCCGGCTCATGAAAATCAATCGTCCCCGAGATTGATGCGTGCATGCTCGCTCCGCCCAACTCCTCATCACTCACATCCTGCCCGATCGCCGCCTTCACCAGCGCCTGCCCCGCCAGATACAGCCCCGATCCCTCCGTCATCAGCAGCGTGTCGCACATCACCGGCAGATACCCGCCGCCGGCGACACAGAAGCCCATGATGGCCGCGATCTGCGGAATCCCATCGGCGCTGATCTTCGCGTTGTTCCGGAAGATCCGTCCAAAGTCGTCCGTGTCCGGGAACACATCCTCCTGCATCGGCAGGTACACCCCGGCCGAGTCCACCAGATACAGCAAGGGCAGGCGTGCCATATGTGCCATCGTCTGGGCCCGGATGATCTTCTTGCAGGTCATCGGAAAGAACGCCCCGGCCTTCACCGTCGCGTCATTCGCAATGATCATGTGCTTCTTCCCGTGCACCGACCCGATGCCCACGACCACGCCCGCGCCGGGCGCGCCGCCGGCATCCTGATACATTTCGAACGCCGCCCAAAGCCCGAGTTCCTGAAAGTGGGAGCCCTCATCAATCAGCTTTTCGATCCGCTCTCTTGCCGTCAGGCGGTCTTTGGCATGCTGGCGCTCAATGGCCTTGGCCCCGCCCCCCAGCTTGATCTGGGCTTCGGTCTCCAGAAACGAATCGGTCAATGAACGCAAAGTCGAAGAGGTCTCACTCATGGTCCACAACGGTAGGGGACCAACCGGGAATCTTCCCTGTCCTCAACCAGCGCCACCCGCCTTGCAGGAAAGCTCGAATGGCTTTACGCTGTCACCATGACCACCCCATCTCTCATCCGCACCGTCAAACTCGCCCTGATCACCATCTCGCTGCTCCTTCAGACGCATGCCTTCGCGCAAGATGCTGGTCAGAAAGCAGATTCCGATTTCGTTGTCTATCCCGACGCAACCTCCGTCACCTACCACTCCGTCACCATCAACGGCCAACTGATCCACTACCAGGCCACCGCCGGCACCCTCACCCTCGCTCAACTCCGCGGCAAGCACGAACCAACCGCACAGGTCTTCTACATGGCCTATCGCATGCTTGAGAACCCGCCGGCCGACGGCGTCGAGCCCGCATTCCCCGATCCCGCCGACCGACCCATCACCTTCAGCTTCAACGGCGGCCCCGGCTCTTCCTCCGTCTGGCTCCACCTCGGCGTCTATGGCCCCAAACGCGTCAACCCCATCGACGACTTCGGCAACCCCGGCCCACCCCCATACGCCCTCGTCGAGAATGAATACTCCCTCCTCGACAAGTCCGACTTCGTCTTCATCGACCCCGTCGCCACCGGCTACTCCCGCGCCGCCGAGGACGGGAACCCCAAGGACTTCCACGGCGTCCGCGAGGACATCAACTCCGTCGCCGAGTTCATCCGCATCTACCTTGGCAAGACCAACCGCTGGGGCAGCCCCAAGTACATCACCGGTGAGTCCTACGGCACCACCCGCGCCGCCGGCCTCGTCGATGAACTCCAGGGCACGCACGGCATCGCGATCAACGGCACCATCCTCGTCAGCGCCATCATGAACTTCCAGACCGCCCGCTTCGATGTCGGCAACGATCTCCCCTATCCCCTCTACCTCCCCAGCTTCGCCGCCACCGCCCGATTCCACGACGCCCTGGAAGAACCCTACCAGTCCATGCCCCTCCCCGAGTTCCTCGCCGAAGTGGAAGAGTTCGCGATGGGCGAATACTGGCTGGCCCTGGCATCGGGTGATCAACTCGACGACAACGCCCGCAACCACATCGCCCGCAAGCTCAGCGACTACACCGGCGTCTCGGAGCAGTACGCCCTCCAGACCCAGCTGCGCATCAACATGCCCCGCTTCCCCAAGCAGCTCCTCCGCGATGAGGGCAAAACCGTCGGCCGCCTCGACTCAAGATTCACCGGCTTCGACCGCGACGACGCCGCTGACTCCTACGAGTTCGACCCGTCATACACCGCGATCCAATCCATCTACACCGAATCCATGAACCAGTACCTGCGTCAGGATCTCAACTACAACTCCGACCTGCGCTACGAGATCCTCACCAGCGTCTGGCCCTGGTCCTACCGCGGCGTCGCGGACAACCAGTACCTCAATGTCGCCGAAAACCTCCGCAGCGCCATGCACAAGATGCCCTACATGAAGGTCTTCATCGCCAACGGCTACTACGACCTCGCCACGCCCTACTTCGCCACCCAGTACACCATCGATCACATGTTCCTAAGACCCGAAATCAAGAACAACATCGAGATGCACTACTACGAGGCCGGGCACATGATGTACGCCCACCTCGGCATGCTCCAAAAACTCAAAGCCGACCTCGACGCGTTTTACGATTCCCGAGAAAATTAACGAACGACTGAAAAGCAGACAATCTTATCACGAATAGAATCCTGTACCCATACAACAGGAGTTCACCATGTTTGGTTTCCCACCCATGCCGCCCTTCGAGGGCCTCCACCCCATCGTCGTCCACTTCCCCATCGGGATCCTGCTCATCGCATGGCTGCCCATGCTCATCGGTCTGGTCGACAGAAAACGCCGCAACACCTGGTTCGCATCCGCGGCCATGCTGCTGGTGGTCGGGACCATTGCTGCATTTGTCGCGGTACTCACCGGTGAAGCTGCCGAAGACATCGTTGGCGCAACGTCACAAGTGGTGAACGAGGCCATCCACGAGCACGAAGAGACCGCCGAGCGTGCTCGCAACCTGTTCCTCGCGTCCACGCTGATCTTCCTCATGGTCTGGGGTGTGTACAACAAGGTCGCCGAGACGAAAAAGCCAATGATCCTGACTTCGGGGACAGCCCTTGTCACCATCGTCTACCTCTTCGCCGTCATGGCCCTGACCAATGCAGGCCATCAGGGCGGCGTGCTCGTCCACCAGCACGGCCTCCACGCCCCGCTGGGCGGCACCCCCGGAGCCAGCAGCGTGATCGATGATGGCATCGGTGGGTACAAAGACGACGATGACGATTGATAAGCCCACCGCCGCCAATCACATACAAAAATGTGCCACCAAACGCCACCCTGACATTGACAGGGTGTTTGGTGTCTGGTATAGTCGCCCCGCCGGGCCCGCGCGCAGCACCGCCCCCGGCCGGATTGTGGGTTGATATGGACATCGCCCCGTCTGATTCTGTGCTGATCCCCGTGCGCCCACAAGGCTGCGGGAGCGGCTCAAACGCCACTCCCAACAGCGCCCGCGGCCCCGCACGGCAAGCCCGAAAGGCACCACATCATGG
>CAYQRD010000003.1:48536-62621 GCA_964419845.1 uncultured Phycisphaeraceae bacterium
CTCCCAACAGCGCCCGCGGCCCCGCACGGCAAGCCCGAAAGGCACCACATCATGGCCAAGTCAAAGAAAGCGATCGAACACAAGCCCATCCCCGAGAACGAAAAGCAGAAGAAGCAGGCACTCGACCGGGCACTCGCCCAGATCGATCAGGCCTTCGGCAAGGGCTCGATCATGCGTCTCGACGAAGACGCCTACAACAACATCCCCGGCATCTCCACCGGCGCCCTTTCTCTCGACCTCGCGCTCGGCGGCAAGGGCATCCCCCGCGGCCGCATCGTCGAGATCTTCGGCCCTGAATCATCCGGTAAGACCACCCTCGCACTCACCGTCCTCGCCAACGCTCAGAAGAAGGGCGGCGTCGCCGCATTCATCGACGCCGAACACGCCCTCGACCCGTCATGGGCCCGCAAGATCGGCGTCAACATCGACGACATGCTCGTCTCCCAGCCCGACACCGGCGAGCAGGCTCTTGAGATCTGCGAACTCCTCGTGCGATCCAACGCCGTTGATGTCATCGTCGTCGACTCCGTGGCCGCACTTATCCCCCGCGCCGAAATCGAAGGCGAGATGGGCGACTCGGTCGTGGGGCTCCAGGCACGACTCATGAGCCAGGCCATGCGCAAGCTCACCGGCGTCATCGCCCGCAGCAGCTGCACCGTCATCTTCATCAACCAGATCCGCGAGAAGATCGGCGTCATGTTCGGCTCCCCCGAGACCACACCCGGCGGGCGGGCCCTCAAGTTCTACTCCTCCGTCCGCCTCGACATCCGTCGCACCGGCAGCATCAAGGAGGGCGATGTCGCCGTCGGCAACCATGTCCGCGTCCGCGTCGTCAAGAACAAGGTCGCCCCGCCCTTCCGCCAGTCCGAGTTCGACATCATGTTCAACGAGGGCATCTCCATCACCGGCGACCTCGTCGACCTTGCTGTCGAAGACAAGGTCGTCCAGAAGTCCGGCGCCTGGTACTCCTACGGCGAGATCCGCCTCGGACAGGGCCGCGAGAAGGCCAAGGAGTTCCTCGCCGAGAACAATGAACTCTTCGAGGAGATCAAGCAGAAGATCCTCGACATCCGCCTCCCCGCCCGCGCCAAGGCCGGTGCCTCCGCCGCCGAGGAGATCGAAGCCGACGAGATGGACCTCGACGAACTCGAACTCGCCGAGGCCAAGTAACCCCCGGGGCACGAGATCAGCGAAGCCGCGGGCTTGCCATCATGCACCAGCGGGTCAATGATCTCCCCCCCACGCGGATGTGGCGGAATTGGTAGACGCGCTTGGTTCAGGTCCAAGTGGGAGTAAAATCCCGTGGAGGTTCGAGTCCTCTCATCCGCATTCAGCGACCACGGGGCCCATTCGGGCCCCGTTTTTTCATGTCCAGTTTGTATGCTCCAAATGCCGACCGGCACCAATGAAAAACCGCCCGGGGACTCACCCGGGCGGTTCATGGACTCATCAAGTCACATACCGATTATTCGGTATCAGTGGGGACGCTCACGAACGAGCTGAAGTCGAAGGTCGGCTTCGTCTCGTTGTACAACGCCTCGACACCCTGGGGGGTATCGAACGCGGTGGGCATCGCCAGACGGCTATCCCAGTTCCGCTGTGCGGTCAGCTGGAAGGTCCGCGAGGTCTGGTTCAGACGCTCGAGCGCGGCCATCGACTGCTCCGAGTAGGTCGCCGCGTGGGCCGCGGCGATCTCGTTGCGAGCCAGCTGCTGCTGGGCCTGAGCGTACAGATCGGCGTACGCACGGTTGCGATCCGACTCGGTCATCGCGACGCGATGGTCGAAGCGGCTGCGGACACCGGACTCGCGGGCATCGGCGACCGTGAACTCACGGGTCGCCGAGGCCAGAGCGACATCGTAATCCGCCTCGATGTTGCCGCGCGAAGCGATGTCCTGTGCCTTGGCAAAGCCGAGCTGCTCGTCTGCCGAAGCGAACATGCGCTCGACCTCGGCGTCACGCATCAGGGCGCCCGCGTTGGAGAGGTGGGCCATGTACTCGAGATCAGCATCCGACTGCTTCTTGCTGGCGATGTGGCGGGCGGTCAGCTCCGAGGTGTTGGCGACAGCGATCCGCTCGAATGCGTCGGCCATCGCGGTGCCCTCGTCGAAGTTCGCCTTGGCGATCGCCATAAAGCTGTCGGCCGCCTGATTCAGGCGAGCGAGCTCCGCGTTGAGGATCTGACGCGCACCGTCGATTTCCTGACGCATCTGGGCCACGACCGCACGCTGGGTCTGCTCGAGCGAGCTTGCCTCCGCGAGCAGCTGGCTGCTCTTGGCGGCACCACGACGCTTGGCCGAGTCACGCTGCACGCTCAGCGACGCGACCTTCGATTCGCCGATCCGCTTGGTTGCCTCCGCCTGGGCGAAGAGCTGGCGGACCTGCGCGTCACGCTTCTTGCTCATGGTGACCGAGCTGCCCTTGAGGGTCTCGACCGAAGCAAGAATCTCAGTGCGGCCGCTCTCGGCGTCCACCAGGGCGCGGTTGCGCTCGGTATCGGCGCTGGCGAGCAGCGACTGGGTCTTGGCATTCATCCGATCAACTTCGGCATTGGACTTCTGCATGAACGCATCGACCGAGGCCATGGTCGCGTGGAAGTCCGCTTCCTTGCTGTTCCACCAGTCGTTGAACTTGCCCATCTCCGCGTCACGCTGGGCGATCGCGCCCAGACGGTCGGCGTCGGCCTGCTGGCGCAGCTGGGCTGCCTTGGCAAGGCCGGTCTTGAACGCGGCAATCCGGTCGGCTTCGACATTCACGGGCTTCTTGCCCGCCTTGGCGAGTTCGGGGGTCTTGTCGCTGGGGCTCACGCCCTCCTCGAAGTCCTTGGTGTTGCTGGGGATCACAAAGCTGCCCTTGCGTGCCTGCTCCGCGAACTCCTTGGCGAACTTGGCCTGAAGCGACTTTGCGTCCGACTCCGCCTGAGCCTGGATCTGATCGAGCTCAGCCTGAGCGAGTGATTTGTTGTGCTGTGCCTCGGCGTTCATCGCCGCCACGCGGGCATCGATCTCGGCCTTGACATAAGCGCTGCGGGCGACCTGCTCCTCACGCTCGGCCTGGGCGAGCGTGTTCTGGATGTCCGCCATCGACTTGGCGTACTGGGTCGCAACCCACTGCTGGGCTTCGGTGAATGTCGTCGATGCCGAGTCGAGCTTGGCCTGTGCGTCGGCGCTCAGGCGGGCGTACTGGGCACGGTCTCGCGCTGCCTGCTCCTGGGCCTGCAGCTGGATCTCTTCGGCCTCGGCGACGGTTGCCTCGAAGGTCACCTGCGCGGCTTCGATCTCGAGCTTGTAGTTCTCGTCCGCATCGGCGACCATGAACTGGTTGGCCTGCGCATCGAGCGTCGCGATCTCGCTGCTCATCTGCGCATCGAGCGAGCGTGCACGCTGCGTCAGCTCCGCGTACTCGGCGTTGAAACGATCGGTGGTCGTCCCGATCAGTGAGTTGAGGCGGCTGACTTCCGCGTTGCTCTGCTCGGCGACGGCCTTGGCCTGCGCACGGAGCGATTCCACCTTCTGGATCGCTCGTTCTTCGGTCAGGTCGGCGGTCTGCACCATCGAGGTGATCTCGGCCTGGCCGCGATCACGCACGGCCTGATAGCTCGCCATCATGCGGTCATGCTCAGCCAGCGACGACGACCAGTCCTTCTCTGAAGACGATCGCATGCGCTCGATCTCTGCCTGCCACTCCTTCACCGAAGCGACGAGGAAGGCTTCCTGGCGCTCCCACTTGGCTGAGGCGGCGTACTCGCGTGCCTGAATATCGCTTCCGAGCTTCGAGAGGTTCGCGTTGTGAACATTGCGGGTCAGCTCCGCGTCGGCGTAGCCGGTGTCACGCGAAACGAATCCGTCCTGGAGGTCCGCGTCGGCGCCGGCCATCGACTCGGTGTACTGCGACTCCGCAAAGACCTCGAACGACTGTGCGTTGGCTCGCTGCGACTGGATGGAAGCGCTGCCCTCGCGTGCTTCCGAGACCCACTGCTGAGGGAGCTCGATCTCGCCACCCTCGTTGATGTAGCTCTCGGGGGTGAAGCTGCCGGTTGTCCTGCTGGGATCGAGCGAGACGCTCGCGAGCTTGGCTTTGTACTCTGGGGTGAACTGCTCGGTATTGCTGCGGGTCAGCGCGGTGGTGCTCTCGCAACCGGTCAGGCCGGCGGCGAGCATCAGCGCGATCGGCGAGAGCCCAAGCATGAGACGGACGGGACGGACGATGTTGGTCGGTGTTGGATGTGACACGGGCGAGTCCTCGGGATGATGAGTTCCATGTGATCGGGCCCGATTCACACGAGCCTTCACAGCCCAGATCGGAATGAAACGCTGTTGGGTCGAGTCACCCGTCCAGACTTCATATACTCGGGTACCGGTCGCAACGAATGCTCCGGCCCTGCGTTCGATAACATCTCACCTGTTCCGGGGCGATACCCACACACCTGACAAAGGCACCCATGGCTCTGATCTACACAGGCATCGACGAAGCTGGCTACGGGCCGATGCTCGGGCCGCTCTGTGTCGCCAGTGCCACGCTGCGCATAGATGGCTGGTCGCCGGGCGATCCGGCTCCGGATCTGTGGGCCATGCTTGGGGGAGCTGTCTGCCGGACCAAACGCGAGGCCCGTCAACGCATCGCGGTGGGAGACTCCAAGGATCTCAAGCTCGCGAACTCCAGTGTCACCAAACACCCGCTCCATCATCTTGAGCGGGGTGTGCTGGCCTTCCTCGGCGCCCGCGATCAGCGATCGCCACTCGATGACGCACAACTCATGGAGTCGCTGGGTTGTGCGCACGAACCACTGGCGTGGTACGCGGGCGATCCCATCGGGCTCCCGCTGGGGGTCGGCGCCGACATGCTCGCGATCGAGTCCAACACGCTGCGGTCCACCATGAGCAGAGCCGGCGTCGAGCTGCTCGACCTGCGTGTGCGGCTGATCGGGGAGCGCGAGTTCAACCGGTTCTACCGGGATCACCGCAGCAAAGCGGCGGCGACGGGTGCCGCCATGAGCGATCTGATCGAATCCGCTCGTGCATGGCACCGGGCCGGGTGCGACGCGCGGATTGTCTGTGATCGACAGAGCGGGCGCACGCGCTACGCATCGCTTCTTGCCCGTCACTTCGATGATGTGCAGGTCGAGGAGGAATCAGCCCGCGCCTCGCGATACCGCTGCGATCAGCGTACAGGCGTGCTGCTCACCCCGGGCGCGGATGGTGCCTACTTCCCGGTCGCCCTCGCCTCGATGGTCGCGAAGCTGGTCCGTGAACTCGCCATGATGCGTTTCAACCGATACTGGTCTTCCCGGATCCCGGAACTCAAACCGACCGCCGGCTATGTTCAGGACGCGAGGCGCTGGCTGGGCGATACGCATGACCACATCACCGACGAGCAGCGAGCAGAAATGATCCGCCAGGCATGAATCAGAAGCGATCAGAAAAGTACTACCTGGATCTGGCCGCCCGTGTTGCCTCGCGTGCGTTCGGGCATGCCGAGCCCAACCCGATGGTGGGGGCGGTGCTCGTCAAAGATAATCGGGTCATCGGCATCGGGCACCACCGTCGATTCGGAGATCTCCACGCGGAACGCGACGCCATCGCCGCAGCCCGCGCGAGCGGTCACGATCCGCACGGCGCGACGCTCTACTGCACCCTCGAACCCTGCTGTCATCACGGGAAGCAGCCGCCCTGTACCGACGCGGTCATCGAGGCCGGGATCAAACGGGTCGTCATCGCTTCGCGCGATCCCCACTCGGTCTCCAGCGGCGGCTGGGCCCTGCTCGAAGCCGCGGGTGTCACCGTCACGCAAAGCGATTCGAGCCAGAACGCCCACTTTGTCAGCCAGCCCTTCCTTCATCGGATCGAGACCGGTACGCCGTGGGTCATCGCCAAGTGGGCGCAGACCATCGACGGCCGCATCGCGACCCGCACCGGACAGAGTCAGTGGATCTCCAGCGCGCGATGTCGCGCACGCGTACACCGCCTGCGTGCCAGGGTGGACGCGGTCATGATCGGGGTGGGCACCGCGATCGCCGATGACCCGATGCTCACCGCCAGGGACTGCCCGAGCGTACGGCGCATCGCCAAGCGGGTCGTGCTCGACACGGGCGGGCGTCTACCGCTCGGCTCACGGCTCGTTGAGACCGCGGCTCGGATCCCAACGATCGTGTACACGCAAAGGCCGGGCGCGTTTGCCGGGACATCGATCATCGCCGAGCCCGCTACGGTTCGTGATGGACGGATCGATATCCGTGCCTGCCTCGGGCACCTCCACCGGGTCCACGCGGTTGCCACCGTGCTCAGCGAGTCCGGGCCGACGCTGCTCGGATCGCTGCTCGAGCACAAGCTGATCAACCAGGCCGTGGTTCACCTCGCGCCCGGCATCCTGGGTGATGCACAGGCTATGCCCGTTGCAACAGGGCGTGATGCGCCGTCGCTCGAACAGATGCGACGATTCACGCTGCTGCGTTCGAAGCCCATCGGCAGTGATGTTGAGCTGCATTACGCCGCTCAGGCCGAAGCGAGCCCGGGCTTGGTCCAGAACGACAGCGACTCCTGAACCGACCCACGCACGATCCCGCCCTCGGCGGAGATGCTGACCTGAGCGCCTGCGCTCTCATGACCGGATTTGATCATCGCGAAGCAGATCGGGATCGCACCGAGCATGGGCGAGATGGTCGAACTGGTCACCACACCGACCGGGGTCTCGCCCTCCTTGCCGGTTTCAAAGACCTGTGAACCGGTCGTGGGCTGAAGGATCTCCGTGTGCTCGGGCGTGATCTGCTGGTCCTCTACACGCACGGCGACGACCCTGCGGGCGCAAGCGCCCCGCGCGTGCATCCGCGCCACGACCTCCTGGCCCAGATAGCACCCCTTGGCGAAGTGCACGCGTGATTCGATGATTCCCGATTCGACAGGGAGATTCGAATCGCCGAAGTCCAGGTTGAACAGCGGGTGCCCTGCTTCAATGCGGGCCGCGTTAAGCGCCATCCAGCCGCTCGGGCGGGCCTTGAGCTGCGGGTGTGCCTCCATGGCGCCGAGCAGCGATTCGTATACAGCCCTGGTCTGCCCGATGGGCATGGTCAGGGACAGCCCGACTTCGCCGCACATATCGTCGCGCTCGATCATCACACGGGCATCATTGAACCCGATGATCGTGTTCTCGCCGTCTCTCAGCTCGGCAACGCTCTGTGTATCGCTGAAGACGCGCTCAACAAGCGGTACCGAGCTGGGCCCGTGGAGCGCGAGGCGGTGGTACGAGTCGCTCGCGTTCACGATCTGGACATCCTCGGCAAACACGAACGCGCCGAGCGATTCGGTGCTCACCCCGGCCAGGTGCCGATCCACACGAACCAGCATCCGATCCTCGGATTCGGCCAGGCGGAGGTCCGCATCGATGCGGCCCTTGCGATTGAGCCAGAAGCTCTTGCGTCCCATCCCGGGCTTGAGGTCGTCCACCTTCGCGGTGAGCATGCTGTTGAGAAACGCGAGGCGTTCTGAGCCGGTGATCTCGATCGTGCCCATGTGTGCCTCGTCGAAGAGCACGCAGCCCTTGCGGAGTGCCGCGTACTCCATGTCCAGGTCGCCGAATGTCTCGACGACGGCAATGGTGCATTCCTCGGTTCCGTAGGGGAGGAAAAACGCTTCGCGTTGCTCGTGGAGGTCATGGACCGGGGAACAGTGGGGCTCGTTGCTCATGCACATACGATAGGTCTCAGGCCACAGAGGTACAGGGAATTCGATTCCGGGCCCAGCTACGATCTGTTCACACCGAACTGAATTCATGAACTCACCAGGAGCCCGACCCGTGAACATCGAACTGCTCAAGCAACTCTGTGAAGTCCCCGGCATCCCCGGCCGCGAGGAGCGTGTCCGCAAACTGATCGAATCCGAGATCGGCAAGCTCTTCGACAGCGTCGAGACCGATGCGATGGGCTCGCTGATCTGCCGTCGAAAGGCACGCACCGCCACCGGCACCGTCAAGAAGGGTGATGCCAAGACGCTGATGCTGCTGTGTCACATGGACGAGATCGGCTTCTATGTCTCGAGCATCGACGAGAAGGGCTTCCTCTGGCTCAGCCCCGCGGGCGGTTTCGACCCTCGAAACCTGTTCTCGCGCCGCGTGCTCGTCTGCAGCGACAACGGCGACTTCAAAGCCGTCATGAACCCCGGCGGGCGTCCGATTCACATCTCCTCCCCCGAAGACCGCAAGAAGGTCCCCGAGGTCAAGGAGTTCTTCGTCGACACCGGCATGACCCCGGCGCAGGTCAACAAGAACATCAAGATCGGCGACTATGTCGTCATGGACGAGCCTTTCCTCGAACTCGGAACCAAGTGCGTCTCCAAGGCCCTCGACAATCGCGTCGCCTGCTGGCTGGGCATCGAGTCGGTCCGTGAACTCGTCAAGAGCAAGAAGGGCAACCCCTGCGAGATCGTGGTTGCTTTCACAACTCAGGAGGAGGTCGGGCTCCGAGGCGCTCGCACCGCGTCCTTCGCGGTCAAGCCCGACTACGGCATCGGCATCGATGTCACCCTCGCCTGCGACACCCCCGGCGTGCCCGCGGCCGAATCGGTCACGACTCATGCCAAGGGCTTCGCGCTGCACATCAAGGACAGCAGCTTCATCTCGGATTATGAGATGGTTCAGAGCATCGAGAAGATCGCCAAGAAGAACCGTATCCCGTACCAGCGGTCGATCCTGGGCGCGGGCGGGCAGGACGGGGCAGCGGCCCAGCAGGCCGCCGCGGGCGCCAAGGCCGTCGGCGTGACCGTCGGGACACGCTACATCCACACCGTCACCGAGATGATTGATAAGAAGGATCTCAAGGCGGCCTGCGATGTGCTGGCGGCGGCCATGAGCGAGTTCAAGTAACAAGCCAACACAAGGTTTACACACACATACGCCCGAAAGGGCGTTTTTTCATTCCGCTTTAGAGCAGATGCGAACGCAGCATCCACAGCTGCTGCTCAAACGGAGCAATTAGCCCGATGATCAGATCCTCGGTCACCGCGTCGATTTCGCCGGTCTCTTCTTGTGCCTTGCGAAGCACCTCCAGAGCACCCACCAGCGTGTCGCATGCCAGCTCGATGACTTTGTCGTCGGGCGTGAACGCGTTGGGGACCGAAGGGGCCGACGGGCTGGGCAGCGTGGAGCGCTGACCGATTGCGGGCACGCCCATCGTCACCATCCGCTCAGCCATCTGATCTGTCGCGCCACGCGCGTGCTCGATCACCACATCGAGAAACTCATGGATCGGCTGGAACTTGGGGCCGTGGATGTTCCAATGCAACTGCTTGAGCGTCAGGGCGACATCGATGGTCGCGACCACACACGACTGGAGCAGCTCGGCCTGCTTGTTGGGTTTGTTGAAGGTTGGGGCGATCATGTGATCTTTCCTTTGCTCTTCTACTTCACTCTTATTCAGAATCATTCTAGTTAGTCGCCTGCCCAAAGTCCAAAAGGAATCACCCTCGAGCGCTTCCTTGCGCTCGAGGGTGAGGTGGTGGGTTCTGATGAATCGGGCTTGAATCAGGCGGCGATATTGGTCGCCTGCTCGATGGCATCGACAGCCATGCGGACCTGGAAGGGCTTCTTGAGGAAGCCGTCGAAACCAGCGCCGCGGAGCCCCTGCGCCTGCCCGTCGGTGAGCTTGCCGCTCATGGCGATCAGTCGGGTCATCTGCATGGCTTCGCTGCTGCGGACGAGCTGTGCGATCTCACGCGGCTCGCACTCGGCGATGTGCACATCGATCAGCACCACATGGGGGCGGAACCGCTCGCACTCAAGCCCCGCGCTGAACGCGGTGTTGGCCGAAGAGACCTCATAGCTGGTCTGCTCGAGCAATACGCGTTCGAGGACATCGGAAACCTCGTGGTCCGAATCGATGACAAGCACGCGGGTGTTGCCGCTGGTGATCCCGTCCATCGGGATGTGGTGTGCCTTCATGAACCGGTAGAGTTCGGTCACGGGGATCCGTCGGTCCTTGGAGCCGGGGATCCTGTATCCATTGAGCTGCCCGGAATCGAACCACTTTGAGACGGTTCTGGGGGCAACATTGCAGATCTTGGCGACCTCGCCGGTCGTAAGCACATCTTTTTCAATTGGCATCATCTCACCTCGGGTACAGATTTGAAGTGATTCGGCGCAGTCGTTATGCGCCACATCACCTGCTTCATCGTCACGCCCATATCCACGCTTGATGCCTACAACGGATTCACCGGTGAATCTGGCAAATCACGGATATTCGGACGAAACGGCGTGGGACGAAGCACCCATCCTCCTCTTCCGGGCTCTGCACCCTCATCCTGGCGCGTTGACAGCACCCGGACGGGTCCGATACAGTTATGGCTCTTTCCGTCAAGCCGGGGCAACACACCGCCCCGACGCCCGTATATGATGGCCCTCCCCCGGATCGCGGGTCTCCCTGCGCTCCCTGAACACGACGATACGGATCTGAATCAGTCCCACAGGAGACGATTGTGCGCTTTGTGAACCGAAACCTCACCGGATTCTCCCTCTCGCTCACACTCCTTGCGGGCTCCAGCCTCGCATTGCTCACGCCCCCGGTTGCCGCGGCGACCATCGCGGGTGCCCAGCCGGAGTCCCTCGACGAGCAGCAACTCGAGCTCCTCCGTGACTACATCCACTTTGTCAAGATCGCTCGATTTGATGTGGCGGCCGATCTCGGCACCCGTCTGCTCGATTCGGGTCTCTCCTCCGAGGAGTTTGTTGATCTCGTGGAGCAATCGCGTGAGCAGCAGCGGTTCGAGGAAGCGGTCGCAGCGAGTCTCCGCGTCCCCGTGATTGAACCGATCGCGGCACAGCTTGAGTCGATCTTCCGTGACGGGAAGCTCGCCCGTGCACGCAACCCCGAAGAAATCGCTCGCAACATCGGTCTGCTGACCGAGGGGCTCCGTGCTCGCTCACTGGCCCGCGAACGCCTGATCGTCGCCGGCGAATACGCGATGCCGCAGCTGCTCGACGCCTACCTGCAGCAGAAGGATCTGGCGCTCAAGGCACAGGTCCAGCGGCTGATGGTCGACATGGGGCGTCAGGCGATTGTGCCGCTGATGACCGCGCTGCGTGGCCTCGATGCCACGAGTCAGGAAGCGATCGCTGAAGTGCTCGGGCTCATCCCGTACCGCACCAGTCTGCCCGTCCTTATTGATGTCTATCAGTCCACCGAGAACAACGCCGTGCGTCAAGCGACCGGCCGCGCGATCTCGCGTCTGGGCGGGAACCCGGGCAGCGATGTCGCTGAAATGTACGCGCTGCTCGCCAACTCCTATTACAGCGAGCCCGCGGAACTCACGAGCTTCCCGGGCGAAGATTATCAGCTTGTTTGGGACTTCAACCCCGGGCTCGGGCTTGTCATGGTGCCCATCCAGACGCCCGTGTTCCATGAGGCCCAGACCATGCGCATGGCCGAGCGGGCGCTGAACCTGCAGCCGCAGAACAACGAGACCCTCGCCCTGTGGGTTGCCGCGAACTACTCCCGCGACTTCGACACGCCCGACGGGTACGAGAACCCGGTCTACGGCAGCGAGCGGCGGAGTGCTGAATACTTCGGGATCGCCGTTGGTCCTGAGATCGATCAGCTCGTGCTCCGGCGCGGGATTGATTCGCGGGACACCCCCCTGGTCCGCAGCGCGATCAGCGCCATCGCCAAGACCGCCGGCTCGCGTTCGCTCTGGGGTCAGGACATCGACGGGCGCTACCCGCTGCTCGAGTCGCTGAACTACCAGAATCGTCGTGTGCAGTTCGAGACTGCGCTCGCACTGGGCAACGCCCAGCCGGGGGAATCGTTCTCGGGTTCCGAGCGTGTCATCCCGCTGCTGGCCAGCGCGGTCAAAGACGCGGCCGCCCGCTACGCGGTGGTGCTGACCGGGAGCGATCGCGAATCGTACGACCAGTACCGTGTCGCGCTTGAGCAGCAGGGATTCACGGTCCTTCCCCCCGCCCCCGAGGGGTTCGGTCAGCTCGAAGCCGCAATCGCAGAGACACCAACGGTTGATCTGATCGTCAGCGCACAGGGCTTCGATAACACCCTGTTGAGCATCGAGTCGGCCCGCGCGGACAACAAGATGGCCGTCGCTCCTGTGCTTGCGCTCATGGGCCCCGACGATCTGATTGCCATGGAGCGCCAGTACGGTCGTGATCAGACTGTCGCCGTCCGCCGTCAGGCGATCAGCCCCAGCGCGTTCGACAACTCGGTCGAGTCGTTGCTCGAGGTCGCTTCGGGCGGCCCGATCTCGCTGGAGGAGGCTGACGAGTACGCGGCCCGTGCGATCGAGGTCCTGCGGAACCTCGCGATTTCCAACAACCAGGCACTCAATATCTCTGATGCGGCTTCGATCCTGATCGATGTGCTGCAGCAGACCGAGGGCTACACGCTGCTCGATATTGCCGAGATCATCTCCTACATGCCTCAGGACAAGGCGCAGCAGGCGATCATGGACAAGGCCATGGGCAGCGATCCCGAGATCCAGATCGAGTTGCTGACCGTTGTCGCTGATTCAGGCAAACGGTTCGGCAACCAGCTCAATAACCGCCAGATCCGCCGCCTCATCGAGATGGCCCAGTCCGACAATCAGGATCTCGCCACCGCGGCGGCCGCAACGATGGGTGCCCTTGAGGTGGATAACGACAATCTGCTCCAGCTGATCTTCGGGCAGGACGCTCGCTGAGCAAGCTGAATCGGTCCGCTCTCTGGCAGAGTAAAGCGGCTCGCGTTCCGCATCGGAATGACGAATGAACACAAACGGGCGCAAGCCCGTTTTTTTATGTGCAGTTCTCGGTCTCTCGCTGGTCCGATCTTCTCGGGGTTTTCCGAGTGCTTTGCCCGCATATCCGGCAGCGGTGGGGCAATCCTCACCCGAGGGGTCGGATTGGGCGGACTCGTTGACGCATGGCTTAAACAACATCGTGTGCATGTCGATGAATCGTTTGGCACGCTGATGTTGCGTGGTGCGGTGTGTAGCCGCTCAAGGGGACCCCTGACTTCGCCGGAGGGCGAGACCTCAGGGTAACCGGCGAGGCCGGACCGGACAGCGTGTCACTCATGAGTCGTTTTCGAAGGAGACAAACCAATGCATGCAACGCGTAAGTACATGGGCAAGGGCTTTACCCTGGTCGAAATCCTGATCGTCGTCGTGATCCTCGGCATCCTTGCAGCGATCGTGGTCCCGCAGTTCACCAACGCGGCCAACGAGGCCCGCACCGGTAATGTGCTCACACAGACCTCTACCCTGGAAAACCAGGTTGAGCTCTTCGCAGCACAGAACAACGGCAACTACCCCGATCTCGTGGGTGATGGTGACTGGTCGTCGCTTATCGACGGCAACTACATCAAGGAAGCCCCTGTCAACCCGTTCGCACCTGCTGGTAGCGAGAGCACCATCACTGCGATGACCGTTGCAGACTCGGCAGCAGCAGACGCCGCGGCCGCAGCCGGTGACGGCAGCGAGGGCTGGTTCTACGACAGTGCCAACGGCTTCATCCGTGCTTCGGGCGCAACCTACTAAGCCCGATCGGATCCCCGTAACAACGCATAACGGGCTTCGAAAGAAGCCCGTTGTGATTTCTCAGATGTTCAATCCGCCCGGAGGATACTCAACAATGGCACTGTTCCGCAAGGCATTCACACTCGTTGAAATTCTCATCGTGGTCGTGATTCTCGGAATCCTGGCAGCCCTGGTTGTACCGCAGTTCGCGGGCGCTGTCGAGGATTCGGCCGTCACCACAACCCAGTCCGAGCTCGAGAAACTCCGCCGGGCGCTCGAGGTTTTCCAGGTTCGCAATCAGGACTCGCTCCCCGCCGTTCTCGCCGGGGATGGGACCTGGGGTGATCTGATCGCCAACAACGGCGAGTACCTCAAGGAAGCACCCACGAATCCCTATGTGGGTGGTGCCAATGCACGGGTCATCGTCCTCGGCAACGCCCCGGATGCGGCGTACCAGACAACCCACGCATGGATCTTTGACAACAGCACGGGCGACATCTGGGCTGGTGGCTTCGACATTGATGACCAGCCTCTCCCCAGGCCCTGACACCCTACACGGGGGTGAGGATCGAGAACCATGCGCATCATGAATGCAAGCAGAG
>CAYQRD010000003.1:62631-98941 GCA_964419845.1 uncultured Phycisphaeraceae bacterium
GGAAGAGCACGGGCCGGTTACACACTCATCGAGGTGCTCGTCGTTGTCGTGATCCTCGGGATCGCTGGGGCCATGGTTGCGCCCTCGATGTCGCAGGCGGGCGTTCTCCGGATTCAGGCCGCCGTGAGAACCATCGTCGCGGATATCACATTCGCGCAGATGGACGCGCTCGGCTATCAGGAGCAGCGGGCGATCGTCTTTGATACCAACAACAACCAGTACACGCTCGTGCAGGTGAACGGATCCACGATCGATGTGGACAACGATGCCCTCTACGACATCCGTGGACCGCAGCAGCGGTACCGGGTGTCGCTCAACGACGAGGTTTTTGGGGGGACCGTGATCGAAGCTGTCGAGTTCGACGGGGACAATGTCCTGATCTTTGATGAGATGGGCGGCCCCGTCTCCACCCCGGGCTCGAGTACACTCAGCCAGGGTGGGTCGATCACGATCGCTGGCCCGCTCAGCCGCTTCCGGGTTGATGTCGCCGCGTTTACCGGTCGTGTCACGGTCACCCGACTCGATTAATCGGATAAGGCAGAACTGCATCCCGATGAACAGCGCGCTCGCGTTGAACTCTGATGCCTCTTCTCCCGAAACCCGGTGAGAGGAGCGCACCAATGCCCGACACCAAAGAGCCTGCACGATCAGATCCGCACCCCTTCGGCAATGCCACCAGAAGCTTCTCGCTGCTGCTGTGCCTCGGCGCACTCGCCGGTGTGCTCATCTGGGCCAAGCTTCGTCTGGTGACGGATATCCCGCGGAGCGCCTACGCAGATCCGCAGGAGAACGCGTTGCCGCAGGCGGAGCCCGTTCCCGCCGAATCGGTGATGGAACCGGACGAGGATCAGGACCAGGCTGAGTCGCAAACACAACCATAATTCGAATCGCGGCATGTGTTATCGGTCTCGCGTATGCCGGCTGCGCCGGTAGCAACCGGCCGAATACACAAGGTCTGCGCAAAGTCACACCCAAACCCGGCCGATCGAATTGCAGCAATAGATCCGGACGAACCGGGACATAGACGCAGGCAAAACGCCGCAAACGCTGAGGATCAACGCAATGAGCACCATTGAGCCCAACCGCAACTTCAAGACCAATCTCCTCGGGATGAGTCTCCGAAACGGGATTATGCCAGCGCTGACCCTCGCGTTGCTCGCGGGCAACAGCTACGCGCAGGACTCGAGCGGCTTCGGGCTCCTTGCCGCGCTCAAGAGCCAGGCCAAGGCCACGGCACAGCAGCCCGAGAACGAGTTCGCGGAAAGCCCGGAAGAGGCCTACCCAGTGGACGAGTTCGTCCCCGATTACGACGCCACAGGCGACGCGGAGGGTTCGCCCACGGAGAGTCTCGAAAACTTCGCGGGTGCGGTCGAGGTCACCGAATACGACCTCGTTGACCTGCATGTGAACAACGAGGATCTGGGGAACATTCTTCAGCTTCTCTCGATCCAGTCGCAGCGGAACATCATCAGCTCAAACAATGTTCAGGCCACCGTCACCGCGGATCTCTACGGCGTGACCTTCTACGAGGCCCTCGACTCGATCCTGCATGTCAACGGTTTCGGATACATCGAGAAGGGCAACTTCATCTATGTCTACACGGCGGACGAACTCGCCGAGTTCGAAGCGCTCTCCCGCAAGCCCGTGACGCGCATCATCGACCTCGATTACCTCAACTCGACCGATGCCGCCGAGTTCGCCAAGATGCTCCTCTCGGAATCCGGCTCAATCACCGCCAACGCCGCGACCGAGGCCTACGCGATCACGGACGGCGTGCCTACCGGTGCCGACAACTATGCGAACAGCGCCACAATCGTGGTCAGCGACTTCGAGGAGAATGTCGAGGAGATCCAGGCCCTGATCAGTGAGCTCGATACGAAGCCCGCGCAGGTCCTTATCGAAGCCACGATCCTCCAGACCACACTCAACGAAGCGAACGCGTTCGGTGTCGACTTCGCACTGATCCAGAATCTTGATTTCACCGACTTCGTCGGCACGGGCGGCCCGCTGAGCGTCGTCGACGGCCTGATCTCGGGTGCGGGTGAAACAATCGACGGCACCGCCGTCAATGTGCCCGCGGGCGACGGTTTCGCGACCCAGTCCAACGCGGGCAACACATCGGGTTCGGCCACGCTCAAGGCGGGCTTTGTCAACGGCGATGTGGGCGTGTTCATGCGGGTCCTCGACGAGATCACCGATGTGACCGTTGTATCAAACCCCAAGCTCCTGACACTCAACCGCCAGCCCGCACGCGTGCTCGTCGGTACACGGGTCGGCTACCTCAACTCGACCACCACCGACACCTCGACGACGCAGAGCGTTGAGTTCCTCGATGTCGGCACCCAACTCGCGGTCCGCCCGTTCGTCAGCAAGAACGGGCTGATCCGCCTCGAGCTCCGCCCGCAGGTTTCGAACTTCACCCTTCGTCAGGTTGCTGACGGTGCGGGCAACAATGTCACCATCCCCGACGAAGACACCACCGAGATGAACACCAATGTCATGGTGCGTGACGGGCAGACCGTCGTGCTCGGCGGCCTCTTCACCGAGACGACCTCGACAACCCGCCGCCAGGTCCCTGTTCTGGGCGACATCCCCATCGTGGGCAGCGCCTTCAAGGGCTTCGACGACTCGACTCGGCGCAGCGAGATCATCTTCCTGATCACACCCTCGATCGTCAATGACACCGTGCTCGCCGAGACCGGTGATATGGGCAACCAGTACCTTGAGCACGCACGCTACGGCGCACGCAAGGGTCTTCTCCCCTGGTCGCGTGAGCGCCGTGTTGGTCAGCTGCTGATCGATGCCCGTGAACTCGCAGACAACGGCCACATCGAGGAAGCGCTCTCCAAGGTTGATCGTGCACTGCGGCTGATGCCGATGTCGCCCGACGCCCGAGCACTCCGCTCGGAACTCACCGGGGCCGTCCGCACCGCACCCACCCGCTCGCTCATCGAGGGCATGCTCCACAACGAGCTCCGATACGGCGGCAAGAGCTCTGCGGTCGGCGCGCCTAAAAACGCAAACCCCTACCAGAACCCGGCGGAGATGAGCAACACCGAGGTCGCTGAAGAATCGACCAGTTCGCCAGAGTACATCGAGTTCAAGCCCGAAGCCCCGAGCCAGGAGTTCGAGCAGAACCCGCAGGAGAGCTTCGCGGAAGTCCCGACCGACACGGTCTCCGACGCGAGCACGAGCAACCCGGAAGCGTTTGAAGCCGCTCAGGAAGAGCAGTTCTCCAGCCCCGAGCCCCTCGCCAGCGGCGATGGCTTCCAGGAGATCCCCGTCAGCAGCTTTGACAGCTTCGATCAGATGACGGCCATTGTCACCGGCGAGCAGACGCAGGTTCAGCCTGCGGCACCCGTCGAGGCAGAGGTCGCTCAGACTGATCCCAGCAGCGACGGGTCGCTCTTTGAAGCAGACACGGATGCGTATCTCAGTGAGACCGATTCGTTTGTCAGTGTGGCCGATGGCTACTCGGGCCAACTCATCATCCCGCTCCCCGGCGGCGGCGCCCTGCGTCTCGACTGGCCTCTGGGCTTCGACTATGTCGTGAACAACGACACCCCACAGGCGACCTTCACCGAGGTGCCAACCGATGGCGATGATTTTGCGGATTTCGATGAGTAAGCGGTCTGAACCGGTCGATCTGACCCGTACGCAGAACCACTGACTCAGGAGTCCACAGATATGTCTATGAAGCGCCAGCTCCCCGTCATCGCCTCGAGTGTCCTGATTGCCAGCCTCATCGGCTGTTCGGGGCAGGGCAACTACACCCGTCAGGGTGTGTCGATGGCCAAGGAACGCATGAGTTTCCTCAAGAGTGCGACCGAATGGGAACTCGCCCGCCAGGCGTTCCTCGCCGGTGATCTCGACAAGGCCCTCCGCAAGGTGGAAACCTCGCTCGAGATCAACGACACCGTCGTAAAATCCCATGTGCTCAAGGGGCGGATCCTTATCGAGATGGGGGATCTGGGCAGCGCGCTCGAGACGCTTAATACCGCGGTGACCCTCGATCCCGAGGAGCCCGATGCGCACTACTACCTCGGCGTCGTCTACGAACGAATCAACGAGCCGGAACTCGCTCGCGAGCACTTCGAAATCGCGTGCGAAGTGGACGACTACAACGCGATCTACGCGGTCGCCGCGGCCGAGATGATGATTGATCTCGATCGCGTTGACGAGGCCAAGACCTACCTCAACTCGATCCCGATGGCCGCCAACAACGCGGGCATCCGCCAATCGCTTGGTCACATCGCGCTGATCGAGCAGGACCCGAAGCTGGCCGTCAAATACTTCGGGCAGGCCAGACTGCTGGCCCCGGACGACGCCGGCATCGCGGAGGATCTGATCCACGCACAGATGAAAGCGGGCAACTGGCGCGAAGCCGAGCGGAACATCGCCATGCTGCTCAAGAAGCCAGAGAACAAGGACCGTCAGGATCTGCAGATCCTGCACGCGAAATCACTGATGAACACCGGTCGCCCGGTCGAAGCAAGGACCATCTACCAGAGCATGGTCTCCGCCGACGAGGGGCGCAGCGATCTTGAGGCATGGATCGGCCTCGCCAACGCGTCGTTTATGGTGGGGGACATGCGGACGGTCCGCAAGGCCGCCTCGCGGATCGTGTCACTCTCACCCGACAGCGCCGATGGATTCCAGCTCTACGCGATGTACCACCGCGAGACCGGAGACTTCCAGAGCGCCCTGGCCTCGATCGACACCGCCATCGAGAAGCAGCCCGGTTCCGCGAGCATGTTCGCCTTCCGCGCTATGGTGCTCGGCGATCTGGGGCGTGCCCGCGAAGCCCTCGCGAGTATCACGCACGCAACGAAGCTCGAGCCACGCAACGCGCAGTACGCGCGGATGCTCACGGACTACACGAGCGGATCATTCGCGACCGTGCCCAGCACCACCGAATAAGCACCGCAACCAAGCCACACCCATGCACGAGCGTGTATACCCCACGCTCGTGTCTTTGTGCGCTCAGCATACCCGCAGGTCGATCAGCGTTGGTTCGATGGTTGTCCTGCCGTTCCATGTCGAGATCGCCGGTTCGATGATCAACTCGACGGGAGCGCCGGGCGGGATCTGGTCCAGGTGCTGTGCCCAGTTCCATGCGACCACCCGCAGGCCCACCGTGTTGTGCGAGCGATCACAGACACGCAGCGAGAGGTGATTGCCCGCGCGACCGAAAGTCGTCGCGGGACCGTTGAGTATGGCTCCGAGCAATCGCAGTCGGACGCGTGGGTTGCCCGCACCGAAGGGTGCGAGCCGCTCGAGCGATCGCACCGCTTCGACGCTGAGCTCAGTCAACCGTGCCTGCGTGTCATAGCGGACAGTGTTGACGAGATCCGCCGGTTTGAGGACCCCGTTCGTGTATTGGATAAATGATTCGGTGAACGCTTCGAGCGAACCGGCATCACAGCGCATACCCGCAGCCATATCGTGGCCGCCGAAGCCGGTGAGGTGGGCGGAGCATGCCTCAAGCCCGGCGTGAAGATTGAACCCGTCGATGCTCCGCCCAGAACCCTTGCAGATCCCCCCGTCACGCTGCATCAGGATCACCGGGCGGGCGTAGCGTTCGACGAGGCGCGAGCAGACGATACCGACCACGCCCGGGTGCCATTCGGGGTGTGCAAGCACGATCGCCCGCTGATCCTCGCCGCACATGCCGGCGGCCTTCGCCATCTCCTCGGCCTGAGTGAAGATCGCATCGCCGATCGATTTTCTCTCGGTATTCACCTTCGATAGGCGTTCGGCGAGTTGTCTGGCCTGATCGCCCGTCGCGTTCGTCATCAGTTCCAGCGCTTCGGCGGCGTGGCCGAGTCGACCGATCGCGTTGAGCCGTGGAGCGAGCCGGAAACCAACATCCTCCGTATCCACCTTGTCGGAATCGAGGCCCGACGCCTCGATCAGCGCCCGCAGGCCCTCGTTGCGTGAGTGGGGGACTTGGCGGAGTCCGTGCTTGACAATGACCCGGTTTTCATCGACCAGCGGCACCACATCGGCGATCGACCCGAGTGCCGCGAACGCGAGCATCTCGATGAGCACCTCCCGCAGTTTCGGGTTGACCCGTTCGCTCCCGCAGTGCATCGTGCACAGTTGCCAAGCGAGCTTGTACGCGACCCCGGCGCCGCAGAGCTCGCCGAAGGGGTAGCTCGAATCAGGTCGGCGTGGGTGAACGACCGCATACGCCTTGGGAAGGTCGGCGAGTGTGGCCGGCGGGTTGTGATGGTCCGTGATGATGAGTTCCACGCCCAGTTCGCTCGCTGTCTGCGCGGGTTGGATCGCGGTAATCCCGCAATCCACCGTGACGACCAGCGATGCCCCGTCCGCGTGCAGCGAGCGGATGGCCTCGCAGTTGAGCCCATAGCCCTCCTCCACCCGGTGTGGGATGTAGGAGATCACATCTGCGTTGGGGGCAATCGCACGGAGGGTGTGGATCAGGATCGCCGAAGCGGTAACCCCGTCCACATCATAATCGCCGAAGATCACGATCCGCTCGCCGAGTTGCACCGCGCTGAGTATGCGTGCGGCCGCTCGTTGCAGATCGGGGATCAGCGTGGGATCGTGCATGGATCGCAGCGATGGGTTGAGGTACGCATCAACATCCTCAGCCAGATCCCGCGCGTGCAGGACCCGGTCCACCAGACTCGCCCCGCAACCGCCTTCCTGCTCGTCGAGCGATTTTCGTGCACGCCAGACCTGTGTCAGCCCGCGCGTGAGCACCGGCTCGGCCTGCGCCGCAACCTCTACAGGCTTGGGTGTGGATGTGCGAGAAAACAAGCCGCTCAATGGACGCCCTCCGTGGGTTCATTACACCATACCCGCCCGGAGCGGTTCCGGCGGGGTACACTCCTCTCCATATGGTTAAGCTCACCAAAATCTATACCCGTTCGGGTGATCAGGGAATGACCGGGCTCGGCACAGGAAAGCGTGTCCACAAGCACGATCCGCGGGTCGATGCCTACGGCTGTGTCGATGAAACCAACGCGGCTATGGGTCTGGCGGTCTGCACCGCCCGGGCAGACCATGCGCCCGTCGCGAGCCTGCTCGAATCGATACAGCATGATCTATTCGATCTGGGGGCGGATCTGTGCACACCGATCGAGCCGGGCGAAGCGCAGGGCCAGGCGCTGCGGATCACGCAGGAACGGATCGACGCCCTCGAGGCCATGATCGACGAGCACAACGCCGATCTGGCCCCGCTCAACAGCTTCGTGCTGCCGGGCGGCTCACGCCTTGCCGCAGAGCTGCACCTGGCCCGGACCATCTGCCGTCGTGCCGAGCGATCCGTTGCTCATCTTCTCGAGGTCGAGAAAATGCAGACCTCGCCCCTGACGATGCAGTATCTCAATCGGCTCTCTGACCTGCTGTTTGTGCTCTCCCGATTCGTGAACGAAAAAGGACACGCCGATGTCCTCTGGGTACCCGGGAAGAATCGCACGCAATGATCAGCTTTGCTGAATGGGCGATCCAAAACAGCGGATAGAATGTTTGCGTGCACCAACAACTGCAGAACCTGATCCGCGCACTGCGCGACTTTGAGTCCAACCGCCTGCTCGAGAATATGTCCGAGTCGGAGGTTCGCAGGAACACCGCGCAGTTTCTGGGAATCCTCGCGCTGTTGGGCATCGCGGTCATCCTGATCCAGCTCATGGGCGAACGAAATCAGGGGTTCACCCATCTCGCCCTGAGTCTCGCGTGGGCCGCGTTCTACCTGACCGCCGCGATCGCCGTGTACTTCATCGATCTCAAGAAGATCTGGTGCGTGCGTCTCTCGCTGATGATCATCGTGACCGAGGGATTCGTCGCGATCGTGCGATGGGCCCTGGCGATTGATCCCGCCCCGAGCGAGGGCACGGTCGTGGGGGTTCTGGTCGGGCTGACCATGGGGGCTTCGCTGCTGCCGTGGAGCCCGCGTCAGACCCTGGCATTGAGTTCCATCTGGATCATCAGCTCGATCACGAGTCTGTTTCTCACGGACCACTCAGCGGATTTCTCGATTCCGGCGGCCGTATTCGCGTATGTGGCCGTCACGATCCCCGGGGTCATGATCTCGTTTTTCCGCATGTCGCGCTTTCAGGACCAGTTCGAGCTGCACTTCATCCAGAGCAAGTACGACGAGGTCCGTGAGGACCTGCAGGCCGCCAAGACCATCCATGAGCGTGGATTCCCCAAGCCCAAATCCTCGGGTGAGATTCGTTTTGCCTATGCCTATATGCCCATGAGTCAGATTGGCGGGGATTCGGTCTTCGCCTCGATTCAGATGCCGGGCGAGCCCGACAGCCCGGTCACCATCGTCCTCTTCGATGTCACCGGGCACGGGATTACCGCGGCGCTGACCGCGAACCGGCTCCAGGGTGAGCTGATGCGTCTGACGGGCGAGGACCCATCGATCGAGCCCGACGAGTTGCTCTGCGCAATGGATCGGTATGTCTGCCTCACCCTGGCCGACAGCGCCGTGCTGGTTTCCGCTGTGGCGGTGCAGGCCGACCCGATCAACTCGACGATCAAGATCGCCAACGCGGGTCATCCGCCGCCCATTCTCCGCCTGCAACGGGGCGCGATGAGCAAGATCGAGCCCAGCGCGCCCGTGCTCGGTGTCGGTATCAATCAGCCGTTCAGGCCCGAGGTGGAAACACACCCCTTCAGCGAGGGGGATTCGCTGATCGCATACACCGATGGCGTGAGCGAAGCACGCACAGGATCCCGCACGATGTTCGGGACCGAGGGGGTCGAGGAAGTCCTCTCACGCAACTGGGTGGAGCAATCGAAGCGTTGGCCCGTCCAGATTCTCGAAGAAGTCGAAAATCGGCGTGCAGGCCCGGCATCAGACGATATCCTGATATTGGAGATCTATCGGGCCTGAGCCCCGACGCTATTGGAGTTTGCCTTGACGACCGCATCGTTCGAGACCACCGAGTTCAGACGCACCTTCCGGCAGGAAACCGACGATCTGCTGCGAAACAGGCTGATCTGGTTCGTCACGGTCTGGGGTGGCATCAACCTCATCCTCCTGAGCATCACCATTGTGATGATGGTTCAGGGTGTCGACATGTCCAATATGTTCAAGAACGGCGGACAGAAGGCCTTCTTCTTCCTGACCACCGCGGTCTGGTTCAGCGCGTACCTCGGATCGCTCATTCTCGTGCTCAGCAAGCGCGTTCGCAGCCAGACGATCATCTACATCACGCTTGGGTTGGTCATGCTCGACGGGTCGCTGGGCATCGGTGTGCGTGTGATGGATATGAATGTCGCCCCTGCGCTCATCGGTTTCCTCGCCGCCCATCTCATCGCCTGCTGCATGTTTCCGTGGACGGTCAAGCAGGCCATCATCCCGATCACCTTCGTCGCGGCAGCCAGCACCTTCAGCCATATCGTGATCGAGGGCGCCAGCATCGGGACGACGATCTTCCTGACAGTTTCGCTCATCGCGTTCGCGATTCCGGCGATCTTCATCACGGGCATCAAGCATTCTCAGCGCGTTCAGCGTGCAACCAACAAGTTCCTCAATCAGCGATACGGGATGCTGCGTCAGGAACTCGCCTATGCCCGCCAGGTGCACGAAGCGCTCTTCCCCGCCCCGATCGCGACGGGTGACATCCGGTACGCCTACCGCTATGAGCCCATGCGACAGATCGGTGGAGACTACCTCTACACACGCGTCAATGCCGAAGACGGGACACTCTCGGTCGTCATCGTCGATGTCACGGGGCACGGCATCCCCGCGGCGCTCACCGTCAACCGACTCCACGGCGAGATCGACATCAGCTTCGCGGAGAACCCCGACATCTCACCCGGTGAGATGCTCTGCAAACTCAACAAGTATGTCCACCTCACGCTGGCCAAGCATTCGATCTATGCCACGGCGGTCTGCATCCGTGTGAACCGCAAGGCCGGCAAGGTTGAGTATGCCTCGGGCGGGCATCCACCGGCGTTCATTCGCGGGGTGGACGGCTCGCTTGAGGACCTCGCCCCGACGACATTCGTGCTCGGTGCCTGCTCGGAAGCCGACTTCGAATCGGGCCAGGTCGAGTACGATTTTGATCCGGGTGATTCGCTCATCGCCTACACGGACGGTGCGATCGAAGCGCGGAGTCTCGAGGGCAAGATGCTCCAGATCGACGGGCTCCGTCGACTGCTCTGTTCGCCCGCGATGCCCGGGGTGGCGAACGCCGGGCAGGGCCAGTGGGCCGAGAAAATCCTCAATGAGGTTGCCGCATTCCGTGGGGGGCTGCCGCCCGAGGACGACACGCTCGCGATTGAGATCTACCGCCCGCTGAGCGTGGACGATCCCAACGCCTTCGACCGAGCCGTGGAAGCCGATATCATCGAGAGCGAGCATGAAGAGCCCGTCGCGTCCTGATCCCCTTGCTTGGGGTGCTAGTCCTTGATCCCCTGTACCCGGTCCGGATCGGTGTATTTGATGAGGGTCTCGGCGAGGTCGACGCCATTGATGTTCGCGAGCGTCGCCAGCCAGGCGAGCACATCGGCAAACTCTTCCTCGAGATTTGCCCGCTCCGCTTCGCTCGGGGGTTTATTCGGTCGGTTGCAGTTGGCCAGCGCGGTGGCCAGTTCACCAAACTCCTCGGTCAGGTACAGGAAGGTCCCGGCGGTGCCCCTCGCGTTATCAGAAGCGAAATAGCGATCGCGGATCAACTCCTGGAACCCTCGCATGGTCATCGCCTGAGCCCGCTGGGCGTGGCTGGCGGTACTGTTTTGTTCGGGTGCGCCGGATGGTGTGTGGTCTTGGCTCATGGGAGCGATCCTAGACCACGGATTCGTTCCCATGGGTTCGGTTCGTGCATGGGTTTTCTGCGTTTCCTGCTCTTGCTTCACTGTGTGTGGGTGCTACACTTCCTGCCCGACCCAAGACGGTCATTGGCTTGGTTGCGTGTTGCAACAGGCCCCTTGCACGAACGGGATAGTACGCATGCCGACCATTAATCAGCTTATCCGCAAACCACGCAAGTCTCCGGTTGTGAAATCCAAGACCCGTGATATGGACAGCTGCCCGCAGCGCCGTGGTGTTTGTCTGACCGTAAAGACAACCACCCCCAAGAAGCCCAACTCGGCGCTCCGAAAGATCGCTCGTGTTCGTCTCTCGAACGGCAAGGAAGTCACCGCCTACATCGGCGGCGAAGGCCACAACCTGCAGGAGCACTCCATCGTGCTCGTCCGTGGCGGCCGTGTGCGTGACCTCCCCGGTGTGCGTTACCATGTCGTCCGCGGTGCGCTTGACTCGCTCGGTGTCGACGATCGTAAGCAGGGCCGCTCGAAGTACGGCGCCAAGAAGAGCAAGGGCTAAACAAATCAATCCCCAATGACGCACCACGCGCGTGGTGCGTTTTTATCAGGCAAGTAATCCCTGCACAGACAGGGGTGAACAGCGCCCGCGAGGGCAGATGAGCCGAAAGGAACCGATCCATGGCAGGCCGCATTACCCACTCCGAAGCACAGCTCCGTCCGGACCCCAAGTTCAACGACAAGGTGCTCTCCAAGTTCATCAACTGCATCATGCTTGACGGTCGCAAGACCTCAGCACAGCGCGTTGTGTACGACGCCCTCGATGTGATCCAGGAAAAGCTCAAGGGCAACGCGGAAGCGGAAGCCGAGGGAATCACCGATTCCATCGAGATCTTCCAGCGTGCCATCGAGAATGTGAAACCCTATGTCGAGGTTCGCTCGAAGCGAATCGGTGGTGCCAACTACCAGGTGCCGATGCAGGTGAAGACGAACCGTCAGCAGTCGCTGGCCTTCCGCTGGATCATCACCGCGGTCCGCAGCGAGAAGGGGCGTCCGATGCACCTCAAGCTCGCCGAAGAGCTCTGGGCAGCCGCACGCGGCGAGGGTAAGGCGATGTCGACCCGCGACCAGACCCACCGCATGGCCGAGGCCAACAAGGCATTCGCCCACTTCGCGCGATAAGCGCCAACAAAACGACCGATACAAGACCCGGGCAGCCCGAGCTGCCCGGGTTTTTCAATGGTTCATCGAACCGGGCCACAGGCGGCGGGGTATGCAGGCGAGCATGAAGCGGTTGGAACCTACATCGAGGGTGCTCATCATCGTCTGGCTGCTGGGCACGACGCTCGGCAGTGCCAGCTCAATCGCGGCGTGGACACTGCACATGGATGGGCTGGTTCGACATTTCGCGAATCTGTTCTACATGCTTGCGCTGCCGGGCTGGATACCCATCTATGCGTTGGGCTTCAGCGGTGTGCGCGACTACCCGATCGGCATTGTGCTGGCCAACGGGTTTGCCTGGGCCTGCTGGTGTGTGATGATCGCGGCGATGCTCGCGGCGCACGCACGATTCACGCGGCCCAGCGGCAAGGCGCTCGAGGAACCCGCGGATCCGTCGCGGCGGGTATTCCTGTCTCGCTCTGTCCTGGGGGTAGGCACGATCGGAGCGATCGCTTCGCCGACCTATGCCACACTCATTGCGCCGTGGTCGATCGAAGTCCGGCGATACAGCGTGCCGATCCGCGGCTTGCCCGCAGCGTTCGAGGGTCTCCGCGCGGTGCAGTTCTCCGATGCACACTTGGGGCCACGCATACCCGCTTCATTCATCCGCAGCGCTGTCCAGCAGACGGTCGAGCTCAGGCCCGATCTGCTGTTGCTCACGGGTGACTACATCCACGACAACATCAAGGACATCGACCCAATCGCGCGGCTCTGCAAGCCCATGATCGATGCCGCCCGATTCGGAGCGGTGGGGGTGCTGGGCAATCACGACTGGTGGGGCGACGGGCCGCGGATGTCCAGAGCGCTGAACGATCAGGGCGCGCTGATGATCGACAATGACCGGGTCTGGCTCGATCCATCGTCGATGCATCTCACACGCACACCGACGAGCGGTGGCCTGGCGATCGTTGGGCTCGGTGATCTGACCGAGGACGCGATCGATGTTCGCCGCGCCTTCAGGGGGATCGAAGCGATCACGCCACGCCTTGTGCTGGCGCATCAGCCCGACACCGCCGAGATCGGTCGCATGGCCTATCCGGGCTCGCCGAGGGTTGATCTCATGTGCTCAGGACACACCCACGGCGGGCAGGTCAAAATCCCGCTCATCGGAACACCGCTCGTCCCCAGCAACTACGGCTCAAAATACGCCGGCGGGCTTGTGCAGGGCCCCGCGTTCCCCGTGATAGTCTCACGCGGGATTGGCATGTCGCTGCTGCCCGTGCGATTCGGGGTGCCGCCGGAGATCGTGGAGATCACCCTCACGCGGGCGTGATGATTCGATGGGCACCGCAGTCCCACTCACTCCTGAGCACGCCCCACCCGAGTCGATCGGTACACCCGATCCCCTCGACGAAGTAGTCATCACGCTGGTGCACTTCGGGCGTGAGGCCCAGCTTCTCCAGCAGCCGAGCGGACGCCTCGTTACGATCGCTGCAGTATGCCCGCACACGCCGCAGCCCCATCCCACCATGTGTCTGGTCTTCCATCGCCCAGCTGATCGTGCGTCGGCATGCCTCCTCGGTGTATCCCTTGCGCGTGTGCTTGTGATGCACCCAGTACCCGGTCTCGCATGACGCGGTGTCTCTGCGGATGTCGTGGATCCCGCTCCCGCCGATCAGTTCACCGGTTTCCCTGAGAAACACGCCGAAGATGACCCGGTGCAGCGTCATCGGGTTACGCAGCTCCATGATCTGGTTGGCAATCTCCTGGGTCGATGCGTCCATGTCCTGATAGCCACTGCGACACCAGGGCAGCCAGGGGATCAGGTGGTCCCGTGTCTCGTTGACGACCCGATACAGGGGCTCGATGTCTTCACGCCGGTATGTACGGATCACCAGACGCTCGCTCTCGATGCGAAGCGGGAGCGGATCCGGGGGCGACCAGTCGAACCCGAGCGCGGGGAACGCGTTCTCTGAGCTGCAATGCGTCATGATCTCTCCTCGCCCGTCTACCATCCGCCGTGGATATGTGCCCGGAAAACCCGCGATACGCTCGGCAGCGTCGATTGCCGTTCTGGGATTCTACCGCCCAGTCCAATCTGGCGTCCGCCCATGCCCTGATCGTTGGTGTCGGCGCTCTGGGCTGCCCGTGCGCTGATCTGCTCGCTCGTGCCGGAGTGGGGCGGCTGACACTGATCGACCGGGACCTGGTGGATCTTACCAATCTGCACCGCCAGACGCTCTACTGCAACGATGACGCCGCACATCAGCGCCCCAAGTCCATCGCTGCTCGAGATCGACTTGCCGCGATCAACCCCGAGATCGATATCCACCCGATCGTGGCCGACTTCAGCAGCCACGACGCCGAGCATCTGATTCGCAATGAACGGCTCGGCATGCCCGACATCCTCATCGACGGCAGCGACAACTTCGAGACCCGCTACATCATCAACGACCTGAGCGTGAAGCATGTGATCCCATACATCTATGCAGGTGCGATCGGGACCCGGGGCATGGCCACGGTGTTCATGCCTCCCGATGGTCCGTGTCTGCGTTGCCTGTTTCCAGAGCCCCCTGTGCCGGGCTCACAGCCGACCTGCGAGACCGCGGGCGTCTTCTCGCCCGTGTCTTCGATCATTGCCTCCTACCAAGCCAGCGAAGCCCTCAAGGTCCTCTTGGGGCATCCCGAGCGTGCGATGCGATCGCTGCTCGAGTTCGATCTCTGGGAGGGGCAGCGTCGTCGCATTGACCTTGGCGAGAGCAAGGACCCGGAGTGCCCGTGTTGTGGGCAGCTGAACTTCGAGTTCCTCGAACGAGACGACGAGGAGACGGTGCGTATCTGTGGCAGGAACGCGATTCAGGTGAACCCCCATACACGACAGCGACTGGATCTGGCCCGTCTCCAGAGCGTCCTGAGCAGCCACGGAAGCTTCGAACTCCTCGGCGTGCTCGTGAAGGGCACACTGCGGGATGAGCCCTACACAATGTCTATTTTTCATGACGGCAGGGCGATCATCGAAGGAACAGACGACCCGGCGCTTGCCCGGTCGATCTACAGCCGCTACATTGGTAGCTGACCGAACAGTTGGAAACGGATTCCCAAAGAAAGAAGAAAACCATGACGACGACCAGCATCAGCACCACCGCCCGTCTTATTCTCGCCATGCAGGAGCGTACTGCGGGGCTCGCCGAAGCGCTCGCTCAGGGTATCGAAGCGGACAAAGCGTCTCACAAGCCCAGCATGGACGGCAAGGTGATCGATTGCAATCACCCGACTTTCATTTACGGCCATCTCGCGATCTATCCGCAGATGATCATGGGCGTGCTGGGCGCCGAGCCGGGTGAGACCGCCGTGCCCGAGTCGTACACCGAACTCTTCATGCACGGTGTGGAATGCCAGCACGATCCCGAAGGCAGCATCTACCCGAGCATCGAAGAAGTCCGGGCCAACTTCACCAAAGCCCATGCCGCCGTCCGCGAGCATCTCGCGACGCTCGATGACGAGACGCTCGCGAAGGGTATCACATCCAATGAGCAGCTCGCCAAAGTGTTCGGCACCTGCGATGCGATGGCCCTGTTCATGCTTCACGACCACTACATGTTCCATCTCGGCCAGTTGTCGACATGGCGTCGTTGCATGGGGCTGGGCAGCGTGATGTGATCGTTGCTGAAGTTATCAGTCCCCGGGAACGAACGGGTTCGTTCGCATCTCATGACCAACCGTCGTCGTCGGCCCGTGCCCGGGGTAGACCCGAGTGCTCGGGTCGAGCGTGTACAGCTGACGCCTGATCGAATCGGCGAGTGTCTCGAAGCTCGAACCCGGGAAGTCTGTGCGCCCAATCGAGCCGTTGAAGAGCGAATCGCCGACAATCGCGGTGTTCGATGGGTGATGGATCAGCGAGATCCCCCCCGGAGAATGCCCGGGCGTGTATCGCACCTCGAAGCTCAGGTCCTCTAGGTCTATGGTGTCTCCATGCTCGAGGAATCCGCTGGGCTGTGGTGCCGTAATGCGCAGTCCCAGGGCCGCTGAGAGATTGAGCATGGGGTCGTTGAGCCAATCCTCCTCGGCCTGATGCATCCAGATCGGGATTGGGCCCAGCCGAGCGTGCAGCGCGAGCAGGCCCGCGATATGGTCAGCGTGCGCATGGGTGAGCACCACCTTTTCGGGCTTGAGCCCCTGAGTTTCGATCGCTTCGATCAGTTCATCCGGTTCGTATCCGCAATCGACGACCATGCAGGGCGTGCCCGGCTTGGGCGGTCCTGCGGTCACAATAAAGCAGTTCGTCTGGAATCCGCCGAGGGCGAAGACCTGGATGTGGGGCTGGGAAGCTGTTTCGCGGGGTGCATCGGTCATGGACTATGGTAAACTCAACACAGGCGGGGTCCATCCCCGAATGAGAAACAGGAGACGATCCGAATGCCCCTGATCAGAAATATCCACGAGACCGAGATGAACCCCGTGCAGATGGACGGGGTGCAGGGTGCGTCAATGGCCGTAATGATCGGCCGTGGCGATCACGCCCCACACTTTGCCATGCGATCGTTCGCCGTCGAGCCCGGCGGGCACACCCCCAAGCACCAGCATGATTACGAGCACGAGGTGTATGTCGTCTCGGGGCACGCTCAGGTGCTGCTGGAAGGTCAGCTGCATGCCCTCAAGGCAGGAGACAGTGTCCTTGTCCCCGCCAACGAGCTCCATCAGTTTACCGTTTCTCCGGATGCTTCCGAGCCGTTCCGCTTCCTGTGCATGGTGCCGGTCGAGCAGAACTGTGGCGGTCCAGTGCCCGGAAGCTGAACCAGCCGGCGGCGGCGTGGTATACGCATTGAGGAGATCACCATGGACGAGCAAGGAAGACTCTCATCGGGCTGGATTGTTGCGATCTACGGCATAGCCGCGTCGCTCTCGATCGCGGCGGCGCTGTATGGGCTGCTGAACGAACGCGAGCCCTGGATACTCGCATCCCTGATCGCGCTGATCCTCACCCTGACCACCCTGCCCATCTGCCTCGCCGCCCGTCAGAGCGATCGCTCGGACAGTTCGCAGTCGATCGAGCTCGACCGCATCCGCACCCAGATCCGCACGCTGGGCGAGACGATGAACACGCTCAACGAGACGATCGTGCTTTCCGACGATGCCCGACGCGTCATCAACAGGCGTAAGGAGCGTGAGCTGCTGTGCAAGGCGATCGAGGAGGACATCAAGCTTGAGGACTGGGATGCGTCGCTGGTGCTCGTGCGTGAGCTTGCCGAACGATTCGGATACCGGATCGAGGCGGAGCAGTTCCGGACACGCATCGACAGCGCCAGAGCCAAGACCCACGACCGTGCGGTGCATGAGGCAATCCGTGGTCTCGATGATCTCATCGCTGAGCACAGCTGGGAACAGGCGTTGAGCGAAGCCGCGCGGATTTCACGCGTCTTCCATGACGCGCCCCAGGTTGATGGTCTGCGTCATCGGGTGATCAGCGCCCGGGATCGCTACAAGGAAAACATCGAACGCCGGTTCCTCCAGGCCGCAAAGGAAGAGGAGATCGAGGTTGCGATGGATCTGCTGCGTGAGATGGATCACCTGCTCAGCGAGCACGAGGCAGAGCAGTTCCGCGAGGTTGCTCGCGGCGTGATCGGAAAAGCCCGCGACAATCTTGGGGTGCAGTTTAAGATGGCCGTCCACGATCGTGCATGGAACGACGCAGCCGTCGTCGGCGAACGCATCATCGAGGAGTTTCCCAATACACGGATGGCAAGCGAGGTTCGCAGCATGATCGATCAGATCCGCGAACGCTCGGGCTCTTACAAGCGTTAGTCATCCACCTCTGGTGAGGACGATGCCTGGGGTATTTCGTTATCAACGGCCGGCATGCGCCATGCATGAATCATCAGAAGCACGATCCCGACGATAAGCAGGGCGTCGGCGACATTTGAGACATAGGGCCAGACTTCCGTGTTCCCCCCAGGCCATTTGAGACCAAAGGGGAGCCGGACCCCCGGAAGCGGGTGAATGAAATCGCGAACACAGGCGAAGACGAGCCGGTCATAGAGATTACCCAGTCCGCCTGCGACGATCATCCCGAACCCGGCGTGGGCCATCCAGTCGCCGGCACGCGTCCATTTGATGAACAACGCGATCGCGACAATGCAGGCAATCAGTGTGAAGATCACAAAGAACCAGCGTTGGCCAGCACCGATGCCGAAGACCGCGCCCGGGTTGAGCACAAGCGTGAACTCGAGCAGGCTGCTGACAACCGTGACAGGATCGTGGGGCGGGATCAGGATGCCCAAATCAGGGACGCTGAGCACATCCCGGCGTTCAACGATCACCGGCGAGCCGGCGACATGCTTGAAGGCGTACCACTTCGTCCAGAGATCAGCAAAAAGGCCAAGGACCGAGGTGAAGACCAATATGGCCCACGCCCTTCGGCTCGCCGAAGCGGGCACATGGGCTGCAGAAATCTCCGCGGGAGCGGCCTGAGTAGCTGGTTCGCGTCCCGAGCCTGTCAACGCGGCCCGCCCCGTCGATCGAGCTCGCGGGCGGCGGCGATCGTGTAGCGGGTCCAGGGGATCTCGTCGAGGCGTGCCTTGGCGATCGGTTCGAATGTCAGCTCGCAGAGCCCGTAGGTCCGGTTCTCGATCCGTTCGAGCGCGGCGTCGATCTCGATGATCCGTTCCCGATCGGAGGCTGCGAGATTGAGATTCAACGATTGCTCGTAGCTCTCTGAGCCCGCTTCGTCAGGCTGCTTCGAGGCGCTGCCCGACCGTCCGGAGTCACTGCGGAGCGCCTCGTCCTCGAGGTTCCGCATATCGCCGAGAAGTTCAGCACGCTTGGTCAGCAGGATCAGGCGGTATTTTTCCAGCTGGGTTTTGGTCAGCGGGGTTTTGGTTCGGCGCGAGGTTACATTGTCAAGCACGGATGCTTCGAGCCGGTTGTTCTTGCCTGACGGGATCAGGGGCTTGAGCGAAGGGCCGTTGGGCCCCAGCAGCAGGGGGCGCACGGGCATGATCAGCTCGGGCTTCTTGGACTTGGGAGAACGCCTTCTCTTATTGTCTGTGCCCTTGGCATTCGCACCCTTGGCGGCCTCCGGCTTGGCCGCAGCCGCCGGTGCCGAATCCGCTTTGGTCGTCGTGGGCTCCGCGGGCTTCGCGGACGACTTCGGCGCGGATTTCTTCACGGTTTTCTTTGCCGTCTTCTTCTTTGTGGACTTCTTGGCGACCTTTTTCGCGGGCGCTTTGGTTCCGGTTTGTTTCTTCGCGGTCTTCTTGGTTGTCTTGCTGACCTTCTTCTTCGCGGTCTTCTTGACAACCTTCTTCTTGGCGGCGGCCTTCTTGACCACCTTCTTGGAAGTGGTTTTCTTCACGACCTTCTTTTTGCCGGATTTCTTCACTGTTTTCTTGCTTCCCTTGGCGGCAGGTGCCTTTTTCGAAGTACGACTCGACGACCTGGACGCGCCTTTGGAGGCGGTCTTCTTGGTGGACTTCTTCTTCGATATTTTTTTCTTGGCCAAGCGAGTGCCCTCACGCAAGAAACGACGCAGGTCCGCACCGGACCTGTCATTCGGGCACAAGGTTAGGCGCGATGCGACACCCGGTCAAAGGAAAGACCGAATACAACCCAAACCGGTCTGGAATCAGGCTTCCGCAGGCTCTGTCGCCTGCTCAGCCTCGTCGTGTTCGTCATAATCGCCGAGCTTGCGGAATCGGTCGTATCGGGCCTGGACCAGATCGTCGGTGCTCATCTGCTCGAGCTCGTTGAACTGCTCCACGATCCATGCCTGCAGGTTCGCCGATGCCGCCTCATGATCCCGGTGGGCTCCTCCGAGGGGCTCGGGGATCACCGCATCGACGATGCCCAGCTCGAGGTTGTCGTTGGCCGTCAGGTGCAGGGCGATGGCGGCGGCGTTGTTGGTGGTCTCGTTCGCTTCCTTCCAGAGGATCGCGGCGCACCCCTCCGGGGAGATGACCGAGTACCACGAGTACGCGAGCATCGCCACGCGATCGGCGACGGCGATACCCAGGGCACCGCCCGAGCCGCCCTCGCCGATGATGATGCTGACGATGGGGACCCGGATCCGGGCCATTTCCATGAGGTTCTTGGCGATCGCCTCAGCCTGTCCTCGCTCTTCGGCTCCGAGCCCGGGATACGCGCCGGGGGTGTCGACGAGTGTCACAATCGGGAGCCCGAACTTTTCAGCAAGCTTCATCTTGGCCAGAGCTTTGCGGTACCCCTCCGGATGTGCACACCCGAAATGGCAGGCGAGCTTCTCCTGCGTCGTTTTGCCCTTCTGATGACCAACGATCAGGCACTTGCGACCACCGATGCGACCAAACCCGGTCACCAGCGCCGGGTCGTCCCCGAAGCGGCGATCGCCCGCGAGCTCGCAGAAATCTCGGCACATGTGCGCGATGTAGTCACGGGTCTGCGGTCGCAGCGGGTGCCGTGCGACGCGCACCGTGTTCCACGGTGAGAGGTCCTTGTAGATCTGCTTGAGCGTTTTCTCACGCTCCCTGATGAGCTTTTTGATATCCTCGCCAGAACCCGCACCGGCGGCCTGCTGTTCGATTCCACCGAGCGCCGGGATTTCTTGAGCATCACTCACCTGTGCCCGCTCGATGCGTGCATCAAGCGCCACGATGGGTTCTTCGAAAGCGAGTTGGTAAAAACTGGACATGTGATCAACCTCAAGGAAACAATAGACCCACTGCGGACGCATGAATTGTACCATGCCCACCCGCGCAAGGGTACAGTGTGGCATGAAGACCCTCGATACCCCTCTGCTCTCGCTCGGCGGCGGCAATATGGCACACGCCATCAGCTCCGGTGCCCGGTCCCGCGGATTGCTCCAGGATCACCTGGTAGCGGCGCTTGATCCCAATGCAGATCGTCGTTCGCTCTTTCCTTCGGGCTTTGAAGATCAATCTGAGGCCGTTGCATGGCTCACGCACAATGCAGGGTCGCGACCGATGATCCTGCTGGCCGTCAAACCCCAAATACTCTGCGATGCGCTGCCGCCGCTCATCGACGCTCTGACCGAGGCCAATGCGCCCGCCTGTACCTTCGTCTCCATCCTGGCCGGCACTCGCATCAAAACCATCGAGACCATGATCCGGCCCGACGATCGCATCATCCGGATCATGCCCAACACGCCCTCTCAGATCGGGCTGGGCATGAGCGCCATCGCCAACGACAACCAGCCCGAACCGGACGATCTGGCTTGCGTGCGCCGGCTCTTTGAAGCGGTGGGGCAGGTGATCGAGATCCCCGAGTCGATGATCGATGCGTTCACCGCCGTCGCCGGCTCAGGCCCCGCCTACATTTTTTACCTCGCAGAGGGCATGATGCGGGCCGCCGAATCGGTCGGGTTTACACGCGAGCAGGCGAGCCACATCGTGCGTCAGACCGTGCTTGGTTCGGCGACCCTGCTCGACAGGAGCGACGAGATGCCTGGCGAGCTGCGGGCCAAGGTCACCAGCAAGAACGGGACGACCTATGCCGCGACGACGACGCTCGACGAGCACGGGGTGATGGACGCGGTCGTGGCCGCGATCACCGCGGCGCGTGATCGGGGAGTCGAGCTGGGGCGGTCGAGCTAGAAGTCTCGACGCGCGAAGATCCCACACGCGATCGCGAGCATCACGCCCTCAAATATGAACGATGTTCCCAGGATCCAGGGGACGGTTCGGTTTCGCATCGCTTCCGAAACCCGCGCGACCGCTCGGGGATCGGCCATCGCCGGGACATCCTCGTCGGGGATGTCCATGTCTCCCGTACGCCGGCCCATGAGTTCCTGCATCTCCTCGTCAGAGATCAGATGACGCTCAAGCAGCCCGATGGTTTCTTCGGTTTTGGGCAGGACCGTCTTGAGCAGGAAGACGCGATGCGACCACTGGGTCCATGTATCCACAGCTTCTCTGGACTCCTGCAGTCGTGTACGGGCGGTCCGCAGGGTTGGGTTGGCGGCCTCGAGTGAGTCCGCGAACTCTTCGGGGAGTGGCTCTCCGGCTTCACCCGGGATCGGACGCCCCTCCGCGCGCCACTGCTCGATGCGAGTGCGGGCGAACTTCTCCTGTGGTTCGATGTTGGCTTCACGGTCTTCGACACGAACGATCGACCCCTCGCGCTGCTGCAGCATGAGCGTATCGCCGAGATTCACGATGAAGATCATGCACCAGAAGAGCATGGTCAGCAGCAGTGCCGCGATGGTTGATCGGGTCACCAGGCCGATGAGTGCGCAGAAGGAGAACAGGAAGCTGAAGAAGGCCAGCACGATCGGCAGCGCCATGAACAATCCGGGCTCCCACGCCCCGCCGCGGATGCCGAGTACCAGAAAGCACCCGAGACTGAACACGAGAATCTGCATCCCGACGAAGAACAGCCCTGTGAGATACTTGGTGAGGAACAGGCGGACGCGGCCGATGGGTTTGGAGAGCAGCGGCTCGATGGTCCCGCCTGAAACGAGATCGGGAATGATGCCCGCTGTCGAGACCAGCGCGAGGATCGTCGTGACCCAGCTCAACCAGAGGCCGGACCCCCACGAAGTGAACTGGATCTTGTAAAACAGTTCTTTCGATACCAGAGCGGTGTTGAAGAAAAAACTCTCAAAGTTCCAGTGCCAGAAGGTGACGCCCTTGGCGTTGATGCCCAGCGATGCGAAGATCACGACCGCCATCAGGTTCAGCGCCATCGTGATCCAGAACAGCTTCTTCGCATTGAGTTCACGGTACGCATCGATAAACAATGCCTTGGTCTGCATGAAGATCATGATCGCCCTCCCTTGCGTTCACGCCGAGCACCGGGCTTGCCGCCGTCGGGATGCTCCTGCACGGCTTTCACGAAAAGGTCTTCCAGCGACGGACGCCGGAAACCGAACGCTCTGATCGTGATCCCGTTGGAACGCAGCGTGTCGAGCACGGGCTGGACGGCTCGTGGGTCGCTCGTAGAAAAGACGAGTTCCGCTGTGTCCTTGGTCTCGATGGGACTCAGGGCGGGCACTCTTGCAAGGACCTGCTGCCTGACGCTGTCCTCGATGGGCTCGGTCGCCCGAACCGCGAACCCGCTCTGCCCGTCGGTCAACTCCTCGATGGTTCCCTGCTGCCTCACGAGCCCGTGCACCATGATCGCGACCCGGTCGCAGACCATCTCCAACTCGCTGAGCAGGTGCGAGTTCAAAAACACTGTCCGCCCCTCGTCTTTAAGACGGACAAGAATCTCGCGGATGTCCTTGCGCCCGATCGGGTCCACGCCGTCGGTCGGCTCATCGAGCACCACCAGCTTCGGGTCGTTCATCAGCGCCTGGGCCAGGCCCACCCGCTGGCGCATGCCTTTGGAGTAGCTGCCGATTTTGTGTGTCGCCCAATCGCGCATCCCTACGACCTCGAGCAGTTCCTCCGCCTTGCGATTGCGGGTGTTCCGATCGACGCCTGCCATCGCGCCGAAGTGACGCAGCAACTGTCGACTGGTGAGGTATTTGGGGAAGTTGTGGTGTTCCGGCAGGTAGCCGACCTGTCTGAGCACGCTCTTCTCACCGATCCTGGCGCCGAGCAGCGATCCCTCGCATTCGGTGGGCTTGATGACCGTGAGCAGGACCTTGACGAGCGTGGACTTGCCCGCACCGTTGGGGCCAAGGAGCCCGAAGATCTCGCCGCTGCCGACCCTCAGGTCCACCCCACGCAGGGCGTGGACCTTGCGTCGATACATCTTTTCGACGCCACAGACATCGATCACCGCTTCCATAGACCTGCCTCCGGTTGATTCCTGATCAGTGTATCACTTCCTGCGCGCGACAATGTGAAACACATGCCAGTGCTTGCCCACACCACAACAGTCTTGGCCTTCGCGTTCTTCTTCTTTCAGCATTTCGACAGAAAAAGGTTCGAGAAAGGCCTCGGCCTGATCACGGGTGTGGTGCGTTCGGTCCGCGATGCTCGCCCACGAATCCCGATCGCCGAACAGCTGGCCGCTGAATCGTCCGCCGGGCTCGATGGCCGTGACGATCTTCGACCAGAGCCCGTCGAAGTGGTCCGGGTCACAGAACGGCAGCGAGAAGCTGGCATTGAGCAGGTCGCAGCGGGGCAGCTCGACGGCTTCGAATGGGGCGAGCTGCATCGTGAGCCGCTGCGGGTTTTCAAGATCAGGCCGATTGACGAGCCGGGAGATCCCGTCGGGATGCCCGTCGATCGCGTGTACCCGCCAGCCGTTCCGCAGCAGTTCGACCGAGTCTCTGCCCTCGCCGCACCCAAGATCGACCGCCACACGCGTCCGATCCGCTGGCTCGTTCGAAAACAACTCGATCGCGTGGACAAGTGTCTCTCGCGCTGGACGCCCCTGCGTCACCTCAAAGTATCCCGGCCAGTCGCGTGAGGTTGCATACACAAACGCGGGTTTGGGCTGAGATTCGGGGCGCTCGTGTTTCTCTTGTGGTTTCGTCATATCCTTCGTCATGTTTCGCGACCTCCGACAGTTTGTCGACTCTCTCGCCCGAATGGGCGAGCTCAAACGCATCAGCGCCCGGATTGATCCCGTGCTCGAGATCGCCCTGCAGGCCGATGCCGAGTCCAAATCACCCGCGCCGAATGCGGGTTCGGTGTCTTCGTGGACCAATGACCCCGAGTTCGCAGAGCTCGGCGGCTCGGCATTGTTCTTCGAAGACCCGAAAGGCAGCGACTTCCCGTTGCTGATCAATGCCTTCGGATCATACCGGCGTATGGAGCAGGCATTGGGCAATCGACCGCTCGATGACATCGCGAGCCGGATCGGTGAGCTGATCAAGCCCGAACCACCCCGCTCGCTGGGCGAGGCTGTTGCCAAGGCGAGACAGTTTGCCCCGCTGCTGAAAATCGGACCCAAACGCCTCAAAGCCCCAGGGATCTGCCAGCAGGTGGTGAACACCGGCGAGCAGATCGACCTGACCCGGCTGCCAATCCTCCGCTGCTGGCCGCTTGATGGTGACTTCGAATCGGTGGGCTACCCCGCGGGCCTCAACGATTCGATTGACGGACTCGGGCATCCTGAGATCGACGAGCAGACTTGGAACCAGCGCTTCCGCGGGCGTTTTATCACGCTGGCTGGGATCCACACGATTCATGCAGACGATCGCGACGACCCCAAACCCAAGTCGCACAACATCGGCATGTACCGCATCCAGCTGCTTGGGAAAGACAAGCTGGCGATGCACTGGCACATGCACCATGACGGGGCTTCGCACTGGCGATCCTGGAAGAAGCTCGGGCGGCCCATGCCCGTTGCGATCGCCCTCGGTGGGCCATCCGTGCTTCCCTACGGTGCGACCTGCCCGCTGCCGCCGGGTATCTCTGAACTGCTCATGTGCGGCTTCCTGCAGGGCAAGGGCGTACGGATGTGCAGAGCGAAGACGGTCCCGCTCTGGGTTCCTGCCGACAGCGAGATGGTGATCGAGGGCTTCGTGAACACCGACGCCGGCTACCCGGGCTGGGAACCGCGCGATGCGGATGCCGGCCCGCTGGGCGACGGTGCCGTGTTCGAGGGGCCGTTCGGTGATCATACCGGATTTTATTCGATGCCCGATCGCTACCCGATCGTTGATGTGACGGCGTTCACGCATCGTGAGAACGCGATCTACCCGACCACCATCGTGGGCCTCCCGCCGCAGGAAGATTATTTTCTGGGCAAGGCGACGGAACGGATCATGCGCCCGCTGCTCAAGACCATCCTGCCCGACATCGAAGACTACGACCTGCCCATGTACGGCGCGTTCCACAATGTCGCCAACATCCAGATCGCCAAGCACTACCCGCTGCACGCCCGCAAGGTCATGCACGGCATCTGGGGCGCGGGGCAGATGGCATGGACCAAGAACCTCTTCGTCGTCGATCACGATGTCGATGTTCACGATCTCAACAAAGTGATGACCGCGCTTTATCAGAACTGCAAACCGTCACGCGATATTGAGAAGGTCTTCGGCGCGCTCGATATTCTCGATCACGCCGCCCCGCGTTTGGGCTCGGGCATGAAGCTCGGTTTCGACGCGACCCGCAAGGTCCCCGGTGAAGATCTCGACGGCATGAGAATCAACCCGCGGACGCAGCCGCCAACCCCCGAGATGCGGCAGCACGATGAGACCACTGCCCGCTCGATCAGCGGGGTAATCGGAGCCCACGCACCTGAGACAATGCCCGGTTGGCTGTTCATCGAGGCGGACCGGGGAGTCGATGAGCCGCAGCACGCCGGGCTGGGTCAGCGGATCCTCGGCTCATTGTTTGAATCGTCAACCTCGGCAAGGTTCATCGTCGTGCTGGGGCGGGGCGTAAACATCCACGATCATCACCGGGCGATGTTCCATTGGGTTGCCAACTCAGACGCATCGCGTGATGCGATCTGGGATCGATCGCACAACTGCGATCGGGTGGGATTCGACGCCACGCCAAAGACAATGCAGGATTCACGCAACAGCCAGCCCGTCCGGGCCTGGCCGCCGGTGCTGCCGGGGTTGTGAGCGGGGTCAGCCGCCCATCGCGGGATCACCCGCTCGCTCGGACATGAAATCATCGATCTGCTGGACAATGTCATCGATCAGCGGCTTGGCGTTGCGTGAAGTCGAGCCAGCGCGGACATCGTTGAGCATGATCGAGAACGCGATGCGTTGCCCGCTGCGCGGGTGCTCGAGCACCCCGGACAGGGCGTATGTGCCCGTGAGGTACCCGCTCTTGGCGCGGATCTTGGAGCGGATGTCGCCATCTTCAAATCGACGACGGAGCGTCCCCTCGCCCGGTGTCGCGAGCGAGGCTTCAAAGTCATCCCAGTGTTCGCTGCGAGAAAGCACGCGAAGCCAGTTCACGAATGTTTTCGCGGTGACACGGTTCTCACGCGACATGCCAGAGCCGTCGGAGATGACCGTTGATTCCGCCGCTTCCGCGCCGACCCGCTCGGCAAGCATCATCCGCAGCACCGCGGCACCGTTCTCCCATGACCCGGGGTCCGAGGTGATCTGGTAGCCGATGCGTTTGAGCAGCGCTTCGGCGTAGAGGTTGTGCGAGTTGGTGTTGATCCGCTGCATCACATCCGCCATAGGGGTCGTGATGATGGCAACGGTACGCGTCTCGTCGAGGTGCTCGCCGACATCGACCAGGCGGACCGCGTCGATGGAACTCTGGTTTTCGTCGCCGACCGAGATCCCGCGTTCGACCAGTGCTGACGCGAGCACACGCCCCGCGAACAGCGGGGGGGTATCGATCGCGACGGGGATCTCGGATTTGCTGCTCACATTCCCATGCACCGTAAACGAGTTGCTCTTTGTTGGTCTCGACACCCACGCGGTGTCCCGGGCAGCGGTGTTGGACTTGGCCTTGACCTGCATCTGCACCCAGTACGCGTCAGGGACAGTCCTGACGATCGGCGAGCCGCTGCGTGAGGGCTGGGTGTAGACATTGAGGACATTGGTATTGAAGTTGAGCCCGCCCACTTGCGCGCAATACCAGCGATTGAGCTGGTCCTCTGGCCACGCAGGGTGGGTGTAGATGCGATCGAAGACCCGATCGTCGATCACCATGCTCGATACCGACTCGACCTGTGCTTTTTTCAGTGCTTCGGCAATCTGATCGAAGAGCATGCCGATCTCTATGCCCGGCTTCTCACCGATGAAGATCGCGGGATCGCCGAGGGCGGGGTCGCCATCACCTTTCACGATGAGTCGTGGTGGGGCGACCGTCTCATCGAGAATCAGTCTGGTCCGGAAGGTGAACTCGCTCCCGAGCACGAAGTAGGCCGCGCCGGTCGTGAGCAGCTTCATGGTCGAAGCGGGGATCATCGCTTCGTCGGATCGGAAGCTGCAGAGTTCCTCACCGGTATCAAGATCGGCGATGTAGACCGAGGTCGTGCCACCACCCAGGTTCGTGTCGCGGATCAGGCGTTCGGTCTCGCGATCAAGCGGACCTGCAGCGAGCGACTGGGCGAATATTGCGATGCCTGCGAGCAGCGTCGTGACCATCCGGCCACGACCACGGGTGTAGGGGATTCGGCTGAACCGGTCTGTTGCTCTGTGCATGCGCATCTCCTCGTGGTACAGCCGATTTATCGGCAGCCCGCACGGTCGCGCTACAGGATCAGTTGCTCATTCACCGATCAACCGGTCCAGAAGCTCGATGATCGGATCCGCGGCATCGGACCCGGTCACGGCCCAGGTGCACCATGCTTTGTTCCCGATGCAGACCCCATCACCAAGCCCAGCGTGGAGTGATTTTGGTATCGAAGCTAGCGGATGTGTGTCGAAGAAGTGCCGGTCGCAGCAGACCGCGACCCGGGCCACCTCTGGATCGGGGATCAGGTGCACACTGTTGAGACACCCGCGGCCCGTTGAGTCGAGTTCGAAGGCCTCGTTCCAGCGCCATGCAACGCCCGAATAGTGGAGCTTCGGGCGGACTTTCACCTGCTCTTCGATCCAAGCGCGGACCTTGAGCAAGCCAGCCCTTGGTTCCGCCCGGAGATCGCTCAGGAGCGCGTCCATAGAGGGTGTCGCGTACTGGCGGCTCCAGTTCTCCAAACCACACATCCTTCCCTCTGCTTCGTGTTCCTCTGAAATTCCGCTGGCCTCGGGCACCGTGGCACCCAAAGATTAGGCATCCAGTGCGCATCGTGCACGATCGAACGGCACGGCACGCACACATCAGCAGGCGGTCAGACCTATGAGCAACGAGACATCACCCCAGACCATCGCCGACGACGCGCCGATCGATCATCAGGGCGTGCTGATTGTCGACGACAATGAGCAGAACCTTGAGCTGCTCCAGGCCTACCTCGATGACCTCGGCGGCCCGATCCGTGTTGCTCGCGATGGGCTTCAGGCGATTGAGTCTGTGGAGCAGTCAGCGCCCGACATTGTCCTCCTCGACATCATGATGCCGCGCATGAGCGGCTATCAGGTCTGCGAAACCCTCAAGAAGAACCCGAGCACACGCGATATCCCCATCATCATGGTCACCGCACTCAACGAGGTGGGCGATGTCGAGCGGGCCATCGATGCCGGTGCGGATGATTTTCTCACCAAGCCGGTCAACAAGCTTGAACTGATCACCAGGGTTCGGTCGTTGCTTCGCGTGCGACAACTCAAGCGTGAACTTGATGCCGCGGTCAACGAAGTCCGCGTCATGCGCGATCAGTCAGGCGACTGACACCGGTCCCGGATCAGGGGCACCCCGCGCTGAACGCGGCGAGGAAGCCCGACACATCGAAGAAATCGAAGCTGCCATCGCCGTTGACATCGGCGCTCGCGTCATTGTTCGTGAACGCGGCAAGAAACGCGCTGACATCAAAGAAGTCGAGCTGGTCGTCGTCCACATAGTCCGGAGGTGCCGGGCACGGGTCCGCCGCCGGTGCGGGGAGCACGAAGTCCACGATCACCGGTCGATGGTCCGAGGCGAGCGAAGAGATCGAGAGCGGGTTGATCGGGAATGTGCTGGCGGGGAACGGGATTCGAGCGGTGTTCATGTTGCTGCCCGAGGATCGGAAGATGAACTGGCGTCGGACCGATGCGATCGAATCCTGCCAGCAGATGTAATCCAATCGGCTCGAACTGCCCTGCGTGCTGGTGTCCCCCGACACCGGGTGCGAGGGGTTGGAGAAACTCGAATCGCTGCGATCGCGGTCGGTACCGTCGACCCCGCCCACAAACTCGGCACGGGTCATGATCGAGTTGGGGCTCGTGGAACTGGGATTCTGATTCAGGTCTCCCCCCCAGATCACGGGCGTGTTCTCATCGAGCACGGTGCCGACATTGGGGACCGAGATGCGCGAGTTGGGATCGCTCACACCCGTGCCGGCGCCGTTGTAGTAGTAATCAATGAAATAGGCGGCATTGAACGCGGCTGTTTCGCGCTGATCGAAATCGCTCGAATCGCCGCCGGCCTTGAGGTGTGCGTTGCCCACGACGACATCGCCCGCGTACTCATTGTCGGGAAGGTCGATCTCCCCGAACATCATGCCACGGATCCCGCCGGTGCCCCCGCTCTGGTACGCGTCGGGGATGACCACGAAGTTGCTCAGCTCGGCGCCGCCGCCATTGATATCCGCGAAGGGGTACCGAGACATGATCATGTTGCGGTTGAACCCGTCGGAGTTTGTTGAGACAAAGACATACGGCAAGTCGTAGGCCGGCACAAAGAGCTTTGTGTATGAGCCCACGCTGCCCCCGTTGAACGGGTCGTTCCCGCCGTTGATGAACAGGTCCGCCACAATGTGGAGATCCGCGACCGAGTCGTCGCCGCTCCCCGTGCCGTTGCCGCTGTTGTCGCCGCACTCCTGGAGAATGAGGATGTCGGGTTGCAGCGAGGCCACAATCCGAACCAGGCCATTCCAGTCGCTGAAGCTGTCGCCCTTGTCGTTGCTCGAGCAGATCCCGTCCTGGACATTCCATGTCATGACACGCAGGTCGCGGGGTTCTTCCTTGCCCCAGTCGCCGTTGAACGGGTCCCACTGGGCATGAGAGACCCCACAGACCCCGCAGAACACTACCAGCACCATCGCACGCAAATCCTTCATTCTCCGACCTCCTCAAGTGAGCAAGCTCATTGTATCAACGCACTTACGCTCATTGCCCTGAATTCGCAAAAACGGCGTCACGGGCGTTATGGGACAAAAAAGCGTCCCCGACGCAATGGCGGGGACGCTTGAAAAGCGATTGGGCTCTCAGGGCGATCGTTTACGGGCAACCCGCAGCGAACGCACCGAGGAAGGCGCTGACATCGAAGAAGTTGAACATGCCGTCGCCCGTGAAGTCGGCGGCGGGGTCCATCGCAGCGAACGCACCCAGGAAGGCGCTGACATCGAAGAAGTTCAGCATGCCGTCACCGGTGAGGTCGGCGGGGCAGGGCGGCGGGCCGTCCTGGTAGTAGCCGACGTAGAGCGCGACACTGTACGATTCGTCCGCAGGGGCGTCGGGGTTGAAGTTGCCGCTGGTTGGATCGTTGAAGATACCGTCACCATCGATGTCGTAGGTGATCGAGGTGTTCACGATCACGCCGCCGTTGGTGATCTCGTCACCCGGCATCGTGCCGGAGACATCAACATTGTTCCATGCCATGCTCGAGACATTGTTCGACCAGAGCGATCCGGGGCTCGCACCGCCACCGCCATTGGCGGTGCCGAGGAAGTCGATGGAGTACTCGCTATTGGAGTTGAGTCCCATCGCACGCGAGCCGTTCTCGAGCACGAGCTCGATGCGGTACGAGAAGGTGTCAGGGTCGAGGACAGCACGGAGCAGTGCGCCGTCGAAGTCGGAGCCGCCGTCCATGAAGCGGTCGTACAGCTCGACGGCACCGATGAACCAGACATTGCCGGCCGAGTCAAAGGCGGGCGCCGAGAACGATGGGCCCAGGGGCGAGCCGCCGGTGACCGCATCGAGGTTGACGAGTTGGCCGATTTCAACGCCCGCGTCGTCGTAGATCGGCTTGCCGGCGTCCTGCGTGAACAGGTTGAACTGGTCGATGTACGCAGCGAAGGTGAAATCGGTGTTGCCGGTCGTCGGGTTGTAGCGACCGACGATGATCTGGTTGGAGAAGTCGTCGTTGAAGCCGTTCTCCGAGATCGTTGCCGCGAACAGCGCGTTGCCGTTGATGTCGTTGCCGACCGCGAGGTTGCCCACGCCACCACGGAACGGGACCGATCCGGTGTAGTTGAGGAACTCCGCGAACGCGGTGTAGTTCAGCATGAAGCCATCGTCGTTGTCCGTGATGCTCGCGGGGACATCCCACGCCATATTGCCGGCGATCGCGCCGGCCGCGTCCACGCCCCAGACATTCATCGCACGGGTGTCGTTGTTCGCGTCCTTCGCGAGGATTCCGTAGGTGTACACGCCGCCGAACCCGAAGGGATCACCGGTGGTGCTGCCCATGTTTCCGCGATGATCGCCAGTGCGACCGCCCGTGAGATCGAAGTGCCCGGTGGTCCCCGTGGTCATCCCCAGCGAGGCGCCGTACACATACTCGCTGCTGAAGTTGGGGCCGCCGTAGACGCCGTTGCCGCCCGCGATCGAGGCGGGAATGTTGTTAGGCACAGAGTGGGTGCCGGCGTTCTGCAGGATGAAGTCCGTCGCGTCGAGCGTTCCGCCCAGCGAGATGAAGTTCTGCACACCGCAGTCGCGATCGGCCAGGCGGGTGCGGAAGATGTTGGTGCCCTGAACCTGGTTGGGCCCGGTCGCGTTGAAGTTGTCCGCGCGGTAGTACATGTTGCCGTTGGCATCGATCGAGACGCCGCCGAGCTGCGACGAGTCACCGACGAGGCCCGAGCTGCTGTTCACAGCACCCATGCGTCGATTGACGAAGAGTCGGTTCGAGTTGTTGGGGTCGTAGTTGACGATCGCACCGATCATGCCGTTGTAGCTGTTGCCCGACACGGATGTGCCGAACTCGGACCAGCCGATGCCGAACTGGGTGCTCGTGCCGCTGGTGCTGACGACCTGAGCCGGGTTGTTGTTGGCGTCAATGCCCGCACCTGCGGTGTCCCACGCAAGGTAGTCAACCATCGAGAACGGGACGCCGGTGATGATGTCGGAGCTGATCGAGGCCGACGAGCCGAGGTTGTTGAAGAAGTTGGTGTCGGTCTGTGTGCTCTTGAGCAGGGGCGCGATACCGAAGGTATGGCCTCCCGAGGTGGTGATCGGCGCGAGATCAACGACATATGCCGCGCAGTGATCGGTCCATGGATCGAGCGCATCGCCGGGAAGCCCGCCGAGGTTGCTGCTGACACTGTCCTGTGCGATCGCGCTGCCGCACATACCTGCTGTCGCGATCAGGGCCGCGATGTGAATCTGATGACGCATCTTCTCAGTCTCCTTTGATCTCGGGGGTCCCCCCCCATTGCCTCGCTCATAGCTCCAACCACAAGCGGCACAGATGTCTCTCAAGATGAAGATAAGCCGAAAGACCACAGTCCTCGGCTCCGCTCCGCTGGGTATCCTAGCACGAAATGCCCCGGGAATGGGGCGATTCAGGCCAATGCCATCGTCAATGTTCTGTAAAGCAATGACCGATAATCAGCTTAAAATCCGCGATAGGGCTCTACGGGCAGCGGCAGGGCTCAGAGATACGACTCAATCATCGCTGCGATTCGTGCGTTGGATTTCACCAGTTCGATATTCGCCCGCAATGTGGCCCCGCCCGAAACCTCGTGGAGCCCAGCGAGAATCGCCGGCGTGACACCCCTGCCCGTCGCTCCGGAGGACACGGCCTTGGCCTCAGCTGCGCATAGCCAACTCGCCCAGTCTGCCCGATCGACCTCCGATGCCTCGGGGATCGGGTTCGCGATCACGATGCCCCGTCCCGAGCGAGCGAGTTCCCAGCGGACGAACTCGGCAAGCTCTCCCGCATCATCAAAGCGAACATCCACCCCACACCCGCCGTCGCGCAGGTAGAACGCCGGGAACGCATCGGTCCCATACCCGACGACCGTGACCCCCAGCGACTCGAGGGCTTCACGGGTCGAGACCACATCGAGGATCGATTTGACCCCGCTGGTCACCACGGCGATCGGAAACCGAGTGAAGGCCAGGAGATCCGCTGAGATATCCAGCTGCTTCCCGTAGCCGTGGTGTACGCCGCCGATGCCCCCGGTCGCGAACATCCGAAGCCCGGCCCAGGAAGCGATCTCCATCGTGCTGCTGACTGTTGTCGCGGCGCTGCGTCTCGCGTGCATCGCTGCGCCCAGGTTGGCCGTGTTGACCTTCTCAATCCTCTGAGCGCCGAGCATCAATGACAGTTCGTCGCTGTCCATCCCCGCGACGGCGACCCCGTCCACAACACCCACCAGCGCCGGGACCGATCCGGCATCACGCACGATCGTGTCCAGTTCGCCCGCGAGTGCGAGGCTCGAATCCCGCGGCACCCCATGCACCAGCAGCGTTGTTTCCAACGCCACCGCCCTCGATGTCACCCGTTTTCTCAGTTGCACGCATGGCTCCGTTCGTGTTGTTTCGGACCGATTCTGTTATGCTCAGCGGATCCAAGCCCCGAGTCCGTCAGAAATCCACAGCGAGCAGAGAACACCGGGATCTTCACCGCATGGACACCGTCCTCCTTGTCATCAGCGTCTTTGTGCTCTACATCGTGGCGTACAACACCTACGGGCGCTACCTCGCCCGGCGGATATTTCAGCTTGATCCGGCCAGGATCACGCCCGCTCACGAGATCAACGATGGGGTCGACTTTGTCCCGTCACACAAGTCCCTCGTGTTCGGGCACCACTTCACCTCCATCGCAGGCACCGGCCCGATCGTGGGGCCGGCCATCGCGGTGGTCTGGGGCTGGGTGCCCGCCATCCTCTGGGTGCTGATCGGCTCGATTGTCATGGGGGCTGTGCATGATTTTGGCTCGCTGGTCATCTCCATGCGTCATCGGGGCCGCACGATCGCGGATCTCACGGGTGATGTGGTCAATGCCCGAGTCCGTCTCCTCTTCATGATCGTCGTGCTCATCGGGCTCTGGATTGTGCTGGCAATCTTTGGATTGGTCATCGCCACCATCTTCCGCCTCTACCCTCAGAGCGTGATGCCTGTGTTCGTCCAAATCCCCATCGCCATCGCGCTGGGGATCTGGATCAAACGCGGCGGGAAACTGCTCCCCGCCTCGATCATCGCGGTTGCACTCATGTACACGAGCATCGTCTACAGCGCATCGCTTGATTGGGGCACCATCACCATCTTCCCTGCCGCCTTGACCGCCCACATCTCGGTGATCGCGATCTGGACCATCATCCTGATGATCTATGTCTTCATCGCGTCGGTGCTCCCCGTGGATGTTCTTCTTCAGCCGCGTGACTTCATCAACGCGTGGCAGCTGCTCATTGCGATGGGTCTGCTCCTTGTGGCCATCCTCTTCACCCACCCGCCGATTGTCGCGGATGCCGTCCGGTTCCACCCCGAGCCCTCGGCAACAGGTCTCCCCGCCCCGCCGCTGTTCCCGTTCCTCTTCATCACCATCGCCTGTGGTGCCATCTCGGGGTTTCACTGCCTGGTCTCTTCGGGATGCTCGAGCCGACAGCTCAGGTCCGAATCCGATGCCAAGGCGATCGGATACGGCTCCATGCTCACCGAGGGCTTCCTGGCGACGCTTGTGATCGTCGCATGCGTCGCGGGCATCGGGATCGGGTCCTCAGAGTCCGGGCAGACCGGTCACGCCCTCTGGATGCAGTACTATGGCCAGTGGGGCGGTGGGGGCGATACCGGGCTCGGCGCCAAAATCGCACCGTTCGTGATCGGCAGCGCCAACATGATCGAGAAGCTGGGGATATCCCACGCCATCGCGACCACCATCATGGGTGTGTTTGTCGCCTCATTCGCCGCGACGACGCTCGACAGCGCGACCCGACTGCAGCGATATGTCATCGCGGAACTCGCCGGTGCATCGTCTCCGGGAAACGCCAACCCCGTTCGGCGGGCCATTCAGAACCGGTTTGTCGCCACGAGCCTGGCAACCCTCAGCGGCCTCGCACTGGCACTCAGTGACATGCCAACGCGAGGGCTCGCGGGTGCTGGGCTGGGCGGACTCACACTCTGGCCCGTATTCGGAGCAACAAATCAACTCCTTGCCGCACTGGCGTTGCTGGTCCTCTGCATCTGGCTCATGAAAACCGGGCGTCCGGTGTGGGTCGCCTTTGCCCCGATGGCTTTCATGACCATCACCACCCTCTACGCGATCCTGAGCCTGATCATGGCATTCGGCTCTCAGGGCAACACGACCCTGCTCTGGATGTCGTGCGTACTACTCGGACTACAACTCTGGATTCTGATCGAGGGGGTCCGGGTAATGGCGACCTACCGCGCAGGCTCTGTGCGCACCGCGAAGGCCCGATAACCGGCTCTCATCACCCGTACACGCCGTCGCAGACGGATAACTTTCCATATTCTTCCACACATTCACTCGTCATGGGAGCGACCTCAAATGCACATTCAATCCACGGGAAACAGGACGAAACACCACTGCCTGCCCAAGGGAATACGAACCATGATTCGACGCTCAACAACAACCGGAGCCTTGCTCTGTCTGATTCTTGCGGGTGCATGCAACGCGGCCGCCGAGCGATCGGCGAGCGAGCCAGCGGCGAAGTCCAATCAGTCTTCGCAATCGGGTGAGGAGATGGTTGAGATCACGATCAGGCTCCCTGACGGGCGGATCATCAAGCGCAAAGAACCCCGCATCGCATCCCGTGTGGACACGGACATACCGGTTCTGGATGACAACCGGCCAAGGATTGTTCGCAAGGACGCATCGAATCGCGCATCCACAGGACAGGTAGAAACTCTGGATCAGGGCGTGACGGGCGGGTCAAACAGCTCCGCGGGCAAGGCGGGGAGCGGTGGTGGCGGCGGTGGCGGTGGAGGCTCATCTACTTCGCGTACTGGTGGCGGCGGTGGCGGAAGCGGTGATCAGAATCCACCCTCCGGCGGCGG
>CAYQRD010000004.1:0-2723 GCA_964419845.1 uncultured Phycisphaeraceae bacterium
CGTGCGATTCGGGGTTGACATGCTTGTCTTCGGTCTTGGCGAACTCACGCAGCAGATCTTCCTGCTTGCCGGTGAGCTTCTTGGGGGTCTCGATCTTGGCAACGACGATCAGGTCGCCCTTACGCCCGTTACGCAGGTTCGGCAGGCCCGCGTCGTGGATCCTGAACAGGTCGCCGTACTGCGTGCCCTTCTTGATGTTGAGCGTCTCCTTGCCCGTGATCGTCGGTACTTCGACCTCAGCGCCCAGCGTCGCTTGCGTGAATGAGATGGGCATCTCCATGAGCAGGTGATCGCCGTCGCGTTCGAAGAACTCGTGCTTCTTCACACGCACGACCACATGCAAGTCGCCGCGCATGCCCTGCCCATTGGGCGACGCCTCGACATTCGGCGGCTCGCCCTCGCCGGGCACGCGCACCGCCTGCCCGTCATGGATCCCCGCGGGGATCTTGACGCTCAATGAACGCTTCTTGCCGATGCGCCCCTTGCCGTGGCATTTGTCGCACTTGTCCTTGATGACCTTGCCGCGTCCTCGGCAACTCGGGCACGCTGTCACCATTCTGAACATGCCACCCATGCCTGCTTGCTGCACCTTGCCCTGACCGCCACAGGTCGAGCAGATCTCGGGCTCGGTGCCCGGTTTGGCCCCGCTGCCGGTGCAGGTGTCGCAGATGTCCATGCGGGTGAACTCGACATCCTTGCTTACGCCGCTGGCGACTTCCTTGAGATCGAGGACGACCTCGGTCTCCAGGTCGTAGCCGCGTGCCGGGCCACGCCGCTGCCCGCGGGCACCGCCGAAGCCCCCACCGCCGCCGCCGAAGATGTCGTTGAACATCGAGAAGATGTCGTCGACATTCATGCGGTTGAAGTCGTGCCCGGCTGCGCCGTGGCCGCGGAGTCCCTCGTGCCCGTACTGGTCGTAGATCTTGCGCTTGCCCTCGTCAGAGAGCACCTCGTAGGCCTCGGCGCACTCCTTGAACTTCACCTCGGCCTCGGTGTCGTCGGGGTTGCGGTCGGGATGGTACTTCATCGCCAGACGCCGGTAGGCGCGCTTGATCTCCTCGCCGTCGGCGGTGCGTTCGACGCTGAGCACTTCGTAGTAGTCGCGGGTGGTGGGCATAATCAAGCCCCCACGGTTTCCCATGAGGGCTTGTTGTTTGCATCGAATGAAATCAGCTCACCGCGCCGGCGACCGGCTCGGTGTCTTCCTTCAGGTCCGTCAGCATCACATCGGTCGTGAGCATCAGCCCTGAGACCGAAGCCGCATTGATGATGGCGCTCTTAGCGACCAGCGCTGGATCGATGATGCCCTCCTTGACGAGGTCGGTGTAATCACCCGTCGCGGCGTTGAGCCCGAAGTTGCCGGTCTCGCTCATCACGGTGTCCACGGCCAAATCGCCATCGAAGCCCGCGTTGGTCGCGATCTGGTAGGCCGGCGCGGCCAGTGCACGGGCGAGGATCTCGAATCCGAACTTCTCGTCGCCCTTGGCCTTCTTGGCCCCCGCCTCGACCGAGGCGATGGCACGGAGCATGGCCACGCCGCCGCCGGGGATGTAGCCCTCCTTGGCGGCCGCACGGGTCGCGTGCAGCGCGTCGTCGACGAGGTCCTTGGTGGCCTTCATCTCGGTCTCGCTCGAGCCGCCGACGCTGATGATCGCGACGCCGCCGGTGAGCTTGGCGTGACGCTCCATGAGCTTCTCGCGGTCGTACTCGCTGGTGGACTTCTCGTACTGGGCCATGATCTGGTTGGCGCGGGCGGTGATGTCCGCCTTCTTGCCGCCGCCCTGAACGATGGTCGTGTTTTCCTTGCTGATCGCGATGCGCTTGGCGCTGCCCAGCTCGGCAAGCTCGATGCTCTCGAGCGAGCGACCGAGGTCTTCGGAGAAGTAGGTGCCCTTGGTCAGGACCGCCAGGTCCTGGAGCATCGCCTTGCGACGATCGCCGAAGCCGGGGGCCTTGACGGCTGCGATGTGCAGCATGCCACGCAGGCGGTTGACGACGAGCGCTGCCAGTGCCTCGTTCTCGACATCCTCGGCGATGATCAGCAGGGGCTTGCTTGCCGATGCGACCTTGTTGAGCAAGGGGATCAGATCGCCGAGGTTACTGATCTTCTTCTCATGGATGAGGATCAGCGCGTCCTCAAGCACGCACTCGCCGGTCTTGGGGTCGGTCATGAAGTACGGCGACAGGTAGCCCTTGTCGAACTGCATGCCCTCGACATAGTCGAGCTGGGTTTCGGCGCTCTTGCCGTCCTCGACCTCGACCACGCCCTCGGCACCGACCTTGCTGATGGCTTCCGCGATCAGCTCGCCGATCTCGGCGTTGTGGTTCGAAGACACAGTCGCGACCTTCTTGTAGTCGGCCTTGCCCTTGCAGGGCACCGCGATGGCGTCGATCGCTTCGGCGGCCACATGGGCCGCCTTGTTGATGCCACGCTGCAGGTGCACGGGGTTCGCGCCCGAGGCGACGAACTTGAGGCCCTCGTTGAAGATGGCCTGCGCCAGCACGGTCGCGGTGGTTGTCCCGTCGCCCGCCTTGTCGCCGGTCTTCTTGGCGACCTGGTAGAGCATCTTGGCGCCCATGGACTCGAACCGCTCGGGCAGCTCGATCTCTTTAGCGACAGTGACGCCGTCCTTGGTCACATGCGGACCGCCGTACGATTTCTCGATGACGACATGGCGACCCGCGGGCCCCATCGTGCACTTGACGGCGTCGGCAATCTTGTC
>CAYQRD010000004.1:2823-23410 GCA_964419845.1 uncultured Phycisphaeraceae bacterium
CTTACTGCATGATCCCGAGAAGCTCGGACTCACGCATCACCAGATGCGACTCGCCGTTCACTTCAACTTCAGTCCCCGCGTACGACGCGTAGACGACCGTGTCGCCTTTGTGCACACTCATCGCAGCGCGGTTGCCGTTCTCGAGGCGCTTGCCTGGGCCGACGGCGACGACGGTGCCGTGGATCGGTTTTTCCTTGCTCGACTCGGGCAGGTAGAGCCCCGACGAGGTGACGCTTGCCTTCTCAACTGGTTTGACCAGTACGCGATCTTCGAGTGGTTTGACTGCCATGCTGTTGCTCCTCAGCCGACCCTGTCGGCGTTCTGTCGGTGTCTTATGTGTGGACCCACAATGCGTTCGCATCACGGGCATGCTGTTACCAGCTCATGTCTTCCGTATACCCAAGCTCGACGAGCGTCTCGCCGGCTTCCTCAAGAAACCATTGCTTTGATTCGTCTGTGAAGTACGCTTCCCAGCTCCCCACATCACCCTTCCCGATGCCCAGACCCGCCGGTGCCCCGGGCAGTGTTCCCGACTCCTCACTAAGCGGCAGCGCCGCGTCCGGATCAAGCCCGAGAAACCCGTACATCCCGCGACGCACGCCATCGGTGTCCGCGTGCAGATCTTCGTATCGCACAGCGAAGAGCGGGATATCGATTTCTCCACTGTTGATGCGTGCGATGAAATCCATGTCCGCTTTCACCTGCTTGTTCCAGCGCATCGCCGCGTGCCGGACGAGTCCTTCGTGCTCGACGAGCCGGTGGGGCTCACGCTCGAACAGCTGATGATCCGCCGCGTACGCCCCGAGCCAACCCTCGCAGCCCGCGTTGCCGTATGACGACACGCCACGGACCGCCGTGTGCAGCAGCCAGCTCGTCACCGCGTCACGACCGTCGCGGGTCGTGTGGATCACCGGCACCCCGGGGAACCGGTCATCGAGCGGTGCCGCGGTACGATCGCCCACAATGGTTGCTCCGGGCTTGTCCGTGATCCGTGCCGACATGCAGCGTTTGACCGTGCTCTGGTAGCAATGCTCCGCCGCGTCGGCGACATCGCGACCGATGCCGTTGCGGGCACCCTCGGTGAAGTTCTCAAAGCCGGTGTGGAGCTTCTCGAAGTGGAACTCGCCCTGACAGTTGATCTGCGGGTGCAGGTTGAGCAGTCGCCCAATCCAGTTCGTGCCCGACCGCATCCGACCACGCACGAACAGCATGCGGTACTTGCGTCCCTCATGCTCGATCGTCGGTGTCTGGATGGCCGTCACTTCGGTGCTCACGCTGCGTCCTTTGATTCCTGATCGATTACCAGCTCATATCCGACTCGTAGCCGAGCTCGATGAGCAGCTCGCCCGCGTCTTCCTTGAACCATTGCTTTGCCTCGTCGGTGAAAAACTCCCGCCAGCTGCCGACCTGGGCCTTGCCGTTGCCCTTGTACTTGCTCACGCCGGGCACCGTGCCGGTCTTGGGCGAGAGCGGAAGCGCCTCGTCGGGGTCAAGACCCAGAAACTCGTACATCCCGCGACGCATCCCCTCTGGATCATTGTGCAGTTCTTCGTATCGCACCTTGAAGAGGGGAATGTCGAGCTCGCCGCGTTCGATGCGCTTGAAGGTCTCAAGATCGTCCAGCACCTGATCGCGCCAGTTGCGGATGCCGACGCGTATGTATGATTCGTGCTCGACGAGTTTCGTCGGCTCACGATCGAACAGCATCGGGTCCGTGATGAACGCCTGCCGCCACGATTCCTGCTCCGGGTTGGGCAGCACCCGATCCATCCCGGCACGATGCAGCGCCCAGCTGACCGCGGCGTCTCGCCCGTCGCGGATCGTGTGGATCACCGGCACGCCGGGGAACCAGTCGTCGATCCGCGAGGGGGATCGGTCCCCCACCCAGCTCGCGCCGGGCTTGCGGTCGATCCGCACCGACATACAGTGCTTGACTGCGTCCTGATAGCACGCACGCCCCGCGTCCGCGATATCACTGCCGATGCCGCCCTGGGCCCCCTCGACAAAGCGCTGAAACCCTTCGAGGAGTTTCTCGAAATGGAACTCGCCCTGACAGTTGATCTGCGGGTGCAGATTCAACAGGTTGCAGATCCAGTTCGTGCCCGACCGCATCCGACCACGCACGAAGAACAGACGGTGCGTTTGCCCGTCATGCTCGATCGTTGGTGCCAGAGTGGTTGCGGTGGTGCTTTGCATGGATAGAGGTCGCTGAGTGCTGCGTCGTGATGGATGAATGATCTGCGTCGAGATGAAACGATGGGATCAGAAACCCATCCCGCCCATGCCGGGCATGCCGCCCATGCCAGGCATTCCGCCCATGCCACCCATTCCGCCCATGCCACCCATCGGATCGCCGCCGCCCGCGTGGGCATGCTCGCCCTTGGGTTCGGGCTTGTCGGTGACGATGCAATCTGCGGCCAGCAGCATCGTGGCGACAGAACTTGCGTTGATCAGGGCGCTGCGATCAACCTTGGCCGGGGTGATCACGCCGGCCTTGATCAGGTCCTCGTAGGTGTCGGTCAGCGCGTTGTAGCCGTTGCTGCCGGTCTGCTCGGCAACCTTGGCGACGACGACCGAGCCCTTGGCACCCGCGTTCTCGGCGATGGTGCGCAGCGGGACCGAGAGCGCCTTGTAGACCACATTCATGCCCGCGGCGAAGTCGAACTTCACCTGGCCGATGTCATCGCTGGTGACTTCCTTCGCCTTGCCGTAGACCGACTTCCACTCGCGGTTGGCTTCGATCGCGTTCTGAGCACGGATGAACGAGACGCCGCCGCCGGGGACGATGCCCTCGGCCAGTGCGGCGCGGGTCGCGTGCAGCGCGTCCTCAACGCGGGCCTTCTTCTCTTTGAGCTCGGCTTCGGATGCCGCACCCACATTGATCTGGGCGACGCCGCCGGCGAGCTTGGCGAGACGCTCCTGGAGCTTCTCGCGGTCGTAGTCGCTGGTCGAGTTGGCGATCTCCATACGGATCTGCTCGATGCGGGCCTTGATGTCCTTGGTGTCGCCGGCGCCCTCGATGATGACTGTGTTGTCGCTGCTGATCTCGATCTTCTTGGCCAGACCGAGCTGCGAGAGCTCGATCTTGTCGAGGTCGGTCGCCAGATCCTTCATGAATGCCTCGCCGCCGGTGAGGACCGCGATGTCCTGGAGCATCTGCTTGCGGCGGTCGCCGTAGCCGGGTGCCTTGACGGCGCAGACCTGCAGGGTGCCGCGGAGCTTGTTGATCACCAGCGTACTCAGGGCCTCGCCGGTGATGTCCTCGGCGATGATGAGCAGGGGCTTCTTGGCCCCCATGACCTTCTCGAGCAGCGGCACGAGCTTGGTCAGGTTGTCGATCTTGTCTTCGTGGACCAGCACGAGGGCCTTGTCGAAGACGACCTTCATCTCCTCGGGGTCCGTCACGAAGTTGGGCGAGAGGAAGCCGCGATCGAACTGCATGCCCTCGACGACATTGACCTCGGTCTCGAAGCCCTTGCCCTCTTCGACGGTGATCACGCCGTCCTTGCCGACCTTCTCAAAGGCATCGGCCATGATCTTGCCGGTCTCGGGGTCGTTGTTGGCGCTGATGGTGGCGACATTCTGGATGTCCTTCTTGCCGTTGACCGGGGTGGCCAGATCGTCGATCGCCTTGGTGGAGATCTCGATGCCCTTCTTCATGCCACGGATCAGGGCGTTGGCGTCAACACCTGAGGCGATGTAGCGGAGGCCTTCCTTGAACAGGGCCTCGGCGAGCACGGTCGCGGTGGTGGTGCCGTCGCCGGCGTCGTCGCTGGTCTTGGACGAGGCTTCCTTCACGAGCATCGCGCCCATGTTCTCCGCCTTGTTGCTCAGCTCGACCTCTTCGGCGACCGAGACGCCGTCCTTGGTGACGGTCGGGCCGCCCCACGACTTGTCGATGACCGCGTTGCGACCGCGTGGGCCGAGGGTGACCTTGACCGCTGCAGCGAGCTTCTCAACACCTGCGAGAAGGGACTGACGGGCTTCGATGTCGAAAGTGAGTTCTTTGGATGCCATGGATTGCTTCTCCCTTTGGGGATCTCAAACGCCGGGGATCGCCGATCGACCCGAGCTGGTTGGTACGCGATTCTGACTCTTCTGCGGCACGCGGGCGCACCGACTGCCCCTGAGTGTGGGCAATCGCGGTGCCAATCGACAGCCCGACATCGACTCCGAGCGGGTCATATCCGCCCCCGGATGCCCCATGGGCCCTGACAAGCGGTGTCGCGGAACCGTTTCAGGTGCCAAACTGGCAGTCATGCGTGTCGCGCTCGACTCAACCTGACGCGCCCACATCGGGCTTGCGGGTGCTATCATCCCATTCGATCGCCAGGGAAGGCGACACACCGGAGCTTTTCAGGGTCACGACGCATGCAGACACTCGCAGCATCGAACGAAATCGGAGCCTATCTCCCCATCTTCCTGATGATCCTCGCGGCCATCGGGTTTGGGGTGATCAACCTTGTGGGCACCTTCCTGCTCGGTCCCCGGCGCGCGGGCGATCGCAAGGGCGAGACCTACGAATCGGGCATGACCCCGGTGGGAACCGCCCGCAAACGCTTCAACATCCGATTCTACCTCATCGCGATGGTCTTCCTGGTCTTCGATGTCGAGGTCATCTTCCTCTACCCGTGGGCCCAGACCTTTACCAACCTTGACCCGATGAGCGACGCGTCCGCCGTCTGGCTGCTCCGCATCCTCTTCTTCCTGCTCACGACCCTCGTCGCCTATCTCTATGGGTACCGCAAGGGCGTGTTCAAGTTCGACTGAGTTCACGCACAGACCCTCCGGGACGATCTCGGGCACAGACTGCGGATCAGGCGGGCCAATCGGGGCGTATACCCATGCAGATGACCGAACCCGCTGACCACCATCCACCAGAGCCCGAAGCCGTCCGGCCCCGGCGCGTCCACGAACGCACAGAACCATTACGCGCCTCAATTTCGCAGCGTGTCTTCTCCGCGTGCGTCGCGATCTCGTCCCTGACCGTGCTCTCGATGGGCGCATGGCTCAACCCGAGCACGGACGGGCACGGCACACACACCCAGCTGGGTCTCAAGCCCTGCATGTGGGCCGTCACGCTCGACAAGCCCTGCATGACCTGCGGCATGACCACCTCGTTCGCCCACGCAGGCGAAGGAAGCTGGGCGACCTCCTTCCTCACCCAGCCCATGGGCTCGCTGCTTGTGCTCATCACAGCCGTCGTGTTCTGGGGCGCACTCGTGCAGACCGTCAGCGGCGCACGGATCGGAACAATGGTCCAGCCCGCGCTGCGACCACGCGTATTCATGGTGCTCGGCGCATTGCTGCTGCTCGCCTGGGCGTACAAAGTCATCACCTGGTAGATTCACGACGCAGGGGACCCGCACCACATGCCACACATCCACTTCTACAAGCTCGCTGTCATCGCCGCATCACTGACGACATTGGTGCTCACCCCCGGCTGCATCATCGGTGCCGCGATCGGTGGCATGGCCGAGTCATACAAACGCACAGGCACGAGCGAGATCGAAGCCGAATACACAGGCCTCGCGGGCCACTCGTTCACGGTCGTCGTCGGTGCCGATCGGATGATCGAGGGCAACAACCCCGGAATCGCCGCACGGATCAATCAACGCGTCAATGACCGCCTGATCCAGAACGCCAACGCCACATTCGCGATCCCAAGCACGGACCTGCTGACAGTGCTCTACAACACACCCCAGTGGCCCGCGATGCCCCGAGGCGAGGTCGCGGCCATGCTGGGTGTCGAGAGACTCGTGGTCGTTGAGATCATCGAGTACAGCCTCCACGAACCGGGCAACAAGTATGTCTGGGACGGCTCGGCCTCATGCATGGTGAGCGTGTTCGAGAGCGACTCGGGATTCCCCGATGATCCAACTTTCGAGAAGGCGATCCGTGTCTCGTTCCCAGACGCCAGCGGCCTGATGCGGACCGAGATCCCCGAGGCCGCCGTCAACACCGAACTCGCCAACCGCCTGACCAACAGGATCGCATGGCTCTTCTACACCCATGAAGAATCCAATGTCATCCCGTACTGATCCGCGGCGATCCCCGCAGTCCGACCCAGCAAAGACACGCACCATGCGCATACACACTCCAATCCTCGCGTTCCTTTCGATTGTGCTCGCCGCGCTGACGCTGCTGCATATTCCAGGCTGCAATGTGCTCACCCCGGTGGCCTATGCGATCCACGGCCCGGGTAAGGTCGAACCACAGTTCACCCTTGATGAGACGCTGCGTACCGTCGTATTCGTGGACGACCCATCGAGCAGGATTACCCAGCGTCGGCTGCGCTACAGCATCGCGGACAAGACCACCAAGGAGTTGCTCGAGAAGCGGATCCTCGTTGACATGCTCGACCCCCGCGGGATCCTCACCGCCGCGAGCAACGAGCAGTACGGCATGCAGATGAGCATCTCCGAACTCGGCCGCCTGGTCGACGCGGACATCGTTATCTACGCGGTCGTGACCGACTTCTCGATGTCACCCGAGACCGGCGCCTATCTCCCACGCGCCTCAATGCGGGTCAAGCTCATCGACACCCGCAGCGGGGAGCGGATCTGGCCGACGGATGAACGCGGGCACATGATCAATGTCCAGATCCCGCAGCGGCCCGGCACCGGGCCGAGTTCCACTGGCGAACGGGTTGAGATTGAACAGACCCTCGCAGATCGTGCAGGACTCGGCCTCGCCCAGCTCTTCTACAAGCACGAGATCACCGAGACGGTATTATTCCGCCGGTGATTGCCCCCACGCCCCAAGCCGATGTCCTCCACCTTGTCAGCGCCCCCGCTGGCAAAGCGGATCATCGTCCGCCCGTCGGGCGGCTGATCCCCACCTACCTGTGCGCCCAAGCGATCCAACAGGGCCTTACACCACCGGGGCGTGTGCTGCTCATCGGGGATCCCGACAGCGAGTCATACGCGCGTGCCCTGGGCTTGCGGATCCACCGTCGTCTCACCCCGCCGCTGGGTCAGGTCTCGATGCTCTCCCGGACCGTGCGCCAGCTCGCCCGGTCTGCTTCAAGGGTGATCTGCTGGAACGACGAGCTCTCGCCATTGCTCCGCGGGCTCCACACCCCCACCGATCTGATCTCCACAAACCCGAACCTCGCGCCGCGCAGGGTTTCGAGCAAGGTGAACATCCGTGTATTCGAGCGGCACGATCGCGGGATATGGGAGTCACGGAACCACCCCGCCGAACTCGATTCCGTACTCACGCCGCTGATCGACAATCCCCCGCCGTTGGTTTCAGGGCCGGATCGGGAATCATTGGGGATCACCCCGAGCGATTTGTGCATCGGTGTGATCGCGGATCGACCGCGCGATATCGACGCACGCGCCTTCGGCTTCCTTCTGGGCCTGCTCAACGCGTCGGGCTTTGCGCTCACGGGAATCATATCGAGCGGTGCGAGCCACCTGATGGACGCACGCCGCCATCACCGCGGCCTCGAGTCCCGCTTCCGCCTGCTTGTTGCTCGCGAACCGATCATCACCATGCTCCCGCTCTTCGATGTCCTGCTCCACCCCTGCTACGACGGCTCGGGGGGCGCCTCGCTCATCGAACGGCTCTGCGAGAATGCCGACACACCCGTGCTCCGCCTGCGGCACAGCGGGCGCGACGGGCTCTCGCGCGCACCGGGCGTCGCGGGGCCGATCATCGAAGCACTCGACGAAATCCTTGAAGCACGCACGCCCGTGACGAAGCGTCACGAAGTAGATATCCATGCCTGATCCGAACGACACACAACACACACGGGTGCTGTTCATCTGTCTGGGCAACATCTGCCGCTCGCCGCTGGCCGAGGGGATCTTCACACGCATGGTCGAAGAACGCGGTCTGAGCGATCGGTTCCGCATCGACTCGTGCGGCACCGGCGGCTGGCACGCGGGCAACCCACCGGACCCCCGATCGGTTCTCGTCGCCAGCAAGTACGGGCTGGATCTCACCCACCTGCGTGCCCGCAAGTTCGACCCGCACCGCGACCCGATCGATTTCGATTGGCTCATCCCGATGGACCGCCAGAACCAGATCGACATCATCGAGCTCGGGACGCCCGAGGAGAAGGTGCGACTGATGCGTTCGTATGACATCACACTGAGCAAGCCCAGCGATGTCCCCGATCCGTACTACGGCGGGGACGACGGGTTCGACAAAGTGTACGAGATGCTGGTGCGGGCGTGCGAGGGGATGCTCTCACAACTCGGAACAGGATCGGATTAAAGTTCCAGCATCAACCGCGCCGGATCCTCGATCGCGTCCTTGATCGACACCAGGAACTGCACCGCCTCGGCACCGTCCACAATGCGGTGGTCGTAGCTCACCGCGAGGTACATCATCGGACGCAGGGCGATCTGCCCCGAACCGGCGGGGTACTCGACGGCACGCTTCTTGATGCCGTGCATGCCCAGGATCGCGCTCTGGGGCGGGTTGAGGATCGGCGTGGAAAGCAGCGAGCCGAAGATGCCGCCGTTGGTGATGGTGAAGGTGCCGCCCTGCATCTCTTCGAGCGTGATTTTGCCGTCGCGGGCACGCACGGCCATGTCCTTGATGTTGCTCTCGATCTCGGCGAAGCTCATCCGCTCGGCGTTGCGAAGCACCGGCACAACCAGGCCCTTGGGGCCCGACACCGCGATGGCGACATCGTTGTAGTTGTGGTGCTCGATCGCGGGCTTGCCGTTGTCACCCTTGGTGATGTACGCATTGATCAGCGGGTACTTCTGCAAGGCCTGCGTGCAGGCCTTCACAAAGAACGACATGAACCCGAGGTTGACGCCGTGCTTCTCGCCGAACGCGTCCTTGTGCTGCTTGCGCAGGTCCATCACCGCGCCCATGTCCACCTCGTTGAAGGTCGTGAGCATGGCCGCGGTCTGCTGGGCCTCGACGAGGCGCGACGCGATCGCTTGACGCATGGGGCTCATGCGTTCCTGCCTGGCCTCGCGAGCAACGCCGCTTGAGGCAGCGGCCGCTGTCGGCGAGCCGGCGGTGCCGTTCTGGTGGGTCTGGATCCAGGCGAGCACATCCTGCTCTCGGATCCGTCCCGCGGCCCCGGTCCCCGAGATCGCCTTGAGATCGATGCCCTGATCATCCGCGAGCTTGCGCGCGAGCGGTGTGGCCTTGGCCTCTGCGTTACTCGCGGGGGCAGGCGCGGTCGCTACGGCTGCCGCTGCGGGGGCCGGTGCTGGTTTATTCTCCGCTTTGCTTTCGGGCTTTGGCTCGGGCTTGGGTGCCGCTTCCGCGACGGGCTCGGGCGACTTCTCTCCCCCGCCGGTGCCCGCGGGCTTTTCGGCGCTCTCATCGATCTCACCCACCGCAGCACCGACATCGACCTCGTCGCCCTCGTTGGCGCTGTGCTTGACAACGCCCGAGGCGGGCGCGGGGACCTCCATGGTCACCTTGTCCGTCTCAAGCTCGAGCACGGTCTGATCACGCTCGACATACGCGCCGTCCGCGACGGTCCATGCCGAGATGATGCCGCTGGTGACTGACTCGCCGACATTGGGGATGACGATCTGTGTTGCCATGGTTGAAGTCCGTCTCTCGATGCGCGTCTTTGCGCGATGAATCAGGGCGTTGCGAGGTCAGGCCTGAGCGGTCGCGACCTTCTTGTTCTTCTTGGTGCCTTCGCTCTCGGGCTTGGGCCCGATCGCCTGAGAGAGCAGGTTCTCCTGCTCGATCTTGTGCTGCGACTTGGAGCCCGTTGCGGGCGTGCTCGAGCGTGGTCGCCCGATGTACTTCAGTCGATCCCAGCCAAGCTCGGTCTCGACTATGTCGCATATAAAGAGGTAAGCACCGGCGTTGTAGGTCTCTTCCTGCACGAAGACCCGCTCGGCCTTTTGCGGGTAGAGCCCGTTGATCTGCTCGAGCATGGATGCATGGAATGGGTACACCTGCTCGATGCGAACGATGGCGGTATCGCGCTGATCCCGCTCCACACGGCGTGCATCGAGCTCGTGGTAGACCTTGCCGGTGCAATAGATCACCCGCTTGACCTTGCTGCGATCCCACCCGTCTTTGACGAAGCGTGGGTCATCGAGCATCTCCATGAACCGGCCATCGGTCAGCTCGCTCACTTCGCTCGTGGGCACACGCAGGTAGCTCTTGGGCGACATCACCACCAGCGGCTTGCGGTAGCTCGCGTGCAGCTGGCGACGCAGCATGTGGAAGGTCTGCGCCGCGGTCGTCGGGTAGACCACGAACATGTTGTCGTTGCCGCACAGCTGCAGGAACCGCTCGAGCCGCGCAGAGCTGTGCTCGGGCCCTGCGCCCTCGTAGCCGTGCGGGAGCAGCATGGTGAGACCGCTCCAACGATCCCACTTGATCTCGGCAGAGCTGATGAACTGATCAACGATCGCCTGCGCGCCATTGTAGAAATCGCCGAACTGCGCTTCCCAGATGACCAGCATGCCCGGATCGCCCAGCGAGTAGCCGTACTCGAACGCGAGCACACCGACCTCAGACAATGGCGAGTCATAGACACAGAACTTGGCCTGACGCGGCTTGCCGTCGCTGCCCTCGCTCCCGGGCGGGGTCGCGGTGCCCTCGGTCCCGATCTCTCGGATGGAGTTGAGCGGGGTGAACGGCTCACCGGTCTCGAAATCGCGGATCACCGCGTGACGATGCGAGAATGTCCCTCGGCGGCAATCCTGCCCTGACAGCCGGACTGGGTGCCCCTCTGCCAGCAGCGTTCCATACGCCAACTGCTCCGCATCGGCGTAGGACAGAAGCTCTGCGTGCGCCAGGTTCGAACGGTCCTCAAGCAGCTTCTTGAGCTTGGGATTCAGGTTGAACCCCTCCGGGACGCTGCCGATCGCGGACGCGACCTCCTCGAGTTGTGCCAGCGAAACACGGGTCTCGACCGGGTCGAAGCTGAACTTGTGAGTCAGCCCGTCCCAGCGGGCGCTGCCCGGATCGATGGTCGGATCGTTGGGTGATTCCTGCGCTGCCTTCTGCGCTTTCTCGAGGGCTTCGCTCAGTCGGCTCTCGATGGATTGACGATCGGCGTCGTTGATCGTCTGCTCGGCGAGCAGCTTCTCGGTGTACACGCTGAGCACCGATGGCTTCTTCTTGATGCGGTCCGCCATGATCGGCTGGGTGAAGCTCGTCTCGTCCTGCTCGTTGTGCCCGTAGCGCCGGTAGCACTGCAGATCGATAAACACATCGCGCTTGAACTTCTGCCGGTACTCCGCGGCCAGCTGGGCGACGGTCACCACGGCTTCCGGATCCTCGCCGTTGACATGGAAGATCGGGGCATCGATCAGCTTCCCGATGTCCGTGCAGTAACGGCTCGAGCGGGCATCCTCTGGCAGGGTGGTAAACCCGATCTGGTTATTCACCACGACATGGACCGTCCCGCCCGTGGTGTAACCATCGAGCTGCGAGTAGTTGAGTACTTCCTGCACGATGCCCTGCCCAATGATCGCGGCATCGCCATGGATCAGCACGGGCATCACGCGGTCTCGGTTGAGATCGCCGCGCAGGCGCTGCTTGGCTCGGCAGCGTCCCTCGACCACGCCGTTGACTGCTTCGAGGTGGCTGGGGTTGCTGGCCAACGCGAGGTGCACCATGCGGCCGTTGCTGAGCCTGCGTGTGCCGGAATAGCCGCGGTGGTATTTCACATCACCGCCGCCGTCCGCGAACCCCTCGGACCAGTTCTCCTCGAACTCGGTGAAGATCTGTTCGAGTGTTTTGCCGATCGTGTTGTGCAGCACATTGAGTCGCCCGCGGTGTGCCATACCGATCACGATTTCCTCCGCGCCGAGATCGGAGAAAGACTCGATCATGAAATCGAGCAGCGGGATCAGCGATTCACCGCCCTCGAGACTGAACCGCTTCTCGCCGGGATAACGACGCCCGAGGAACTTTTCAAAGGATTCGGATCGTGTGAGCAGTTCGAGGATGCTCGTCTTCTGTTTTTTGTCGAGCGTGAGTTTGCCGCCGATGGTCTCGAAGCGTTCGAGCAGCCATGCACGCTGCTCGATGTCCGCGACATGCATGAACTCGACACCGATGGTGGAGCAATACACCGACTCGAGCAGCTCGATCACCCGGCGAAGCGGGATCTGGTCGCCAAGACCCATGCTCGATCCATCAACCAAACGGTCGAGGTCCGACTCGGTCAGGCCGTGGTAGGACAGCGACAGGGAATCGGGTCGATCGGGGACTCGCCCGAACGGATCGATCCGGGCGCAGAGATGCCCCTGGTCGCGGTACGCGCCGATGAAATCATCAACGATCGCTTCGAAGTGGCTTGCCTTGCCCGCCGGACGCCCGATCGTCGGCGTGACCTTGGTCGGGCCGATCGTCGGCACCGCGGGGGCGGCTGAGACGCTGGGTCCGCCGGGCTGGCCCGAGCCAAACAGGCGCAGCTCGCTGGCCTGAGCAAGATCGAACCCCTGGAAGAAAGCGAGCGTTGCCGCGTCCAACTGCTGCGGATTCTCTTGATAGACCCTGTACTGCTGTTCGAGGTATTCAGCGTTCCACTGATTGACCGAGGGCACAATAGGGTGGGGTGCAGAGCTCATGACTCTCCTTCATCAACCCGCGAAATTAGCCGATCAGAGCCGGATTTCAGCTCAGCCATCGGACTCCCGGGCCGAACAGATCGGCCCAGATTGAATCGTAGTCCCATATATCGACATTTCACCCGGACAGTCCACGAAATCACACCGCTTGTCACCAAAGCGTGCAGATTCCCTAGACCGACTGGTCTACCGGCTCGCGTCGTCGCCGGATCATCCGAAGCGACCAGAGACATAATGCTCGGTCTCGATGAGCTTGGGCTTCTGGAAAATCTTCTCGGTCGGCCCGTACTCAACGAGACGCCCAAGGTACATAAACGCCGTGTAATCAGACACGCGAGCGGCCTGCTGCATGTTGTGGGTCACGATCAGCACCGTGTATCGCTCGCTGATCTCCGTAATCAGCTCCTCGATTTTGAGGGTCGCGACCGGATCAAGCGCCGAGCATGGCTCGTCGAGCAGCAGGACTTCCGGATCGGCAACGATTGCGCGTGCAATGCAGAGTCGCTGCTGCTGACCACCCGAGAGCCCCAGTGCAGAGCTCTTGAGACGATCCTTGACCTCGTCCCAGATCGCGGCCGCCCGCAGGCTTTTCTCGCAGGCCTCATCAAGGACGGATTTGCGTCGCTCGCCATCGATCCGCAGCGGGTAGACCACATTCTCAAAGATCGACATCGGGAACGGGTTTGGCTTCTGGAAGACCATGCCCAGCCGCTTGCGCAACTCGATCACATCTACAGACGGTGCGTAGATGGGCGATCGGTTGAGTGTGATCTCGCCCTCGACACGAACGCCGTCGATCAGGTCGTTCATCCGGTTGATGGATCGCAGCAATGTGGACTTGCCACAGCCCGATGGCCCGATCAGGGCGGTGACGGCACCGCGTGGCACCTTCATGGATACATCGTGGATCGCCTGAGCGTCCATGTTGTACCACAGGTTGAACTTGTTCACATCGATGACCGCGTCGGGCGCTTCGACGGCGCTGTGCAGCGTCGGTGCGGGGATCTCACCGCGACGGATCGCGTCGATGATCCTGTATTCCGCCGCGGAGTTCATCCCCTTGCGTTCGAACGCGACCGACCGAACCGTCGGACTGGTTGAATCGGACTTCTGAGAGGGGTTTGTATCCATGGTGGTCATACCGTAGGCCCTGCCATCCGGGAACGGATCTTGGCCCGCAGAACAATAGCGAGCAGGTTTAATGCGAACACGATCGTGAGAAACAGCAATGTGGTCGTCCAGACCAGCGGGCGGGCGGCCTGAGAATCCGGGCTCTGGAAGCCGAGATCGTAGATATGGAAGCCCAGATGCATAAAGCTGCGATCAGCGTGCAGGAAGGGGGCTTCACCATCAATCGGGAGGTCCTGATTGAGCTTGACCGCCCCCACCAGCATCAACGGGGCCACCTCGCCGGCACCGCGTGCCATCGCGAGAATCGCGCCCGTCAGGATCCCGGGGAGCGCTCCTGGCAGCACGATGCGCCGCATCGTCTGCCACTTGGACGCCCCGCAGCCGTAGCTGCCCTCACGCATGGAGTTGGGCACCGCCGCGATCGCTTCCTCGGTCGCGACGATCACCACGGGCAGGGTGAGCAGCGCCAGCGTCAGCGAGGCCCACAGCATGCCGCGTGCCCCGAATGTCGGTGTGCCCTCGCTCGAACGCGCTTCGAAGAGTCCGTGGAAGTACGGCGTGCCCGAGACCAGCATCACGAGGCCGATCACGCACAGCCCCCAGACGAGCCATGAGAAACGCTGGAGCAGCTGGTTGGACTTGCTGGGCAGCTTGCCCGGGTCGGGCTTGCTCCACAAACGAGTCGCGATTCCCACGACGATCATCCCCCCGGTCAGGACCAGCAGGGTCCACCAAGATCCGACACCGAGCTTGGTCGATTCCGAGGGCCCAACATCCACATAGGAGCCAACGGTATAACAGAAAAAGCCGAGCCCGAAGACCCCGTAGACGATGCTGGGCACACCCGCAAGGTTGTTGACCGCGATCCGGATCATGCTCGTCACAAAGCCCTGCTTGGCGTACTCACGCAGATACAACGCGGCGATCACACCCATCGGGGTCACGAAGATCGTGAGCAGCAGAGTGAGCAGGACCGTGCCCACGATAACGGGATAGACGCCGCCCTCTGTGTTTGCTTCACGCGGGAAAGTCGAGAGGTATTCCCACCAACGCGAGAAGTAGACGCCGAGCTTCTCGCCGACGCCCATCGTGTTGGGCCTGACCTGACGCACGATCTGGCTGATGTGCAGCAACTCGTCAGAGAGTGTCTGCGAGGTCGGTGCGAATCGATCGCTCGTCGGTTCGGTCACTCGCACCCGGAGTCGGGTTTCCTCTTCTTCGATCGCGCGAATATCGCGGAGGATCGCGTCGTACTCGGTCTGGAGTTCAACCTCGCGTTGCGCGAGATTCTCTCGAATCTGTTCGAGCCCCGCTTCGCTCTCGGCCTGACCGGCCCACGGGGCTCCGGTCCACATCGAAACCGCGAGCACAAAGAGCGCGACCGCCCCGCTGCCGCGGATCAGCTTGCCCTTGCGCGCCAGGGGCGAGCCCATCTCCGTGCCGTAGTGACGCAACCGGTAGATCAACCCGATGCACGCGAATGCCAGCACGAGCAGGGCCGACCAGGCACCCCAGCCGAATCGAAAGAGCTCACCCTGATCACGCTGAGATGCGATCTCGGCCTGTCGGAGGTTGAGTCGGAGCCGGTTGATCTGCGCGTTGATACCGCCCAGATCATCCTTCTTCATCCGATCGACAGTCGCCTTGCTCTTGCGTGCTTCCTTGTGGAGTTCGTCGAACGCGTTGAAGTAGGCCTCCCCGCCCTGGGCAATCACCTGAGGATCTTCACCGGTGTCCGACACGCGAACGATCTGCTCGGGCATCCCGAACCAGACGCCCCACGCCTCTCGCTCGAGCATGACCGCGTCTGCGGGCTGCGTGCGCTCGACAACGGCGCTGTCGTTGATCCACCTGAACGAGGCCTGACCGATGTCGCGGTTGCCCACACGGTACATGGTCCTCGCCTCGGTCTCCAGCGTGGCACCCTCATGCTCTGTCGCGATGCCCATCACAACTTCGCCAGAGTCAAGCGTCAGTCTGTCGATCGGACGCGGCCAGAAGGTCACCGTGCCGTTGATGATCACCATCACAAAGAGCAGCGAAATCATGACCAGGCAAACGGTCAACGCGCCGCCCGTGAGCCAGACCATGGGCTCACCGATCGCGCTGGGGAGCGTGCGTCGGCGTTTGTGTGTCTGTGGGGGCACACCGGCCTCTGGATCGGGCTTGGGTGCTGGCGCTGGGGCCGGGCGGGGTGGCTCGAGCGTCTGGGTCATAGGCCTGCGTTCCTCGCTCGCACGGCACGCCGAACGAGTTCGGCCAGCGTGTTGATCACAAAGGTCATGACAAAGAGCACCAGCCCACAGAGGAAGAGCACACGGTAGTGCGTCTCGTCCTTGGGTGCCTCGGGCAGTTCGACCGCGATGTTGGCGGCGAGCGTGCGGAACCCCGAGAAGATATTCCACTCCATCTCAGGAGTGTTGCCGGTCGCCATGAGCACAATCATTGTTTCGCCCACGGCCCGCCCAAACCCGATCATGCACGCCGAGAAGATCCCCGACGCGGCAACGGGCAGCACGACTCGTGTCGCCGTCTGCCAGGGCGTTGCGCCCGATCCCAGCGAAGCCGTTCGCAAGGTCATCGGGACCGCCTGCAGCGCATCCTCTGAGATCGTGAAGATGATCGGGATCACGGCGAAGCCCATGATGATCGCGACGACCAGGGTGTTCCGCGGGCTGAAGGTGCCGAAGATCGAATCGCGTGGATCGTAACCGAGCCCCTGAGCGATGCTCGCGGCGATATAGGCCAACCCGAATCCCAACGCCGTCAGTGTCACGAACTTGGTGAGCACGATCACACCAGCGAAGTGGGCCTCTTTCTGAGCGATCCATACATCGATATTCCGACGGATGAACAGCGCCTGCGCGACCCAAACGAGAATGCACGCGACCGGGAAGAAGACGATGATCCAGCCCGGCTTGGCCTGCCCGTACTCCCCGTTGAGCCAGCGACGCAGATTGCCGTCGGTCAGGCCGAGTTGTTCAAGCACTTCGGCGTGCGGCTCGCTATCGCTTGCCTGATACACAACGCCGTCGATGAACACCATCTCGATGTTGCGGAGCTTGCGTTGAGTCCGATTGTTGAACGCCGCGTCGTCCGCCCAGCCCGGCACTGATTCTGCCGGGACCGGCTCGACCGCGCCGGCCATCATCGCCGCATCAAACTGATTTGGGCGGAACATGCTGCTGACAAACGCGGGACCAATGAGCGAACTGATCAGCAACCCAACCGCCGCCGAAGCCGCGACGAGTGTCATGTGCTGACCGCTGCGTGTGCGGAGCCGGACCGAGAGCGGGATCAGCTGCCACAGGTGGGCGGCGAAGAGCACCGCGAGCGGGATGATCACCAGGCCGAACACAAATGTGTCGAGGTACTTGGCCATGTACGGCGCAACGACCATCGCGGCGATAAAGCCAAGCACCACGGAGGGCAGCGAGGCCATGAGTTCGACCGTGGGCTTGACCTTGCGTCGCACGCGCTTGGAGATGAACTCGCTCGAATAGATCGCGGCCAGCACACCGATCGGGATCGCGAAGATCATGGCGAACACGGTGGCCTTGAGCGTGCCGAAGATCAGCGGCATGAGACTCAGCTTGATTTCCGATGCGTCATCGCCGGACGAAGACTGATACACATATTCGGGCGCCTCGGCCCCCTCGTATTGCACTTTTCCGAAGAGCGCCTTGACACTGAACTCGGGGTACCCGGGCTCGACCTCATAGAGCTCATACCCGCCGCGAGCCCCCAGCAGCATCACGCCGTCATTCTTGGGCGAGATCGCGACCGCCGAGGGCGAGTCGATCTCGCTCTCGAAGCGAGCGACGACCTTCTCGCTTGTCATGTGCCGCAGCTCCGCGACACCGTTTTCATGCAGCAGCACGACCGAACGATCTCGGATGCTCGGCGTCATCGCGATCACGGGGCTGTTGCTGCCCTTGATCAGATGCGCCATAACGAGCATGCGATCATCGGCGAATCGCTGACGGACATCATCGGCGACATGGTACACACCCATCTGACCATCGCTGCAACCGATCAGAAGCGACTGACCGCCCAGGAGCATATTCGCCGCGGTCACCCGCTCGCCCTCGGCACACACCTGCATCGTTTCCACGAGCTCGAACCCGTTGTCGGGCATACGGGCGTATCGCTGGCAGGTGCCGTCCGCCCACACGCACAGGACATTGTCGCTGTCCGCGGTGATCAGGAACCAGTCGGGCACGCCGCTGCCGCGATCGTTGAGCATGAAGGACTTGGTTGTGAGCTTGGTGCGTGGTGCCCCTCCGCCCAGCGGCCGAATAGTCCGCACGGTGTTCACCAGCACCGTGCCGTCCTCGCGGAGCACAGCGAGCACCTTCTTGCCTGTCGGATCTCTGCGATACTCGATCCGGATCGCCCCCCCGCTGCCCGCGTCGAGATCGATCGGCTCGCCGAGTTCACCCTCAAGCGTGACCTGACGCGCACGCCCCTCCTCGATGACCTCGATGTAGCCCCGATCAGCGGCGATCACATCGCCGATGCTGCTGCCCTCGGGGGGAGCTTTGAGCGAGTTGGTGAAGCTCATCGAGCCCAGGCGCACTCGCCCGTCGGCGTACCCAACAGAGATCAGTTCACCATTGCGGGCGAAGCTGCTCGATATCGGCTCGCCCAGATCCTCGTCGATCTCGAAAAGCCCGGCGGATTCGCCGTTCGCAAGCATGAATGCGCGGGCCTTCATCGTCGGATCGATCAGCGCCGCGGCGTGCTGGTACGGATCCACCATGACCCACGCCGGGACATCATCGATCGCGGCCTCCCCGGTTTCCACCCCGCCGATGGTGCCCGATTCAAAGAGTGGGAGCACGACCCAGAGCAGGTAGAGGCAGATCCCCAGAACTGCGGTAAGCACGAGGAAACCGCCGGTTGTCACCACGAACTCAGCCGCAGTGTCCATCGCGTGCAGCCGTCGCGAGGCGGCGCTGCGGGTTGTGGATTCGCTCTTTTTCATGGAGAGGGCTCTGAGAGAAAGACGGGAGCGAGTCTTCACCCGCTCCCGTCATTATTCACAATCTGCCCCGGCGTGCCGGGGATCAGTCATCAAAAGTCGACTTCGATGCCGCACTTCTCGAGATCTTCACGGGCAACCGCGACCGGGACGGGGAAATATCCGTCCTTGGCCACGACTTCCTGGCCCTGCTTGGAGAAGATCAGCTTGATGAACTCCCTGCGGAGCTTGTCGTTGATGCCGTTCTGAGGGTCGGCATTGACATAGAGGTAGAGGAATCGTGCGATGGGGTACTCGCCTGAAAGGGCGTGCTCAGCATCGGCGGGGTATGCCTCGCTGCCATCGACCGAGATCTTGAGCGCCTTGACGCCGGCCGTCATGTAGCCGAGGCCTGAGTAGCCCATACCGAAGCGGTCGGTGGTCACACCCTGAACCACGGCCGACGAGCCGGGCTGCTCCTTGACGGAGGCCTTGTAGTCGTTGCCCTGGAGGCCGACGGTCTTGAAGTAGCCGTAGGTGCCCGAAGCGGAGTTCCGCCCGTAGAGGTTGACCTTGCGGGTGCGGTACGCGGGATCGGTGACGCCCAGGTCGCCCCATGTCATGTCGGGGCCTGCGACCGAGAACACCTTGGTGATGTGGTCGATGCTGATCTCGTCGAGCGGGCAGTCCTTGTGGACATAGACCGCGAGAGCATCGATGCCGGTCCGCAGCGCGGTGGGCTTGTAGCCAAACTCGGCTTCGAACTTATCGAGTTCCGACGACTTCATCGGACGGCTCATGGGACCGAAGTTCGACTGGCCCTCGATCAGCGCGGGTGGCGCGGTCGACGAGCCCTTGCCCTCGACCGAGATCTTGGCCGACGGGTAGAACTTGGTGTACTCCTCGCCCCAGAGGGTCATGAGGTTGTTCATGGTGTCTGAGCCGATGCTGGTGACCGTGCCCGAGACGCCACTGGTCGCCTTGTAGACCGGGAGCTCGTCTTTGACGGTCCCGCCCATGGCGACCATGGGGATTGCGGCCAAAGCCGCAACGGCGCTCAACAGTTTCTTCGCGTTCATGTGTGATTCTCCTGAGGACTGCGGCAAGTGTGCCGACAAGACGATCTTGTCATCAGGAGTATCATTCTCAATCGCCTTAACAATTCTCCCCGCCGATGGCGAAGGTTGTGTTAAGACTCCGCCATGCCGAGCATGCCAGCCCTAAACCGCTGTTTTTACTTGATTTATGACGCTCGCAATACGGCAGCCGCTCTGTCAAGATTGCATTAATCGCTGGAGAGAAGCTGCTTGACCGACTTCACAAGCTCCTTGTCGTCGGGCTTGGTCCTCGGACCGAACCGGGCGACAACCTCGCCCGATCGATTCACGAGGAACTTGTCGAAGTTCCAGCTCGGCTCGCCGCCCACCGGCTCGGGCTGTGCCGCGAGCTGCTGATAGAGCGGATGTGCGTCTTTGCCCTTGACGCTGATCTTGGCCATCATCGGGAAGGTCACATCGTACTTCGTGGAACAGAACTCCGCGATCTGCTCGTTGGTGCCCGGCTCCTGGCCCATAAAGTTGTTTGCTGGGAACCCGATGATCACCAGCCCCTCCTTCTCGTGGGCTCGATACAACGCCTCGAGCCCCTCGTACTGCGGGGTCAGCCCACACTTGCTCGCGGTGTTCACCATGAGCACGACCTTGCCCTTGAATGATTCGAGCTTGACCGGCTTGCCGTCGATCGTTTCCATCTCATAGCCGAGCACATAGTTAGACACGGGCTTCTTCTCCTTGCCGGCTTCGGGCTCATTCTGAGTCACGGCTTGAACAGATGAACTCTGAGTCTGCGACGCCTGAGCCCATACGGGTACAAGGATCAGGAAAAAGGCGGCCGCGGATAACTTGGGGTGTGTGCTGCAGAGACATTTCATCACGCTGCTCCAATCTTGCTTCGGTTCGGATCGCTG
>CAYQRD010000004.1:23510-73919 GCA_964419845.1 uncultured Phycisphaeraceae bacterium
GTCCGCTCGCACATCGTGCCGATTATCGCCCGGTGCTGCGACGAATCGCCCGAGACGGAACCGGGAGCCATGCTTGAGCAGCTCTGGGATACGGCCCGGACCCGTTCGCGGCATCAGCTCACGCTGTTTCGCTGGGCGATATCGCCGTACTATGAGGTAGAGATGACCCACGCCAGCGCCGAGCAGCACGCCGTAGTTCTTCGCCAACGATTCGATTTCGCGGCGGCGCATCGGCTGCACTCCCCCACAATGAGTGAAGCAGAAAACGCCGCGTTCTTCGGCAAATGCAACAACCCCAGCGGGCACGGCCACAACTACCAGCTAGAGCCGACAGTTCGTATCCCCGCCATGGAACTCGGGCGGTTCAATGCACAACTCGCCATCCAGCAGGCCGTGAACACGACGCTGATCGAGGTGCTCGATCACAAGTTCCTCAACACCGATTGCGACTGGTTCAACCAGGATCAAGGCGGAGTCATCCCCTCGGTTGAAAACATCACCCGAGTCTGCTTTGAGCAGCTTGCACCGGCGATCAGATCAATCGGGCACGGGGCCGAGCTTGTGAGCATGCAGGCGTGGGAAACGGAAAAAACCTCGGCCATCTACCCCGCCTGAGCCCACATCGTCTGCCGCACACCCAACAATCCATCGTGAGCAATCCCAAACGCATCCTGCTGATCCGCCCGAGCGCCCTGGGCGATGTTTGCCGGAGTGTCTGCGTGCTTGCTGCCCTGAGGAAGCGGTACCCCGATGCACAGATCGACTGGCTGGTCCAGAACTCGTTCATTCAGGCGATCGAGCACCATCCCGCGCTCAGCAACGCGATCCCGTTCGATCGGAAGGCATTCGGTGCCCAGTGCAAAAAAGGACGGTTCGGCCCCGTGCTCAAGTGGCTCAAGGCACTCAAGCGATCCGAATATGATCTGGTTCTCGACGCGCAGGGGCTCGCCCGCTCGGGGTTCTTCGCGTGGTCAACCAAAGCCCCTATGCGTGTCGGCTATCGCGACGCGCAGGAACTCGCGTGGCTCTTCCTCAACGAACGCGTGGATGCCCCGCGCGAGTTGCATACCGTCGATCGCATGCTCCGACTGGCCGCATCGATCGGCGCGCCGATCGACCCACCCGACATGCGCCTCTACGCCGGCCCCGATGAGCTCTCGCAGGTCGTGATGGAGTACCCCGATCGCTACGCCGTCCTCGCACCCACCTCGCGATGGGCGGGCAAGTGCTGGCCCATCGAACGATTCACGGAACTGACTCAGCGCCTCTGCGAGCACCCGTCAATCGATCGCGTCCTGATCGTCGGCGGCCCGGGCGAACGCCTCCAGTGCGCGCCGCTGCTGGAGATGGCGCAGGATCATCCCAAAGTCTCCGACCGAGTCGGATCGACCAGCATCGCCCACCTCATGGCCATCATCTCTCGCAGCAAACTCGTGGTGGCCAACGACTCGGCGGCCCTGCATATGGGCGTGGGTTTCAATCGCCCGATGGTCGCCCTGCTGGGCCCGACGGAGCCCTCGCTGGTTGGTCCCTACAAACGAGACGCGGATGTGATCCGCCATACCCGATCAGGCGATGACTTCGATTTCAAGAATCCAGACAGCGCCGAGATGATGCGTCGGATCAGTGTCGATGAGGTCATGCAGGCGTGCGACACAAGGCTGCAAACACCGGGCATGCCCGTCAAAAAAGAAACCGGCCTGACGGCCGGCTCGTGATCGGATCTGGATTCGATTACGCCGTCGCGCCCGCATGCTCGTGGGCGAAGGCCTTCATGAACTCCACCAACGCGACGCAGCCCTCTCTCGGGAACGCGTTATACATGCTTGCACGCATGCCGCCGATCTGGCGATGACCCGCGAGGGTGGTCAGCCCCTTGGCTTCCGCCTGCTCGATGAACAGCTCGTCGAGCTGCTCTGTGGGGCACTTGAAGGTCAGGTTCATGTCGGAGCGGTCTTCCTTCTCGGCGTGGGGTGTAAAGAAGTCCTGGCTGTCGATGAAATCGTAGATCAGCGCGGCCTTCTCGCGGTTGTACTCCGCCATCGCCTTGAGCCCGCCCTGGGCCTTGATCCACTCGAAGACCTGCCCCATCAGATAGACACCGAAGGTGTTGGGCGTGTTGTAGCGGCCCTCCTTCTTGGCCATCAGCCCGTACTGCATCATCTTGGGCAGCTCACGGACCGGGTTGTCGATGATGCTCTTCTTTGCGATCAGCAGCGTTGTGCCCGAGGGGCCCAGGTTCTTCTGGGCTCCGGCGTAGACGAGCCCGAACTTGCTGAAATCCATGGGTCGTGAGTAGATGTTGCTGCTCATGTCCGCGACAAGAAACGCGTCGCCCGGGGCGACGGGCTCGTGCTTGAACTCGGTGCCCATGATCGTGTTGTTGCTGGTGAACTGCACATACACGGGATTGTCCGAGTATCTGACCTGATCGCCCTTGGGGATGTGGTTGTAGTTCTGGGCCTTCGATGAGCCGCAGATGTGGACCGTGCCGTAGTGATGGACTTCCTCGATCGAGTCGTTCGCCCACTTGCCGGTCTGGAAGTAGTCGGCTGTGCGATCCCCGGGCAGGAAGTTCGCGGGGACCATGTAGCACTGGCTCGTTGCGCCACCCTGCATCCAGAAGATCGCCATGTCTTCGGGGATATTCCCGACCTCGCGGCAGCTCGCTTCGGTATCGTGGGTCACCTTGTCAAAGTACTTGTTGCGATGCGAGTGCTCGAGGATCCCGATCCCCGAGTCCATGTGGTTCCACAGGTCTTTCTGCGCCTGCCTGATCACCGACTCGGGCAGGCAGGCGGGGCCTGCTGAAAAGTTGTAGACTCGCTCGCTCATGGTGTGCTCCTCATCCCTCTTGTGATGGGGTGTGTGGTTTGGGTACGATCTTATTCCGCGTTGGCACCCTGTGGCACCGATTCGCTCAGCTCGTTCTTGTTCACGATGTGCAGCGGCTCACCAGTCTCCATGAACCGCCCGACGATGCGTACGGTCTCTTCGCCCACGGCGAGCTGGGCCTGCTCCGTCGAAGCCCCGACATGATGCGTGAGCGATACCCCGGGCACCTTGGCGATCTCGGGGAGCCAGTCGATGTCCTTGCTGCTGGGCTGATCGGCGTACACATCGAGTCCGGCGCGAATCCCCTTGGTTCTGATCGCGTTGATCAGTTCCTTCTCGTCGACGATCTCGCCACGCGAGGTATTGATGAAGTACGCCCCGTCCTTCATCGCCGCGAAGAAGCCCGGGCCGCACAGCTCGCGTGTGTCGGGGGTCGCCGCGACATGGACCGACACGATGTCGACCTTGCCGAGGGCTTCACTCAACGCTTCGCGGGTGTACGGGATCAGCGTGATCCCCAGCGCACGGGCCGTGTCTTCACGCAATGATCGCGACTGAGCAGAGACCTTCATCCCGAACGCCTGCGCCCGCTTGATGACCTCGGTGCCGATCGAGCCCATGCCAACGACGAGCAGTTTGCGACCCTTGAGCCCTTGAGCCTTGGAGTACTCGCTCTTGTTCCAGTGCCCGCCGGCGAGCTCACTGGTTTGCTGTGCGATGCGCCGATCGAGGTTCAGGATGTGCCCGAAGGTCAGCTCAGCGACCGCGACCGCGTTCATGCCCGGGCAGTTGCACACCGGGATGCCCTTGGCCCCAGCGGCCGTAGTGTCAATATTGTCGTATCCCGCGCCGCCGCGGATAATCAGCCTGAGCGAATCGACCGCGTTGATGACCGAGGCGGGCACCTTCGTTGAACGGACGCACAGCACATGGGCATCGGTGGCCTTGATCGCCGCGGCCATCGCGTCGGGCCCCAGATCGCTGTCCTCGTGCACTTTGCATCCGAGTTCTTTGAGCCCTTCGATGCACTCGGGGTCAAACTTGTCCGCTACCAGCACATTCAACGCGTTCCCTGATCCCATCGATCGCCTCCGCTTTCCTGAGTCTCGGTCCAACTTCGTTGAATCGATTGTATCCCGCAAGCGACCAATCCCAACCGTGACACGGGCGCAGCGTGCAGGAAACCGCACGAAAGTGGGTTCATGGATGCCTGATTTCAAACTGCGTTCACGGGCGGGGCTGCCCGGTGCTGACCTCGTTGCCACCGAAGTCGATGCCGCGCAACCCGCCGCGTGTCCAGCGGTAGTAGCCCGGGAAGGTCTCGGGCGATTGGGTTGAGACTTTGATCAGCGTCGGTTCGGCCTTGGTCGGGTTCAGCGGCTGGAAACCCTGGTTCGCATCGATGGTGTTCTGGACGGAGACCGAGCCATCGAAGAACAGGATCGGTTGCCGGGCGTTGGGCAGGAAGAACAGCGTGTCGGGCAGGTCGGAATAGTGCCGATCCAACTCATCGAACATGTACGCCTTGCTCGATGGGAAGGTGACCTGCGTGAACTTTCGCGAAGCGAGGAACCGAGCCCCCCGCGTGAATGAGCGGTAGTGCGACTGGTGCTGGGTGATCACCGAGTTAAAATCATCGGGGATGTCGTTGCTGTAGGACGAGATCGCGGATTCATAGGTGCTCTCGAACTTGCGGTAGAGTTGATTGGTCGCATAGTCAGCGGTTGGTGTCTCTGCTCGCTCGACCTGCTCTGCGTCCTCCGGGCACGCGGCGACCGGCTCCTCGAGATTACCCGAGAGGTAATCGTAGTAGACAAGGTGTGAGAACCAGAGATTCGCGAACCAGTTGTTCCCGCCGCTGCTCGCTGGGATGAACTGGTTCCCCGAGAAATCTCGGATGATGCTGACCGCTTGGAACCGGACCGACTGGATGTCCGTCGTCGGGCTGCGCAGATCGCTGTACTGGGTATCGTAGTTGCCGGGCTTCCAGCTGAACGCGGGGATGGCGTCGCGAAAATCGCCGCTGTAGGTGATCGCCGCGGTTCCCATCGAGCGCATGTTCGCCTGGCACTTGAGTGTACGAGCCGAACTCATCGCCCCGCCCAGAGCGGGCAGCAGAACCCCGATCAGCAGCGCGATGATCGCGATGACCACCAGAAGCTCGATGAGTGTGAACCCATCGCGCCAACGCGCCCCCGGCTGGATGATCCGATCGTGATTCATTTCGACTCGCTTATCGGCGACAGAACTGCACCGAATATACCAGACTATTCGCTCGGCACGGTGTCATCGGATCCGCTTTGTATCGCAGAATCCACACTCGGACGCGCTGAGGCGGCCCAATAAGCGTATCCCAGCGTCCCCAGCGTGATAATCGATGCGATGATCATCACGGTCCATGCATGCTGACGATCGAGCGTCGCACGCTCGCGCCATTGACGGACAAGACGGTTGGCATCCTCGAGCTGTCGGCGTGGATCGGGCACATCGCGTGATTCGTCTCCCACTGCGCGATCCCCACCACCCACACCCGAAGGGCTCGCGATGTTCGTCGATGCGATCGGGCGACCGCTGCCCACACTGGCCGGCTCGGCATGCAACGCGAGCACCTCGGGCAGGCCCTGACCGGGCAGCGGGCGCGCCGGACCGAGCCCCATGTGCTGCCGATCACGCTCGACTTCGAATGTCGCTTCGCAGTTCGGGCATGCGAACGCGTCAGGGCGGACCTCGGATTGACAGTTATGGCAAAGCCCCAGCTTGTGCGCCACGCCGGGCGTGTGCCTGGCGAGCATCCAGAACTGCCGGGTGCTGGGGCCACGCAGCACCGTTTCCGTCCCGATCACACCCTGCTCGATCAGCCGCGTCAGTGTCGTATAGCTGCACCCCGGTCGGAATGGCACCCGATCGTCTCGGATCTCCCAGGGCCCCATCTGGTTCTGCGTCGCCTGTCGGCTCAATGGGTCAAACCGACCGCCACACTGCCCACATCGCCCCGAATCCGGGGTGACCGATCCGCAATAGGGACAGACGATCGATCGGAGTTGAGGACGAGGCGGATCGCCGGCGATTCGACGGGCCGCCTGCATGACCTGTGCGCGGACCGAATCAGCACCTTCTCGAGTTGAATCCGATATCGTCATCGCAGTGCCCTACGCAAGTTCCCGCCTCCCGGTTGACCCTGACCCATACATCGGCTCGAATCCCCTATGCCCCCCATCATCCACCGTATCCTTCCATTCGTCGCGGCTGCCATGCTGCTCGCCGGTTGCAGCACCACCAGCAGACAGGCAGCCCAGAACGCCCCTCCCCGTCCGAACGAGCAGGTGCTCGCCATTGTCGACGGGCGGGCGATGACCCATCGGCAGATCGCAGGCGCACTTTACGAGCTGGCCGGCGACGAGGTGCTCAAGGAGTATGTCCTCGACCAATCGCTCGAATCACGCTGCGCCAGTCTCGGGATCGAGATCGGCGAGCGTGAGCTCGATCAGGAGCGTGCACTCCTGGGCGACACACTCGCCGGCGAAGCACCGTTCAGTTCGCGGGTCGTCGATACGCTCCGCTCCAGGCGCGGGCTCGGACCTGAGCGTTACGAACGCCTCCTGCGCCGGAACGCCATGCTGCGGGCGCTGACCTCGAACGCTGCTGAGCCCGATCAGCGAGCGATCGAACGCGCGATCGAGAACGCATTCGGGAGACGCTATCGTGTGCGACTGTGTGTCAGCGAGGATGTCCGGATGCTTGGTGAGCTGAGTAATCGGATCAACACGCTCGATCCGCTCAGCCGCAGCGTCGCGTTCTCAGACGCATGCTTTGAGTTTTCCACGCACCCATCGGCCGATCGTGGCGGCCTGATCCCCGCTCTGAGTCTGTCGGACCCTGGCTACCCCTCCGCCCTGCTCGATGTCGTCGGCCGCACCGCGGTAGGCAGCTGCTCACCAGTCATCAGTACGGAAGCGGGTTTGGCAACAGTGCTCGTCGAGCGGGTCGATCCCAGGCGCGTACCCAGCGACACCCAGCGATCCGAGGTTGTCCGCCGACTCCGCAGCGACACCCAGCGGATCGCGATGCAGCGCTACGCGCAGCAGGTCCTCGCCGATCATGAGGTCATTGTCCTCGATCGCTCACTCAACTGGGCCTGGTCGAAGAACCGGTGATTCGACCAGCACGCACCATCCCGCGGCTCTCCTTCTTGAGCTCTTTCGCAGTCTGGCCCGCGTGTTACACGCTCGCTGTCTATCTGCTGGGCGTGCTCACTCTGGGGCTCCCCTCCCCCAGGTGGTCCACGACGGTTTACCTCCTCCTGGTCGCACACGCTTGTTACCTGCTCGACCGTGTCAAACTCAGCGATCAGCGACAGGACCCCGCGGACGCGATCGCGTTACCCGATCGTGCGATCCTCTTCGCGGAACACTCAGGCGTGATCCGAACGCTGCTTCTCCTTGAGTTCATCGCCGCGAGTGCGTTCGGCTGGTTCATCAGCCCTGCGCTCTCGCTGATTCCCATGGGTGCCCTGCTCGGCGTCCATCTCTACGCCGGTCGAGCGGCGTCCCCGGGCCGACCTCGCTTCAAGGACCTCCCGGCACTCAAGTCCTTCTTCATCAGCAGCGCCCACATCGCGCTGGTCGTCGCGGTGCTCTGGGGCAACGATCACAACCTGATCGAGCACCCACGGCCGATCGTGATGATGAGCATCCTGGGGCTCTGGCTCATCGTCTCGGGGGATGCGATCCTGTGTGACCTCGACGACCACGACAGCGACGCGATGTATGGCACTCGATCGTTGCCGGTGCTTATTGGCAATACGAACGCCTGGATCATCGCTCAGTTGCTGCTGATGATCGGCTGCATCGTGATGGTGACACCCAGCCCGGAACTGTTTGTGTGGCCGGTCCTGGTTGCGGGCATCTTCCTGAGCACGCTGCCGACGCTGATCATGAAAAACAGACGCGATCTGGTCGATGCGCGTCTGCTCCCATTTGCTTTGATTGCGTTGCTGCTGCGTTAGCGTGCGATCTCGATTGCTCGGGTCTCGCGGAGCACGGTGACCCGGATTTCGCCCGGGAAGGTCATCTCGTTGGAGACCCGCTTGGCGATCTCGTGGGCGATCAGGTACGACTCGTCGTCGCTCACGCGGTCCGCGTCGATCATCACACGGACCTCACGCCCCGCCTGAACGGCGTAAGCCTCGCTCACGCCGGGCATGTCCAGCGCGATGTCCTGCAGGTCATTGAGACGCTGGATATAGCGTTCCATGGACTCGCGCCTTGCACCGGGGCGGGCAGCGCTGACCGCGTCGGCTGCCATGACGATCGGGGTGTACCAGGTTGTTGCGGGCATGTCGGCATGATGAGCGCCGATCGCGTTGAGTACCGCTTCTTCCTTTTCGCCGTACTGACGAGCGAAGTCCATCCCGATTTTGGGGTGCCCGCCTTCCATCTCGTGGTCCATCGCCTTGCCGATATCGTGCAGGAAACCGCATCGACGCGCGAGCTTGCCGTCGAGACCGAGCTGATCGGCGATGATCTGGCAGAGATACGCGACCTCCATGGAGTGCTTGAGCACATTCTGTCCGTAGCTGGTGCGGTAGGTCAGTCGCCCCATCGCTTCGATGATCTTGGGATGCAGGCCCTTGAGCCCGAGCTCGACCGACGCGTCCTTGCCTGCCTTGATGATCTTCTCACCAACTTCGCTCGTGACTTTCTCGACGACTTCCTCGATGCGAGTGGGATGCATGCGGCCGTCGGCGATGAGGCGTTCGAGGGATTCGACCGCGATGGCCTGACGGACCTTGTCGAAGCACGAGACCACGATCACGCCGGGGGTATCGTCGACGATGATGTCCGCCCCGGTCGCCTTCTCAATCGCGCGGATATTGCGTCCCTCTCGACCGATGATCCGCCCCTTCATGTCATCCGATGGGATCGCGACGGTGCGGACGGTGGTCTCGGATGAGTGCTCGTTGGCGTAACGCTGGATCGCGTTGATCAGGATTTCCTTCGCCTCATCCTTGGCCCCCTCTTCCGCCTCCTCGACGATCTGCCGAGTGACGCGGCCCATTTCAGCGCGGGTCTGTTCCGCGACTCGCTCGAGCAGAAGCTCCTTGGCCTGTGTTGAATCCAGCTGGGCGACGCGTTCAAGCTCGCGTAGCTGCCTCTGTCTCATGTCGTCCAGCTCGGCTTCGCGCGTACGCATCTGCTCGCGTTCTTTCTCAACCCGCTCGGTCTGATCGCTGAGGTTGCGTTCCTTGTGGGCGAGGGTCTCTTCCTTGCGATCGAGAATGTCTTCTCGTTTGGCAAGACGGCGTTCGAACTCGCGCTGCTCGTTGCGAGCAGCTTCAAGCTCCTTGTCTACTGCTTCTTTGCGTCCCAGCGCCTTGCGGTCGGCTTCGATCAAAATTTTATCTGCGGCGTTCTGTGCGTCCTCCTTTGCCCGGCTGGCGAGGATCTCTGCCTCCGCTTTGAGACCCTCGAGCTTTTTTCCGCCGAGAAAGCCCGAGAGCGCCATCCCGAGACCGAGCCCGACAAAGAGTGCCACAATGCCGACGATGACCGGGAGCAGGCCCGATCCGGAGGCGACGCCGTCTTGCGCAAGCACAGGCGGCACAGACGCTTGGAGAATGAGTTGCTGGAACACCGGTATGGCCTCAGGGTCCGACGCCTCGCCCGGGAAGGCGGCGTCGCCCATCAATGCACCCGTGGGATCGTCGAGCGATCCGCGATATCGGGGTCGTGAACGGTTTTCAGTTGGGGCCCTTGCCCCGGCTCAGATGCAGCTGCTTATCCCCGTTGGCCGACTCCGGCCGGGCAAATGATCATGGAAAGGAATGCAAGCGGACCCGCTCATGAACCGATAAAACCGTCAGACACCCGCGAATTTGACGGCCAGTCGCCGCCGAACGGGTGGAAATGCGTACTGTTTCCGAGCGCTCGGCCCCCCGAACGCCCGACGAAGCATTATCTTAGCATCAGACAGCACCCGATACGAGAACACAACCCCACCCAATTCGTACGATCTGAACGGGCACGAACCCATTGAGCCAGACAGACCCCGGGTGGTCGTACCAAGGAACGCACAGCATGTCTCAGACCAGATTCATGATTTCGCTCATCACCCTCACCGTTCTTGCCGCCGGGCTTCTGCCCGGATGCACCAGAATGGGGGGACTCCGGGCCCGCATGGCGGCCAACGAGTTGGCCCACACGATCCCGATCCAGGGCGATCCGGTCATTCTGGGGCGTCTCAACGCGGTGGTCATCGACAACCCGTACGGGGATGTCAGGGTGGTCGCGAAGCCTGCCAATGAACAGGCACAGGTCACCTTCTGGGTCCAGCAGGAGCGGCGTCTCCGCTGGCGTGCCGCACGCATGGGCTTCGACTTCGATCCGGTCGGCGAATACTTCACGGCGACCCACTCGCACAACGGCGAGCTCTCCACGCTGACCGTCGCCCCAACCGACCTGACCGTTGAGGGATACCGTCCGCCGATCAATCTCACCGTGGCCATCCCGCAGTGCGACGGCATCGAGGTCCGAAATGCCGGCGGCAAGGTCATCATCATCGGTGTTCAGGGCGCGATCCATGTCGAATCAGGTGACAGTCTCGTCGCCGGCGGCCCGATCGAGATCCGCACGGACAAGGAACAGCTCGAAGAGATCTACGCCATGTCCAACGGCGGGCATGTCACCCTCGTCACGGGTCCGCAGGCCGCGGGCACGGTCGAGCTCGTTGCCCCACGCGGGAAGACATCCTTCAACTCACGCTACGGGGTAGTCGACAACTCGATGCCACGCGTGGGCCACTGGACCGGGGTCTGGAACAACGGCACAAACTCGATCTATCTCGAGTCGCAGGATGGCGATGCAAGCATCCTCGTCGTCGAAAACCCGGTGATGTATAGCTCCGGCAAGACCTGGTAACCCGATCCTGCATGAACCAACGAAAAGCCCGCGACGAGTCGCGGGCTTTTTCTGTGCCTGAGTAACGCTCGCTCATGCAGCCTTGCGTTTGGGCTGCTGCGAAGCAAGATACCGCGAGATCTGTTTGATCACGAAGTCTTTGTGCTGGTTGTTGATCCCAAACTCGAAGGCCATGCCCGCGTAGGTGTTCTGCTGTGAATCGATGTGCGAGTGCGCGAGCTTCGCCGTGAGTACGATCGGCGCCGGGATTGTGGGCCGCAGGTCCATTCTCAACCAGAAGACCTTCCCCGAGTCGATCCCGGACCTGTGCTCACGCGAAACCACAAGCCCGACACCACCCCCGCCGAGATTGGCGAGGTGAGCCTCGAACTTGGGCCCGACGCTCGGCAGGGCCATCTGATCGTCCGAGGCGCCGGTGGTCTCTCCGCTGCGCATCAGTTCCTCGATCTGGAAGCGGTTGGCGACCTCGACGGGTACCGCGGAAAGCGGGTCGAGCAGCTTCCAGCATTCGACGCGTGGCAGATCGAGATGAGCGATCGATGTCCGGTCAGATTCACGACGCATGCATCGTTCAACCCGTTCGGGCATCTGTATGCGCAGCGCCGGGAACGCCCCCGAGCGAGTCTCGTTGATGGTCTTGCCGACGACCTTTGTGGAGAACATCCAGCGGTTCTGTCCCACGGACATCACGCCCACGAGCTCGATCCCCTCATCGATGCGGAAGGACTGCCCCATTGCGCCGGGCTGCTCGATGAGAATCTCGTCATCGCTGAGCCCGAGGACACGCACACGCCAGACGAGATCCTTGATCCCATCCTTTTCGTCGTGCTTGATCGCGAACTCAAGGCCCCCACCACGCTCGTAGATGTTGTGGAGACTCTGACGCCAACGGTCTGTTCTGGAGCGGTTCGCGGGCACGGGCGATCCTTTCGTGTGAAGTTTGATCACACTGGCGATCGGTGACTGCGATGACCGAGTTCAGTCAGGTCCTCTCAGATCGGCCCCGCGGGTGCGGACTTTGCCTGTCAGCGGACTTCTCGGACTTGCGGATGGCCTCGATGAATCCCCGCAACCGGTGGTACTGCTCCTCGTGATTGCCCGGAGCGAACCGGAACCGGTAGAGCCAATCGGCGGCGTCATGGAGTGCCTGGGCCAGCTCGGGAGTCTGCTGCAACTGCTGCTCATTGCTCCGCAGGTGGGCTTTGAGCGGCTGCCATTCCGGACGAGGCAGTCCCGTCCGACGGAGCGCGGTATTGATGGCCGTCTCGACGCGGTGCACACTGCGCTCGGACGATATCCGTGCACGCAGCCCGATCCCCAGCCGTGCGAGCAATGATCGCCATGCGTGCAGCAGGATCAGGACCACTTTCTGGTAACGGAGAATAACGATGCCCACAAACATCGTAGAGACAAACACAATCACCGCGAAGACAGTCGCCCTGGACACCAGCTTGGCCCGACCTGCGGCGAGACGCGAGAGCAGCTTGTCGCCCATGCGGGCGAGCCCGAAGTCGCCCATGCCGTTGCCGACGATCCGTTCACGGGTGTCGGAGTCGTAGCCCACGACGCTGCGAACCCAGAGAAACTCGATCGATTCATACATCTTGCTGAGCGATCGCATCAGACTCGGCTGAGGCACATGAATGCTGTAAAAATCGCTGGGCGGCGTGCCGTCGAATGTCCTCCATTGACCCGGTGCGACCTCAGCCTCCACCCATGCATGGGCGTTGCTCTCACGCACGAGATATTGGCCGGTCACGGCATTGAAGTCCGAGGCGATGTAGCCGGTGACCACCCGGGCGGGAATACCCACCGAGCGAGACATCAGTGTCAGCGCCGAGGCGTAATACTCGCAGTGCCCTGTTTTTCGCTCAAAGAGGAACCATCGTGTCGCGTCCTGACCGCTTGGTACCGGCTGGGCATCAAGGGTGTACTTGTACTGGGTTCGAAGGTGTGTTTCGAGCAGACGGACCGCGGCTGCATCGTCGCGGATCGGACGGGAGGCGGGGTCGGGCTCGATCCCGCCTCCTGCGATGATTTCGCGTGCGAGCTGGGCGATCTCGGGCTCGATCTCCGTTTCGATCGTCTGTGCCCGGAAGGCATCATCAGCGATCGGTACGCTGCGGAACTCGTCATTGACCGAGCGGACGGTGTAGCTGATGGAACCGCCCATGCCATCCTTGAGGAACAGACCCCGCCCGAAATCGAATCCCATCCGCATGGGCATATCGCCGATCCGGAACTCGACGGTCCTCCAAGGTGCGAAGAGATAGACCGGGCCGTCGCTGGTGCTCCGCATCGTGATCGCGAACTGCTGGTCCCAGCCCGAGTTGTCGTTCGACCCACGCGGTTTGAGCGTGGTGCTGGGCGGGAACAATCGGATCCGTTCGGCCAGCGGGACGCGCATGATCGAGCTTCGGCGCCAGTTGCCCGATTCATACACCTCGAGCACCGCGCCGCGGAGATACACGGGCGGGTTGTTCTCGGCGCCGACATTCATCCCGTTCCGGTCCGTGATCGTAACATCAAGGACCGGCTTGGACGACATGGAGATCAGGCCCGGCCGGCCGAGTTCGACCTTGTCGGAGAATCCCGACACGGAACGGGTATTGCCCCACTGCCCGAATGCCTGACCGCCGAGGTTGCGTGGGAGCACGACGAACACCGTGCTGCCGATGATCGCGCAGAGGAAACCGGTCGCGATCATCATCGAGCGGATATCGATCCGCGCCCCCTTGCTGATACGCGGCGAACTCAGATGCCCCAGACTGCCCACGCTGTGGATCTGGAACAGGACCACGGCACGCAGGATGAGCACGCTCTCGACGATCATCATTGCGCCTGTGAGCAGGCTGTTGCTGGTAAGGACCGCGGCGACGAGTATGGCCAGGCAGAGCACGATGACCTGCCCATCGTCTCGTGCGGATCGCAGGTCCAGCAGCTTGACGACGAGCAGCAGCGCGACAAAGACCGCGAACGCGCTCACACCGACACCGACACGGAGCATCTCGTAGCCGGCGATCGCGATCACCAGAAGCAGGATGGTGTTGATCAGACCACGCGGCGCTGGACGCGCTGGGCGCACGGACGCGAACCAGCTGACGAGCACACCCATGAGCGTGAGGATCAGAAACACGGGGTTCGCATCGGCGACACCGAACGCGCAGACCGCGCCGATGATCGCGAGCAGCAGCGCCCTGCGAAAAACGCTGCTCGTGGTGCGATGCCTTGCGATTGACCTGCGATTCATGACGCCCCTCCCAACGCTCGGGGAAGCGCGGCGGGGTCGATCAGCCATGATTCGGGGCGGGTGAGATCGATCATCCGCGACGGTCGCATCGCTACGGCGGGCCGATCACCCTCGCTGACCTGAATGATCTGATCGCGGGATCGCAGCGGCGGCGGGACAACCGGCATCGAGTCGGTCGCGCGATCCACCATCGCCAAAGCGCGCAGCATCCTGCCGTAGTGTGCCCTGCCCGTTGCGGGATCAACCTTCAGGGACCTCTGGGGGTACCAGAGCCCAACGGGAATATTGCGGAGTGTCCCCTGCTCAAGCAAGGCCGCGGCGACCGCGATCCCACGCTCGGCCAGTATTTCTGCTTCGATTCCCGCCCCGTCGGGTTCGATGAGCAAGACCCAGATGCGTGTCGAGACGGTCTGCGCATGCTCGACCACGACGAGCCCGTTGCGTCGGGCGCTGAGCTTCCAGGCGATCTTCCGTCGTGGATCACCGGGCCGGTATTCCCGCAGGCCCCAGAACTCGGTGCTCTTGCCTCCGCGGTGAGATCGACGCCGGATCTGCTCGCCGTGGGCGGTCTGTGGCGTGATCAGTTCCGAACGGATGCGCAGCTGGTAGGGGAGCACCAGCAGGGTGCGCGGCTGCTCAAAGATCAGGCTTTTCTGCAGCAGGCCAAACGGGAATCGTGTGGTGAGCCGCAGCGTGCGGAGCGTCACCCGCCCGCGCTTGCTCGGGCAGAGCGTGCCCGTGATCGTGCTGGTCTGACCGGGCCCCAGATGCAGCAGACTCGCGGGCGTAAACGCACCGAGTGAATGAGAATCCTTGTGCGACTCACTCATCAGACACGCGAAGAGCGGGAAGAACCTCGAACGGTTGCTGACGATGTAGTGCAGTTGTGTATTCTGACCCGCCGAGACCTCAGGGAGCGCCCGGGCGTGAACGCGGATCCTCATCAACGCGTTTCCCGAGAAGATTCCCGAAACAATCAGCGTGGCGATCGAGACCCCGAAGAGCCAGAAGAGCAGATTGTTCTGCGAGTTGATCGCGCCGATGGCAAGGAACATGGTGACCGCGACATATACAAAGCCACCGAAGGTCAGGCGTGATTCGCGTTTGACCGCCCTGCTTGATCGTCGATTTGTATCGGGTGTTGCATCCTCGATCGGCGCGGATGCGTTCATCGTTGATTTCGGGCCGCGCTGGAGACTGAAACTGCTCACTCAGAAGTCGATACTCACTCTTTGTCGTCGCGGTTCGGCTCTGGTCGAACATATCCCGGGCGTGTGATGACCACGCAGAGCACCTGATCACCCTCCGCGGGCATGAATGTCGTGGATCGGGCGGTGAATATCCCGTCGCCCGTCACTCGGATCTCGACCGCGTCACGCGGGAAACTGCCGCCCGGGAAGATCAGTTCAAAATCGCCCATCTCATCCGAGGTCGCGTTGGCGTAGACACCACGACCACGCGAGGCACTGCCACCACGAGCCAGCACGGTGACCTTCATATCCGGGAGACCGGGCTCGTCGAAGCGTTCGTCAGCTGGGGCGGCGGTCACCGCCTGCCCGACGGTCCCGGCAATCACCCGGCCACGGATCACGCTCTTGCCGCCTCCGCCGCAACCGATCATGGTCGAGAGCATCGCACCCACGACAAGAATCGGGAGAAGTGTTGTGAGTCGTCTGGTCATTGCGGGCAGGGGCATGAAGATCTCCTGAATCGGGTCGGGACTGGGTCGGCTCAGACGCCGCTCTGATTCAGTTGATCGGCAAAGTCCTCGGGTTTGGGCAGATCTTTCACGCTCGCGAGCCCGAAAGTGTCAAGAAACTGGCGTGTGGTCCCGTACAGCATGGGGCGTCCAAGCTCCTCGGCCCTGCCGGTGATTTTGACCAAACGCCGGTCCATCAGGGTTCGGACGACCTCGCCGCAGGCGACTCCGCGGATGGCCTCGAGTTCTGCCCTGGTGATCGGCTGGCGGTAGGCAATGATGGCCAGGGTCTCCAACGCGGGCTTGGAGAGGCGGGTGGTCGCCCGTGACCGGTGCATGGCGGCGATCACCGGTGCGTGCTCGGGCAGGGTCATCATCCGATACCCGCCCGAGACATGCTCGATCGCGAACGCCCGCCCTTGTTCGCGATATTGGGTGTTGAGGTTCTCGATCGCCTCGGCGATCTGAGGCTCGCCCACACTCACACCCAGATGCACAGCCATCGCATCGGCGATCGCAAGTGGCTTGAGCGGCCGATCGCTGCTCACGAGCATGGCCTCGATTGGAGAGATGATCCCCGCGAGATCGACCGATGCGTGCGTCGAGTCGGTGGATTGCGGCGAATCGGACCGGGATCGGTTCTCCGACTCCTGCGATGAAACCGCCTCTGAATCAGTGATAATCGCGTCAACACTCATACACACACTGTATCACGGGCGGCGGATCCGTGCCTGCTGAGCCCTTGTGATATGCTCTGAAACCATGCACCATCACCTCGATGAACCATTGCCGACGCATCAGCACCGCTACGAGGGGCTCTCGGAGCTGCCGATCCTGATCCTGCACCGGCGCCGGGAAGGGGTGTTTCTGCTCCTGGCCGGTCTGTTTCTGGGCACCCTGGCGATGCTCAACATCCTGGGGATCACACGCTTCATCGTCTTCGCGTCATGGTCCGAGCAGGGCGGGCTGAGCTGGGGACAATGGGGCCAGATCAGCTTCGCGGTTGCCGCCGGCGTGCTGCCCTACCCGCTGACCTTCCTGTGCACCGATTTCATCTCCGAGCTCTATGGACGCCGAAGGGCGAACCTTGTGGTCTGGATCGGGCTGATACTCAATCTCTGGGTCATCTTCATCCTGTGGCTGGCTGGATCATTGCCGATGCAGGGTGAAATGATCTCCTACGGCTTGAATGCCGCGGGCACCGAGGTCATGGGCCCGCCGCTCCCCAGCGCGATATACGACGATCAGGGGGTCTTCCTTCGCTTCAGTGAAGACTGGACCTTCTACCGGCTCCAGCAGCTCGCGTTCGGTGCGGTCGCCGCGTCCATGATCGCCTACCTCGTCGCTCAGCTTGTGGATGTCCAGGTCTTTCATTTCTGGAAGCGGCTCACCCGCGGCAAGCACCTGTGGATCCGCAACAACGGCTCGACGCTCGTGAGCCAGCTGGTCGACACGACCGCGGTGATCCTGATCACGCACTACTACGCCCATGCGCTGCCGATCAGCAGCGATCATCCGGTTATCGGACAACTGTTGGTCTTCATCATGACCGGCTACATTTTCAAACTCGTGATGGCGCTGCTCGATACCCTCCCGTTCATGTACGGCTCGCGTGTGCTGGCCCGATATCTTCGTCTCACCCCTCCCGGCACCGAAGCGGTGTCCGGATCGGGCCCAAACGCTGATTGAATCAGGGATCCCGGGCATCTGGGGAGAAGTGAGAATGCGTACTGACCGATGATACGGGTGTCTGAAGTTGGCCCTCAGCGGCCGGAGTTCGCCCATGTCATCACACCTGATTTTGCTCGCCGACGACGAGCCGCACATCACACACATCATTGCATTGAAGCTCAAGCGGGCCGGATACGAGGTCATGGTCGTTGAGGATGGCGAGATGGCCTTCAAGGCAGCGATCGAGCATCGCCCCAGCGCGATCGTGACCGATCTGCAGATGCCCTACCTCTCGGGCATCGAGCTGGCCGAGCAGCTCTCACGCGACGAGCACGGCAGGAACATCCCGATCATCCTGCTGACGGCCCGCGGATATGCCGTGGAAGAAGAACTCGAGCGTTTCCCATCGATTAAGAAGATGCTCTCCAAGCCTTTCAGCGCCAAGGACCTGCTCAAGGACATCAATGAGATGCTGGGCACGGACGCGGAGCAGGAAGGCAGGGCGGCATGAACATCCGCAGAGCTCCCAAATCGGTAGACCCGTTCCCACAGCCGTTCCTCGATCGATGCGACCAGATGGGCCTGGTGACATGGCGTCTGGATCTCAACGGCATGCCGATGAATGATCCCCAGGCGCCGAGCATGCTCGCGATGTGGCTGAGCTCGCGGCCGCTGCGGATGATCATGGCCGAGGCCGCGATGAACTGGGCGACACAGGATTCGTTCACCGCGCAGCAGCTGCATCCGGGATTGTGGGTCTTCCCGTTTCTTGAGGAGCATCGCGATCGTCGGACCGGGATCTTTGTCGCGATCGGATTCAGCGACGAGATCCTTGAGAGCACGCTCATCGGCGAGGGCTGCAAGGGGAATCAGCTGCAGATCTCATCGCTGCAGCACATGCTTCGCGAGCGTTCCGCGATCATCCCAGCCCATACGGATCGGATCATGAACACGCTCAGCTGGATGCTCAGCGATCTGCGCGAGCTGCGGAAGAATCACGAAACAATCGAGCTCTTCAGCGAGCAGCTGGGTGATTCCTACGAGGTGGTCACCACGCTCCTGGATCTGGGGCGCGCCATGGGCGCGCTCCACGAGCCGGCGGGTATCATCGACGACGGCATCAGCGAGATCGCTGCGACACTCGATTACAGCTGGGTCGCGTGCTGTATCGACGAGGACAGCGATGTCCGCAATGTGCTCGAGTCCCCGCTGCACCAATCGGGCATGTGCAAGTTCGATCAGACGCAGGTCGGGCAGATCATCGAGCACATCCGCACCAGCCCGGAGCTGGGCAACGCGGACAGCACGACAATCTACACGGTCCCGCAGGGCTTTGAAGACCTTCAGCCACAGATTCTGGTCCACCCGATCGAACGCGGCGGCGAGCGGCTCGGCGTGCTGATCGTGGGCGGCAAGAAGGGCGACGACCCGCAGGTCTCGAGCCACGAAACCAAGCTGATGGAATCGATCGCGGGCATGCTGGGGGCTGCCCTTGAGAACGCCGAGCTCTATCGACGCCAGAAACTCACCTTCATGGGCACCGTCAAGGCCCTCTCGGCGGCGATCGACGCCAAGGACCAGTACACGCAGGGTCACTCCGAGCGTGTCGCGATGCTCTCAGCCATGCTCGCGGAGAAGGTCGGGTTCAGCAAGGCCGAAGCACAACGCATCCGCATCTCCGGGCTCGTGCACGATGTGGGCAAGATCGGTGTGCCCGAGGCCGTGCTTTGCAAGCCCTCGCGCCTGACCGATGAGGAGTTCGATCAGATCAAGCGTCACCCGTCCATCGGGTACGAGATCGTCAAGGACATCCCTGACCTGCAGGACATCCTCCCCGGGGTCCTGCATCACCACGAGCGATGGGACGGCAACGGCTACCCCGGGAAGCTCGCGGGCGAGGACATCCCACGCATGGCGCGGATCATGGCGCTGGCCGATACCTTCGACGCGATGAGTTCGAACCGTGCGTACCGCTCTGGTATGCCTCGGGAGAAGGTGTTCGCTGAGTTCCGCAAGTGTTCGGGGAGCCAGTTCGACCCAGAGCTGGTCGAGCCGTTCCTCGACCTGGATTTCGGGGTCTATGACGCCATGGTGGAGCACCACAAGGCGCAGAAGCCCGCGGGCCAACTGCCCAGAGCGGCCTGATCCCATCCGGTTTTATTCGTACACGCGGACCCAGGTGTTCTCGATCAGCTTGAGCTGGGTCTGATCCGGCTTGATCGCGGCGAGGGCTGCGACCTGACCGGCGCTGAGCTGATTGCTCAGGATCGCGACGCGGGCGATCGAGCCTTCGAAACCGATCTGTGGCCGGCTCGCGAAAGCCGCGATGTACGAACTCCCGATCAGCAGGGGCTGAATGCCGCCGGAACCGTTGACGGTGTCCCAGTACACCGTACACCCGGGGGTGCTCGCCTGCTCGACACCGTCGACATAAATCGTGAGGCCCGCGGGGCCCCAGGACAACGCGACATGGTGCCATTGCCCCACCTTGATGATGCTCGGGCCGGTCTGGGCAAGATGCGCGATGGAGTAGCCGCCCCCGTCGTCCATGTACGCCACGAGCGAGCCCGCGATGCAGGTCAGCGAGATTGCGGGTATGCCTCCGTGTGTGAACCGTTGTCCGAAGATCCCGTAGTGCCGGACATTGCTTGCGCCCGTGAGCTTCATCCACAGCGAGACTGTTCCCTGCGTATCGTCGGCATATTGCGAGTCGTAGGGAGTCTCCACATGGTCGCTGGCATCCGCGAAGAGGGGGACAATCCCATCCTCGTCATTCATCGCTGCACCCGCGATACTCGGGTCGAGATAGGTCCCGTCGCGGCCATCTTCAGGCTCATCCGCAACCGCGGACTTACTGACCTCGTCGAGCGCCCAGTACGCATCGAGCCCGATGCTCTGCAGATACGCGTAGTAGTCGATCTTATCGTTGTTGAAATCCACTCGCGCCGTTTCCTGCGCGAGCCCGGAGGTGGACGAGACCGTCACGCGGTAGTTCACGCTCGTATCCGTGGGCGTCGTGAGGGTGTCCGCATCGACGACCGTGCTTGAGTAGACACGCTCGCCCAGCGTGAAGTCCGCGTAGACCGACCCCTTCTGAGCGCTTGTTTTCCAATCGGGGTCAGTGGCGATCTTGGCAATTGCCAGCTCCGCCGCATCGAATACGCCCGTGCTGTTGGCATTCATCTGTGCGATGATGGAGGCCTTGGTGTTGCGTGTGCCGCGCAGCGATACGCCGATGAGGATCATGGACCCGATCGCGGCAACCGTGAGCAGGGTCAGGACATAGATCGAGCCGCGCTGATGACTGTGGGCTGCGAGTTTCATGGTCAGTCTCCCCGGACAACAAATCCGATCTGATCGGCGGCATGAGCGTGCAGCGAGACGACGCTCGCGAGTTCCACACCGTTCTTTTCCACGGTCACCGTAACCCGCTTGAGCCCGGTATAACTTCCCGATTCGACGGACGGATCGCTGATCGTGACATGCACAACCTTGGCTTTGCGTGTCCACCCCGTAAGACCGGGCATGGCCGTTGCATCTGAGATCTGCGGCGGGGAGTTTGAGAGCCCGTCGAAGTCGTCGATGTCGTCGTAGGTTGCCCGGGTCTCGCCCACGCCGGGCCCCATCGATTCAAGATCATCGAGGATGGGTGAGGTGAACAGTTTGGTCGCTATCTCCTCGCTGAGCTCATTGGCCAGATTCGCGGCAACGACCCTGTCTGCGGCGACACTGCCCGAGCGAATGATCGGGCCCACGATCTGGAGCGTGGAGACAAGCACCAGCCCGATCAAGAGCGTCGAGACAACCGTCTCGGCGAGTGTGATACCACGACGCACCGGTTTGTGCTGCTGTGTGTTCATTGCAACTCCGGTCGGTAGGGTGTCCGCACATAAAGCTCGAAGTACTTCTGGATTGTGGCATCGAAGCGGAACTGGAACTGCACATAACGCAATATGCTCGACTCATGAGTCGCAGAGACCCGGTACGCGTCCATCGATGTTGAAAGGACTTCGTAGGGCTCCGCATCGATCCGCCTCCGGATCATCTTTGCATCGCCGATGAACTCGTAGATGATGCTTGCCGCTTCCCCTGTCACACCGGTCGGGTTGATCGTGAGCGTGATTCGCGTCGTGTTCCCGGATTTGCTGTATGCGATCGTTTCGGACCTTTGAATATCATCGCGGATGCGGGTCTTGATCTCATGGACCTCGGCGTCTGCAAGCCCGAACTCGTCGGCCGAGGGGATCGCGAACGAGCCCAGCATCATCGACGAACTCAGCCCGAGCATCAGCACCGTGACGATGACGAGGCTGACGACCGCTTCAATCAGCGAGAAGCCCCCGCGGCGACACAGTGAATGCTCTGCTTCTGTATGCATCGCAACCCTCCTTCACAGCCCCAGCTTCAGATCAATGCCGCCGTCGCCCAGATTCAGTTCGACGATCCCGGCCTTGATTTCGACCGGGGTATGTGTATTTGTCACCGTTGCCCTTGAGAAATCCACGCCCGTGAACGCGATGATCACCTCGGTCCCGCCGTCAAGGATCCCGATGGAAAAGTCCTTTTCGATGTCCCCGAAGGCGTTGATCTGGACGGATTCATCGCCGCCGATGTTCGTGCGGGAGAGTTCGAGCGAGAGGGGCTCATCGGTCAGGACGCGTGAATGCACGATCGCGTCGCGTTTGATATCGGTGCCCTCGAACGCGACATACATCTCATCGCTTGGATAGAAGATGAGCGTGTGCAGCTTCCCGGTGGCGCGGGCCCGGAGCCGGATCGCCTCGATGTCCTGCTCGATGACGGCTTTGGCGGAACTCAGTCGTCTGCCGCTGCCCGCGTCGGCGAACCTGGGCATCGCGATCGCTGCGATGACCCCGATGATGACGATGACCAGGACCATCTCGATCATCGAGAATGCGCGGGCTGTCGGGTGTGCGTGCATCACGAGAAGGTTCCTTTGGGAATCAGAACGCCCCGCCCTGCTGAAGCAAGACGGGGCGGCGTGGACGATCAGATCATGTCGGAATCAATATGCGTTGTACTGCACGCCGCGGACATCAACCTCGGAGTCGGGCAGGTTTGCACTCACGGCGCCGGTCGCGGCAACATAGACCCAACCCTCGGTGGTGCCGCCCTGGGTGGCGACAAATCCTGCGAGGCCCTTGTTGGTGCCGACCTTGAGCTTGGGGACCTCACGAAGGTATGGGCCAAGGTAGTAGGTGGTTGTCTTGGTCGCGTTGGATGTCCCAGCGTCGTTGGTGTAGGTTGTGAGCTGGGCTTCGATGTCTGCGAAGGTCGGGAGCGTGCCGCCGTGCTCGGCCTTGTACAGGTCGATGGCGCTGCGCATCACGGCGAGGTCGGCAACCAGACCCGAGTCTGCGGCACCCGCAGCGCCACGGCTCATACGGGGGATCGCGATCGCCCCGATGATGCCGATGATCACGACAACGATGACGAGTTCGATAAGGCTGAATGCGCTGCGGCTCTTGGCAGGCTTGGCGATGATGGTTGATGCTGGCATGGTGTTTCTCCTGTTGAAATCCAACAATCTGATATGTCCAGTCCCATTTTCGGCATCGCTGGGCTGTGAGTTGATTCTGTGCGACTGCTCACATCTGATTTCGTGCCATGCGCTCCGCATAATCGTTACGGTCCGGTCTGCATGGGCATTTCGAGGCTGAAAAGCCGACCATCGCGTTCAAGGATCACACCCCGTTCACGGACCTGCTTGAGTGTAAAGCCATTGGCATCGGTCTGCCCGACCCGGATGAGCTTTCCACCCAGAACCGCCCCACCGCCGGTGCTCGAGGGCATCACGGCGCTGAGTGCGGGCAGGTTGACAGCGCTGGCCTGGATAACCGGGAGCGAGGGCTGCCGCTCAGCCGTTTGCGTGGGCGTCCCTGTCGCGTCCGGAGTCACGACTGCGTCCACCACCGGTTCGATGAGCTGCTCGAGAGAGAACGCCGAGCCCAGCGATACCTGTGCGTGCGGTTCGGCGCTGGCGTTGAGCCGATCCATGAGGACCTGAGCAGCCGAGCGGACCGGTGCCTGATTTGGCATTGACGCGGCGGAGACCGGCGAGGTCGCATCAGGCGACAGGGCCGGGTCCGGGAGCGCCGAGGCCTCCGAGGGACCAAAGAGTCCCTGATCAAGCAGGAGCGCGACGCCCGCGAGCGTGAGAATGCCGATAAACACTTTTCGTTCAGTTGATAGTCCCATGTGATCAATGAACGAATACAGAATACCGTGGTGCAAACAAAGTCGTCAGGTTTTTTTACAAAGTGTCGCTCGGATCGACAAACCAGTACATCAGAAGACGAACTCGGACCCGGTCGCTGCCGAGCGACTGGCTTGCGAGTTCGATGGTCTGGATGTGCATATCGGGCATCAACTCGCCGAGCTTGGCGAGCAGGTCCGATACCGAGTCGGCCTGAGCGACCCCGATGAGCTCGAGTGGTTGCACGGGCACGCGAGCGTCGGTGATCATGTCCAGCGGCTGGAGCGAATCAACACTCAGACCGGTGGTCTCCGCCAGCCGCACGATCTCCGCGGTCCTCGCGTTGACGCGCTTGACCGAAACGAGTTCGAGCTGCTGGCTCGTGAGCCGTTCAAGATTCTGCACCCGCGTGGTGAGCGCCGTGCGGCGTGCGAGGGTGTCGTTGAGCTTGTCCTTGGTAGTCTTGAGCTCGTGGCGTGCGCTCAGGAAGAGCCCGCGGCGCTTCGCGACCGAGTCCGCCGCGAACCAGACAGAGCCCGCCGCGATGAGCACACAGACGGACGCGCCGATCATGTGTACCCTGATCTGCCCATAATCCTTCTTGTTCCCCGAGTTCTTCATGGTGTCACCTCCTGGGCAACGATGCTCGATGCCACACGCGCGACGATCTCGAACTCGATCACTTCCTGATCGTTGATATCGCGGCGTGCTGTGCGTGTGAGTTCGAGATGATCGAAGAGCGTGAGCGACTCGAGCGCCACAACATAGGACCGTGCGGCGGTTTGTGTGCTGGCAACACCCGTGATGCGGATGCTGATCGCCTGATCGCCCTCAACCCCGCCGCCCTCGGCGATGAGCCCGGTAAATCGGACATCGCTCTGGCTGGCATTGACAAGCTGCGTGAAGACTGTTCGCCACTCGATGCGGTTGCGAACCAGATCGAGCACTTCCTGCTCGGCCTGGAGCTGCGCGAGCTGCTTCTGGAGCTCGGGGATCGCGTTCTGGTTCGCCGTGAGTTGATTGCCGACCTGTTCGATCTGTGCGCCGATCGCCGGATCGCTCAGGGCGGCGTTGCCACCGATGTAGACGCCCGGGAGCCCCACCACAGCGATGACGGCGGCAGCCGCGCCGCACCAGAGCACGACGCAGCGGTACCGTGCACGCGCCGACCGGATCGCCCTGGGGACAAGATTCACTTGGTCCATATAGATATTGCTCATGTGTCGAACCTCGCGGCCAAGCCGTACGCAAGGGTGAGCCGTGCGCCCAGCGTTTTCTCGTTGTCTTGAGGCAACGCCGCCGCGATCGGGCCCGGTGCGCTGATCGCCATCGGGATTCCGAGGACCTGATCGAGCTGATCGGTGACTGTGGCGTTGGCCGAACCGTAGCCACACATCACCACCCGACCCAGCGGGGCCATGCGGAACCCGTGCGAGACATAGGCCAGCGCGACATCAAGCTCGGAAGCGAGCTCCTTGGCGAGCGAACTCCAGCACGCGGAGCGGATCTTGTCGAGCTGCTCGCCCTGATCATTCGCGTCATGATCGCCCAGCACCGCGCGAGCGCTCATCACGCTGAGCCCGAATCGCTCTGTCGCCTGCGCCCAGACCATGCTCGCGCCGTGCTCGATCCTCCGGACATACACAATCCGGTGCCCGAGCGTCACGACCGCGAGGGCGCTGCTCCAAGAAACATACAGGACCGCGTCGATCTGCGGCTCGGCGGGGGGCATCGCGAGTGATTCGGTGTCGAGCACACCCCGCATGATGGCGAGTTCAGGCAGATCGATCGCGGAGACATCCAGACCACCGGTCTGGTAGGAGTTGATCATGTCCGAGATGATCGGGCTCGAGCACGCGACGGCCATGGATTCGCTGCTGCGACCACGCTGCGGCAACGCCCAGTATCCCAGCTCGAAATCACCGGGATCACACTTGCGGACCCGGGCCACTTCGAGTCGGGCGATCTGCTCCAGCGGAGCGCCGCTGTCGTGCGGTGGCAGGTCGATGACATGCTGGCTGCAGTCCCTCGTGCGTGGAGCACAGGAGATCACGGACCCGGAGAACCCCCGCCTGTGGAGGATCGACGAGGCCCACATCATCTCTTCCCGCAGCGGCAACCCCGAGGGCGAGCTCTCGTTCTCACCCTGCGGGTGGAGGCGGGGGAAGATCGCCCACGCCTGCACGCTCGCCTTTGCACCCTGGCGAACAAGCTGGACCGCCCGGAACTCATGATCATCGAGATCCAGCCCGATGGTGGAAATCTTCTTCTTCGATGCGAGCAGATTCATTTATGTACCTCCGCCGGCGGTCGCGTTGAGATCGAACAAGGGCAGGAACATGCTGATAGCCACAAACCCAACGACGATGCCCAGGCAGATCATGATCACAGGCTCGATCAGGGACGAGGCGGATTTGACAAAGGTCTCGTTGTCCTCATCGAGATAGTCAGAGACATGCACAAGGACCTCCGCGAGGCGTCCGGTCTGTTCCCCGTTCCGCACGGCCTCACACGCCGAAGACATCATGAGCCCGTCGCGTGACAGCGCACTGCTGATGGACTCGCCGCGGGTCACGGCGTCTTCCGCTCGGTCGAGCAACTGCTTGTACTTCGGGTTTCCAACCGATTCACGCGTGAGGTCGATCGCGTCGAGCATCGGCACCTTCGCTTCGAGCAGCACGCCCATGAGGCGGGTGATCTGTGCCGTCATGAATGAACGCTGGATATCACCGAGCTTTGGCACATGCAGCGAATACACGCTGAGTATCTCACGCCCCGATTTGCTACCGACCCAGCGAATCGCCAGGACAAGCAACGCTACCACACCCGGGATCACGCCCCACCAGTAGGCGCGGACGAAGTCAGAGATCGCCATCAACACCGCGGTCGAAGCGGGGAGCGGCGTATCGAGGGCTTCGAACATCCCCGCGAACCGGGGCAGCACGACACCGATGAGCAGCCCCATGACCACCACAGCGACGCTGATGAGCAGGATCGGGTAGACCATCGCGCCGATGAGGCTCGAACGGATCTGGGCCTGCTTCCGGGTCAGGTTTGCGATGCGCTGCAGCATCGAATCAAGATGGCCCGATGACTCGCCGGCAGCGACCAGAGAGCGGAATACGGCATCGAAGACATCCGAGCGCTCATTGAGCGCCGCAGTCAGCGAATCACCCTCTTCCAGACGCATCCGAACATCCTTGAGGACCTTCACCCAGTTCTCATTGGTGCTCTGACGCTCGACCGAAGAGATCGCGTCGATCAGCGGCGTGCCCGTCGCGATCAGTACGGACAACTCTCTCGCAAACTCGGCCACGACACGCGGGGTCACCCGAGATTTTCGCATTCGCTTGGGTTGCTTGCGACGATCAAGCACCGGATCAACACCCTCGACGACGCTGCTGACATACAGCCCCTTCTTGCGGAGTTGCTCGGCGACCTCGTCCTTGGATCCCGCTTCGATCACGCCGGACTTGAGCGCACCTGACTTGTCGTAGGCCTGATAGCTGAACTTCATGCCGCGACCCCCTGCGTACCTTTCCCGGCAACCTCGTCACCCTCGTTATCGTCAACCTGCGTCACGCGGATGATCTCCTCGAGACTCGTGTGCTGGTCGATCGCCAATCGGACACCCTCCTCACGCAGCGAGAGCTGACCCTGCGCGTGCAGGAGACCTCGGAGCTGGTGCGTCGGGGCGTTGCGATAGATCAGGCGACGGAGTTCGGGTGTCACCTCCATGCATTCATAGATGCCCATCCGCCCCTGGAATCCGGTGTCGTGACAGCTCGTGCAGCCGGCACCTTTTCGGAAAGCCTTGCCGGTCATCGCCGGGATCCCCGCATCGGCGAGCACCTGCTCGCTCGGGAAGTATTTCATGGTGCACGCCGGGCAGATGGTCCGCGTGAGCCGCTGGGCCACCACGCCGTTGAGCGCGCTGCTCAAGAGATAGGGCTCGACATTCATGTCACAGAGCCGTGCGACCGCGCCCGGCGCGTCGTTGGTGTGCAGTGTTGCCAGCACGCCGTGGCCCGTGAGCGCGGCCTGGACCGAGACATGAGCGGTTTCCTGGTCTCGGATTTCGCCGATCATGATAATGTCCGGATCCTGACGCAGGATGGATCGCAGCGTGCGAGCGAAGCTCAGACCGATCGCGTCGTGCACCTGGATCTGATTGATCAGATCCAGCTGGTACTCGACCGGGTCCTCGACGGTCACAATATTGAGCTCGGGGCTTCGCAGCAGATCCAGAGCCGAGTAGAGCGTCGTGGTCTTGCCTGAACCGGTCGGGCCCGTAACAAGGACCATCCCGTGCGAGAGTTTGAGGGTTCGCTTGAACGCGTCGAGCGCTTCGGGACGGAAGCCCAGATCCTCCATCCGCACACGCAGGTTCTGCTTGTCGAGGATGCGGATCACAAGCTTCTCGCCCAGCAGCGTGGGGATGCTCGAGACGCGCAGATCAATCTCACGCCCCTCTGCAACGATCCGTACGCGCCCCTCCTGCGGGAGACGCTTCTCAGCGATATCCATCTTGCCGATGATTTTCACGCGTGAGACGATCGCCGCGTGCATGCCGGGCGGGGGCTTCATCAGATCCCGCAAGGCACCATCGATGCGGTAACGGATTCGAGAGCCGTTCTTGCTCGGTTCGATGTGAATATCCGATGCCTTGTCTTTTACCGCGGTGAGCAGCGCAACATTGACAAGGTTGACAATCGGCGAACCCTCGACCATGTGATCGAGGTCCGTGGTTGGCCCCTCGTCGATCTGCTCCCGCTCGACGACCTCAACATCGGACTCGGCAAGACTCGTCAGGAACGCGTCGACATCCACATCGCCCTCGGCGTACTTGTGGATGAACTCATTGATGTTGTCCTCCAATGCCAACACCGGACGGATATCCATCCCGGTCAGCTCGCGGAGACGGTCGATCGTCGGGAGACTCTGCGGCTCGGCCATCGCGACCGTCAGCACACCGTGAACCCGGAACATCGGGATCGAACTCAGCCGCTCGGCCTCCTCTGCGCCGACCAGGTTGATCAGCGATGGGTCGATGAGACCATGCCTGAGCTGCACACCGGGCACCCCGAGACACTTGGCCAACGAGTGCACCAGCGTCGCCCCCGAGATCGTGCCCTGATCCACGAGCACCTCGCCGAGCATACGCCCGGCCGATTTCTGCTCGACGAGCGCCTTGGACAGTTCTTCCTCGGTGATGTGCCCATCGCTGATGAGGACCTCGCCGACCAGCCGAGGGCGTTGCGCACGGCGCATCGATCCGCTCTGCTCGACCTTGGGAGTCTCACCGGGATTGCGAGGGTCATCATGGCTCACAGGAAGCTCCGGACCGCGGATTGGACATCCTCGAACTGCTGAAACCGGCTGGTCAGCCCGGTCAGCTGCATGATCTCCCTGAGCGTGTCGCTGATCCCGCACAGCTTGAGCTGCTGCCCGCCCGCGGACACCTCGTCGGTGATGTCGACCAGTGCCTCGAGGCCGTTGGAATCCACGAAGGTCATCTCGCTGGCGTCGATCACAAATCGTCCGAGCGTGCTGCCGAGTACATTGAACGATTCGGTCTTGAGCAAAGTCGCATCATCCGCGTTGATCACCGGCCCATCCGGGCGGACAACGGTCACAGCGCCGTGGCGGTTCGATTCAACTCGCATCCGTCACCTCCCTGCGTTATGCCGCCTGCATGGACTCAGCCACGCCGGGCACGAAGAGCGTGAATGTGCTGCCCTGGTCGATCCCGGACTCGAGCTTTATGTCCCCACCATGGAGTCGGGCAATCTGGCGAGCGAGCGCGAGCCCAAGGCCCGAACCAGTGACCTGAGCAATCCTGCGATCGTCGGCGCGGGTGAACCGCTCGAAGATGCGTTCCTGCTGAGATTCATCGATGCCAATACCGGTGTCGGTGATCCCGACGGTCATGGCACCCGAGTTATCGAAGCTGGCACTGACCGATACCTTCCCGCCCGAGGGTGTGTACTTGATGGCGTTGCCGAGCAGGTTGTGCAGGGCCTGGCCAAGACGGTCGCGGTCCGCCTGAATGGTGGGGAACTTGGGCGGCAGATCAAAGCTCAGCTCGATCGACTTATCCCGAGCCTGCGCTTCGTAGTCCTCGCGCAGCTCGTGAAAGAGCTGCTCGGTCCGCATCGATTCACGCCGGACACTCAGTGAGCCCGCTTCGATTTCTGAAACACAGAGCATGTCCCCAACGATCCGCTCGAGACGCCGCGTCTCCGAGGAGATCACATTGAGCACCTTTTCACGCATCTGCTCCGTGTCCTCATCGGCCTCGATGGCTTCTTCGCAGTAGAGCCGGATGGTGGTCAGCGGCGTGCGAAGCTCATGGGTCGCCTGCGCAATAAACGCGTTCTGCGATTGGCTCGAGAGACGCTGCTGTGTGATATCCTCAATCAGCACCGCCGCTCGGACGAGCCCGTCGTCATCAACACGCGAGACACTGATTTTCAGGACGGAACCGTTGGTCTCCAGGTTCTCCGCGTCACCGATCTCGATGACCCGACGCTGCGAGCTTTCCGTTTCGAGCACCTGACGAACGCCCGTGACCAGATCGCCGAATCCCTCAACCTTTGAGAGGTTTGTCCCCACCAGCTGATCACGCATCGAGCGAAGGAACACCGCCGCCGCGCCGTTGGCGTACAGCACGCTCAGATCGGTATCGACCAGCATGATTCCCTGCGTCAGTGTGTTGCACGCCGCGGGGAGCCCGAACGAGTCTCCCCCCCCGCTCACACTCACCGCGACAATCTCGTTCTCACTGATCGCGTGTTCCAGCTCGTCGCGTTCGCTCAGGAGCGTATTCCATGACTTGGCTTCGTCACCGAGTTGCTCGCCCACACGAAGGCACTCTGTCCTGCGTTCACCCTGCTCGATCTGACGAAGCGATTCGCCGATCGCAGCCAACGCACCGAGCCGGTAACGGAAACGACGGTAGACAAGGAGCGTCAGCACGAGACCGACGCAGACGATCCCGACCGAAGAGGCCCGGATGGTATCCGAACCCGCGATGCGCTGCGATTCATCGATGCTCAGTTCGAGCATGAATCCATGCGAGCCGTTGATCTGCAGCGGTTCGCTTACGAGTGCCTGATTCATCGCTTCGTCGTACTGAACACTCGGAGGGGTCGCCGTTCCGGCTTGCCAGTTCTCTGGGAACTCGTAGAGTGTGATCTCATTCGGATCTGAAGAAGCGATGACACCCCGCCCGGGGAGCGAGATACGACCCGAGACGATCATCGAGGACGCGACGGAATCCAGCAGGAGCCTGCGGGCGCCGTTGAGGTCGCGGTCCGTCAGTCGCAGTTCGGCCTGTGAGCCGATCATTTCGCTTGTTTGCCTGACCCGCTGCTCGGCCTGCGCGGCCGCAGAATCGTCAACCGCCCGGGCGGATACCCAGACAACCCCACCCACAACAAGGGTCAGGATGGCGATAAACGCCATTCCTGTCATTGCGACAAGGGATTCACCCCGGGCGAAGTAACGCCGAACCTTCAGACTTGGAGAGAGCTTCTGGGTACTCATATCTGGCTTCCTACCCGGGTTGGACGGGTATCTGCAGATATCGGCGGATTCATTGGTCACTTCAACCTAATCCCTGCGACTGGTCACGCAGACTCGTTATCAGACCGGACGCGGGCGATCCCATGAAGCACTACCGCACAAACCACGATCAAATCTGCCCTTTGGAAGCGATCAACGAGACTGATGTCAACGAAGCAAAGGGAGTAAAACCCCATACATTCACAAGGCGCTCCGCGCCCTCCATGTCGCGTGGTTGTCGCGCCACGCGACGGTTGATACCGACAGCAGAGCTCAAAGGAAAAAGCCGCCAACCCCTGCAGGAGCGTGCGGCGATCGCTTCTTGATTTCACATAAATGGGCGCGGGAGGATTCGAACCTCCGAAGGCATTGCCAGCAGATTTACAGTCTGCCCCCTTTGGCCACTTGGGTACACGCCCGAGCAAACAGGTGTCGGCTCACTTATCGTATAGAGCCGGAGGGGGAAATGGGCGCGGGTGGATTCGAACCACCGAACACTAACGTGAGAGGATTTACAATCCCCGTCCTTTGGCCGCTTGGATACACGCCCCATTGTCGAGCAGAAACCCTGCCCAAAGCCACCTCTCGGACTCAAACCGAGGACCTGCAGATTACAAATCAGCTGCTCTATCAACTGAGCTAAGGTGGCGTGACCTGTCGTCTCCAGAAATATCAGGGCAATGCCCGTCGCCAGCTGGTGACTCAAAGAGCAGAGCCCCGCGATGCGAGGCCCTGATCGTGAAATGGGCTATACAGGACTCGAACCTGTGACCCCCAGTGTGTCATACTGGTGCGCTAGCCAACTGCGCCAATAGCCCAAAGCGGGAGGATTGTACCCGCCAACCTCGAAAATGCAAATCTGATGGGCCCCGCAGATGACGAAAACCCAGGTCCCCCGTCCGGCACGGGTTATTGGGACAGGATCACGATTTCAACACGGCGCGATGCCTGCTTGCTGCCCTTGGGCTTGGACGGGCCGAACGCCGCGGAATAGATCCGATCGTTGTCCACACCCTTGGTCACCAGGTATTCCTCGACAGCCAGAGCACGGGCCGCGCTGAGCCGCTCGTTGGTCTGCCACTTGTCCTTGGTTTTGACCAGCTTGTCCGTGTCTGTGTAACCCTCAACGCGGATCTCATTGCCTGAATAGGTGCTGCGGATGACCCCCACCACCTCGTCGAGTGTCTTCTTGGCGTTGCTGCGAAGGTCCGCCGATCCCGAGTTGAACAGGACCTCACTGGCGACCCCGACGACAATCGCACCGTTGCGGGCGCTGAGGTCGACGCCGCTGATCCCCTCGAAGCCCGTGCGGGGCTGTGACTGGGCGGAGGCAAGGTCGCTCTGGAGCTGGGCGTTCTGGTTGCGGAGCTGCTCGTTCTGGCTCTGGAAAGCGCTGTTGCTCTCGTTCGCCTGACGGACACTCTCCTGAAGCCCCGCGATCCGCTCGCGGAGCTGGGTATTCTCATCGATCGCGGCGTCATAATCGCGCTGCGAGACCGACTTGCAGCCCACCAGCGCCATGCACATGGCGCCCATGGCGATTATAAAAAGCTTCTGCGTGTTCATCCTTGCACCTCCCAGTTGCATTCATGGAGTTCCAGTTGGTACCGATTTTCGTCGGCGTTCTCTCAGTGTATCCGTTCTCGATGCGCGCGTGTGCCATGCGCCTCGCGCAAACACTCCGGACAACGCAATTCATTGCCTAGCGTCAAGGCAGGTTCAATGGCACACCCATGCCAAAGATCCGCCCGAGGATGATCTCAACGATCGGCTTGCCCAGCACGACCATCATCGTCGCGATCGCCAGGAACGGCCCGTACGGCATCGCCCGGTTGAGCCTGCCCTTAAACACTTGTGCCACAACCGCATACGCTACACCGACGAACGCAGCGAGGAAGAACGCGATCGTCGGGTCAATCCAACCCAGACACGCACCGACCGCGGCCATCATGTGCACATCGCCCAACCCCATCGCCTCTTTCCCGAACGCGAGGGATCCACCGATCCGGACCGCCCAGACCACGCCACCCGCGATCAGATAGCCCATCAACACGCCCCCCAACACGACCAGCCAGAGCGGCGCGTTGACTGGGGCCTCCATCTGCCCTGTTCCGGGGATCTCGGTCCATGGGCCATACTGCTTTGTGACATACAGCGTCATGGCCCAGGAACCGACGATCGCCAGCACGATCGGCGGGCACAGGAATGCCAACTCACGGACCATTTCTCTTCTTGCATGCGGGTACAGCAGCCAATCCGGGATCCCTGAATCGGGCTGTTTCTCATCGTTCTCTGGATCGGGATCGGTCGCAACGGTGTCGGTCGCTCCGGCTTCATTGGGCTCGTCGCCGGATTTCGGGTCGATGGCATCTGCGGGTTCGGGCTCGGTGGTCGCATGGTGCTTTTCGTACCATGCGTCGAAGTCCGCGAAGCTGCGGGTGATCCATCCAAGCCGGATGAACAGATTCGAAATCAGCAGTCCGAGCACCCCGCCCAGACCCATGCCGATGAACTTCCAGTTCGCCAATCCGCCTGTCGCGATGGTCCAGACTTCACCGGGCGAAGTGATCCATTTGAAACGAGCGTTGGGCACATTCCACAGGCCGGGCAACTGTGCGATGTAACCGGGATTGCCATACCTGGTCTCAAACCAGATCGCGTGCCCGGTGTGCAGCACCAGCGCGACGACGGCGGGCACCCAAGTGAGTTGGAGCGGGATCATCGAAGTGCGGGCATCGATGATGGTCATCGCAACCAGACAACCGACAAGCACCAGCAGCACGACGGTCGCGGGCCAGGTCAAAGCCGCCCCGTTGGCCGCCCATTCCGGGGCGATCCGCCCGAGCCCGAGGATCGCGTCCTCTGGGACGATGTACCACAATGCCCAGATCCCGCCGAACAGCAGCGCGACGATCGTCTCCACGATGGGATACTCGGGCGAGATCTTGGCCTTGCAGAACCGGCACTTCCCACGCAGGATCAGCCAGCCGAAGATGGGGATGTTTTCACGCCAAGTCAGTTTGTGATCGCACTTCGGACAACGAGATGTCGGCACCACGACATCGAGCCCGAGCGGCATGCGATAGACAAGCACATTGATCAACGACCCGATGCACGCCCCAACCGCGACCACAAAGAGCAGCATCGTCAGCCAGGGAAGCATGTAGATAAACCAACTGGGCATCGCTGAATCATCGGTTGTTGGGCACGGATCGCTCGAATCAGTGGGCGTTTTCAGCCCGCGCGATCTTCAAGTTCGTCCGCGTTGAGTTCCATGATCCGCTGCTCGGCCCGATCAAGGATCGTCCGGGCCCTTTTGACCAGCTCGATCCCCTGCTCATAGCCCTTGATCGATTCCTCGAGCCCCAGCTCGCCGCCCTCGATCTGATCGACGATCCCCTCAAGCTGCTCGACGAGCTGCTCGTAGGGGGTCTCCTCACGCGATGGTTCTTTTTTCTTGCTCACGGGGAAGTCTAGCTCAGCCAAAGAGCCCGGGGCCCTGATCCTGCTCGGGCTTGCAGGATCGCTTTCTGCGCTTCGGAGCGGAGGTCGCTGGACCAAGACCCGGGCTTGCCCCCCCGCTGCCCTCCACGCGTGAACGGACCCGACCGTCGCTGAGCACGGTCTCGAGTTCCGTGCCCGGCTCCGCCTGGCTGGCGGACCTTAACGCCTTGCCGTCGGGCCCGAGGGTCAGGCTGTATCCACGCGAGAGGACCTGCGCCGGACCGATGGCATGCAGTTCTCGGGCGACCGACTCGAGATCCTCGCGACGCTGCGTGACTGCACGCTTGATCACGCGGATCAATCGTGCCTCAATCTGACCGACACGCTCCTGACGCCGAGCATGCACCGCCGCGGGCTGGACCCGGGTGAGCCGAATCACCATCCGATCGAGCCCTGATCGCTCGCGAGCAATCCGATGACGCAGCCCCGAACCTGCCCGGTCCTGCATCGCCCTGAGGCGATCACGATGCACACCGATCAGGATGCGTGGATCGCTCATGGAACGCGATGATGTGATGCGTTCAAGACGCTGGTGCTCGAATCGCAGGCGTGTCTGCATCGCCCGAGCAAGACGATTCCGAAGCGACCCGATCTGCTCGAGCAGGGCCGCCCGATCCGGCGAGAGCCGCATGGCTGCCTGTGTCGGGGTCGCGGCCCGCTCATCGGCGACGAGTTCGGCGATGGTCGTGTCCGTCTCGTGCCCGATCGCCGCGACGATCGGCAGCGAGGATTCATGAACGGCCTGTGCGACCTCAAGCTCATTGAATGCCCACAGGTCTTCGAGCGACCCGCCGCCACGGGTGACGATGATCGCATCGAGATTGAGCATTTCTCTCTGTGCATTGAGCGTCCGGATCGCGGCGCTGATCTGACCCACAGCGGATTCACCCTGCACACGCACATCGACGATGACCAGCTCAATCGATGGGCAGCGACGGGCGAATGTATCGATCACATCCTGCACCGCCGCCCCGTCTTTGCTCGTGACGATCGCGACCCGGCGTGGGAATGTCGGGAGCGGTCGCTTCGATTCCGGATCAAACCAGCCCTTGATGCGGAGTTGCTCGACCAGTCGTTTGTATCGCTGCTCGAGCGCACCTTCTCCCACGGGCGTCATCGAGGTCACGATCAGACTCACCCGCCCCGAGGGGGCGTAGAACTCGACCCGGCCCTTGGCGATGACGCGCTGGCCGTGCTGGGGCAGGGTTGCTGAACGAGCAGCGGCTGAGGCGAAGAACACCGCGCTGATCACAGCGCGATCGTCCTTGAGCGAAAAGTAGTAATGGGTGCGGTGCGATAGGGAACTGATCTCGCCCTCGACGCTGACCCTTGCCGGAAGACCCGTCCGCAGGGCCTGATCGATACTCGATGCGAGCTGCGAGACACTCAGCGGTCGATCATCGGATTGTGAACCGGAACCCAAAACCGACGCGGGGGGCGCATCGCCCCCGTTGCCGGCTCTCTGACCAGTCTTTGCACTCTTCATGCGTTTGGGATCGAATGGAAGCCGCCCTGTCATGCCCAGAGCATACTGCTGATCCCACCGGCGTTCACTCGTTGATCGAGACTTCTTCCTGTTTCTCGGGCGTATCCGAACCGTTGCGCTGGATCATCCGGGCAACACGCTCGGTCTGCATGTGCAGCGGAAGCGAGACACGGAGGGCCTGATCGCCGCTGTTCATCACTGACGCGACCGATCGCATGCCCGTATTGCCCGCATCAACCTGCTCACGCGACTTGCCGCGTGGGACATCCGCGGGGCGTTCGAAGACCGCTGACGGCTCGGGGAGCCTGGCTTCGCCGGCACGCTTGAAGGTCTCGCCGCGTGTGAATGTGCGTGCGTTGTAGTAGCCGTTGTCTCGCAGCCAGTTGATCCGGGCCTGCTCGAGCTTGCGGAAGAGTTCCCTGGTGCGATCGATCTGCCGACGCCCGTGCTGGGTGCGATCGGTCTCGAGCGATGTTCCTCGGAACAGCATCGCTGCGGTCGAATCATCCGCGGCCGGCAGGGGCTGGAATGGATCGATGGCGAATGTGCCGTCGAAGATGCGGACATAGATCATCGCAGGACCGTCCTCGCCGCGGAGATATGCACGATCGGACTGGGCCCACTGCGTGCTCCCGTCCTGGGCAACGACGCCGATGACTTCTCCTCGAGTTTCATTCGAGAATCGGATCTGGCTCCGGTCGACCCCTGTGGGCTCGACCATTGCGGCGTTGATCGTGATCACGCTCGGGGAGTTGATCTGGCTGTTCGAGCATTCGTTCGCGTTGCATGGTCCCAGCGCGAGTGTTGCTGCACCGATGATTGCTGTATACAACATCTTTGTGCCTCCAATCTTCGGTTGTGCTCAGCCCGGCCCACGCGTACACACAGCGCGGGCATTCGGACTCAAGTGAAGTATGCACGAGAACCGCAGATTCACCAACAGGTTGACGACTGGACTTGTGGAAACGCCCATCCGGGAACGCTATCGGACGCTGCCGCGACCGATATCCGATCCGAATCATGCCCGGTCGGATGCCCGGGGGGTATCGACGAGGTCCTGATAGGCGTCGCGCAGCGAATCGATGTGAAGCCCGGATCTGCGATGCTTGCGGATGTACGCCCTTGCCTGCCCGCCGCTGAGCCGGGCCCCATCGGGCGACTCGATCACGCTCCGGACCTGCTCGGCCCAGACCTCGCGTGTTGCGCGTTCGATCAGCAGCGCCCCAGAGTCCTCCCTGAGCGGCTGGATCATCTCGTCCTCGGCCGCGATGACCACCATCCCCGCGCCCATGGTGTCGAGCAGCAGCGTCCGCTCCTCGTGGAGCGAATCGGGATAGACCATCATGTCGCACCGCAGCAGCAGATCACGCCGGTCCTCGCTGCGGTCGATCACGGTGAACCGATTCATCAGATTCCGCTTTTGCATGCGGCTCCAGAGCCCCGCTCGCTCGACCAGTTCCAGATTGGCGAAGACCATCACATCCCCGCGTTCAGCGATCGCGTCCGCGATGCCATCGAACGCGGCGATGCTGCGGTCCGCCTGCCTGCCGCTGCTCATGAACACGATGGAGATGAGCTTGCCCTCACGAAAAATAGGGACGGGCTCATCGGGCACCTGCGCACCCCATGGGACATAGCGCATGGCGGCTTCGGGTGATGCCTGGCGGAGCTCATTCTCGAATCCCCGCTCGGGCACCAGGAACATCACACGCTCATCATCGCTCAGGTGCAGGCCGCGCGCGTTATCCGCGAGCCCGGCACGCCAGATTTCCAGAGCAACCCCCGCTCCCAGAATCCGAGCCAGCTCTCGCCCCATGCCCCACGCGCCGCCGCCCAGAACATGCACGACATCAATGACGCCCTGCATGTCGTCGGCGTCCTTGGTGACCTGGCGGGCGATCTGTGCTGCCCGGATCTTCTGGGTCAGCAAGAGCCCACGGTCCGCGTAATACACGGGTTCGCCCAGTAGGCCCACGCGATACCCACTCAATCCCCTGTCTTTGGGCAATACGAGCTGTGCATCGATGCCCTCGACCGTCAGCCCGATCATCACACGCTCGATGAGTGCACGCTCGTGCTTTGCGAACTGTGCGTCAGCCAGAATCAGGACACGCATCGCGGACTCTCAATCCCGGACCCGTGCCCGGCGTGGCATCCGATCACGAGTTGTGATCACGGACTCGGAAAGTCAGATCGGGCGGCGAAGAGTCGTCATCCTTCACTGCCTCGGTGCGCCATACACCGACCCAGTGGTCCTTGGCAACCTTTCGGAGCACATAGTCGCCGGCGGGTTCGTTGCGCTTGCACAGGTCCGCGGGGGGGTCCTGCCAGGGCCACCAGGGCTTGATGCCCTGCTCCGCGCCGGGGAGCTTTCTGAACTCCTCCGGGTCGTTGACGATCTCTGTGATTGTCGTCAGCCGATCGAGCTTCTTGTGCACCACGGGGATGCTCGCGAGCAGACCGCGTGTGTACGGGTGCATCGGGTTGTCGTAGAGGTCGTAGACATTGGCAAACTCGACGACCCGTCCCGCGTACATGACGCAGACCACATCGGCGTTCTCAGCGACCACGCCCAGATCGTGCGTGATGAGCATGACCGCCATGTTCCGCTCTTCCTTGAGATCCTTGAGCAGCTCAAGGATCTGGGCCTGGATCGTCACATCGAGCGCCGTCGTCGGCTCATCGGCCAGCAGCAGTCTGGGCTGACACGCGAGGGCCATGGCGATCATCACGCGCTGACGCATGCCGCCAGAAAACTGGTGAGGATACGCCCGGATGCGTCCCGCGGGATCGGGGATGCCCACAGCGTCCATCGCCTTGATCGCGATCTGCTCTGCTTCCCGGGCGCTGACATCCTGGTGGAGCGTGATGGCCTCGATGATCTGATCGCCGACGGTATAGACGGGATTGAGCGAGGTCATTGGCTCTTGGAAGATCATCGCGATCTCGTTCCCACGGATCTTGCGCATCTCCTGCTCGGTCTGTTCGAGTAGGTTGATGACGCGTCCGTCCGCCAGTCGGTACATGATTTTGCCACGATCGAATCGTCCGGGAGGGCGTGGTACGAGTTGCATCGAACTCATGGAGGTCACGGACTTGCCGCAGCCCGACTCACCCACGACGGCGAGGGTCTGGCGGGGATACACCGTCATCCGCACGCCGTCCACGGCCTGGATGCGTGGGCCCGAGCCGTTGTCGAAAGAAACGGCGAGGTCCTGAACCTGCATCAGCGGCTGTTCTGCTGCAACCCCCCCCGTGGGCTTGGTCGCACCTTGCTCGATCGTTGCTTCACTCATCGTGACTCCTCGCGTCTGTGTGATTATTCGCGCTCAGACGCGTGCTTTCTTGAGTTTGGGATCGATGGCGTCGCGCAGGGCCTCACCGATGAGGTTGTAGGCCATGGTGGTCAGGAAGATGGCGCCGCCGGGGAAGATAGCCAACCACCAAAGAAAGTCGGATGTTTCGCCCGATGCGTTCGAGAGCAGCGTGCCCCAACTCGCCTGACCTGCCGGGCCGAGCCCAAGGAAGCTCAGGATCGCCTCGATCAGGATCGCTGCGGCGATGAGGAACGAGGACTCGACGAGCACCGGCGTCACGCCGTTGGGCAACATGTGCTTGAAGAGGATTGACCAGAGCGGCAGCCCCATCGCATTGGCCGCCTGGACATAGTCCGTTTCCTTGAGCTTCATGAACTCCGCGCGGATGAACCGCGCAGCGGTGGTCCACGAGAAGCACCCGATGATGCCCATCATGAAGTAGATGTTGCGGGGCAATACGCCCGCGGCGACAATCAGCAGGAAGAGCACCGGGATGGCCATGAAGATCTCGACCACCCGATACAGCAGGAGATCGATCCAGCCGCCAAAGTAGCCCATGATCGAGCCGATGGTCACACCGATCACGACGGCGATGCCCGTGGACACAAAGCCGATAGAGATCGAGAGCCGGCACGCGTGGAACATCTGCGAGAGCACATCCTGCCCCAGCGTATCCGTCCCGAGCACATGCACCGGCGCGGCCCGTGCAGTGATCTCGTTCTTGAGATCCAGCAGGGTCACGAGGTCCCCCTCCTGCCAGCCTGTCTCGAGGGAACCGATGTAGTCGGGCAACCGATAGGAGAGCAGCTCGTTGATCGTGCGCGAGATGAGCCGGAGCTCATCGAATGTCGATTCGGTGATCTGCACGCCCGCGAGTTCTTCATCGCTGAAACTTGCCTTGCGTTCCGCGTTGATTCGTTCACGATCCGCGAGGCGGGCCCACATCGAATCGAGCGGCGTGGACATCGGTTCGCGGTTGTACATCGCGGTCTCGGACTGGTTCGGCGAGAAGGGCACCAGGGTATAGACCGCGGCGACTTCGTTGCCCGATTCCTGCGAGCGGTAGAAGAAGTTGCTCGTGTTCTCTGACCACTTCCATGTCCCCAGCCCGGCGACGATCAGCGCGATCGCCGCGACATAGATCACCCGGGGCACGCTGCGATAGATCCCGATCGAGATCAGCATGAACGGGATGCAGGAAATGATCGCGATGATGAGCGAGGCCGTGAGCTCGAAGTAGGCCCACTGCTCGATGGCGCGGACTCGGTCCGACACATCGCGGCCCGAGAAGAAACTCGAGACGACGCCGACCATCACCGCTGCGACAGCGAACTGCACCCCCCCCGCGATGATCAACCGCAGCTTGGCGGCCTTGTCGATGCGCTTGGTTGGCCAGAAAAAGAGTATCGGCGTCCAGACACCCCAAACGATCAGCATGACATCGGGCAGCGACAACATGCGGATCAGCGGAGAAGTCAGCTCCTGCTTGTTGCCCGCCTCGTCGAGCGTCCAGAGCAGGATCGGATGCCCCGATGCGATCAGCGGCGCGTACAACGCGAAGAACGCGATGATGGCGATCCAGATCATCCCAGCCACTGCGGCTGGGCGCTTCATCACCTCGGCCCATGCCTCGGTCCAGAAACCCCGCGCGGGTTGGTGCCCGATCCCCTGCGCAAGCTGCACGCCGGTCACTGAACTCGGTTGGTCGTTCGCGGTCGTCATTTGTACGAAATCCTCGGATCGGCCAGTGAGTACAGGATGTCGGCAAGCAGCAGGGCAAGCAGGTTGACCGCCGCGATCATCATTGTGTTTGCGAGCAGCAGCTCACGGTCCTTGAGATAGATCGAGTTGAGCGTGAGCTGTCCCATACCAGGAATGGTGAAGATCTTCTCGATCACCACAGAACCAGCGAGCATCGCCGGGAAGATCGAGACGAACATCGTGATGAGCGGGAGCAGCGAGTTGCGGAACACATGCCGGAACACGATGTCCTTGTAGGCCACACCCTTGGCCTTGGCGGTGCGGACATAGTCCATGTTGAAGTTGTCGAGCATCGCGGCGCGCGTCTGCTTGGAGAGCACCGCGAAACCGCCGTAGACAAGGCAGACAACCGGCAGGCACACATGCCACATCATGTCGAGCACATAGCCGGGCTCCCAGCCGCTCTCACCCCGCCAGGGCAGGTAGGTGAACGAGCCAGAGTCGGCGCTGTGAAGCCCGCTGGCGGGGAACAGACCCAGCAGATAGTCGTGGTTCGCGAGGTAGCCGATCATCAGCACACCCGCGAGCGGGATCGGGAACGACCAGAGGGCGATGTAGAACGAGCCGCTGGCGCGATCGAATATCCCGCCCGAACGCACCGCAGCGAGCATGCCCGAGGGGATGGCGACGAAGTAGATAAGCGGGAGCGCGATCAGATTGAGCAGGATCGTTACGGGCAGCGCCTCGAGGATCAGATCGGCGACCGGCCGTGACTTGGTGAACGATCGCCCGAGGTCGGGCTTGGAGAGTGTGACGCCCGGGACCACGGGGATCCCCGCCCTGGGGTATGGTTCTGCATCAAAGATCGCCACAAGCTTCTCACGCTCGGCCAAGGCCGCATCGTAGAACACGATGAGATCCGATCCGAGTTGCTCGATCTCCGGATACTTCGGTGACGACTCGATCTGCTCGCGGATGTCTTCGATCTTGTCGTAGTCGATCTTGCCCTTGGAGTTGCGGACACGGGAGAGCCCGAGCTCGTCGGCGGCCTGTCCGAGCTGGGTGTCGAGCAGCGCCCGCCCTGTGATCAGCTTGGCTCGGGCCTGCGAGTACGCGTTGGCCTGACGCCTGTACGCACGCGATTTGGCGAGTTCATCGTCCTGCTCGCCCCAGACGACATCTGGTGCGGGTTGTGCACGCGGCAGGTCGTCGGCAAACCACGACCAGAGCGGAGGTTGTTTCACCTCCTTGGGGAAGCGGATGTACTCGCCCGTTGGATCGATGAGGTCGCGTTCTCCGAACTTCACCGGCGAGATACGCCCGAGCCAGCGGACATACTGGACCGGTGCCGATGCGTCGAGCCCGTAGCGATCCTCGAGGTAGGCCTCTTTGATCGCGCGGCTGGTCTGCTCCATCTGCCCGCTGCCCGCGGTCAGCGATGCGCCGATCCCCCCGGGGCTCAGCGCGATAAGCATGAACACCAAGAAGGTGATACCCAGCAGAGTGGGGATCATGAGCAGCAGTCTTCGGACAATGTAAACACCCATGTCGTGCGTTCCCCGTGATCAGTTGTTCGCCGACGGTGCGTGATAGAACTCTTGCTGCTCGAGTCCCTTGGGATAGGCATGCACATTCTTGAAATCTGCGTCGATGAACCGCAGCCAGGGGGAGACCCGGAGGAATGTGTAGGGCTGCTCCTCGTGAACCAGCGAATGGAACTGGTGGAAGATCTCCATGCGCTTGTCGTAGTCGAGGGTGGCCTTGATGCCGTCGATGTACTGATCCTGCCCCGCATCCCACTGGATGAAGTTGTGACCCTGGTTCTGGATCGAATCGGTGTGCCAGATCTGCTTGGGGTCCGACTCGGGCGCCGAAGCGGCCCACGCCAGCGTGATCGCGTCGAAGTCGCGGTTCTTCATGATCTGGTCATAGAGCGACCAGTCGACAATCCTCGGGGTGCAGCGGATACCCACCGACGCGCACTGATCGATCAGGTACTTCTGGAATCGCTCGATCGTCTGCCCGCCCGAAGCGCGGGTGAACTCAAAGGAGAACTCATCGCCGCGCTCGTTCTCGAGGATGCCGTCGTCGTCACGATCGACCCAGCCGGCCTCTTCGAGCAGCGCCTTGGCACGATCGGGGTTGTAGGCCCAAGGTTCGATCGCGGGGTTCGCCGCGGGAGAGGGCTTGTTGTTGGGTCCCGTAGCGATCTCTCCGATCCCGTCATAGATGTCGTTGATGATCAGGTTGCGATCGAGGATCATCGTCATCGCCTGACGGACGCGTTTGTCGTGGAACGGGGTGAGCTTGCCGTTGCGTGGCCCGCATTGCCAGCCGATGAACGAATAGCCCGAACGCATATTCACCCAGTCGAGCGAGTACGCCTTCTCGTCCCATCCCGGCTCACGCGACACCTCGGCGTACTGCGGCGAACTGGGCCGGATCATGCTCGCGTTCCCGTTGCGGAACTCGGTCAGGCGTGCGATATCTTCCGTGATGGTCAGGAACCGAAGCGACTGAAGCGCGGGCTTGGGCCCCCAGTACTGCTCGTTGCGGACCAGGACGATGTCCTGACCCGGCGACCACTGGTTGTCAACATCGAGGTTCTCCAGCTTGAACGGTCCCGACCCCATGACCAGCGCCGTGCCCTGGTTGATTTGCGCCGGAGTGAGCTTGGAGTAGAAATGCTTGGGCAGGATGTAGTACTGCAGCGCCGCCTGGATGTTGTAGGCGTCGGGTTCGTTGAATGTGAACTCGACCACTTTCTCGCTGATGACCTCGGCGCCTGCGATCTGGGTCATGATCGACCGCAGCGACTCGGTCTCGAGTTCGGGGTTGTTGATGTACTCGTTGAGCGTCCAGACCACATCTTCCGCGGTGACCTCAACGCCGTCCGAGAAGTTGATGTTCTCACGCAGCTTCACCCGCAGCCAGTACCCGTTGGGATCGTACTGCCACGCTTCGGCGAGCACGCCCTCGAGTTCGAGCGTTTTCGGATTGAAACCCGCGAGTGTTTCGCAGACCTGATCGTCGATGCGCCGCCCATAGACATCCTCCGCGAGCACGGGGGTCAGCTTGAGGGGCTGTGCCTCGAAGACCTCTGTGAACTGTCCGCCGAGCCGGTAGCCGTCCATGTCAAACGGGGGGCTGGTGAACTGCACTGGCGGCTGCCACTCGACGGGTACATCGCCCGGGCGTGCCCAGCTCTCATCGCCCTGCGTGGCCTCGGATCGGGTGATCCCGTTCTGGCGCGGGGCCGTCGAGATGTTCCCGCTGAGCAGGTTGCGTTCGAGCTTCGCGAGCTGCTGCTCGACGGTGCTGACCTTGGAGTTGATATCCTGGTTCTGCTTCCATTGACGGTCACCCTGGCGCATGTTCATGAAGGTGAGCAGGCCGACGACCATCACGAGCATCATCAGCACGAAATCTTTCAACCCGAACTTGTTCTGCATAGATATCTCTCGTTCGCTGTACGGAACCGGAAACAGGCCCCGAATGGGGAGCATCAGTGTATCATCTCGATCGCTTGGGATCGAACGCCTCGCGCAAGCCTTCGCCGACAAAGTTCATCGACAGCAGCGTGACCCCCAGCAGGAGGCACGGGAAAAACAGCAACCACCAGTGGCTGCGATAGGTGTTGAGTTCCCCCAGCCCCTCGGCGGCAAGATTGCCCCAGCTGGGCAACGGGGGTTTTACACCAATGCCAAGAAAACTCAGAAAGCTTTCCTGAAGAATCGCCTGAGGCACCGTCAGCGTCGCGTACACGATGATCGGCCCGAGGAGATTCGGGAGCAGATGCCTCACGAAGATCCGAACTGGCGAGCTTCCCACGGCACGCGCCGCTTCGACAAACGGCTGGTTCTTCAGACTCAGCACCTGCCCGCGGATCACCCGTGCCATCGTCAGCCAGCTCACCCCTCCGATCGCGACCAGCAGCGTCAGCACATCGAGCGCCGTGCGCGTCCCCACTGAGATCTCTCTCGCCGGAAATCGGGCACTCGCTTCACCCAGAAGTTCTTCCCGGAACGCCGGATCACGAGCCAGCAGCTCGGTCGCGTCGGATCGTGATATCGACCGGCCGTCCTGCGACTGGAGTTCGACCACGCGCGTGCGCATCCAGTCCTCTTTGGCCTTGGACCGCGTGACCCACTCATCCACCATCGCGTTGATGGCGACCGCGAGGAGGACCACGAGCAGGATGTAGGGCAACCCGTAGAGTACATCGACAACCCGCATCATCACCGAATCGATCTTCCCCCCGACATAGGCCGCCAGGGCACCGTAGATCGTCCCGATGCTCACGCTCAGCAGCGCCGCGGCGATCCCGATCGTCAGCGAGATCCCGCCGCCTGCGAGCAGGCGTGTCAGCAGCGATCGCCCCAGCAGATCCGACCCCAGCGCGTATCTGGGCCAGAGGGGCTTGATCAGTTCAAGCAGTTCGCCCTCGCGGGCTTCGAGCAGCTCGTCCGCCGTCACATTGTGCTGCGAGGCAACCAACGCCAGCTCAGCGCGATCGACCGCGGCATTGGCCCGAGCGATATCGCGAGCGTCCATCGGCCAGAGACTCGGCGGCAGCCGACCCTCGATCGGCGCGCCCGCGTCGTAGCGTGGCACCCCCAGGGATTGCCCGTCGGGGCCCGATGCGCTCGAAAGTGTCCACGGCAGCGTCCCCAGACAGGCGACAAGCATCGTGATGAGCACCGCGAGCCCGATCATGCCCGGCCAGGATCGCGTCAGCGGGTTATCCCGGTGCCGGGTGGGCGCACGCATGGCGCTGACCGATTCCGCCGTCTCACTGACCATGATCTCGGGGCTCTGCCCGCGTGTAGTCATAGGCACACCTTACCCAATCGCGTGGGTGCATGTTGACCGCGGGAGCGGGAAAAGCCTGACAGCGAAACGGCAGATCGAAAACAAAAGCGTGCACCAACTTCGGGTGCACGCTTGTGAGAAGCAGACGCTATTCAACTCCAACCGGTTGTCAGTCGGTCGTGAAACGGTCATGAATCAAGGAGACAGGATTTGAACCTGCGACCTTCTGGTCCCAAACCAGACGCTCTACCAAGCTGAGCTACTCCCTGTCGGGACAACTGTAGCCCGCTCGAAGGCCCGTGGCCGTGTCGCGGGACAGTCATCCGATCCATTCATCGGCTTAGAGCGGGATCTCCTTGAGCATCACGATCCGGGGCCTGTCGCCGGGCTCGACCACATTGGACCGGTCCACGACCATGACATACCGCTTCCTGATCGAGGGGATCAGCGGGTCTTCGGGACGGATGTTCGCCACATCCGACTCCTTGTAGCCCTGGAGCACGAACCAGACGGCGTAGTAGTCCGATCGGACGCTGATCATGTTCAGCACGCTGTTGGCCATCGCGAGCTTCTCAGCGTAATCGTCAACGGTTTCGCCCACGATATCCCCGCCGAAGATCTGGGAAAGAATCGTGATCTCCCCGTCGGGACCAGTCTCGATGCCCTGTGCCCGCTCGTCGTAGCCGAGCTGGTCGATCGAGAGGTGACGGAGCAGGCCCCAGCGATAGCTGTCCGACGCGAACTCGGGGTTCACACGCACCGAGAGCAGCTCGCCGAGCGATCCGAAGCCGGGTGTTGACCGGACCGCATCGATCCCGGTGAATGTACCACGGTCAAGCGTCACCCCGCGGGCGGGCGGGCTCATTGATGGCACTTCGCCGATCATGTTCTGCGTGACCTTATTCAGATTCGCCGTCCCCGGGCTCATGAACAGCGGGATCTCCGCCTGAACGCCCGCTCCCGCGGATTCCGCTCGTGAGGCGGTATTGGGGAAGCCGTACATCCGATCGCGGTACGAGACGATCGCCGCGGCGACATCCGGGTTCTGAATCAACCCCCCGATGCCCACCGCGTTCGTCGTGTCGGGCACATCGGTATCGGGATAGTTGGCCCCCCACCACTCCGGCTGGAGCGTGTTGGTCTGATCCACATAACGCGCCCGGCTCGGGGTCAGCCCGGGCAGCAATCGCAGCACCTCAACGGGGGCGGTGTTGATGTTGATGGTGCCGAAGGTTGCTCGGGTGAGTTCAAGCTCGGCCATCTGCTCCCCGTTGGGGTTGATCGGGTCGGTCACCCGGTCGAGCCGCTCAATGGCACGGGCGCGATCGACGACACCCAGCGCCATGGGGACGCCGGCACCGCGGAGAATGTCCTGGATCCCCGTCACCTCGAGCACATCGAACTCGATTGGCGATTCCGAGGGATCGGTATTCACGAACGGCACAAACCGATCGAGCGCGAGATGCCCGTCGTCGAGGACACGCTCGCTGATATTCGCGGCATCATTCCATGTGCCCGCCCAGATGTTGCTCGCGGAATCCACGGCCGGGTCTGGATCTTCATAACCGAGCGCGATCGCGAGCGCCTCGGTGAATGTCATCCATTCATCGGGGTAGTAGCTCGCAAGGTTGTCGGCCAGCGAATCGTCCGGGGTGTAGGTCGGGCCGATTCCCCACGGGAGCAGCAGATCCGCCAGTCGCTGCGCATTGGCCAGACTCGAGTTATTAAACACGATCTGCGGGCGCATGTTGTCGGGAGTGAGCACCGTTGGCACAGAAGCGGGCATCGAGCTCACGGTATCGCCCTCGTGCAGACCGATCGCCGAGATACCACCCCGGGGATGGATCCAGCGTCCCGCGTCGCTGTCACGCCCGAACTTGTCGGCGTATCCCGAGCCACCCGCGACCGCGACCTGATTGATGCGTGTCTCTGTTTTGCGGAACGGGGGCAACGCGGCGGTGACGATCACGGGATCCGCCTGGAACATGTCGCCGAGCGTGAGATGGACCTCGAAGTCGCTCTGCGCCGGCGAGTTGTAATCCGCGAACAGATCGTCGCCCACACCGGCCCCGGAAACCACGCGGAAATCCTCGATCGAGAGCGGCGTGGTGTATTCGTCCATCTCGTTGATGATCGCGTCGGATGCCATGCGGCGTGACTTCATCAGCCACTCGCGAACCTGGCCGACCTCCTCATCGAACGGCTCGAAGTTAGCGCCGTCATAGATCAGATCCGCGGAGTCGCGTGTCGTCGTTGTGTGCCAGCGGAGAATCGAGTACCCGGTGTTGTCGTTTCGGGCCCGTGCGTTCACCTCAGCGGGCACCCCGGGATCGGGGTAGTCCTCTGGCAATCCGGTCGTGTTCTCAATGTCCTGTGTTCCCGGATCGAGCGGCTCGGCAACACCGTCAACAACCAGACGATCAACGAGCAGATCGTTGTGCAGAAGGTTCTGAGTGATCCGGTTGTTGTATCGCGTGTCGTTCTCTTCCTCTGCCGGGGTGGTGATCTTGCGCCACAGGCGAGCCTCGCCGTTGGTCTGTCGCCCTGAGGCGCCATCGAGCTGATCAAGATTCAGCGCCGGGTCGGTATGGTCGAGCGGTGTTCTGAAATAGTCGTAGGGAACATTGTCATCGAGATACTCACCCGTCTGCGGGTTCATCGGGTGGATCATGACTGGCTGACCGAACCGATCGTTGGCATCGAAAAACGCCGAACGAGGCAGGAACTGCTGGATCACCCACTCCTGCGCGGGACCGGTCCATCCGTTGCCGTCCGCTCCGTCGACGAGACCATCCATATCCGCATCGGGCCCACCGATCTGATACGCGGGTGCGAGCTGCCCGTACGCATCCAGAGCAGCTCGCCACTTCTTTTCGATGCCCATTTCATTGAAGCCGTTGTCCAACGCCCCATCGAATCGGGGGTCCGCAATGGCGTAGAAAGTCCGCGTCTCGCCGGGGGCAAGCACAACATTGCGGGCGATGAAGTCGGGGTATGTCGCGGCATCGAGATAGCCACCGTTCACACCGATGCCAGAACTCGGATTCGGTGCCCCGGTCAGATTCTGGTCAATCGAACGGGTATCCAGTTGGTTCATGTCGGGGGCGTAGTACCGTTCGAACTCTGCGAGCTTGAAGAAATAGCCGTTGTACTCGATGTAGTACCCAAACTCGAACTGGTCCGTGGACGCGTCGATGATGTTCTCATCATTGGGATCGCGCAAACGGGTCAACGGATCGCGGGCGCTGCGACCCTCGCCACCGAGTGAGATCGACACATCCCATGGGTTGTGGAGCTGGAACGCGATGCACTTCATGAGCAGATCGCTGTTCCCGATGATGTCGTCATCGCCGTTGATCGTGATCGGGACCAGATCAGAGGGGTCGGGGATCGGGCCCACCAGCCCGTTGGTCCGCCGGATCGGCCGTGCGTCCCAGTAGTCATCGTTATCGCCGCCGGCATCCTCCGAAACATCTGAGTACATGTAGAAGGTCGAAACCTCCGTGATCACCGGCATCGCCTCCATGCCGTAGACATTCACGGCCTGGCGGTGCACATCAAGCTCGTTTTCCGCGAGCGCAGAACCTGGTTTTGATGGGTCCGGTTCGATATTGAACAGCAGCCCCGCCGCGCGCCCCGGATAGTCGCGGTACCACTGATTCCCGGGCTGTGCGTCATCGAGATCGTCAGGGAAGTTCCCCGTGTTGATCAGATCGTTGCGGCGGTTTTCGTCCACCATCAGCGTTGCCACGGTCGGGGTGTTGTCGCCGTCGGCCAGGTCCTTCATGTTCACCGCTGCGTGCGCGGCGATCCGCAGCGCGAGCTCCGGTCCGCGATGGCCGTAGAACAGCGTTGAGTACCCGAATGTGTCGTGCAGTGAGATATCGTTCTCCCACGCAAACGCACGCATGTCCTCGATCTCGCCGGCCAGCGCCCCCGCATAGATGCCGAAGAGCTGGTTGGCGTTGGAGACCGCCGAGGAGAGCGACGGGACGACATCGTTGCCGTCGAGCGGCATGGGCTCGGACGCGTCGTAGGGCGCGGCTGTGGTCGGATCCGAGATCCGCTTGTCGGGTGAGAACGCCACGAAGCCGTTCATCGTCGTCATCTTCTTGCGCGGCGTCAGGGCCATCAAGGCCATCGAGTTGCGCGAGATCTCGCCGATCCTGCTCGGATCGGACAGGTACTCGGGCGAAGGCGCGAAGCGGAGGTCCGGCGCCCCGAGGATGCGACTGTGACTGAAGCGGTCGAGCGTGAGGTCACGGTTGGAGAGCAGCGGGCTCATGCGACGGGTCTGGAGTGAATCGCCGAGTTCGCTCTCGTAGCGCCCGCCCACGACCTGCTCGAGGCGACTGGTGAAATCGGGGTCGTTGATCCCGTGATAGGTCAGCAGCTCCGCGAGATCATCGAGCCCGTAGAGCCCGCTGCCGTAGGC
>CAYQRD010000004.1:74019-78267 GCA_964419845.1 uncultured Phycisphaeraceae bacterium
TTGAAGCCCGTGTAATCGTTGTTCAGCGAGCTCCCCTGCGTGATGGCGCGACGCAACGCGTCGTACGCGAAGCGTCCGATCAGCATCGCCGGCGAGTCCGGGTCCAGCGTCCGCATGTCGCCGCCCGAATCGCGGGCGGTCGCCTGGTAATAGTTGTAATCGGTCACGGTGCGGCTGAAGTCGCCGGGACGATCGGGCGCGACCCAGCTCCTGGGGTAGGCGAGGTCGGCCTGCGCCGTGTACGGGCGCGGGATCGCCTGGAACGACAGCGGGATGCCGAACCCGGTCGACAACATCGAGGTGTAATCGCCGGCGGGGTCCTGAAGCGTCAGCAGCCGGCGCAGATCCACATCCGCGGGGGTCAGCCCGAGCGGATACTCGACCGTCGGCGGGACGAGCTGATCGGTCGCAGTGTTCACATTGACCATCGAGCTCAGATCGACCGCGCGCGCCGCGATGAAGTAGCGGTAGTCGCCCTGATCGAGGAGTTGCTGGATGTCGTCGCGATTCGCGTTGGAACCCCCTGAAGTGGCATCTCTTGCGGCCACAAGCTCGAACCATCGGGAATCCGCGAAGCCGTCGCCGTCGGCGTCCGCGTACTGGTAGGGCGGGTAATCCGGATCCGCCCATGTCGATTCGCCACCGTCTCGGTTGAGAATCACGAACGGCTGATTCATGGGCATGAGCATGAACCGCTGGTACATCGTCCACACCGCGGGTGTGTTGTAGAGATCCAGACCCGAGATCCCGACCGGCTGGGGATCGTTGAACCCGGGGACCCAGACCTCGTTGGCTGCGCCGGGATCGAACGCCCGCAGGAGCGTGTTTGGATTGCCCTGTTCGGCGACATTGAGCAGCGACAGGTAGTTGCTCATACGCCGGATCGGTCGTCCGTCTGCTCGCGGCGAGTTGCCAAAGCCGGGCTCGGCATCAAACCCACCCACGGTGTTCTGCGCCACCGTGCTCGTGCCCACAGGCGAAGCGTTGGGGCGCAGGTTGAACAGGTTGACAAACCGTCCATCCTCGGCAAAGTTCGAGATCTGCAACCAGTCACGCTGATCGAGGAAGTTCTTCGAGTTGGGATAGTCGGTATCGAAGGCCTCGTAGCTGGAGAACGGCCGATCGTCGGTCCCACCGCTGATCCGCGAGGGGTCTCCGGGATTGCCCAGATAGGTCGGCGTGGTCGAGGCCAGCCAGGGATCGTTGGCAACGCGATAATCCGTCGCCGGGGTGAGTCCGGTTGTCCGGTAGGGCCGCCCGGTATTGGTAAAGAGCTGGTGCTCATTGCCGGGTGCGACCTCGCTGCGCCGTGACCAGTCCGTGTAGGGGGCATCGGTCACCTCACGCTTGGCGAAAGGGGTCCCGTTGGAATCGTACTGCACATAGGCGTCGAGACGATCGTCACCGATCACGCCCGCGAAGTAGTCCGCAACCTGGATGGATGTGTCTCGCTGCTCAATGCGCGTGCGGAGCGCATTGGCCGCACGACGGTCGGTGCGACCGATCGAGATGTAGACCGCCGCGAAGACGGCGACGAGCGCGAGCGTGCCGATGACGATCAGCAGGGCCGAACCGCGCCGCTCGGGCGCACAGCCCGCCAGGCATCGCAGTTCGAGAGCCGAGATTGATCTGCGTCGTTTGAACTTTATCATGCCTCATACTCCTCGCCCGTTGGGGGCGATGCGCACCGTGTGGGTTGTGCCCGGCGTCTGCGTCGCGCGTGGTGCCCGCGCCGTCCCTGCGCCGTGCGTCCCCGAATGTCTGTGTCCCCGTATGCTGTCTGCCCGTGGGGTTTCCCGAATCAGTTTGGTTCGGGCAGCTCAAAGATCACCTGGTAGGTCTCCTCGACATCGCGATCGTTGGGGTCGCCCAGCGACATCGTGATCCGCACCAGCTTTGGCCATGGCCAGTACGCCCCCGCCGGCTGGCTCGCCGCGGGGATGGTCGCAAAGCCGAAGCAGGCCGCCTCGACCAGGTCGGGCGAAGTAATGCCGAGGATGGTGGGCCGTCCGACAATGAGCTCGCTCGCAGCGCCCTGCACGCGATTCACCGCGGGCGTCACTGTGGGATCGGTCCCTGCGGTCGTGCTGTTGCGTGGTCGATAGATCTGTGCCGCCCGCTGATCACTCTGATCGAGTTGCCCGTCGTTGTCCGAATCGATAAAGCGATCAAGCCCGTACCAGATCATCCGCTTGAAGTTCGGGTTGGAAGGGTCGGTGATGCTGTTATCCACGAAGCCGTAGGACCACTCGACGACGAACTCGGTGCAACGCGGCACAAACACCGACGCGCCAAGCATCTCCTGATTGGCCTCCGCGAACACTCGCTCGATCGTGCCGTTATCCGAGATCGGAAAATCGCTCTCGTTGAAGAGGATCCGTGTCGGGATGTCTTCGTAGCGAACGCCGCCGAGGAAATCGGAGGCCAGCAGGTTCGGGCGGGTGTGATTCAGGTTCCATGCGCTGGGCAGCCCGTCGATCATCCACTGGCGGATGTTGCGCTGCTGGGCCGTGTTGCCGATGCTCCACGCGCCGCCCGCGGTCTGACGCCCGAGGTTCAGCTGGTAGTAATCGCCCGGTCGCGGAGCAAGCCCCGGCGTCCTGTAGAAACGCTGCTCGAAGAAATCCCGTGTGCGGTCACCGTTGGGCGGGTTCAGCGTCGGCAGTGAAAAGAAGGCATCCGCAGAGTCCATGTAGAACGATGGCGATTGGGTGGTCGCGACCGCGATCGACTGCAACTCGTTGCGCATCGTGGCCAGGTCCTGCGTCACGATGTCGACGATGCCGCTCGTCCGCAGGTTCAGCGGGTAAAAGTCCGCGGACTGCGCCCCCCCTGCCAGCGTGCGGTCGTACAGGGAACGGTTGATGCGTTCTCCGCTGGCGTCGAAGCGATTGCTGCCCGAGAGCGATTTGAAGATGCTTCGCGCCGCGGGCTGCAGCGCGATCTGTCGCGGCGAATCGAGCAGCAGCGGACGCAGAAGCGGATCGTCGCTGGAGATCCCGAAGATTTCGTCGGGAACCTGCTGCCCGAGGCCCTGAGGGCTCGCCAGCAGCGTCACCTGACGCAGGAGCGACCAGTCGCGCGCGAACTCGTTGGGATTCACTCGCCCGACGGTCTCGACGCCGAGACGGGTATCGACCGCGTCGGAGAAGTTGTTGTCCCATGGCTGCGGGTTGAAGAAGTAGTTATTGTTCCCGCTGATATTGTTCAGATCGGGAGCGCGTTTCTGCCCGTGACCGTAATAGATCGCGGCCTCATTGGAGCTCGCGCGCATGTTGGCCGCGACGGCTCGGCGTCCGGTCTCGAAATCGCCCCGCGCGAAGAACATGATCTCGTCGGAGCGGCGGATCCGCCCCGGTTCACCCGAGAAGCCGCCGAAGAGATTGGCATCGATATTGGTCTGCTCGCCGCGATAGAGCTGCACATCGCGGCCGAAGTTTGCATTCTTGTTGATGATCACGAGATACCCGTCGCGGGTCATCCGCTCGAAATCCTCGCGCATCACACGCTCGATGCGCGCCGCGAACTGGTTGAGTTCGGAGAGCTTGCGCCCGCGGGCGACCGTCTCGCCGACGCTGCCGAAGATCGTCGCGACCCCCACCGCCACGACGACGAGGATCCCGATCACGACGAGCATCTCGACGACCGTGAAGCCGCGGGCCATGCCTGTCTGTGTGTGACGACGCCTCATGAGTTCTCCTCCAGCGTCACCACACGCACCGCGACCGGCGTGCGCGGCGTGAAGATCACCTGGCGCACCCAGCTCGCACGCTTGGAGCGTTCGTTGGGCAGTCCCGTCGTCGACAGCGTGTTGCGATCAGGGCGGACATCATCCGTGTCCGATCCGCCCGCGTTCTTCGCTTCGAAGGGCGGATCGACCAAGACCGCACGCTGATCACTGTCGAGCATAAAACTCGCGCCGGGATCCTGCGGGGCGGGGCCGATCACGGTTCGCACAACGCCCGTGTTGTCCACGAGCTTCTGGCCCGGCTTGGTCGCGAAGCCCACCGAAGTATCGAAGAACGGACCTGTCTTGAAAACCAGCCAGTCCAGCTTCTCCTCGTAGACTTCGACCTCGAGCATCTGGATATTGGCGTACACCTCGCCGTTGCCAGTGTCAGGCGCCGGCTGCCCCAGCGGGCTCAGCGCGACCGGCAGGCGCACGAGATCCGGATTGATCCCGCCGTTGCCCGTGAGCACATCATCGAGCGAGTGATCGCGGGGCACCCGAATCCGCGCGTCGATCCG
>CAYQRD010000004.1:78367-98343 GCA_964419845.1 uncultured Phycisphaeraceae bacterium
TGAGCACATCATCGAGCGAGTGATCGCGGGGCACCCGAATCCGCGCGTCGATCCGACGCACGAAGATCGCGGCGCTCAGCCGATCCCCGCCCGCTTCGCGTCGGAGTGCGATATCCCACACAAACCTAGGCTGCTTGCCCGAGTAGGGCATGGGGTACAGACGCGCCCGCATCGGGAGCTCGGTCAGCGCGGGGTACATGTTCGCATCGCCCGGAGCACGGTTGGCGTTGTAGCTCCAGGTCCCGGTTTCCGAGCCCATGAACTCCTGCGATGCCCTCGTCTGGTCATCGACATAGAACGCGGGAACCGAGGTCGTCCAGTCATAAAAATTGGAGCCGAACTGGGGCACGACCCAATCCGAGACATACTGCTCGTTGGCAGCCGTCGAAGCCTTGCCGAACGAGTCACCGAGCAGACTGAAATCCACCAGCTCACGATTCGTGATCATCGCAGCCGCCGCGGCCGCAGCGTTCTCGCCCTCGACAACCTCGAACGAGTCACGCTGCTCGGCGATAATCGCGGGGAACACCGCGCCAAGCCCGAGCATGCCGATCGCGAGCACGAGCACCGCGATGAGCACCTCGATGAGCGAAAAACCGTTCCGCCTGTAGCAAGCTGCATTCATCGCAGCACCTCCTTGAGTTCACCCGTGTACGACTGAACAAGGTAAAGGCGAGAGACTGGTTCGTCGTCAAAGTCGATCTGACCGCTGAAATCTGTATCGCCGTCGATCCACATGTTGATCTTCTCGATCCGCATCGAGTCACTCGTCGCGAACAGATCCTCGTCGATCTTGATATCGACATCGCGCTCCGTCTGATCGTGCGGCTCATAAATCGTGTTGGTCACGGCGTTGAGCCCGCGTGCCCCAAGCGCCAACGCCAGCTGACGCTCGTCGTAGAGCGCAACACGGGAAACCGGCTTGACCAGGATGGTGTCGTTGCTCACCGTTCCGATGAGCTGCTCACGCAGTCTCAGATCGTCCTGGCCGTACGAGTAGCCCTCGCCCGTCAGATCCGCGGAAGTCAGCACACGCGTGGCCCAGACCTCAAGATCGTCGGCAAGGTCCACACGCAGCGTCTCCTGATACGGGGTGATGTCATTGAGATCACCCCACGGGCGTTCGCGGCTGTTGCGCGGATCGATAAACAGCGCCGCTCGTGTGTCGCGGCTGACCGCGCCCGTGCGCGAATCGAAACGGATCATGAAGGATTGACGCGCCGTAGGGGCATCGCGATCGATGGGGCTCAGCCCGCCGTCGAGCGCACCGCCGTTGACCTGCTGATCCTGCGGGAAGAACCCCGTCTCGGGGAAGACCCAGTGAGCATCGTCCTTCTCGCTCTGATTGGTGTTGGTGCCGCCGTACATGTTCGAGTTGTACCAGGTGGCCGCCTCGCCGCCTGCGGAGTCGATGTCCAGCAGCATCCCCGGCGCCGCATAGCCGCGAACCATCCAGAATGCGGGGAGACTGAGCACCTCACCCACCGGCGCGGGCACGAAGACATCGCGGTCGAAGTACGGCTGGTCGCCGAAGCCCGCAGTCGGGGGGCCACCGCCGCCGCCGGGCCCGCTCCGGGCCGTCGTGTTCTCGCGGATCGTGCCAACCCTGATCGCGGGGATGATGTTGATCCGCTGGACCGTGGGGTCATAGACGAAGACAACCGCGCCGTCGCGGCCCGTGTTGATCGCCGCGTCGCGTGCCATGATCGAGGAGGCCTGCACCGCGTTGACCGCGAGCGAGCGGTTCGACGAGTAGATCGTCGCCTGGAACGCGGGAACCGCGATCGTAAGCAGCAGCACCGCGATCACGATGACCACGAGCAGCTCGACGACCGTGAAGGCCCGCAACGCCGTGTCTCGGAATGTTCGGTTCATGTTTCGCATCAGCTGCCCACCTCATAGACATTGTCGGCCCAGACCTCGCGACGCATCTCTGCTTCCAATGTGCTGTCCGAGGGAACCTCGGCATTGAGCACCGCGGCGATGGTCTCGATGTTCTCTGTGCCGAAGAGCCCGTCGGGACCGGCGCTGACGACCGCGAAGCGTGCGTCGCGGAGTTTCGAGTCATCGCCGATGTATTCCACCTGCGGGTCGCCCAGATTGGCGGGGTCGTTGCGTACACGCTCGTACTCGACCGGATCGATCAGCACCGGGGGAATGTTCAGATCCAGCTCGTTCTCGATGACCAGCTGACCGTTGACAAATCGCCCGTGCTCCCAGCGGTAGTACCGGTAGGCGTTGCCGAACCCGTCGACGATCGAGAAGAGGTTCGGGCGCTGCGTGGCCGGATCGAACATCGCGAGAACGGTGTCATAGTCGGGCACCTCGCCGCCGGCCATGGGGTCGTGCTCGGGAACCTCGCGTGTGTCGACATAGTCGGTCGCCATCCGCGCACCACGCCGGCTGACATCCATAAAGGGTTCGTACTTGTCACGAACGCTGCCCACCGGGTATCCAACACCGAGGAATGTGCCGTCGATGATCGGACGCGCCAGCCCCGGGCCGCGCACGCCGTCTACATCCTTGTCGAGCACACCGGTCAGGTAGTAGGCCAGCGCGTACTTGGAGTATCGCCGATCGCCCCACGCCGAGGAGTCGTTCCAATCCGTCCCGCTCGCGAGATCGATCGGGTCGCCGCCCGTGCCCGTGCGCCGCCGGAAGAAGTTGAAGTCAAGCCCCTCGTTCCAAACGACCAGGGTCTTGAAGTCGTAGCCGACATTGGAGTTGGGGTCTTGATAGATCGGCCCGTCCTTCTGCTGATCGTTGTCGCGGAAGACCGCGGGGCGGTATCTATCGTCACCCGCGCTCACAGGCATCCCGTCATGCACGAGCGGAGGAAGGAAGCCGAACTCCTTCTTGAACTGATCGACCGCTTGGACAAGCGCCGCGGCGGACCGCTGACTCGCCGTGCGCCGGGCCGTCTTGGTCGCCCTGTTCAGACCGGAAAGCACCAGCGTGAGCAGCAGCGCAACCAGACCGATGACCACCAGCAGCTCGATGAGCGTGAAGGCCGATCGTCTCTGCCCCGTGCGGGTCGTGGAGACTGCGGGATGTGTGTGATGGTCAACCATCTTCACCGTTCCTCATTCGTCCCGGGTTTAAGCGCACCGGCGGCGCGTGGAGTCTCAGCCGCTGAGCGACTCGAGCATCTTGATCATGGGAAGGAACATCGCCACAACGATCGTACCGACCATGACACCGAGCACGACGACCATGATGGGCTCGAGCAGCGACACCAGCGCCGCAACGGCCACATCGACTTCCTCGTCGTAGTTGTCCGCGATCTTCAGCAGCATCGCGTCCATCTCGCCCGTCTCCTCACCCACATCGATCATGTTCACCACGATCGGGTCGCAGGTCTTGCTCTCGCGCAATGGCACAGAGAAGCTCTCGCCCTCACGGATCGAGTCGTGCACATTCATCAGCGCCTTCTCGAAAACATAGTTGCCCGAGGTCTGCGCCGTGATCGTCACGGCCTCGAGGATCGGCACACCCGCGCTGATCAGCGTGCCCATGGTTCGTGTAAAGCGAGCGATGATCGTCTTGCGGACCAGCTTGCCAACAACCGGCGTCCAGAGAACCAGATGGTCGAGGACTGCCTTGCCGGGAGGGGTGCGACGAAGAATCTTGAACGCGATGATCAGGAAGGGCAGACCGAACACCAGATAGATCCAGCCCGCAACCTCCTGGCCCGGGTTGGTCCCGCCCACCCAGCGGCTGGTCGTGATCAGCCCCTGCGTCAGCCCTGGGAGTTCGATCTCGAAGTCCGTGAAGATCTCCTCGAACTTCGGGATGATCATCAGCATGATGCCCGTCAGGATCGCGACCGCCACAATGACCACCACGATCGGGTACACCATCGCGCCCTTGATCTTGGCCTTGAGCTTCTCGCTCTTCTCCATGAACTCGCTGAGTCGCTGAAGGATGACATCGAGCACACCACCGATCTCGCCGGCATTGACCATCTTCACATAAAGATGATTGAAGGCCCTGGGGAACTTGCCCATCGCCTCGCTCAGCGAACTGCCGCCCTCGACCTCTTCACACACGCCGAGGAGCACATTCTTCATGAGCCCGGGCTTCTGCTGACTCTCAAGGATCTGCAACGATCGCAGCAAAGGCAGGCCCGCGTCCTGCAGTGTCGAGAGCTGGCGTGTGAAGAGCGTGAGGTGCTTGGGCTTGACGCGACCGATCGCGATGCCGCCGCCCTTCTTCTTTTTCTTCTTGGTCGTGGACTCGGCTTTCGCCCCCTTGTCCTTGGCACCCTTCTTGTCTTTCTGAGCCTGCACAGAAGTCGGGTAGTAGCCCTGGGATTTGATCCGCTGGATCGCTTCCTCGGAACTTGCCGCTTCGACCGTGCCCTTCTGGGTCTTGCCCGAGGCATTGAGCGCTTGGTAGGTGTATGTCGCCATTTCTCAGTTCCTTCCGGGCTCCGGCGCAGACGCGCAGCGAGGCCGTGACCGTTTACTCTTCTTCGATCGTTTCGCGAACCACCTCGTCGATGGTCGTCAGCCCCTCGTAGATCGCCATGAGCCCGCTCTCACGCAGACTCCGCATCCCCTTCTTGCGGGCCGCGTTCCGAAGCACCGCCGTGCTCGCCTCGTTCATCACCAGTTCACGCATCTCGTCGTCCATGGTCATGATCTCAAAGAGCGCCATACGCCCCTTGTATCCGCCACCCACACCCGCCGAGGCACCGGGCCGATAGAACTCACGCCCCTTCACATCACCGGGACGCAGCGAGAGCTCCATGAGTTCCTGCTCGGTGGGGATGAACGCTTCCTTTGTGCTCGCTTCGAGCGTACGAACCAGTCGCTGCGCAACGATGCCCTCGATGGTCGCCGTCAGCAGGAACGGCTCCACGCCCAGATCGACCAGTCGGATGATCGAGCTCGGCGCGTCATTGGTGTGCAGCGTGCTGAGCACCAGGTGGCCGGTCAGCGATGCCTGCACCGCGATCTGTGCGGTCTCGAGGTCGCGGATCTCGCCCACCAGAATCACATCCGGGTCCTGACGGAGGAAGCTTCGCAGCGCCTTGGCAAAGGTCAGCCCCACCTCCGTGTTGACCTGCACCTGACAGAGCCCGTCGATGTCGTACTCGACTGGATCCTCAGCCGTCAGGATCTTGGTCTCGATGTCGTTGAGCTCGGCGAGCGCCGCGTAGAGCGTCGTCGTCTTGCCCGAGCCCGTCGGCCCGGTCACGATCACGATGCCGTTGGGCTTCTTGATCAGGCCGCGGAAGTTCTCCAGATCGTCGGGGCGGAAGCCCACGCGATCGAGCGAGAGCTCGACATTGCCACGATCGAGCACACGCATCACGCACGACTCGCCGTAGATTGTCGGCAGGATCGCCACACGAAGGTCCACCGGATTGCCGCCCACGGTCAGCTCGATTCGGCCGTCCTGAGGCAGGCGCCGTTCCGCGATATCCAGATTCGCCATGACCTTGACACGCGAGGTGATCGCGGTGCCGAGGTGCTTGGGCGGGGGGACCATCTCATACAGCACGCCGTCGATGCGGTAACGCATCTTGAACTCGTGCTCGAAGGGCTCGAAATGAATGTCCGACGCACGATCGCGGATTGCCTGCAGCAGCACCAGATTCAACAGCTTGATGACCTGATTGTCGCCCGCGGCATCCATCACCGCGTCGAGATCGATCGACTGGTCCGAGTGCTTTCCCAGCTCCGAGAGATTCTTGTCCGCGGCCAGAGCGCTCATCACATCCGACATGGACTCGCCCTTGGCGTAGTGCTTTTCGAGCAGGGCATCGATCGACTGCGGGGATGAAACCACAGCTTCGACCTGAGCACCCATGAGCAGACGCAGGTCGTCGACGGCCTGGAAGTTCTCAGGGCTCTTGAGCGCGACCTTGAGATACCTTGTTTTCGGGTTGTACTCGATCGGAACGCACTGATACGCCTTGGCGTTCTCCGCGGGAATGGCCCCCACGGTCTCCGCGTCCAACTCGACCCCCTTGAGATCGACATACTCCATGCCAGCCTGACCGGCCAGAGCCCGATCAATGTCGAGCTGAGAGCAGTACCCGAGTTCCTTGAGGATCTCACCGATCTTGACCTTGTTGGTCCGCCCCTTCTGAATCGCCAGAGCTTCATGCACCTGCTCACGGGTGACCACCTTGAGCTTGGTGAGCACACGCCCGAGCTTGCGACCTTTGAGTTCGGATGGATCCATAGTCAAGTCACTCCATGCGGCGTTGCCGCGCGATGGCCAGCGAAGGCCACACCTTCATCTTCGCAGACAACCGGGATCCAGTTGTCACAATCACAGCCAATTTCGCCTTTTAAACCGTTGCGACACACAGAATTTCTAACTGATTCGCCGCATTTCAATCGCTGCTCAATCACTCGACTTCCTTCGAAGCCTCCGGATCATCGAGCTCAGGACGCCCGATCACCCCGCCCGCCTGGTGTACTTTATTGCGCAGATCCGACTGGTTCTTGCACTTGTCCACCATCTCCTCGGCGCTGATCATGCCCTTGGAGTACAGCGACCAGAGGTGGTCGTCGAGCAGCTGCATGCCGTACTTCTTGCCCGTCTGGATTGCCGAGTCGATCCGATAACTCTTGTTATCACGGATCAGGTTCGCAATCGCGGGAGTTACGACCAGGAACTCGTAGGCGGCCACCATGCCCTTGGTGTCCACCCGCCCGAGCAGCACCTGCGAAAGCACGCAGATAAGGGCGGTGGAGAGCTGCACGCGGATCTGGTTCTGCTGGGTCACCGGGAAGGCGTCCACCATACGGTCAATCGTCTTGGCCGCACCAGTAGTATGCAGGGTCCCGAACACCAAGTGACCGGTTTCCGCGGCTCGCACGGCTGCCTCGATCGTCTCCAGGTCACGCATTTCACCCACCAGGATCACATCGGGGTCCTGACGAAGGGCTCGTCGCAGCGCCTCGGCGAAGCTGGGAACATCGTTGCCGACCTCACGCTGGTTCACGATCGACTTCTTGTGCGTGTGGTAGTACTCGATCGGGTCTTCCATCGTGACGATGTGGTGATCCATATACATATTGATGTAATCGATCATCGTTGCCAGCGAGGTGGTCTTGCCCGAGCCGGTGGGCCCGGTCACAAGGAACAGCCCACGAGGACGCCGGATCAGGTCCTTACACATATCCGGCAGACCGATCTGATCAAAGGTGAGCAGGCGGTTGGGGATCTGACGCAGCACGATCGCGATGTCGCCACGCTGGCGGAAGACCGACACTCGGAATCGGGCGGCCTCGCCGTATGCGAAACCGAAGTCGGTACCGCCCTCCTCCTGGAGTTCCTGCTGATTACGCTCCGGGGTGATCGACTTCATCAGGGACACCATGTCGTCGGAATCCAGCACCTTGGTCTGCAGGTTTCGCAACCCGCCGTGCAAGCGGATCGTGGGCTGGCGACCGGTCGTTAAATGAAGGTCGGAGCCACCGGTCTTGACGACGGTGTCGAGCAATCGGTCAATCTGAACTGTGGACATATCTCAAACTCCTGTCGAACGGACGACCGTGCCGCCCGAGTGGTCGATATCGTTATTCTGCCTGGCTCACACGGGCGATCTCTTCAGGGGTCGTTGTGCCGTTGAGCACCTTGGTCCGCCCATCCTCGACGAGTTCCTTCATACCGGCAGCGATCGCTGCCTTGCGGATCCGCGAGGAAGGCGCTCGCTTAAACGCGAGATCGCGGATCTCCGAGTTCATAATCATCATCTCGAAGACCGCTTTTCGCCCCTTGTACCCGGTGATCGCTTCGTCGCATGGAACGGGCTTGTATACCTTGCCGATTGCATCCGCGGCCTTGAGCCGGATGAGATCGAGGTACTTGTGATCCAGTTCATCCTCGTTCGCCAGCACCTTGCTCTTGTAGAGCACGCGGATCAATCGCTGCGCCATGACTGCCTGGATCGAGGATGCGACGAGGAACGGCTTGATGCCCATGTCGATCAGACGCGTCATCGCACTCGGCGCGTCATTGGTGTGGAGCGTTGAGAACACGAGGTGACCCGTCAGCGCCGCCTGAATGGCGATCTCGCCTACTTCCCTGTCTCGGATTTCACCCACCAGAATCACATTGGGTGCCTGGCGAAGCATCGATCGGAGGATCGCGGGGAAGGTCAGTCCGATGCTGTCACGGACCTGACACTGGTTGATGCCCTCGAAGTTGTATTCGACCGGGTCCTCAGCCGTGATGATCTTCTTATCCGGCCTGTTGAGCACATCGAGGGCCGAATACAGCGTTGTGGTCTTGCCGGAACCGGTGGGCCCCGTCACCAGGAAGATGCCGTTGGGGCGCCGGATGATCTTGTTGAAGGTCTCCAGGTTTTCCGACTCGAAACCCAGATTCTCAAGTCCGATTCGGACCGCATCAGGGCGAAGAATACGCAGAACGACAGACTCGCCGTGATACGCGGGACAGGCCGAGACACGGAAGTCGATGCCGACCTCGTCCACATAGATCTTGATTCGACCGTCCTGTGGCACGCGCCGCTCTGCGATATTCATTCCCGCCATCAGCTTGAGACGCGAGAGGACCGCGTTCTGCATGCGCTTGGGCAGGTTGTCACGCTCGGCGCAGACGCCGTCGATGCGGTACCGCAGCCGGACCCGATCGGCCATTGGCTCGATGTGAATATCGCTCGTCCGGTTGCGGACGGCTTCATCGAGGATGCGGTTCACCAGCTTGACCACCGGCGAATCTTCGCTGCTCACATCGATCGAGCGGTCCATGGAGCGGTCGAGCGAACGGTCAATCGAACGGTCGATCGAATCGGTGACCAGTGAGCCGCCCTGAGCTGGCCCACCCGCGGGCTCGGTCAGGCTGCCTGCCGCCGCGATCCCCCCACCGCTGGCCTCGCCCTCGAGGTAGCCCTTGATCTGCGACTTGGTCGCGAGCATGGGCTCGATCTCCATGTTCAGTCGGAACCGAAGATTGTCGAGCATCTCCAGATCCATGGGATCGTGGATGGCCATCCGCATCTTGCCGCCCGATTTGCCCAGCGGGATCACCAGACTCTTCTTCATGACCGACTTATCGAGGGCGCTGTCGTCGATGAGCTTGCGGACCTTATCGTTGCTCAGGTCCACATACTTCATGCCGTACTGTGCCGCGAGCGCCTTGATGACCAGCATCTCGTCGACAAGGCCCAGATCGATCAGGGCCTCACCGATTCTTTTCCCGGTCTCCTGGGCGTGTTTGATACCCTGGTCCGCCTGTTCGGCGTTGATCGCGCCCTGCGCGACCAGGATCTGACCCAGCTTCTTGCGACTTCTTGCCATATGTGAGCTCTATCCTCTTCAAAGACGGGGAGCGTTTGGTGTTCGGGCTTACACTATAGGGGCGCGAACCATGCGTATTGCCCCGCAGAGGGCCATGCAATGGCTCAGAATGATGAATTTCACAGCGATCGTGTATTGAACACTCTACGATCAGAGTCCCACGACTGTTCCACCTGATCAATGTAGATGAAGAAGAGGATACCGTGCCTGCAGACGATGCGACACCCAGACTGCTGATCACCGCCGGCCCGACATACGAACCCATCGATGCGGTGCGATTCATCGGCAATCGTTCATCGGGGCGGCTGGGAAGCGCCCTGGCTGATCACGCCGCGGCGATGGGCTGGTCGGTCCATCTCCTGCTCGGGCCAAACGCGGTCACACCCAGCGACAGCCGGGTCCGCCTGACCCGTTTCGGTTCCTGTCAGAATCTTGAAGAGTTGCTCGCTGAGCATCTCCCTGGCTGTGACACCCTCGTGATGGCCGCCGCCGTCGCCGACTATCGACCGGTGCCCGAAGAAATCGATCTTTCCGGGAAACGGCGACGCGTTGGCGGGGAGCTGAATATCAAGCTTGAGTCCACCCCAGACCTCCTCGCCTCCTGCTCGGGCAGCGCACGGCAAGACCAGCTGCTGGTCGGGTTTGCGCTCGAGCCCCGGGAACGATTGATCGAATCCGCCCTCCGAAAGCTCGACCGCAAACAGATCGATCTGATCGTCGCCAACCCACTTGAAACCATGGACGCGGATTCGATCGAAGCACTCCTTGTCGGCAACTCCTCCCGCGGATTCGACTTGCGGATCGAGACCCCGGGCACCATCAGCAAGTCACAGTTCGCTTGTTGGCTCATCGAACAACTCACACCACTCACGCTGCAGCGACGCGGAGTGCTCTCAGGAAACGCATCGCATGGCTGATCAGCATGGACCTCGCCCCACAGGCGAAAACGGCGGCGGATACTTCGGCGGCGGCAAACGCAGTGATCGCTCCGGTCCACCCGGCGGCGGCGGTGGTTACGGCGGCGGTAGACCCGGAGGGGGGCGACCCGGAGGAGGGCGACCCAGCGACGGTGGATTCGGCCAGGGCGGACGATCGGGCGGCGGAAGACCCGGCGGGGGCTTCGGCGGCGGACGCCCCGGTGGCGGATTTGGCGGTGGGTTCGGAGGCGGACGCCCCGGAGGTGGAAGACCGGGAGGCGGACGACCTGGAGGCCCGCGCGATATGGGCATGGACCGACGCGAGGGACCACGACCACCAAAGCTCCCCAAGCCCGACATCGTGCACAAGGACGACAACATCCTCATAGTCAACAAGCCCGCGGGCATCCCGGTGCTGCACGGCAACTCGCCGACACTCTGTGAGATGGTCGATGGGCTGACCGGGGCCAGGCGTCGGCGCATGCGCGTCGCGCACATGATCGATGACGAATGCTCGGGCGCGGTCCTGTTTGTCGCCATGCGAGACAGCGAGGACTCCCCCCGGGATCAGACCCACCCAGAGACGAGCTACCTGGCGCTGGTTGAGGGCGTGTTCGACGAAGCAACCGCATTGAGCGGCGAGACCGTGTCCTCACCCGTTGCGCGTTCATCCGGGCTCGGAGCAACACCAAGCTCTCATATCCGCGTCGTCGACTCTGGCAACGGGCTCTCGCTTGTTCAGGTCCGGGCCCGCCCGGACCTGCCAGGTCAGGTCCGCGAACATCTGGCGCTCATCAAGCACCCGGTTGTCGGCGACCAGCGCAACGGGAGCACACGCGATGATTTGCGGCGAGTCGGGATCCATGCGCTGCAGATCCGCCTGACCCACCCCGAGGACGATAAGCCACAACGCTACAAAGCGCCCGCACCTGCCGCGTTCTGGCTCGCGATGGGCAAACAACCGCCCCCCGACGCTCTGGGCGTCGATCTCAGCGAAGCAAAGAACGCCGAGCAGGGCTGGGATCATGTCGCCGGCTGGTACGACAATCTGATCCAGGACCGCGGCTCGGATCATCACCAGCGAGTGATTCTCCCGGGCATCATGCGTCTGCTCGATCTGCAGCCAGGCGAAAAGGTGCTCGATGTGGCGTGCGGGCAGGGCGTGGTCAGCGAGCACATTGTGCATCAGGCTGATGTGAGCGCGGTCCTGGGCGTCGATGTTTCGGAAAGACTCATCGAGGCCGCCAATGCCAGAGCAACCCAACGCACCAGCTACACGGTGCACGATGCCGTAGACCTCGATGCACTCGAGACGCCGGACGCGCCGTTCGATGCCGCGGTGTGTGTCATGGCCCTGATGAACATCGACGACCTCGACGCGGTCATGCGGGGCGTCAGCTCCAAGCTGCGCCCAGGCGGGCGTTTCGTGTGCGTCATCTCTCACCCCGCGTTCCGTGTCATGGGTGCCAGCGCCTGGGGCTGGGCGCACGATGAGCGGACTGCGAAGCCCGAGCAGTTCCGTCGAATCGATCGCTATATGAGCCCGAGCAGCTCGCACATCGTGATGAACCCTGGAGAGGTCGCGCAGGGCAAACCCGCCGTGACCACCGTGACGCACAATCGCCCTATGAGCGCCTACATCAACGCGGCGGGCAAGGCCGGGCTCATGCTCAGTCAGTGCGACGAATGGGTCTCCGATCGCGAGAGTGAGCCCGGACCGCGCGCGAGCGCAGAGAATCGGGCACGCAGGGAGATCCCGCTGTTCATGGCGATGCGCTTTGATAAGCCGCCCGTCGACGCGTGATCAACGGGCGGCTTGCGGAGAGAGAGAACTGTCCACCGGCTTCATAGCCGGGTGATATTGATCATCGATGATCAGCCCTGCAGCGTGCGCATGAACTTGACCACATTCAGCAGATCTTCATCGGTGAGTGTCGGATCGCCACCCTTGGGGGGCATGATCGCGTTCCCGGCGCTCTTTGGATCATCGAGCGTCCGCCCGACCTTCAGGAACTCGACGAGTTCTTCGTCGCTGCTTGTGGCGATAAAATCGCTCTGGGTCCAGTCCTTGCCAAGATTCTCGATGCCCTCGCCGTTCTCGCCGTGACACGCGACGCAGGTCTTCTTGAAGATCGCCTTGCCCTTGGCACGAGCCAGCGCATCGTTGTCGATCTGCGGCGAACTCGTCGTGGTGCTGCTAGATTCTTCGCTCCCCCCGCCGCAACCGACGAAGAAGACAAGCGGAAGGGCGACCATTGCGACGGCAAAGATGGATTTCATGATTTGCTCCTACAGGAACTATTCCCGCCATACAGGATATCTTGCTGTTTTCTGAAAATCAAGCACTTCATGGAAATGGCGGGGATCGGTTGCCTGTTTCCGCGATCAACCTATACTGCTCATACGCGGGTGTAGCTCAATGGTAGAGCGTCAGCCTTCCAAGCTGAATGTTGACGGTTCGAGTCCGTTCACCCGCTTTTTTCATGCGCCGGCTGCTGTGGACGCTCAGTCGCACAGTGTTTCGAGGCGGCCGGGCAACTCCATGACCAGATCATCGTTCAGATCCAGATGTGTCACGAATCGCAGTGTTGTCGTGCTCTCTGCGTAGCAGCGCACACCTACTTCTTCGAGCAGATCCTGCCATTCGAACGCGTCACCCCGCTGTTCGATCGCGGCGTCGGTCAGCCGCGCATAGACAAGATTGGTTTCCACGCTCGCGGGATCAAACTCGAAAATCGGCAACTGCGCCAGCGATTCCGCGAGCTGGCTGGCGCGGCGGTGATCTTCGGCCAGGCGGTCGATGTGATGGTGATCAAAGGCGTGCAGGGCCGCCGCCGCGATGATGCCGGCTTGTCGCATCCCGCCACCGAGCATTTTGCGTTTGTGCCGGGCAATCTCGATCGTCTCGTGATCCCCAACGAGCACCGATCCCACCGGGCACCCGAGCCCCTTGCTCAGGCAGGCGCTGACCGTGTCGCTCCCGTCCGCAAGCTCATGCAGCGCGACGCCTGAAGCTACGGACGCGTTCCAGATGCGCGCGCCGTCGGTGTGCACGCGCAGGCCTCGCTCGTGGGCGGCATCGCAGAGCCGAGAACGCAGATCTTCGGGCCAGACAATACCCCCGCCGCGGTTGTGTGTGTTCTCGATCGTGAGCAGCGACGATCGTGGGTAGTGGATATCGTTGCCGCGCATGGTTCGCCCGAGTGATTCGGGTGTCATGAGCCCCGCGGCGGGCGCATCGTCGCTTGGCACAAATCGAACGCTGCATCCCGCGACGCTCGCGTAGCCCCCGCCCTCGTAGTAATACACATGGCTCTCGTCATGCGTGAGGATCTCGTCACCGGGGCGGGTCTGCGCCAGGATCGCGAGCAGGTTGGCCATGGTTCCCGAGGGCGTGAGGAGCGCGGCCTGCTTGCCGAACATCTGCGCGGCTCGCTGTTCGAGCTCGTTGACCGTCGGGTCATCTCCTGCGACATCGTCCCCCACTTTCGCGTTGGCCATAGCCTCCCGCATCTGCGGGGTCGGACGAGTCACAGTATCAGACCGCATGTCGATGATGGGCTGCATGATCGCTCCCTTCGAGGAGCTTCATGGTATCCCCTGCACTACGGCGTCGGTACGCCGAGCCACTGATCAACCTCACGGGCAACCCGATCGGCGGGGCCCGGCTTGAAGAGCTCCAGATGACCCGCTTCGATATCCACCCTGTTGATGTGGTCGGCGTGGATCACCCTGCTGAAGCCATTGAACCCGTCATCCTCATGGAATCGCAGCCATTCGGGCTGATTGGCACGCAGGAGTAGCACCGGGGCGTGGTAACGCAGCGTCGGGCGGTATTCGACCACCATCTGGTGATTCATCCTGGCGACCGCACGGTAGCGACGATGGTCGATCCGATCGCCCCGGTCTTCGCAATCGCGATTGGGTTCGACATCAGCCGATCGAACGATGTTCCGCGTGGTGCCACCGGGTAAGAGTCGTTTGCCGATGTATCCGAGCCTGGAGGTTTCATGGCCCTCCACGATCCGTGCGATGTGGGCACGAGCCGATCCGATTCGGCCCTTCTTCGGAAGACCGTAAGGCAGATGCGAGTCGAGCAGGATGAGCTTGCCGGTCGCATGCCCGGCATCCGAGAGCTGCATGGCGATCTCTGTGCCGAGCGATCCCCCGAAGCTGTAGCCGATCATGTCGGGGATTGGATCGCCCTCGCGCAGCCTCAACTGAGAGATCACCCAGCGAGCGAGCGCGGGCAGCTCACGCCCGATCTCGTCGAGCTTCTGTTCATCTGGGTACTGGACACCGATGAAGCACGCGGGTGTTTCGATCCGATCAATCAACGGCGCGAACCCGAGCGGGTGACCACCGATTCCCGGGAGCACGATCACGCGTCGCTCATGCAAATTCGCGGTCAACTCGATCAACGCGCCGGATTCAGGCTCGAGCGTGCGTGCCCGAACCAGCTCATCGTCAAGTGCCGCAGGAGTCGGCGCACGGCAGATCACCGAGATCGGGACATCGGTACCGAGCTGCTTGCGGAGCAGGGCGAAGAGCCTGATCGCCTTGAGTGAGTTGCCGCCCATCCGAAAGAAATGGTCGTCCGGGCCAACCTGATCGTGCCCGAGCACATGACCAAACGCGTGCATGATGGTCCGGACCTGCTCGGTGATGGGTTTGGAGACCGGACTCACCTCGTGATACCACGCGAGATGCCCGGCATCCTTCAACCGCTGCCGATCGATCTTCCCGCCACCAACACGGGGGATCTGGGCGACACGCAACCATTGGGTCGGGATCATATAGGGTGGGAGTGAAACCGCGAGTTGTGAGATGAGTTCGTGCTGGAGCTGCTCGTCGCCGCTGACCACGAATGCGTTCAGTGTATGGCCGCCCTCGGGGCATGGCTCTGCGAGGACCGCCGCATCCCGTACGCCATTGATGGCGCGAATCGCCCGGGCAACCTCGCCGGGCTCAACCCGACACCCACGGACCTGCACCTGATCATCGCGTCGACCGAGATGCATGATGGAGCCATCGTGGCGGATGGTGCCTAGATCCCCTGTACGGAACCGCCGAGCACCGCTGCCGTTCTCGCTGATCTCGCCGATCTGCACAACGGACTCGTCGGGCCCGGTGTGATACTCGACGGCGATCCGATCGGAGCGAATCTCAATCTCTCCGCTCGGGCCCGTCGGGTTCCCATGCGGATCGACGAGCCGAACCCTCGTACCCTCGACTGTATAGCCGACCGGGATCACGCTCGTCGGGCTTGTGATCTCACCGGGATTGACACGGTACTGCAGGTTCAGCGACGACTCGGTCAACCCGAGCCCGTTGATGAAGCGTTCGCACCGCGGGAAAGTGCTGAGGATCGCGTCGAGATCATGATCGCTCGCAGGCTCGCCACCGAGAACCACCGCGCGGACACCTGGCATAACGGTGTTGTCATCAATCGAACCCGTGAACCAGCGGAGTAGCGTCGGGGCACCATGCACGACACTCAGATCCTCATCACGCACCCACTGGGCGAGCTGGCCTGGCGTGCAGCGCTGCGGTTGACCCACACAAAGCGTCGCCCCTGTGAACCAGCAGGCGAACATATCCATGATCGAAGCGTCAAAGCCAAAGGAACTGAGCTGGAGCAACGCGTCTTTGCGCGTGAGTGTGAGCGAGTGGGCGAAGGTTTGCATGTGCCCGACAACCCCGCGATGCGTCTGGAGAACACCCTTTGGTGCGCCCGTGGAGCCTGAAGTAAACATCAGATACGCGGGCATTCCGGGCTCAATCGCGCATTCCTCAAGCTCGATCTCCGGGAATGAATCGCGGAGATCGAGCACGGGTGGATCCACGCGAATGCTGTCGCGGTCGCTGAGCACGAGCCCGGGCTGGGCGAGGGCGAGGATCTGCTCGATGCGAGCCGCGGGCCACAGCGGGTCGGTCGGAACAAACACAGCGCCCAGGCGGAGGATCGCAAGGGTTGCGATGCACACACGGATCGGTTCATCGGCGAGGATCATCACACGATCGCCGGGCACGATACCGCGCGATCGCATTGCCGCCGCGAGATTCCCGCTGCGCTTCCACATCGATTCATAGGTCAAATTGTCCGACATCGTCTTCACTGCGATGCCCTTTGGATTCGAATGGATCACCCGCTTAATCTGATCGAGAATCGTGCCGTCGGTCCGCACGCCGATGGGCAGCTCCGGGCCGGGCACACGCGCCGGGCCAGGCGCGGAGATCGGGTCCAGCGGCAGCGGGATCTGAGATACCGGCGTCGAGAGATGATCCGCGCTGGAGCGCAGCAGCCGCATGAAAAGTTCGAGGTACCAGCTGACGGTCTCGGTTGAGAATCTGGATCGACGAGCGTTGAACACGACCATGGCTCGGTCGTCCTGCTCGAATACATAGCAGGTCAGATCGAACTTGGCCGTCTGATTATCGATCTCCGCCTCGCTGAACGCGAGCACCCCATCCGTGCCGGGAGCATCCTGCAGCTTTATCGCGATGTGATTGAAGAACACCTCGAAGAGCGGGTTGTGCCCCTCGCTGCCCTGCAGCCCCAGCGCCTCAACGATGTGCTGGAATGGCACATGACGATGATCAAACGCTTCGAGCGTGCTCGACCGGATCCGTGCGATCACATCGGCGAGCCGATCATCCGGACGGATCGAGCTCCGCAGCGCAAGTGTCTCCATGAAGAAACCCACGAGCCCTTCGATCTCGGTCCGGTCGCGATTGGCGATCGGTGTCCCGACCACGATGTCCTCCTCGAGCGACAGGCGATGGAGCCACACTTGAAAGACCGAGAGCATGTACACATAAGGCGTGACACCGAGGCGGCTCGCGGCGGCACGCAAACGGTCGAGTTCGTCACGATCGATACAATGCTCGACGCGGATGCCTGCGCTCGATGCCGATGACCGTTTGATTGAGTCGGCCGGGATCCGCAGCATCGGCGCACGCTCAAGCCGACGCGTCCAGTAGGCAAGGCTATCGCGGTATGACGCCCGGTCGGTCAGCTGACGCTCCCACCTTGCGTAGTCGCTGTACCGGACCGGGAGCGGGGCGAGCTGCGGGGTTGCCCCCGAGCTCAGCGCGATGTACAGATCTCGCAGCTCGCGCTGGAGCACCTCGCATGACCAACCGTCGGAAATAATGTGATGCATCGATATCACAACTGTGGCAGAGGCCCCGCGATCGATCACTACGCAGCGGGCCAGCGGGCCGCACTCGAGATCGAAGCCCCTCGCCGCTTCGCGTGCGATCATGGCCTCGATCTCTGCGGGCGTCATGGATTGGGCATCACGCCAGATCGGGGTGCTGGGCGTCCCGATCACCTGCACCGGGCTCGTGTCCACGCTGGATATCCGTGCCATGAGCACCTCATGGCGGTCACAGATCATCTCCCATGCCTGTTGGAAAACCGCACGCTGGATCTGTGTTCGATGCTCCAGTCGCAGACTGATGGTGTAGCGTGGATCACCCGGGTGGAGCTGATCGAGCATCCATAAACGGAGCTGATTGAATGAGAGCGGCGCAACCTGCCCGTCGCCTACACGCTCGATCAGATCGTCCGCAGCATCCGTCCGCTCCTGCTTCAGTAGTGCGTCAATATACTCCGCGAGTTGAGCGACACTCGGGTGCTCATAGATGCTGGAGATCGGGATCCGGACCGAAAACTGATCACGGATCCTTGAGCAGAGTACGACCGCACGCAGCGAATGCCCTCCGAGATGCAGGAACCGATCGCTCGCGGCACGAACCGGCACGCCCAGGACTTCGCTCATCAACCCGGCAAGCCCGCGTTGCGTCTCCGTCGAGAGCGGCAACGACCCTTCCCCGCGATCCGCGTCGTGCTCCAGTTTCCCGGCGAGAAGCAGCTCGGCGGCCAACGCACGATCGATCTTGCCGTTGCGATTCAGCGGCAGCTCATCGTGCGCTCCGATCAGGTCCGGGACCATCGCGCCGGGGAGATTCGACTGCAGGTGCGTTCGCAGCGCATCAAGATCCGGAGTGATGGAACCGGTCTTGATCAGCAGCCCAATTCGGGATGATCCGTCGGTTTCGATGACGCAGGCGACGGCCCCGGACACCCACCCCAGCCGCATGGCGCACTGCTCGATCTCGCCGAGCTCGATGCGGTGACCACGCAGTTTGATCTGGGCGTCCATCCGACCGAGGAAGATGAGCTGGTGGTGGTCATCCATGATCACCCGATCGCCCGTGCGATAGACCCGCTCTGCGCGGCCATCGCGATCAATCGTCACGAACCGATCATCGGTGAGATCCGGTCGGTTGAGGTAGCCCCGCGCGATACCGATGCCGCCCAGGCAGAGCTCGCCCGGATCGCCCTGGGGAACCGGGCGTAGCTCATCATCGAGCACATGCGTCGTGACGCCCTGGAGCGCTGCACCGATCGGGATGTGCTCTTGGGCTTCATCCACCCGCTCGTTGAGCGTGTAGGTTGTTGCGAGCATCGTTGCCTCTGTCGGGCCGTAGGCGTTCACGAACTTCGCGTGCGGGAGCCGGTCCTGAGCCGCTGCGATCACCCGCGGCTCAACACGCTCGCCCCCGACGGCAATGTGTGTCATCGGATCGAAGATCGAGGGGTTCGCCTCGAACAGCGTGCGGAACAGACCGAATGCGAGGCAGCACGAACGGACTTGCTCTCGATCGGTGAGCGATGCGATCCGGTCTGCGTCGGGCATTCCCTCGGGGGCGATGACGCACTTGGCGCCGTGGAGCAGCGGCGTGAAGATCTCGAGCGTTGAGACATCGAATGACAGCGGGGCCGCACAGAGATAGGTGAGTTCGGGGCCGAATGGCAGGTATGACTGGCCGCACACGAGGCGGATGATTCCGGCGTGCTCGATCAGGACGCCCTTTGGGACTCCGGTCGAGCCGGATGTGTACATGATATAGGCGAGCGATGAGCCGACGAGTTCTGGGAGTAGCGTTTGATGGGACTCAGCACAGAGCTGCGTCACGCTGAGAGGCAGTGTTTCATCGCCCCAGAGCTCATCAAGATATCCTGACTGTGTGATCGCGAAACGGACCCCGGCGTCGTGCAGCATGGATCGCAGCCGTGATTCGGGCTGGTTCGCGACGATTGGCACATACGCCCCGCCGGCCTTGAGAACTCCGAGCAGTGCCACGATCTGATCGCAGGACTTGGGGATCGACAGCGCGATCGGCTCCTGAGCGGAAAGCCCGCGAGCAATGAGCGCGCGGGCGACCTGATCAGTGCGTTCATCGAGTTCTGCGTAGCTGAGACGAGTTGAATCGTCACAGACTGCGATGCGCTCAGGGTACCGCTTGGCGATCGAACGAAATCGCTCGCAGACCGAGCCGTTGGGGCGGTCATGCGTTGCGGGCTCCAGCATATCGTTCGCTGCGCGGGACACTGATGAGCCCTCCTCCGGGCATCGTCCCGATCAGGACTTGACGATGCGTGCCTTGGGATTGTTGACCTTGCTCATGGCGTTCCGGGTGTCAATCACGAGCGATGCGTGCTGGGCGATCGCGTCCCAGTCGGTGATCTCGTGATCGGTGACGATCACGACGCAGTCGGCGTTGCCCAGGGTCTGGGCGTCGAGTGCCACCGAGTTCATATCGAACTTGTAGTTGCGCATGTTGGGGAAGCTGGGAACATGCGGGTCGTGGTACGACACCCTGGCCCCTCGTTCGGCGAGCAGCTCGATGATCTCGGCCGCGGGCGTTTCGCGGGTGTCATCGACATTGGGCTTGTAGGCGAGCCCGACGACGATGATGTTCG
>CAYQRD010000005.1:0-97136 GCA_964419845.1 uncultured Phycisphaeraceae bacterium
ACGATGAGCTGATCCGTGCGGCTGATATCGAAGTCCAGCGTCGCCTGCTCGCAGACGATCGTGCAGCGCATCCGGAACCCGACACTGGGCTGGTGGTCCCACGCGCCCTGGGCCAGCACATGCACGGGGTGTTGATCCTGATCGTGGCCATAGTGATAGATCGTGCTCAGGTGCAGCCCGTCGCCCGAAGTGGAGACCGAATCTGGGAGACCGAAGCAATGCACGATGAAATCGGTGTCGTGGATGTGCAGGTCATACAGCGCACCGCCCGATCGGGCCTCGTCGGCGTAGAACTCCTCGGCCCAGCCCGGGCGTGAACCCATCCGATGGAACTCGGCGCTGCGTACTCGGCCGTACCGCCTGCTTTGGATCAACTCGTGCAGCTTCACCCAAGCCGGCCAATAACGCATGCACATCGCGGGCATGCAAACCAGATCATGCTTCGAGGCCTCATCCGCAAGCCGCTGCACTTGTGCCGGATCGATCGCGATGGGTTTCTCGACCAGCACATGCTTGCCCGCGCGAAGCGATTCGATCGCGATATCCACATGAGTATCCGTGTGCGTGCAGACCGAGACCACATCGATGGCCGGGTCCGCGAGCAGCTCGGATGCGTCGCGATAGAGCGTCACGCCGCTGAAGTCCACGGGATGCGCGTCTGTCTCGAGATTCCCGGATGAATCGTCCGCGTCGGAGAGCGTCCGGAGCGAGCTGTCGGCGATCGCAACGAGTCTGCATGAATACCCATCACGCCGGGCCGACTGATACGCCCTCGCGTGCGTACGCCCCATGAACCCGTAGCCGATGATCCCGATACGCACGCCGTCGCTCATGACCTGACCCGCTCGATCTGCGCCCGTGCGAGTCTCACCGCGGCACGAATATCCTCAACACGCTGCTCGCCGGCCTCACGCTCAATGACGACATCAATGCGCTGTGGCAACTCCTCAACGATTTCAAAGAAGGCATCCCAATCGACCTGCCCCGTCCCCGCGACCACCTCACTGCCCCATGAGCCCGCGGCGTCGGATACGATCGCGTCCTTCATATGCACCTGCACGATGTGCTCACGGAGCACCCGCATCGCCTCGGTCGGGTCGCCCATGCCGTAGAGGATCATGTTTGCCGGGTCAAAGTTCACACCCACCCCAGCCCGGGGGGTAATTGTGGATAACAATCCGCGTAGCGTCTCAGCCGTCTCCTGCCCGGTTTCGAGCCCCAGCGTGATCCCGTGCGTATTGAACGCCTCGGCGACCCGGCACAGGCGTTCGACCATGATCTCATGCAAGCGGATGTCATCCTCAGGAATGAAGCCCGCGTGCAGAGTCACCAGACCGAGCCCCAGATCTGCGGCCAATCCAGCGCAGCGCTTGGCAAGCAGCAGATTCTCGTCCCAATGGGCATCGGGACGAAGCCCCCCTGTGCGTTTGATGCTGTCGAGGGTGGCATAGTCTTCACCGATCGTGGCGAGCATCCCTGAGCAGAGGGTGATTCTCCCCTGTTCGATCGCCCCGCGAAGCTCATCGATCTCCGCCGCCTGATCGAGAAGGGGGACGAGTGCGATCTGAATATTTGTAAGCCCGCATGATTCAACGCGTTGCAGCAACTCAGCAACATTTCTCGCCTGCAGCGACCATGAGCAAACTCCGAGCGTGTTGATCATCTGGTTCTCCACGAAACCGGTTGCAATCGAATCGGTTCATGGTACGCTGTGAGACCCGGGCAGATCTGCCCCACAGCTCAGCAGAGGACATCATCATGACGACCCACGATACCCCCCGGTCGGGCGATTCCCGGCGTACCTTCCTCGCACAGTCTGCCGCGCTCGCTGGCGCGGCCATGCTCGGAGCCCAGGCGAGCGCGGGCTCGATGAGTGCCGCCAATATCCTGCCGACCGTCAAGGCCCGCAAGGGCAGCGTGCCCAAGGCCGACGAGGCGATCCGCATGGGCATCATCGGCACCGGCGGCATGGGCGGTGGCCACCTGCACTCGATCATCTCGCTCGCCCAGCAGGGCAAGACCAACACCCAGATCGTCGCGGTCTGCGATGTGTGTGACCTCAAGAGCGAGGGCGCGAAGAAAGCCGCAGAAGAGAAGCAGGGCATCACGGTCGATGCATACCGCAACTACCACGACCTGCTCAAGCGTGACGATATCCACGCCGTGCTCATCGCTTCGCCCGAGCACTGGCACGCCCAGCACATCATCGACGCGCTGGAATCGGGCAAGGATGTCTACACCGAGAAGCCGATGACCCTGCGTCTGGATCAGGCGCTCGCCGTTCGAAAAGCCGTGCTCGCGAACTCTGACCGGATCTTCCAGGTCGGCACACAGGCGATCATGCTGCCCAAGTACAACAAGGCACGCGATGTGATCAAGTCCGGCCTGATCGGCACGCCCGTCTGGTCGCAGACCAGCTACTGCCGCAACTCAACCAGCGGCGAATGGAACTACTACGGCATCGACCCCAACTGGAAACCCGGCGTGAACCTCGACTGGGATGCCTGGCTGGGTTACCTGGGTCCGCGCGAGTGGGATCCCAAGGTCTATGCCCGCTGGCGCCGCTACAAGGACTTCTCGACCGGCATCATCGGCGACCTGCTTGTGCATGTCATGACGCCGCTGATCTTCGCGCTCGACTCTGGCTGGCCTACGCGGGTTGTCGCGACCGGATCGCATGTCGTCGACAAGGACATGGAGAACCACGATCAGGTCAACCTGACTGTCCAGTACGAAGACGGGCACACGATGGTCATCGCGGGCTCGACCGCCAACGAGGTCGGGCTCGAAACTATGATCCGGGGCCACAAGGCCAACATCTACCTCAACTCGCGTCACTGCGAGATCCGTCCCGAGCGTATCTTCGTGGATGACATCGATTCAGAGCGGATCGAGTGCGAGGACATCGGCAACGATCAGGACCAGCTGCGACTGAACTGGCTCGAGTGCATCCGCACGCGTCAGCCCGCAAAGAGCAACATCGACCTCGCCTCGAAGGTGCTGGTCGCGGTCGATCTCGCGACCCGATCCATGTGGGAAGGCCATGCATTCACCTTCGACCCCGACAAGATGCGTGCATCCAAGGCCTGATGTGATCACCCCGGCCGGGGCTGACACGCTGTTTCGGCGATCGCTCAGTGCGATGGGCTGTCGGTTTGAGTTCCTGCTCAACCCGCGCGGTTCTGTGCATGATCGCTACAGCGTTGAGGCGATCGCAGACGAGCTGGTTGAGCTGGTCCAGGACTGGCACAACCGTCTGAGTGTGTTCCTGCCAGGGTCGATGGCCTCGCAGATCAATCGTCAGCCGGCCGGGCAACCGCTCGCGCTTGATCAGGATCTGTTCGAGCTGATGTGTCTCTGTGATTCGTTGCGCACCGAGACGCAGGGCGCATTCAACATCGCTGCGGGCACACTGATGCACGCCCACGGTTTCCGCTCGGGCTCGTCGGCATTGAGACTCGATTCGCTGGATCTCGATCATGCGATCACGCTCGATGGATCTCAGAAGACCGTCGTGCGGAACGACGACCGCGTCACGATCGACTTTGGTGCAATCGCCAAGGGCTTTGTCCTCGACCTTCTGCGGCGTGAGATTTCCGATTATGGCATCGAGCACGCATTCGTTCACGGCGGCACATCGTCCTGCTTCGCCATTGGCCACGATGAATCACAGCAGCCATGGCGCGTGCGGGTCTGCCAATCGACCAAGCTCGATGCCTGCATTTCGAACTTTGGATTCGGTGTATCGGAGATCGATGCCCGTACGGCTGAATCGCCACAGGGCGGGTGTGTTGGTCACATCATGGATATTCGTACGATGGCACCCACACGATCGACTGTCTCAAGGGTCGCATGCGCACATCCCAGCGCCGCGATCGCGGACGCATACTCGACGGCTCTGAATATTCGCCCAGACCTGATCGACACACTGCACGAGCACGGCTGCTCGATCGCGATGTTCGAATTAGAAGCCAATAACCCCGTCCCGATCATCCGTGATCGGCTCGGCGTGTTTTCCATACATGACTCCTGATTTCCATTCCCGACACAAAGGACTCCACATATGACGGATGTTGATCGTCGCACTTTCCTAACCCACGCAGCCGGCGGCGTTGCCGCGATGGCGCTCGTGCCCAGTCTCAGCGCTTTCGCCCGCTACTCGTTCAACGCGCCGCTTCGTGTCGGCGTTGTTGGCGCTGGTCGTCAGGGGCGCGAGATTCTCGGAGAACTTGTCAAGCTCCCCGATGTCACGGTCACCGCGATCTGTGACATCGACGAACGCCGGCTGTCCGCTGGCCTGCGCCGTTCATCGGGCGCCGAGGGATACGCGACAGTCCAGTCGATGCTCGACTCGGGCAAGATTGACGCGGTCGCCATCGCGACACCAACCCACACACATAAAGAGGTCGCGCTTGAGTGTTTCAACGCGGGCATGCATGTCTATCTTGAGTGCCCGCTTGCTCACTCGCTCGACGATTGCATCGCGATCACCGAAGCCGCCCGCAGCGCACCGGGGGTCATCGCGGCGGGCCTGCAGGGCCGCGCCAACCCGGTCTACCAGCTCGCCCGTGGGTTCTACCGCACGGATTCGGTCCGCGATCCTGTTTCCATGCGGGCCCAGCATAACCAGAAAACCAACTGGATCACCCCCAGCAACGACTCGGCAAGATACCAAGCCCTCAACTGGAAACTCGACCCCAGCCGTTCAAACGGGCTCGCGGGCGAGTGGGGAACCCAGCAGTTCGATGTTTTCCACTGGTACAGCGAGAAGTACCCGGTCCGGGTTTTCGGCACCGGCGGCGTGCGCCACTGGCGCGACGACCGCAAGGTCGCCGACACCATCGGGTGCACACTGATTTTCGACGATGGACAGGCGCTGCAATACGGCGCGACACTCGCCAACTCCTACGGGGGGACTTACGAGGTCCTGCACGGGTCGAACGCGGCCATCAAGCTCGGCTGGTCACACGGCTGGATGTTCAAGGAAGCCGACGCCCCGACGCAGGGCTGGGAGGTCTACGCCAACCGCCAGCAGTTCCACAATGACGAGGGCATCACGCTGATCGCGGGCGCGACCAAGCTCGCTGAGCAGGGCAAACTCAAAGAGGGCATCGGACTCCCGCACCCCGGTGTCTATTACGCCCTCGAGGACTGGGTCAACGCGATCGCCAACAAGGGCTCGCCCGCGTGCAGCATCAGCGAAGCCGCACGAGCGACAGTCGTGGGGATCGCCGCAAACAAAGCGGTCATGAGCAACAGCATGGTGGACATCGATTTCGGTGGGCTCTGAACCCCGCCGCGCCAGCACAGGATCATCCATGAAGCAAAGACACCCTTTCGTCCTCCGTTCGCTCCCCTACTCCTTCCGGGTCGGGATCGCCTTGCTGACCATCACCCTGCTCGGCGGATATATCGTCTCAGGGCTGCACCTCAAGTGGCACTACGACAACCGTGACGAAGAGCCCGGGTTGACCATCAACGACATCATCGGTGCCTACCACGGCGTGCAATCACCCTCACCACTCGTCTCAGCGCTGGAAGCCGGGCATCCCGACGACCTCTCCGAACCCGAACGCAACGCGCTGCTCGAATGGCTGCGGGGAGATCGGCTCTCGCAGGACTATGACAACCTTGATCTGGGCGAGAACGCGCCCTCAGAGATCATCGCGTTCAACTGCCTCGATTGTCACACCCGGACAGCAAGCGGCGAGCAGGCGTTTCCGAGTGTCCCCCTCGAGTACTGGGACGACATCCAGAGCATCGCGTATTCCAAGGACATCCAGCCCGCGGGCGAGAACATTGTCGCGATGAGCCAGCACGCCCATGCACCCACGATGGCGATCATCCTGATCGTGATCGGCTGGCTCACTGTCTGCACCCGATTCTGGAAGGGGCTCACCGGGCTGGTCCTGATGGTTTCCGCGGCGGGGCTGCTCGTCGACATGGCCGGCTGGTGGATCACCCGCGACTACGCCGATTTCGCGTACGCGGTCGTGGTCGGCGGCGGGATCTACGCAGCGGGCACATCCCTGCTCGGGCTGATGATCATCATCGACTGTCTGCTCCCCGCCGGCCAAGCCGGGGGCGCTCCCGATTAGGACGAGATTTCGGACCTGATGGTCTCAAGCAGATTCTTGGTCAGCCTTGACCCGTCCCGAGGCGAATGCTTGCCGCCCTCATACTCAACCCCGACCCAGCCGCGGTAGCCGCTGTCGAGCACAACCTTCATCATGCGCCGATAGTCGGTTCCCGTCTCGTTGCCACCGGCATCGAACTCGTGCGACTTGGCGCTGACGGCCTTGGCGAAGGGCATCAACTCGCCTGTTCCCTTGTAGCGGTCGTACCAGGCATCGGGTTCCGAGGAGCGTGACCAGTCCATGCAGAAGTTCCCGAAGTCGGGGAGCGTGCCGCACATGTGATGATCTACTCGTTTCATCACTCCCGAAAGCCATTCGCCGTTTGAAGAGAGACCGCCATGGTTCTCGACAATGACATTGATTCCAAAGGGCGCTGCGAACTCGGTCAGTCGGCGCAGCCCGTCGGCGGCTCGGGCCTGCTGCTCCTCGAATGTGCCTGAACTCTGCGCATTGACACGGATCGAATGGCACCCGAGGGTTCTGGCCGCGTGAACCCATTTCTTGTGGTTCTCGATCGCCAAGGCCCGTGCGTTCTCGTCCGCGTCCCCCAGCGCCCCCTCCCCGTCGCACATGATCAGGAGCTGCGTTACACCGTTGTCCGCTGCCCGTGCATTCATCTCACGGAGGTACGACTTATCCTCAGCCCTGTCCTTGAAGAACGCGTTGACATACTCGATGCCGTCGAACCCCATCGCCCTCGATTCTGCAGCAAAATCAAGGTTGTCGATCTCGCCTGCGAACAGCAGCTTGTGCAGCGACCACTGCGCGAGCGAGATACGAAAGAGCGGTGTGTCCGCGTTTTTCATGGCTGCGAACAGGGGCGAGGCGAACACGGCTGCTGCGCCGAGCCCGCCGAGGACTTTAATCGAATCACGCCGGGTCATGTCGTTGTTCATGCGTCCACTATACCCGAAGTTGACGGACGCTCAAGCGGGAGCCCCAGAAGCTTCCCCACCGGCACCGGCCATACGGCATAACGGCGGTCGCTTCCTGGTCCGGATGGCGTAGAGCACATAGATACACGCGATCAGATTGCCCAGCGTCATCAACAGCGCGATCCAGACCACCGCCGGAACCAGTCGTTCACGCGATGCGATCCAGCAGGCAATGAGGATGAACCCCACATACACATCAACGAGCGAGACAACGAACCAGGGGTAGCCCATCAGCGTGCGGACCTCACTCCAGCCGCCACCGAAGCCGAAGCCATAGACCAGAGCCGCGGCCATGGTCACCCCCGCGACGACCGCGATGGCCGTGACGATCGATATCCGTTTCATCGCCTGCCCCCCACGGCTTCAGAGTCGGCAGTCTCATGCTGAGCATGCACAATGGCCGGCTCGAGCAGATAGTGCGCGACGAGCCACTGCTGGCCGTTCTCGAATCCGAAGGTCTCCGCACACGCGAGGAAGAAGATCCGCCATCGGTGATACATCTTCCTGGCCTCCCCCGCCGGCATGGACGCACCAAATAAGGCGATCACCCGGTCCCTGTTGCGATCGAGATTATCAAGCCAAGCTTCCGAGGTCTTCTGATAGTGCATGCCATCCCAGACCCACTCGCGCCGGACACGCATATTGGCCTTGAACTCGTGCATCAACTGCTGGGCGGGCATGATGCCGCCGGTGAAGAAGTATCGCCCCATCCAGTTGTCCGCCCCTTCTGTTTCGAAGGCGTACGCGGCGCTGCGATGCGCGAAGATGTGCACAAAGAGCTTGCCGCCGGGCCTCAGCCATGAAGCGATGCGTTCGAGCAGCACTTCGTAGTTGCGCATGTGCTCAAACATCTCGACTGATACGACCCGATCGAATCGTTCGGCCGTGTCAAAGTCGTTCATGTCGCGTGTGATAACCTCGATATTGCCCAGCCCACGCCGCTGGGCCTGCGCGTTGATGTACGCACGCTGGGAGTTTGAGTTGGAGACCGCTGTGATTCGAGCGTTGGGATAGTGCTCCGCCATCCAGAGGGTGAGCGAGCCCCAGCCACAGCCGAGCTCCAGGATGGACATCCCGTCACCGAGTTGAGCATGCTCACATGTTGCCTTCAGACTTGCATCCTCGGCAAGATCGAGCTCATCACAGCCCTCGGGCCAGTAGCAACCGCTGTACTTTCGCCGATGCCCGAGTGCGTAGCCGAAGAACGACTCGGGCACCTCGTAGTGCTGTTCGTTGGCTGCCTCCGGGACGGGCGCCACCGGCCCCCCGCGCATCTGCTCGGCGAACGCCGCCCGGGCACGCTGCTGTGCAGCCTCACCCGTGGGCACATATTGCGCGATCCTTCGGACGCAGAGTCTGCGGATGCCCTTGCGGATCAGGGCATCGGGGAGCAACCCTCGTTCTGCAAGCGAGATTCCAAGCCCGGCCAGACTCATGATGCGCCCTCCTTCTTCGGCGGCAGGGGCACGAAAGCGCTCGTCGTGCCCTGATATTCCTCGTACGCCGCCCCGCGTGAACGGACCAGCGCCTTCTCGGTGATCGGAATGCCGGTCACCTTGAGCAGAAAGTAGAGCATGACCGCGGGCCCGAGCAGCGTGAGCCATCCCCAGTCGCCTGAGAAACCGATCGCGACATACGCCCACCAGTGGATCCATTCGAAGAAGTAGTTGGGATGACGAGAATATCGCCAGAGCCCTCGCCTGCAGACCCGGTCGGCATTGTCAGGATTCCGGCGGAACGCGTTGAGTTGTGCGTCAGCGACGCCTGTCCCGATCACGGAAACAAGCCAGATGCCCAACCCGAGCCAATCGGACCAGATCAGTTCCGGGTGCTGATTGCGTGAAGCGAGCAGCATGGGCAGGGCGAAGAGAACGGCCCAGAACGCCTGGATCTGGAACACGATGAACATCCGCTGCTGCGTCTTCTCGCCCCACTGCTCGCGGAGCATCGTGTAGCGGCGGTCCTCATGGGCCCCCTTGAGGCGCGACAGGAGGTAATAGCCGAGTTTGATGCCCCAGATGCCAGCGATGATGCCGACAAGCACCCGGCGTTGACTGTAGCCATCCGCACCCCATGCGAACCAGATCGCACACAGCGCCGTTCCGAAGGACCACGCGACATCCACAATCCCCGCGTTATGCGTCTTCTTCTGGTATACCCACAGGATGGACATCAGCAGGCACAAGATCAACCATGGGATCAGAATCAGCACCCATACATTCATGCATTCGCTCCTTGAATGGGTTTGGATTGACTTTCATGCCGTGTTATCCGGGGATTGAATGACTGCGCGATCACAAGAAGCAACGGCATCGCGATGGCCCATTCCAGCCCGATGATCAGCAGCGAACGGAACAGATTCTCGCCGAGCAGGACCGCGTCGAGCTTCATGCCGGTGAAGTATGCCCCCGGACCACCGAGCAAACCGAAGAGGACCGCGACCGCGTACCGGCGCTTCATCCATGCCATCGACAGGTGCAGGGTGGTCGCGAGATTCACCCACATGAACGGCATCCAGATCGGGACCGGCGTCAGCAGCCGCGCATGCGCGGGGTATCCCATTGCACCCAAGCTAAGTACCGCCCAATCGAACCCCCATCCCAGCACAAATGACAACATGAGCAGGACAACCCAGCCACGGTCGAAACGCACACACAGCAGGTGCCCGAAGACCGAAAGCGACACCACCAGCACACCCAGCCATGGCAGCCCATAGCCCGCGCCAAGGATGCACGCGAACCACGCGAGCTGGAAGATCACAAGATTGATCACCTTAATCAGCACACGCTCGCCTCAGCGTTGCACGCGCCCGCTCGTGAACTCAGAGCAGGCAGCGGGGTCACCCGTCGGCAAGCGGGCTTGTTGAGCAGCATCTGCCCAACCCCGATGTAGCGCTCCGCGAAGCCCGCCCGGCAATAACTCAGATAGTAGTTCCAGAGTCGAATAAAACGCTCGGGGTAACCCAGCGCACGAACCTGCTCGATCTGATCGTCAAATCGGCGCTGCCAGTGCTCCAGTGTGGTGACATAGTGAGGCGTCATGTCCTCGTACTGCACACAACGCATGTTTGTCGCCCGCGCAACCGAACCCGCCACGGCCCCCAGCGATGGACAGCAGCTCCCCGGGAAGACATGCTTGCGGATGAAATCGATCGTTCGCAGATACTCCCGGTAACGCTGATCTGGCATCGAGATCACCTGCAGCAGCATCTGCCCGTCGGGCCTGAGCAGGCGTGAGCAGGCACCCATATAGGTATCAAGAAACCTGTGCCCCACCGCCTCGATCATCTCGATCGACACGAGCTTGTCGTACTCGCCCTTGAGATCGCGATAGTCCTCGAGCAGCAGGGTGATCTGATTCGAAAGACCAGCACGGTCAATACGGTCGCGTGCGATCTCGTGCTGTTGGGCCGAAATCGTCGTCGTCGTGACCCTGCACCCGTAGTGCTTCGCCGCGTGGATCGCGAAACTGCCCCACCCTGTGCCGGTCTCGAGCACATGATCGCCGGGCCCCAACCGGAGCTTCTGGCAGATCCGGTCGAGCTTGGCGATCGAGGCTTCGCGGAGTGAAGTCTCGGTGGTATCAAAGATCCCGCAGGAGTAGGTCATGGTTTCGTCGAGGAACAGCGCGAAGAGCTCGTTCCCCAGGTCGTAGTGTGCTGCGATGTTTCGTCGGCTGCCGATTCTGGTATTGCGATTGATGAACGCGCCGGCTCGCAAGAGCGGCAAGCGGAGTCGGGCCAGGCCTCGATCGCTTTGGTGTGCGACCTGCACATCACGCACGAACACCCGAAGCAGCTCCGTGAGATCGGGGCTGTCCCAGCGGGCATCGAGGTAGGACTCGGCAAAGCCCAAACCGCCGCCCACGACGGTCTCGCGGAACATCCGTGGGTCATGGACTCGGATCGAACCACCGCGTGCGTCACGACCGGCACCATGGACCGATTGAGAAACCGAATCCTCGAGCGTGACCCGGCCGTAGCTCAGCTGATCGAGCCGATGGACCACGGCACGCTTGGCGATGCGATCGAGGATCGATGGCTTGGGTGATCTGGCCCGAGATGCCGAGCGGGTATGGTTGTGAGATGCCGTGTCGGTTTGTGACATGTCTGCTTATCCACCAGAGGCGGACTTCCCTGGGTGTGTGTGGAAGGGGATACCCTTGATCCGCAGACGCAGCGCCTGCCAGTAGATCGCCGCGATGACCTTCCCGGTCATCAATGGGTATCGTACAAGCACCCTCGCCCGATTCACTTTGTTGATCGCGATCCGATTAAGGACCATCGTGGCATCAAACACCTTCGCCTCGTATTCGAAGCTCTCCATGTGCACAAGAAGCCGATCCTCGGGCTCAGAGAGTTTCCACGCGTATCGCTGATCCATCGGCATAAACGGCGACACATGGAACGCTTTGGGAAACTCGTGCGGCCGCATCGGTGCCCCCTGCTGCGCTCCGCGGGGGAGCACATAACAGTGCCGTTCGCCCCAGGGTGTGTTGTGTACCTCCGCCACGATGGTCTCGACCCGTTCGTCCGCGGGGTCGAAGACGTAATAAAAACTGACCGGGTTCATGCAGTACCCGAAGTATCTCAGATGGGTGAGCAGTCTGATCGATCCTTCGGGTCGCTTCCCTGTTTCCTGTTCGACCAGATCACGCACAGCGGTGGCCAGATCGACCTCGGGGTCTCCGAAGTGATCTTTCCGCCTGAACCAGGCAAGGGCAAGCCTTCGGCTGGACCACAACCAACTCCCGCGAAAGACCGTATCGAGTTCGTCGAGGTCCAGATACATCTGAAACATGCGGTAGCTGAACGAATGCTCGCGCGGGCTGAACCGTCGATGTCTCACCCACCCCGTATAGATCGCGGAGCCGCTGCTCACAGGAAACACCCGAAGTGCTCCGCGACGCGAACCCCGCTGCGCACACCGTCCTCATGGAAACCGTAGCCCCAGTAGGCACCGCAGTACGAAGTGCGGTTCGCCCCGATGAGCTCACCGTGCCGGGCCTGGGCCCCATCGCGTTCCTGTGTGAAGAGCGGGTGGTGGTACACGAACTTACGGATCACCTTGGTGGGGTCGATGCGATCCGTCTCGTTGAGTGTGACGCAGAAGTGCTCTTGGGTGTCGAGTGACTGGAGCATGTTCATATAGTATGTGATCGCGACCGCATCCGCTTTATCACCCCGGATCCGGTAGTTCCAGCTCCCCCACGCCCTTGGGCGTCGCGGAAGCAGGTTGACATCGGTATGCAGGACAGTCTCGTTGGCCTGATAGGGAAACGCACCGAGCACCGCTCGCTCGGTATCGGTCGCCTGCTCTAGCATCACCAGTGCCTGATCGCTGTGACACGCAAAGACCACTTGGTCGAACCGGGCCCGATCGCCGTCTGCGAGCTCAAGATCGACATGCTCGCTGTTGCGCATGACCCTGTGCACGGGGCTTGCAAGCCGGATACGGTCTTGGAACCCCCTGATCAATGGCTCGATATAGCGATCTGAACCGCCGCAGATCACCCTCCACTGCGGCCGCCCCTCCACCTGCAGCATGCCGTGGTTCCGCAGAAAGTCGATCACAAAGCGGATGGGGAATGTACGGAAGGTCCCGCTCGGACAGGACCAGATCGAGGCGCCGATGGGGATCAGGTAATGTTCGAGAAACGCGCGGCCAAAGCCGTGCTCATCAACAAACCCCCCGACCGTGCTCGCTGTGCCCAGCTCCTCAAGACGCTCCGCATCGCGATTGAATCGCATGATGTCACGGATCATCCTCCAGTGTGAAGGTGATATCAGGTTCCTGCGTCTTGCAAAGAGCTGATTCAACGATGAGCCGTTGTACTCGAGCCCTGTGCGCTCGCAGGTGAGCCCAAAGCTCATGGTGGACGGCTGTGTCCGAACACCGAGCTGCCCGAGGAGCTTGGTGAAGAGGGGGTAGTTGCGTTCGTTGTAGACAATGAATCCGGTATCGATCGCCACCTCGCCATTGGGCGTATCGACCCTGACCGTATTGGTATGCCCGCCGATGTATGACCCCGCCTCATAGACGGTCACATCGTGCCGCTTCTGGAGCAGGTACGCGGCGACCAGCCCCGAGACCCCGGCCCCGACGACCGCGATCCGTTGTCCCGGACGCTGATCAGGTACTGACATCGGAAGACCTCTGCCCGCCGGTGGAACCCGGAGCATCCACAGAGTTGTTAAGCACGCGTTGAGGCACGCCCCGCAGATCCCAGATCAGACCGAGTTTGCTCAGCAGAATCAGCCCGTAGTAGGTCATGTCGATCTCCCACCAGCGGAAACCTTGGCGAGCACTCGCGGGGTAATGGTGGTGGTTGTTGTGCCATCCCTCACCCATGGTCAGGATCGCGAGCCAGAAGTTGTTGCGGCTGTCATCACCCGTGTCGTAGCGTGCCTTGCCGTAACGATGGGCCAGACTGTTGATCGTGTAGGTCGCGTGGTAGACCACCACTGTCGAGACCACAAATCCCCAGATGAACATCTGCCATGCATTGGTGCCCAGAGATGGCGCAATCCACTCCAGGATCGCTCCGAGTCCAAACAGCAAGACAGCCAGCATAAGCGGTGCAATCCAATCGAACCGGTTGATGAACCGCAGTTCTGGATAGCGGTTCCAGTCTCGTATTAATCGCTCGGGGGTCTCGAACGCACCTTTGGTCATGAACCAGCCAACATGACTCATCAGCAGACCACGCTGAGAGGGTGAATGCGTGTCGTGCTCGTCATCGGAATGTAGATGATGATGCCTGTGGTGGGCTGCCCACCACAGCGGGCCTCGCTGGGCCGAGGATGTCGCCGCGAGCGCCCCCACGAACTGGAAGATGCGTGAGGTCTTGAATGCACGATGAGAGAAGTAGCGGTGATAGAAAGCCGTGATCACGAACATGTGGAACACATACATGATCGCAGCAACCGAAACCGCCACCGGGCTCCAACCGACCCAGACCACACACACGCACGCAAGATGCAGCAATATAAACGGCACACACCGGATCCAATCGATCTCGCTGAATGACTTGTCTGTGGCCGAATGACCCTCCGGAACCGAAACCGCCACGCTCCCACCCTTTGATTGACTGTGTTCCTGATCCGGTTGGTGCATGTGTCTTGAATCCTCGACGGCAAGGATGATGGAGTGGAGGTAATCACCCCATTGTAGGTGGTTGCCGAATGGCCTGAAGCTGCATGGGATTCGATCGGTCCGGGGGCGGACGATTCAGCAATACTCAGATTTTTTATCGCTTCGACGCGAGATCAGACACAGCATACCACACTGGCCGGTCGGATCCGACGGGATTGATCCCACCGCGAGATCTGATGAGCACTCGCATCGTGGTTTGCCCAGTTCAACGCTGAATCGGTCCAGCGGCCGCTGCTCCCTGGGCTTCGAATCGCCGACCCGTGATCTCCCGATCCCGCATCCGCACAGAATCCGGGCAGCCGCGGATCAGGTCGAGAAGGCCATACCCTCGCTACAATATTGACCATGCAACGAAGAGCCGCCGTAGTTTGTGCCCTGCGTACCCCCATCGGCAGATTTGGCGGCGCCCTCGCGTCCGTCCGTCCCGATGATCTGGCCGCCCATGCCATCCGTTCGGTGGTCGAGCAATCCGGCATCGACCCCGCGTTGATCGATGATGTCTACCTCGGCGCTGCGAATCAGGCGGGGGAGGACAACCGCAATGTCGCTCGCATGGCATCCCTGCTTGCGGGGCTCCCCACGAGTGTGCCGGGATCGACGGTCAACCGGCTCTGCGCCTCGGGCCTCGACGCGATCAACATCGCGGCACGGATGATCGAGGCGGACCACGGCGATGTGTTCATCGCCGGCGGCGTTGAATCCATGAGCCGCGCGCCGTATGTGCTGAGCAAGTCTGACTCCGCCTTCGCACGCAATCAGGAACTGCACGACACCTCCATCGGCTGGCGATTCATCAACCCCCAACTCTCCGCGCTCCATCATCCATACGCAATGGGAGAGACCGCAGAGAATGTCGCACGCAAGCACCAGATCTCCCGCGAGGAGCAGGACGAGTTCTCGCTCAGGAGCCAGCAAAAGTGGGCCGCCGCTCACGAGCAAGGCCGGTTCTCGAATGAGCTCGTCCCGGTCGAAATTCCACAACGCAGAGGGAACCCGATCGTCGTTGACACCGACGAGCACCCGAGACCGGAAACGACGCTGGAGACGCTCGCCAAACTCCGCCCCGTGTTCGCACAGGACAATCTTGGCACCGTCACCGCGGGGAACTCATCGGGCGTAAACGACGGATCCGCCGCACTGCTGCTTGTCGAGGCACATCGCGCAAAGAAACTGGGGCTCACACCGCTGGCCTTTGTCGGCCCCAGCGCCGGCGCGGGGGTCGACCCCGCGTTCATGGGTGTGGGACCGGTCCCCGCGGTCCGCAAGGCACTCGGTCGTGCGAAGCTGACACTCAACGACATCGAGCTCATCGAGCTCAACGAGGCATTCGCCGCGCAATCGATCGCCTGCGCCCGGGAACTCGGGATCCCCGACGAGAAACTGAATGTGAACGGCGGCGCGATTGCGATCGGTCACCCGCTCGGCTGCAGCGGCGCACGCATCGTCACCACGCTGATCCATGAGATGATCAGAGCGGATGCCGACCGCGGGCTTGCCGCGCTCTGTGTCGGGGTGGGGCAGGGGCTCGCGACGGTGTTCGAGCGGGCCTGATCAGGCACCGCTGACGAGCAGTTCGAAACCGCTTGTAAATCCATCAATCAACGCGTCGATCTCGACCTCGGTCATCGGCGTGGAGAGCGTAGCCGAGCAGCTGTAGATCATCACGAAGCCCTGGTCGAACATGTGACCCAGCAGCGTCTTGAGCTGCCTGTTCTCTTCAGGGGTGTTGTAGGCCTCGCGGTAATCCCGTGGGGCCTGTGGCTTGAGGTGCACCCGGAACATCGAGCCTGTCCCCGTCACGCTCGCGCCGATTCCCGTTGTCTCGATGGCCTTGCTGATGCCGTCGCGGGCGCGTTTGGCGAGCGTGTTGAGCCGATCGACCGCTGCGTGGTCGAACTTTTTCATCGCTTCGAGCCCCGCAACCATCGCGACGGGGTTCGCCGAGAATGTGCCCGAATGGGGGAACAGGTAGCGACCCGACTTCGGGTTGAGCACATCCATGATCTCATCCCGCCCGGCGACGGCGCCGATCGCGAAACCGCCACCGATCATCTTGCCCATCGCCGTCAGATCACCGTGGATCCCATACTGCTCCTGCAGCCCTCCGTACTCACTGCGGAATGTGATGACCTCGTCAAGGATGAGCAGCACCCCGTTGCGTGTCGTCCAGTCCCGAATCGCCCGAACGAACTCGGGCTCGGCGGGGTTCAGGCCCACACGGTGCGGCATCAGATCGAGGATCACGCACGAGAGCTGATCCGCGTGTTCATCGAGCAGGGCGATCGAGCGATCGATGTCGTTGAACGGGAAGATCACCACATCATCGATCGCAGAAGCGGGCGTGCCCGAAACCAGGGGCACCCGGTTCGGTCGCCCCGCGTCGCCCCAGCGATCGGGTTGCGGGGTCTGGCTCACTTCGACATAGTCATACGCACCGTGATACGCACCCTCGGCCTTCGCGATCATCGGACGATTGGTGAATGCCCTCGCCGCTTTGATTGCGACCATCAGCGCCTCGGTCCCCGAGTTCACGAAGCGGAGCTTGTCGAAACCATCGTTGCGAGAGAGCAGGTACTCGGCGTACTCGATCTCGCTCTCCGTTCCCATGTTGAACGCGGTGCCCTTGTGGATCTGCTCGGTCACGACACGGATCATGTCCGGATCCGCGTGCCCGTGGATGAGCGATGCCATGTTGTTCGCGAAGTCGATCCGTGAGACACCGTCGACATCCACGATGCGACAGCCCGACGCGTGATCGACATAGAGCGGGTGCGGTTCACGCAGCACCGCGTTGCGGCTGACGCCGCCCGGCAGAACCTTGCATGCGCGTTCGAAAAGTTCGGCGCTGCGTGTTGTTTGGGCTGGGGTGCTCATGATGTGGCCTTGCCTGCTACGGCGCGACGGGCGAAAGCGGTGCCCCGGTGCGCTCCTGGACATACTCAAAGTCAACGCCCGGGCTCAGCTCGACGAGCTGAAAACCGCCCGGTGTGACATCGATGACCGCGAGGTCGGAATAGATCCGGTCGATCACCCGTCGCCCGGTCAGCGGGTAGCTGCAGGATTCGACGAGCTTGGGTTCACCGTGCTTGGTGCAGTGCTGGGTGATGACATACACCGATTTCACGCCCGCGACAAGGTCCATCGCGCCGCCGACGGCTGGGATGGCGTCGGGCTCACCCGTGGACCAGTTCGCCAGATCACCGTCCCTGGAGACCTGCATCGCGCCCAGGACGCACAGGTCGATGTGCCCGCCTCGGATCATCGCAAAGCTGTCGGCGTGGTGAAAAAATGCTGCGCCCGGAATCGCACTGACCTGACGCTTGCCCGCGTTGATCAGCTCGGGGTCGCCCTCCCCGGGTTCGGGGGATGGCCCCATGCCCAGCAGGCCATTCTCTGTGTGGTAGATGAGCGTGCGACCCTCGGGAACGAATCGGGCGACGAGTTCGGGGATGCCGATGCCCAGATTGACATATGAACCGTTGGGTATGTCCTGCGCGAGGCGCATCGCCATCTCTTCCCGGGTCCAGCCGACGACTTCTTTGGTCTCGTTCATGGGTACGACACTCCGGCTGCGACCAGTTCAGATTCATGGACAGGGTTGGGGACGGCGACGACACGGTTCACAAAGATGCCCGGGGTGACGACGATCTCCGGATCAATGGCTCCGGGCTCAACCACCTCGTTGGCCTGAACGACCGCGATCTTTGCCGCCATCGCCATGATGGGCCCGAAGTTCCGGGCGGTTTTGTTGTAGACCACATTTCCGAAGGTGTCGGCAACACGCCCCTTGATAAGCGCGAAGTCGGCTTTCAGCCCGAGTTCCATGATGTATTCCCGATCATCGAACCGCCGGCTCTCCTTGCCTTCGCTCAGCGGGGTCCCCACCGCCGCGGGTGTATAAAAAGCGGGGATGCCCGCCCCGCCGGCGCGGATCCGCTCTGCCAGTGTGCCCTGAGGCACAAGCTCAAGCTTGGTCTTCCCGCTCCGATAGAGATCGGGAAACACCGTCGAGTTAGCGGTACGCGGGAAGGAACAGACCACCTTGGAGACACGCTCGGCCTTGAGCAGTGCCGCGAGCCCTACTTCTCCGCTGCCTGTGTTGTTGCTCACGACCGTGAGGTCGCTCGCCCCCTGATCGATCAGCGCGTGGATCAACTCGATCGGGCTGCCCGCTTCGCCGAACCCACCGATCATCACGATGGCACCGTCGAACACATCCGCGACGGCCTCTGCCGGGCTCTGCACTTGTTTGTTGATCATCGTGATGCTCAGTGGGCGGCCAGTGTTGTCGGGTCTTTCACACGAGCGTACGCGAACAGCCCTGCCTCATCAAACAGGACACGATCCTCGTAATCATTGAACCAGACCGCATCTGGGTTGCGACCCACGATGCAGACCTTGCAGCGATCGGGCGCACTGCCGGCGTTGCGCAGGATCTTGAAGATCACCACACCGTTCTCGCTGCCGGCCAGCCCGGGGATGGGCTCGTTGGTCACCGCGACGACCTCGGTCTTTCCCTTGTAGTGCGTAATGGACAGGCGGGCGTGGGCCTCGACACCCGAGAGCCCCTTCTGCGACTCATTGAGGATCTGCCATGCCTTCTCGATGGGGATGTTGAACGCCTTGTACGCGACGATGTCACGCCCGCAGAAGAAGTAGTGGTTCTCCGCACCGACACGCTTCATTTCACGCTGCATAATCCGCAGCGCGTCTGCGTCGTCGTTGATGTCCTTGATGATCGGCGTCTGGTTTTCAACGGTGATCCAGCCACGGGCAAGCAGCCCGCGCATCGCATCCCCTGTATCGGGGACCCACTTGAAGATACCCTTGTCATCCTGGATGTAGTTGCCCTCTTCGTCCTTCTGGAGGAACTCATCGGGGTGCTCGAAGTGGACCATGAAGTGGACGCCGACTTCCGGGTACGCCGCGTGGAACTCATCGAGCATGGCGAGGAAGGTCTCGTCGAAGCGTTTGGGGAAGAAGGCCATCTCCTTGGTGCCGATGCGGATCGATTCGATGCCGACCTCCGCGAGGGCTGCGAGCCATGCCGCGATCTTGGAGTTGTTGAGGACCATGGGGTCGCCGCCCGAGAGCAGGATCTCACGCAGCTTTTCACGACCGGACTTGGGGTGACGCCCGCCGTTGGCCGCGACCTCCTCGTTGAACTTCTTGATATAGGCAGTGATCTCGGGGATCTTGGCCAGGCCTTTCTTGGCCACCGTGCCGTCCTGACGCGCGATCTCCTTGCGTGCGATCAGCTCCTCGCGGTAGCAGAAGCGGCAGTGTGCCGAGCAAGTCGAGACGACATACATCAGCCCCATCTCGTACTTGTGCAGCAGTCCTTCGACAGGGCTGTAGTCCATCTGGTTGCCCGGGTCTTCGGAGCCCGCCAAATCGCGTGTCTCATCTGGGCTCGCTTTGACCAGTCGCTGCATGGGCTTACTGTGACGGGCAAGTTCGTAGTAGTGGCGTGTGACTTTCACGGGCATGCGCTTTTCGACATCCCGTTCGCCGCCCTTGAGCACCCGCAGCTGCACCAGCTCTTCGGCGTCGTAGAAGTTCATCATGTCCTCGGGGGCACGCTCATCGAGAAACGGGGCCAGACCGTTGATGATCTCACGCTTGTACTGCGTGTCTTCAACACGATCGAGATAGGCCTGTTCTTTGGGGGTTTGAACATATTCCTGCGACTGCGGCATGGGTTGAACTCCAAAAGGGTCAAAACGGGCTGTGCTGGGCCTGTAACTTATTGTACACTTGGCCGACTGTATTGTAATGCATTGACCAGGGGAGTGCCAGCATGTCCATACAAGAATTGATCGCCCCGGTCAGCGAACTGCTGACACCCACTGAACGCCGAATCGCCGAAGCGGTACTGGAACACCCCACCCTGCTCGCGTTCGGGACCGTATCGGACCTCGCCAATCGGGTCGATACCAGCAGACCCTCTATCGTCCGATTCGCGACCAAGCTTGGGTTCGATGGCTACACGGATCTTCAGAACTGGATCCGAAAGGAGTTATCGCGCCAACTCTCGAGCCCCAGCCAACGAATTCGCCAGCAGGGCGGTTCGGCCATCCCCGCCCGGGCCTCGATCGAGGAGGCCCTGCATCAAACCTTCGACTCGCTCGACGAGCAGCGTCTGGACCTGCTCGCCACCCCCATCGCCCGTGCACGGCGGGTGTGGATACTCTCGGGCGAGACCTCTATGGCCGGCGCGATCGTGCTGCACAGCGGGCTTTCGATGATCCGATCGGATGTCCACCGTGTGGACGAGCAGTCCACAGGGCGGGACTTGAGCAGCGCCGAAAGAGGTGACACAGCGGTCGTGTTCGACTTTGCCCGCTATCGGCGCAACTCGGTGACCGCGGCACGCGCTCTGGCCGAGCTGGGGGTCGACATCGTGGCGATCACCGACAGCCCGCTCTCTCCACTGGCGGCACTGACCAAAACATGGTGCGAGCTCAAGGTCCCCGCCGTCGGCCCCTTCGACAGTTCGCTCCCCGCGGTGCTGACTGCGGAACTGCTGGTGTCGCGGGTAGTTCACCAGCTCGGGGATCAGGCCCGTGAGCAGATCGATCGGCTCGAGGAGTTCTGGCAGGCGACCGGCGTGTTCCTGAGCTACAGCCCGCGCCCCAGCCGCGAACTCTGATGGATGACCGCGATCGGAATCAGCGGTCCGGGTGGACACCCAGCTCTCGCAGTCGGGTGCTCACCGCTTGGGCGATCGATAAGGCGTTGGGCGTATCGCTGTGTATACAAAGGAGATCGCACCCCAGATCAAGGACCAGCCGCTGGGCCTGATCCGCCGCGGCCTGCGGGTCGCTGATCAGGGCATCGCAGTGTGTGCGTGGTCGGAGCGAGCCATCGGACTCATACGCTCGATCGCAGAACCCTTCCGCGAGCACACGCACCCCTAATTCCTTCAACTCATCGAGAACACCAGATCCCTGTGGCCCCACAAAGGACGCGTCAGGGAAGATCGATGCACACCACGCCCAGTAGTGTCGGGCCAGCGCCACATCGCATGCGAGCGTGTGATACAACGCCCCGTGGGCCTTGACATATTCGACGGGCGCACCGCAAACCTGAGCGATCTCTGCGAATACGGAGAGCTGGTCGATGACCGCGGCCTCCAGTTCAGCGCGTTCGAGCTTCAGCGCTCGCCGACCGAATCCGGATCGGTCCGGGTAGGAGGGGTGCACTCCGATCAGGCAGTTGTTCGCCTGTGCAGATTCAATGGCTCCACGCATCGAGCACGCATCACCGGCGTGCCCCCCGCACGCGATACTCACCGCGGTCACATGCCCGAGCAGATCCATCTCCTGCTCCCTTCCGGGACCGGGTTCCGCCTCGCCGGTGTCGATTCCGAGATGCACGATGGTCCGCTCACGCATCGGGGGTTGCTCCTCCCCAAGGATTCGGTGCGATGGCCTTGACCGCTTGCACCAACTCATTCTTGGTGACGAGTACCTGAACCGCTTGTTCATAGCTGATCCATTCGAACCGAACCGCTTCACGCGGCAGGCATTGGGCGAGTACCGGGAGATCAGCCTCGATCACGCTCGCGATCACGGGATACCCACCTGTTGTTGGCCCATCCACGCCCAGGATGATCGGGTCACCCGAGGGCGGCACCTGGATGTAGCCCGGAAGCGTGCCCTCACTCGGCACACGCTCAGGAAGCACTCCAGGCACTGGGCTCGCCTGCAGACGCACACCTGCCCGGTTGCTCTGGTCGGCGACCTGGAAAACGGATGTCCCGAGCGCATTTCGCTGCGTCTCATTGAAACGGGCCGTGTGAGCGCCTTCAACGACACGAAGCACTTTCGGTGATTGAATACACGGAATCGTGCATTGCGGCCGATGCGCCGATGCGCTCGGCTCTTCGAAAAAAGTGGGTGCGCCGTGTTGGATCGGCAGTTGGTCGCCGGCGCGCAATGCGGTCCCGAGGCCTGCGTCGGGTAACGACACGAGTGCTGATCGGCTTGCGAGAATCCGGGGGCTGAGTATTCCACCCAACACACAGAGGTACGCACGAGCACCGCCACGCAGCCGGCCCAAGCGAATGGTTGCGTTCTTCGGGACTTCAACGGGCTCGTCATGCGGCAGTACGATCGAATGATCTCCGAGCGTCACCGTTGCATCAGGAGCCCTCGCTCCGGTCAGACAGACCACACTGGATACCGAGAATCGGTACACCCCCCCGATCAGCGTTGTTTCGATTACCGCCTCCGACTCATCGTTCCCGAGCAGCCGGTTGCCGATCCGCAATGCAATCGCATCGAACGCGCCGCTCCGTGGCACCCCCGCATGACCATGACCATGCCGCCCCAGATCCTGCACGCTGCTGAGCATCCCGGGTTGAATCACCTCGATATGACTCATCCGTTCTTTCCCCCCGCTGCAGGTGCACCCCAGTGTTCAAACTCTGAACCGGAGATTGGCACGAATCGGACGGTATCACCGACACGCAGAATCGATGGCTCTGTCTTTTTTGGATCAAAGAGGGCCTTGGGTGTACGGCCGATCAGGTGCCAACCGCCAGCGCTCTGGTGCGGGTAGACACCGGTTAATGATTCCGCGATCGCAACACTACCCGCGGGAACGCGTGTTCTCGGGGAATCGAGTCGGGGCAGGCGCAGCGAGTCATCCAGACCCGAGAGATAACCGAAACCAGGCATGAAACCCACGGTTTCCACCATGTATCTTCCAGACGCATGCCGATCGACGATCTCATCGCGACCGATCCCCAGCGTTTCTGCGGCCCGGACCAGATCTGGCGCGTGCCGCTCGTCATAACACACCGGGATAATCCGCGTGCGAGGCATGACACGCTGCTGTAGACAGCCCGGCAACTCGTGTTCATACAACTCAATCAGCTCAGCGACCCGTCCAAGCTGCTGCGTGCCCGGGCGATGCAGGACATCAAACTCGATGAGCACTCCACTCGAAGCGGGGAGCACTGAACGAACACCATCAATCAGATTCGCTTCGATCCATTCAGCGAGCGCGGCGGTGTCCGCACGATCACCATGCCCCTCAAGGACACGCACCACAACAGATCGCTCGGATGTCATACTCAATGCCCAGCGGCTCATGCAGAAGCATACCCGTGATACCGGAGCGTCATCACTGCTTCCGGGGCGATTCGCTGATTCGGATACAACTCGCAGGGAACGCTTGCGGTATATACCCGTGCTGCTGAACAATCGGAGTTGGGAACTCAGGGCACTGACTGCTGTCATTGGGAACAGCGACCATGACCACCCGGGATCGGGTCCGGTTGATGGCATGGTTCTGGGATCCGATCGCCATGGGTCGCTGCGGTTTGGGCGGGCATGGTTGCGATAGGAACTACAGCCCGAATGGATAGAGCTCGGGCACGCCGTGCAACTCATGGGCCTGAATCGGGCGGATCGCCGAGGTTCTATCGAACCAGATGTACTCATCATACTGCCTCGGGAGCACAGCCTGGAAATAGTGGCTAAGCAACTCGGTCTCTGGACGATAGATCACGCCGATCGCCCGTTCGAGGTGGGGCTTGAGCAGCGCATGGCGGACATCAGGATTTTCAGGATCTCGGAGATGGAGCAGAAACGAACCGACATTGCTGTCGTGACAGAGCCGCTCGTAACTATCTTTGTGTGATGGGCGAACATCCATGACCCGCATGGGCTCGTCCCAGTTTGATGCGGCTGCGACCGTTCCATCGTTTGTTCCGAAGCCGATGGAATAGGCAGCATCTCCGAACCGGTCTCGGGCGAGCTTCCCGATATTCAACTCGCCGCGTGCCCCCATCTCTGTCGCGTCGGCATTCCCTATATGCGAGTTGTGGGCCCAGACTACGGCCTTGGAATCCCATCCGCGATGCTCAAGCACCGCGAGGAGCGTATCGAACATGTGCTGATCCCGGAGATTCCACGATTCGCGAGATCCGTAGTACATCACGCGATAGTACTTCTCCGCGTTGCGGACCAGGGTCGCGTTGCGATGAGCATCGAAGAATGAATCTCCATCACGCTCGGTGTACTGCATCTGCTTCTTGAGCAGGTGCGAGAGCGTCTCCACGGACTCGTCCTCGCAGTCCTTCATCCGCCCGCTGACCGTCGCACGCCCGTATGTCGCCGGGTCCGATTCCCACGGGGAGAAGCATGCGTAGCGCACCCGGGCCATCTCCGCGGCCACCGGGTCAACCCGATCAAGATAATCCAGAACCGCGCCGATTGAGTTGTTCAGGCTGTAGAGATCGAGCCCGTGCACTCTGACCTGCGTCGTGTACGAACAGTCGGCGTTGTGTCGCTCAAGCCAATCGACGAAGCTTCGTGTCTCCTGATTGCGCCACATCCATGTCGGGAACCGGGAGAACGCCGGAGTCCGCAGAAACGATTCTCCATGCTTTCGGACATACCGATCGATCGCTTGTGTATCGGGCCAGTCCGCTTCGAGGGCGACGATTCCGAACCCTTTCTTCTCGATGAGTTCCTGCGTGATTCTTGCTCGCATGCGGTAGAACTCGCTCGTGCCGTGGCTCGCTTCACCGATCAGCACGACGCGAGCATCCCCGATCCGATCGAGGAGCGGATCCAGCGGGGCGTTCTCAAGATCTTGGAACGGTTCGCAATGCGCTCGGATGAGTTGCGAGATCCGTGACTGATCACCGGCGGCAATCCTTGCGTCGCGTGGGGCTCTGTGCGGCGCAAGAGGGTGGCCGTCGAGTGACCAACCCTGTGTTCCGATGAGGGGAACAAAGCGGACCTGACCGAGTGATTCCTCGTCATATTGATGCTCCCCTGTTCTGGTCACCTTCAGCAGTACCTGCTCACGCGGGTCCTTGCCAACCGGGATGATGAGACGCCCGCCGATTGCGAGTTGATTCAGCAGATTCTCGGGGATTTCTGGACCGCCGGCCGAGACAAGGATCCCGTCATACGGCGCGTACTCGGGCCACCCAAGAGTGCCGTCGCCGCAATGGATGTGCACATTTTTGTACCCGAGACTCCTGAAGCGAGCCAGAGCGAGATCTGCGAGGGTCCTGTGTCGCTCGATGGTGTACACCTCCCCAACGACCTGCCCAAGCACCGCCGCGGCGTACCCAGACCCGGCCCCAACCTCCAGCACACGATCGTGCGCGTCTGGCTCGAGAGCATCGATCATCGCTGCAACGATGAACGGTTGCGAGATCGTCTGCCCCTCTTCGATCGGGAGCGGCGCATCTTCATACGCGAACTCGGCAACATCTTCTGGGACAAATCGTTCTCTGGGCACTGTGCGCATCGCCTTGAGCACACGCTGATTGCCAACCCCCCTGCTCTCGATCTGTTGGCGCACCATTCTGTCTCGCTGGAGTTGATGTAGCTTCATGAGCCTGTTCCCTTGTGCGTGTTCGTCAGGATGCGGCTGGATCCATCTTCGCGACCCATTCTCAGTGATCGAGGGTCATCCGAGAGTAGGCTCGTTGCAAGCATGACCGCGTTGATGTCCGTGTTGCGTGTCCATGCTGTTGTGCTCTGATGCGTTGGATCGAGCCAGTAACGCTCGATCTGATCTGCGACCGCTTCATGCTTGAGGATCTGATCGAGATCTGAAATCAGATTCTGATGCCCCTCAAAGATCTCATGGCGTTGCTCAATGATCGATCGGGCGTGCCGAATCTGATGGAGCCCGATGGACAGCCCGAACTCCCGGAACGCCAGCCGCATGCTGGCGGGCCTGTGCATCAATCGATGAAAACTCATCTGATCCATGCTTATACGAGCTTCAGCGACTGCCTTTTCAATGATTGAAGTATGCACCAATGAGCCAGTATGGAGGAGTTGAATCAGCCGCGCCGCGTCGGCCAGCAAACTCCCGATCCCGAGTTCATCATCATTCACCCAGTCCGCCTGCCGGCAGATGAAAAAGAAATCGGTGATGGCGTTGTGAAGATCAGCATGATCACCATCACCAGAGGTCCCCTGATCCGCTGTCGCCTGCAGGGACGAATATGTCACAAAGCCATCAAGCGCGTCGAGTCGTCCCATCGAGCCGATCAATGGCCGTGAGAGATCGATGCTCATCTTCCAGAAAATAGTGGCCGGCTTATCCGCTGAAGACTGCACGAACGCACGGCGTGCGCTGCGTGCCAACTGAGCCGCCCATTCAAAGTACTTGTGCTCATGCGTCACCACCGCCGTGTGGTGCAGCGCGTCGATCCACTTGGTCAGATAGTGAAAATACTGACCATCGCGATCCCATTCGACCCGCTCGTCGTATGGCTCGTCATCCCCCCGCTCGTTCATCGGCTTACCAATTCGAAGCCCGCCGACGGTTGGGTGCAGTTCCGCGAGCTCGGCGGCAAGTCCGCTGATCCACCCCGAGCGCTCATCATCGGGTCGATGTTTGCCCAGAGTATGGTGGACCTGTTCGATCAGACGCAACGCATGCTCAAGGTGGCCGATATTCTGTGTGCTTTGCTGTGTTCGGAGATGCAGATTTAGATAGTTCCGCACTGCGAATGCATCGGTCCACAGATATCGGGTTCCGTCGCCGAGATCGCCCCAGATTGCCGTCCGCTCGGCAAAGTCCTCCATGATTGACGTGGCGAGCTGAGTTGCTGTGCTTCTCATGAGGCCCCCCATCGTTCGGTGCGATGACCCTGAAACCGGTGCCAATCCAGGCAAGCTTGAGATTGGTGTATTGGATCACTGAAACAACTGGTTCGACACGGGGATCCCGCCCTGTTCTTCTGTTCATGCAACGAGATTCGCTTGCAGCGTGTGGTTCTGCCTGCAAAGTGCACCAGCGAATCTCAGTCCCGAAAACTCGGAATCACTCACGCGGAGAAAGCGATGCAGCATGATCGGCACCAGGAAGATGAGTTGGAAGCAACGGAAGAGCAGATCGAAGCGCTCAGGGGTTATGGCGTGCAGGAGCACATCATTTCAGAGTTATCCTACGAGTCTGCGGAAGAAATGCTCACCGAGCTACAGGCCATCCGGGACGACGCCGCCCACAGGGGTACACGATGATCCGCGGTTATACGGGTCCGCTCTGCTTTGCGCGGCGGGGCACAGAACGAAGGCTGATGCAGATCTGCAACACAACGAGCGGGATCAGACTCATGATGCCGACAACGGCCCAACCACGCCAGCCCGGGTTGCCGGTTTGCAGTGGCTGAGCCATCCAGGGAACATGAACCGCCGCGATGAGCAGCAGTGTACACAACGCGATCGCCATCCAGAGATACCGGTTCGTTGTGATCTGATTCTTCCAGATCCCGGATCCGGGCTGACGCATGTTGAAGGCGTGCCAGAGTTGCGCGAACGCGAGTGTCAGAAACGAAACTGTCACGGACTGCGGCTGATCGAGATTGAGAAGATGCAGGGAAATCAGCAGACTCAGGAACACCGTCACCGCGATCAGGAACCCGGAAGCGGCGATCCCGATCCAATGCCGCCGGGTCAATACCGGCTCGTCTGGTCGACGCGGTGGGCGATCCATGGCGTGCGGGTCACCCTCCCCGATACCGAGCGCCATCGCCGGGAACACATCGGTTACCAGATTCAGAAACAGGATCTGCAGGGGCAGAACCGGAAGCGGGGTCTGGGCAGCGACGCCCAGAAGCACCACAAGAATCTCGCTCAGATTACACGAGAGCAGGTAGCGGATGAAAGTGCGGATATTGCCGAAGATGACACGGCCCTGCTCGATGGCAACAACAATCGAATCGAACGCGTCATCACGCAGGATCATGTCGGACGCCTCTCGTGCGACATCCGTGCCCCGCTTGCCCATGCCGACCCCGATATTGGCGGACTTGAGCGCGGGTGCATCATTGACACCGTCACCAAGCATGGCCACAATCTCACCGTTCCGCTGGGCGCGTTTGACCAGTTCGAGCTTCTGGGCGGGCGTGACTCTCGCAAAGATCGATGCGTTCAGCCACTGATCATCAGGCTCTATTGATCCGTTGGATACACGCGAGAGTTCCTGGCCGAGAACGATATCGGAATCGGTTCTTATGCCGACTGCGCCGGCGATGAAGCGGGCGGTCGGTCCCTGATCACCTGTGACCATCACCACCCGAACACCGGCTCGCTGGCATCCAAGGATCGCGTCGCCGACGGACTTCCTCGGCGGGTCAATCAGGCCGATCAGCCCGAGCAGCGTGAGTTCACGGTAGGGATCCTCATCAGCGCGGAGCGCTGTCTTCTGAGCGATGGCCAGCACCCGCAGGCCATCTTGGGCCATCGACACATTCCGACCGATCCATTCGGAACGCGATCGCTCGTCGAGCGTTTCGCACCCACCTTGCACCGCGACCGAACTCGATGCGCCAAGGACCGCTTCGGGCGCCCCTTTCACCGCGACACGGACCGCGCCCTGGGGGGCGTTGTGGAGGGTTGCCATCATATTCACTGACGAGTCAAACGCGTGCTCCCTGAGCTTCGGGTACGCGGCGCGGGTGGCATCAGGATCAACACCAGCCTGGATGCCCGCTACCAGCAGAGCGACCTCCATCGGATCCCCACTGAATGATCGTTCGCTTGAGTGATCATCGGCGTCCAATGATGCGTTGTTGCACAGAATCCCGACCTCAAGCAGATCGCGCAGATCGGGATCCTGGTCGGCATCGGCCTTATCGAGCAGGGTTTGGCCTGTGCCGCAGATGACACGCCGCACAGTCATCCGATTCTCGGTCAGTGTTCCGGTCTTGTCGGTAAAAATCACTGTCGTCGCGCCCAAGGTCTCCACGGCGTCCAGGTTCTTTATCAGCACATTTCGCTTGGCCATGCGCCACATGCCGCGAGTGAGCGCCAGCGTCGCGACGATCGGGAGCCCCTCGGGAACCGCGGCGACGGTCAGGGCGATCGCCGTTTTGATGATCATGGCGGTGTCCTTGCCGCTGTACAGTCCCACAACGACAACGAGCGCCGCGATAAAGCACGACAGCCACACGATCCTGCGTCCGAGCGTCTCCAATCGACGCTCAAGCGGGGTTTCACCCTCATCGGATTCGAGCATCAGCGAAGTGATATGGCCGAGTTCCGAACCCATCCCTGTTGCCCAAACGACACACTCGCCTGAACCACGCGTCACGGCGGTCCCCTTGTAGAGCATGCATCGGCGGTCGCCGAGTGTTGCATCCTCGCTGACGGGTTCCGACCCCTTCTCGACGGGGACCGATTCGCCGGTGAGTGTCGACTCATCCGCGAGCATGTTTGAGCTCCGAACAATCCGCATATCAGCGGAAATGATGTCGCCAGCTTCGACAATCACGATGTCGCCTGGGACGAGCTCTGTTGATGCGACGCGCCGGGTCTGTCCGCATCGGCGGACACGAGCGTATGTTTCACCAAGATGACGCAGTGCTTCCATCGAACGCACCGCACGCAGTTCCGAAACAAACCCGATCGCCGCGTTCAGGACAATCACGACCCCGATTGCAAGAAGCTCCAGCCGGTCATTGGTGATGGCTGCAAGGATCATCGCCGCGAAGAGCAGGAGCACGATGACGCCCCTGAACTGGTCGATGAGGATCTTCCATACACGAGCGGGGCGCTGGGTGTGGAGCTGATTGGCGCCGAACTCCTGCTTGCGGGCGCGTGCATCCTTGTCTGTCAAACCTTGTCTGAGATCGACACCGAGGTCTTGGAGAATATCAGCGGCGGGTCTGGCAAAAGGTCTGTCCACTTGGGCGACTCACAGGCAGTTCAGATGTGATCGGGTAAGAAACGGTGCCGGGCTTGATTTATCAGACTCGACAACAGCTCGAGTGAACTGTGCAGGTGAGTCACTCGAGATGGTCAAACCTCAGATAACCCCTCACGAATTGCATACCGAACAAGCTCGCCGCGGTCATGGATATCGAGTTTCTCCATGATCTTTTCGCGGTGACCATCGACGGTCTTCGGGCTCCGGCAGAGCAAGTCGGCGATTTCAACTCGGGTCATACCTCGACCGATCATCCGCAAGACCTCTTGTTCGCGCGGGGTCAGCGTGTCCAGCTTGGTCTTGATGATCGTGACTTCTCCGCGCCGCTTCCGCGTCGCGTCAAGACAGCGGCTCTTGATCTTCGAACTCAGGACAAACTCGCCCTTCTTCGCGATTGTTCTTAATCGGTCAACAATCTCATCCGTGTTGTCGCTCTTCGAAAAATACCCGTACGCTCCGACTCGCATGGACTCGCTGATGTAGTGATCTCTAGTGTGCGCGCTGAGAAAAACAACACGAACATCCGGGAGCAACCGGCTGATCTCGAGCGCTGTCTCGAACGGATCGGGACCGGGTATTTCGATGTCGAGCAGCACGATGTCGGGCTTGAGCTCATCGGCGCGATGGAGCAGTTCACGGGTCGAGTTCAAACTCCCGATGAACTCGATGTCCCGTTCGATATCGAATCTCGCCCTGAGCCCATCAATGAGGAACTGGTGATCATCGATACACAATACACGAATAGGAAGATTGCTCATCCGACTTTCCCCTCTGTAGCCGCAAAAATCGCTGCTCGCAGCGAGTCCACATCGTTTGCGTCCCTCAGGATTGTGACATTCGCGTTCCGTGCGACTTCGTATCCATCGCCCAGCACAATCACAGAACAACCGTTGCTGATCGCGCTCTCAATGGCATCCGTGTTCGGATCGGGCGTGTCGGTGACCATGACAGACACTCTGTCCGCACCCCATCCCGTCGGCGGTCCGGTCTCGACGCGCACCCCGGCCATCTCAAGCAGGTGGACAACGATCGACCTGGTGCGCGGGTTCTCGACCGTGACAAACCCGACGGCCTGCTTCGCGTGCCTTTGCTCTTCACGCCGGTGCTCATCGGTTCTGCTGACGGAAGGTATTGTCATCACGATCTCGGTGCCCTCGCCGAGTTTGGAGTCGATCTCGATAGTCCCGCTAACCGACTGGATGATGCTGTGGACCAAGGTCAGCCCAAGCCCTGTCCCGATACCTCGCGTTTTGGTCGTGAAGAACGGCTCGAACACGCGGCCCTTCACCGAATCGGCCATGCCGATGCCGTTGTCGGCGACACCAACCCGGATCGCGTTTGAATCGACATGGGGCTTTGCCCAGATACAGACATGCCCGTCCTTTTCACGGACGGCCTTGCCAGAGTTGATCAGCATGTTGAGCACCGCCTGGGTCAGCCGATGGGGGGCGATCGCAACGGGCGGGAGATCGGGCGCAATCGCTGATGTGAAAACGACATGATCCGGGAGTGCTTTGCTCAGGAGTGAGTGCGTCTGTATCCACCAGGATCGGAGGTCGGTCTGTTCTTCTGTTGCGTGCTCGTCTTCGGGATCGAGTATGAGCAGATTGAGACTTTCCGCCAGGTCCTGGAGGTAGCTCATGGACTTGCGGATCTCCCGGATCTGATCCTGCACTTCCTCGGGCAACTGTGCGCTCGCGATTGCATCGAGACGAGCCCGCACGGGGAGCAGGATATTGCTCATATCATGCCCCAGCCCCGCGGCGAGCGTGCCCATCGCGTTGATCCGCTCTTTGCGTGAGAGCTGGTCCTCGATCTGTCGGCGATCGCTGATATCACGGATCAGCCCGGTGTACTTCTGCATGTGATCTATTTCGCCGACAAGCAGCTCGACGGGAAAAGTCGATCCGTCGCGTCGTTTCGCGAGAAGCTCTCTTCCCTTGCCGATGATTCGTTTTTCCCCGGTGTGTTGGTACCGCTTGATGTACCCGTCGTGATGCTCCGAGTATTGCGGCGGCATGAGTATGCTGACATTCTTTCCGATGAGCTCATCGGATGTGTACCCGAACATCTCCTCGCCCGCCCGATTGACACTCTGGATCAACCCATTACGATCGATCGTGATGATCGCTTCGATCGCGGTATTGATGATCGCGTTCAGCCGCTCCGTCTGTTCGGTAAGCTCGGACTCGACAACTTTATACTTCGTGATATCGAAGCTCACCCCGGTGACAGCAACACGGTTTCCATCTGTGTCACGCTGCACCTGCCCCATGACCACGATCCATCGCTCGGAATCGCCATCGGGTTTGAGCCGGAACTCGACATGACAATCGGTACCATCCTCGATCGCCCTTTCGATCAGCGCCCTGAGCTGCGGCAGATCTTCCGGATGAACGATCTCAAACGCCTTGTCGATATGAATACTGGCTTCGCACGGCGGCTGACCGCAGAGCGTGTGGATCCAGTGATCCACACGCAGCTGGCCTGAGGATAGATCCCACTCCCATCGGCCCATCCCGCGTTCATGGGAACCGAAGACACGGCCCGCACCCTTCACCTGGTTGGCTGGTGAGCCCGGCGGAACTTCCCCAGGATCCTCAATCTCGTAGATCGCACCCAAGGCCTCCCCCTGATGGCCACGAAGCGGCGTGACCTCAATCTGCAGCCGAGCCACATTTCCCTGCGCTGATTCACGGGTTGGGTTTTGCAGGCGAATGGGCACACCGCTGGTTTGCTCAGACTGGGCAGGATCCCAGCCGTCCATCAACTGAGCAAACACTGCATCACATGCACGGCCGACAATCACCTGAGAGCTGTCTAGACCAAACAACTCCACGAAGGCCCGGTTGCAATACACAAGCACGCCTCGGTTGTCTGCCATGCAAACAGCCCGCCGTGAAATCTCAACGGATCGAAACAGTAAATCGGGCAGATTGATCTGATGAGACGGACTGTTCATTTGCCCCCTACTCCAGTCACAGCATCTTATCTTAGCTCCCATGGCAGCACGACTCGTTCAACATGCATGAGATATGCACGGCACCCTTGTATTCCAAACGGCATGATCTAACGAACACGGAGCCGAGCCTGAACCCGAACGGGGCGGTTTCCGGGTAGTCTTCATTGCACAAACCTGTCATGATCGTTTCAGATCTGAGTCTCATTCGTGAGTCAGTGATGGATATCAAGCGATGGATTTTGATCACAGATGGGCAGATCGGAAGTCTGGTTCAGATCACCCCTGTTGAGGGGGGGCTTTTCCATACTGATTGTCTATATGAGTTCCAATCTTCGCTACCGAAAAGCGTCGCCGCCATGGACGGTCCGCGAGTCGATTCAACAGACAGCATCAAGAAGGTCACTCGGTATGCGGATGAACTCCTGGTTTGGATTGAGCAGATGAACGATCGGTTTCAGTTCAGTCGGTTGGATGTCTTTGCTCCGGTACAGTCGCTGGAAGCGCTGCGAAATCGCAGACCTTTGAAACTATCTCTCATCATGCACGAGCATTGTCTGAAACTGACCACCATCGCCCTGAGTCACCCGGAAGTACAGAACCTGATCTCGAGACTCATTCAGTGATCCGGGAAGAATGAACATCACCGCTCGTTTGTTTCATGGGACAGGGAGCGCGAATTGCCGAGTTCGCAGGTCACAAACGCCAAGGAGGATCAGATGGATCTCATGCACTTCAAAAAAAAGAACAGCGTCCCCGTATCACGGAAGGCATCGTTCGCCTCGCCTGTTTCTGATTTCAGGTCGGAGATGGAACGCCTGTTTGATCGGTTCTTCCAGGACTCGATACTCGACACGAGAGAATGGGCGGATGAGTTTGAGAAGCCGCTTGGCGACTTCATCCCCAATGTTGATCTCTCCGAGAACAACGACAAGATCATCATTCGTGCTGAAGCACCCGGGATATCCCCGGATGATATCGATATCAGCATCTCGGGGAATGTGCTGACGATCCGCGGCGAGAAGAAAGAGTCGAAAAGGGAAGAACGGGAAAACTTCTACCACTGCGAGCGGAGGTTCGGCTCGTTCACACGCAGCATCGAACTCCCGTCCACGGCGGATCTCGATTCGATCAACGCGAGTCAGGACGACGGGGTGCTCACCATTGAGGTGCAGAAACTCCCCACCGCACAGCCGAAAAAAATTGATGTCAAGATACCCAAGCGATCGCTCTCGGGCAGCAACGCATGAGCTTGATGATGAATGTGGAGGGAGTGTCCGGGTTGCTTGAATGTGCGGCCCGGACATTTTTTGTTGATTACGCTGAGTGATCGGCGCAAACTGTTTGAAACGAGAACACAGACAACCGGATGTTCGGAGCTGGTATGCCGCATCAGAAAAAGTTGAAGGATCCGTGGCTGATCGCCGCATGGCCCGGGATGGGCCATGTCGCCGTCGGTGCCGTGGCCTATCTCATCGATCAGCTCGGCGCAACGATTACTGAGGAGTTGCCGGCTGATGCGTATTTCCGGCCTCATCATGTTGATGTCGATCAGGGGATCGCCTCGCCCGCCCGGCTCCCACGGAACCTGCTCTTCGAATGCAGCGGTACAGATTGGGAACACGATCTTCTCATCTTCCTCGGCGAAGCCCAGCCGGAGTCAGACGGCGTCACACTCTGCAATCACATCCTCGATCGTGCCGGGCAACGCGGCGTGACCAGGGTGATGACCTTCGCTGCACTCGCCACGCAGCTCCATCCTGCCGCCCAGCCCCAGGTCTTCGCGGCGGCCACAAAGCAGAACATCCTCGATGAGCTGACCGAGCATGGTACCGGAATCCTCGGCAGCGGTCAGATCGGCGGGCTCAACGGCCTGATGCTCGCAGCCTGCGCGCAGCGTGATCTCCCGGCGGGATGTCTGCTCGGCGAACTGCCGTTCTTTGCATCGGGCATCAAAAACCCCAAGGCCTCCAAAGCTGTGCTCCAGGTCTTTGCCGATCTCTGCGGCTGCAGCATTGACTACAGCGCCATCGATCAGGAATGTGCGGAAATCGATCCAATCCTGCACGAGGTTCTCGAGAAACTCAAGAACGATCACGATCCGGAGCCGCAAGATCAGGGTGATGAGATATTCAATCCCGCGTTCACGGCCGAAATGGGCCACACGGCTCAGCAGTCCGGTCAATCAGACGACGCCCCCCACTCAAGGCTCACACAGGCGGACCGCAGGAGAATCGAGGAACTCTTCGATCAGGCGATGAAGAGCAAAGAGGAAGCGTTCAAGCTCAAGCAGGAACTCGATAGACTGGAGGTCTTCGATCAATACCAAGACCGCTTCCTCGATCTCTTCAAACGAGCAGATTGACCGGATGCGTCATGACACCGCTTGCACAATCAGGCCGACACACGGGCGATCTCTTCAGATTCGCATCTACACCGATGCGTGCGTGACACGAGCTGCGGACCGGCTTATCGCTTGAGCCGCCGCCAAATCGAACGAGTCTAGGTACCGCTCGGCAACATGACTCCAGACCATCCTGCGCCCGAAGCAATGCGCACGACGCTGCATGCCTCGGAGTTCATCCGGGTTATCCAAGAGTCGGCAAACCGCGTTCGCGATCGCCTGCGGCTTCCCGGGCTCCACAAGGACTCCACGCCGACCGGCCAGCAGCTCCTGGGCATGCCAGAACGGCGTTGATACGACCGCGTTCCCGCACCCGAGCGCGTATGCCAGTGTCCCCGAGCAGATCTGTTCAGCCTTGGGATGCAGTGTGAGGCATATATCCGCCGCGAGGAGCAGTGTCTCAAGTTCTTCCTGGCTGATGTACTGATTATAGAAAAATATATTGGGAGTGACATTCAGATCCCGCGCAGTCTGAATCAGACTCTCACGGTATCGTTCACCCTCGCTCCGAATCAGATTGGGGTGCGTCGCCCCGGCGATCATGTAGATCACATCAGGATGTGAACGGAGGATCATCGGCAGCGCCCTGATCGCGTGCTCGATCCCCTTCCCGGGGCCGAGCAGCCCGAATGTCAGGAGCAGTTTTCGATTGCACAATCCATTCGACTCGCTGTGTTCGCGCTTTTCTTTGTAGGAAACATCCGGTATTCCGTGATGAATCATGTCGATGCGATCGCGTTCGATGCCGTACACCTGCCCAAGAAATCCTGCGCCGTGCTCGCTCATCACAACGAAGCGTTCGCACAGCTGTCGCAGGCGATCCATCACATAACGCTGGTCCCGATCGGGTTCCCTGAGCACCGTGTGCATCGTCGCAACCACCGGCATTTCCAAGTGCTCGAGCAAATCAAGCACATGACTCCCGGCGGGCCCTCCGAAGATGTCGAACCCGTGCTGGAGCGAAACGACTTCGGGAGCATCGCGATTGATCCGAGCCGCGGTCCGACGGTAATCGTCGGCATCCATCGTTCGTACCTGATGCCGCACGCGCGCGGGGTAACAATGACCGTTCACGGTGTCGCTCATGGCCGTGACCGAAACATCAACTCCCCGCCCTGTTTCTGAGATCGCGTCAACGAGGTGTGTCGTGAATGCCGCGATCCCGCAACGGCACGGAACATGGGTCCCGATGACAGAAATACGACGAACCCCATCCCGGATGATCGGTCGAGTCGCAATCGCGGTACTCGCCTCCGCCTGGACAGTACTGTCCCGCCACACACGCGAACTCAGACCTGATCGCTTATGATGCTCAGAAGTTGTGATCATACCAATACCCTATGTTGGAGATTGTGCTACACATATCACCACGACTCAACACCAACAGAGTTTCGAAGTACCCACCCGGCGATGCTGTGTCATCATGCTTTCCCGACTATCGAGTATCCTCGCTCGATGGGTCTTGGGATACAGGGAAATAGCCCCGATACGAATGACAGCCCCATCCGACGCGTACGACACACCCGCTATTCGCTGATGTGCAGTGCATCCCCCGGCGGGATTCCATGACGATTGAGCCAATCGAGCAATCGGCTGATCCGCCCCGTCGCAAGGCAGATCGAGGTATCCGCTGTTCCGTAGTAGAGATTGATGGTGTCCCCGTCTTCGTCGATCGTGTAGCCACACGGGAAAACGACATTGTCCACATCCCCGTGCCGCTCTGCGGGTTCCAGCGGCCCGAAAATCCAGCTATCCCCGCGGAGCAGGCACTTCTCAGGATGCGCCGAATCGAAGCGTCCTCCCCAGGCGAGTTACCGATCGCGGGGCTTGATCACCAGCACATTCGAGTCATATGTAATCACCCCGAGCATAATCGAGGGGACCAGGCGGTTCATCGAAACACTGTAGTGCTGCCCATCAAAGCCAGGATTATCCGCCAACGGGTCCGCGACCCGAACGCACCGGGTTTCAGAATCGTACCCGTGCAACACCACGAAATGCCCGCACGGCTCGCCGCGGAGATCGTCGTAGTCATCGTTGGGACCGAACTCTCGTGGGCAGCGGTACAGATAGGTCGAGCTCAGCCCCACCAGAACCGGGGTCTCATCCAGCAGGTAGTCACTCAGAAGCTGGCTTGTCAGGTCCTGAAGACAGATCCGCCCTCCCAGGCTCAGGAACTCGATGTATGACGCCGTGCCAACCGGGAATCTCGGATCAACAACGCTCTTGGCAGACGCCTGCAGCCTGAGCTTCTCGATCAAACTGTGTGAATTCGATCTGCCGTCCTCATCAAACCAGGTCGGGTCGAAGTGATGCAGGTTGAAGGTATACAGGGTGGCCGAGTACCCCCGCTGCTGTGCGTGCGAGCCGAGCATCGCCGCCAGCGTGCCCCGCCCGACCCCTTCGGTTTCCAATGACTTGCATGACTCGATCACCTCGCTGAGGCTGATCGAGTCGCCCCAGTACTGATAGACCGAATGCAGGCTCGTTGGCCCGCAGGTGACATCGTTGGGCTGGGGATGAATTTGGATCGGAAGATCAACTTTACGGCGCATCACTGCCTCACTTTGCTCCAGCGGTTGACCGGACCACAGGCACACAGTTCTCTCTCATACTCGTTATACGGAACATCTGCTTATGTCGAGGTGGATACTCATGCGATTCACAATCAGATGCGCTTCACTCCAAGCAGCGAGTACCGATCCTAAGTGTCGCTCTGAATCCCATTCCCCAAAACGGCCGAAACGGCGTCATATCAAGGACGCCGTTTCGTATACCTTTGAAACTAACGGAGCAGGGGGGATTCGAACCCCCGTCGACCCGAAAGCCGAACCGGATTTCGAATCCGGCGCATTCAACCGCTCTGCCACCGCTCCAGGTGCGCTGCAACTATAAGCCCTCATCGGGAAAAAGTCATCCCCGATCAAGCCATGGATCACCAGCCCAGCAGATAACCGAAGATCAGCGGGGCCACGATGGTCGCGTCGGACTCGACCACGAAGCTCGGCGTGTCGACCGCCAGCTTCTCCCAGGTGATCTTTTCATTGGGCACGGCCCCCGAATACGACCCATAACTCGTGGTAGAGTCGCTGATCTGACAGAAGTAGCCCCAAAGCGGGATATCGAGTTCCATGTCCTGTCGCATCATCGGCACCGCACAGATGGGGAAATCGCCAGCGATTCCCCCGCCGATCTGGAAGAACCCGATGCTCGACTTCGCGGAGGTCTCGGTGTACCAGCCCGTGAACTCCATCATGTATTCGATCCCCGACTTGACCGCGGAAGCCGTCTTGACATTCCCGCTGAGCACCTCCGCCGCGAAAATGTTACCGCTCGTCGAATCTTCCCATCCCGGGACCACCATGGGCAGATTCTTCTCGGCCGCGGCAAGCAACCAGGAGTTTTTCGGGTCGGCCTGATACTCATCCTCAAGCAGGCCCTCGTTGAGTATCTCATAGAGGTACTCGTGGGGGAACTTGTGATCACCCGATTCCGCGGCCTGCTTCCACTTGCCGATGAGGATGTGCCCGAGTTTCCGGAATGCCTCGTGCTCAGGGATACAGGTATCCGTGACACGGTTGAGGTGCCGCTCAAGCAGGGCCTGCTCGTCCGCCGGGGTCAGGTCCCGATACTTGGGGATCCGCTCGTAATGATCGTGGGCGATGAGGTTGTAGACATCCTCCTCCAGATTCGCGCCGGTACACGAGATCGCATGGACCTTGCCCTGCCGGATCATCTCCGCCAGCGACCTGCCCAGTTCAGCGGTACTCATGGCACCCGCCATAGCCAGAAGCATTGAGCCCCCGTTGCTCAGGTGGGACTCGTATCCCTTCGCCGCGTCAAGGGTTGCGGCGGCGTTAAAGTGGCGAAAATGCTCGTCCATGAAGGCACGGATCGTCATATTGGGTCTCCGATCGCTTGGTCCCAGAGGTCTGCCGACCCTGATGGGCCCGGCGAATCAGAGAAAATCATACGCCCGCACCCGAAGCTGATTCGGCGAGCGCGATACAATTCAGAATGACGAGAACCCCCACCGCATCGCCCAAATCCAATCCACCCAAGCATGTCACCCCGGCTATACCCCGGGCTTGGAATGTGAGTGACGCGGAAGAGTACTACCGCGCTGATCGCTGGGGTCAAGGCTATTTCAAGATCGCCGAGGACGGGCATCTCCACGCTCACCCAACCGGGATCAACGGGACAAAAGTGGATCTGCACGAGATCGTGACCGGGCTGAGCGAGCGTGGGATTCATACACCCGTGCTGCTGCGATTTTCAGACATCCTCGATCATCGCCTCACGACGCTGCGTGATGCCTTCGCACGGGCCATCGATGAGAATAACTACAAGGGCAGCTATCTCGCAGCGTACCCCATCAAGGTGAACCAACAGCACCAGGTGGTCGAGGAAGTCGCCTACTTCGGACACAAGCTTGGCTACGGGTTGGAAGTCGGTTCAAAGCCCGAACTGCTGGCCGTCATGGCCATGACCACAAAGACACCCGATCAGCTCATCATCTGCAACGGCTTCAAGGACGCCAAGTACATCGAAGCCGTGATCCTGGCCCACAAGCTCGGTCGCAAGATCATCCCGGTTGTCGAGAACATCAAGGAACTGCGACTGATCATCGACTTCGCAGAAAAGCACGGCGTGCGCCCCCGCATCGGCGTGCGCGTGAAGCTCGCCTCATCGGGCTCAGGCCGCTGGGGCACCTCCGCAGGCATCAAGAGCAAGTTCGGACTGACCATCGCCGAGTTGCTCCAGGCTGTGGGCACGCTCAAACGCCATGACATGCTCGATTGCCTAGAGCTGCTCCACTGCCACTCGGGCAGTCAGCACCAGGATATCAGCACCATCAAAAAAGCGATCACCGAGCTGGCGCATGTCTTTGTGCAGCTGCGTTCCGCCGGCGCGACGCTCAACTACCTCGACATCGGTGGCGGCCTGGGCGTGGACTATCAGGGCTCGGTCTCTGACCGTGCCTCATCGATGAACTACACCCTTGAGGAGTACGCGTCCGATGTCGTGTATCGCATCGGTTCAGTCTGCGACGCGAACAAGATCGAGCATCCCACAATCGTCACCGAATGCGGACGCGCCATGGTCGCATACTCCTCGGTCCTTATATTCAATGTGCTTGGTTCAACAGGACCCAGCGACCTGGTCGACGAGGACATTGTCGTGCCCGCCGACGACCCCGATGCCCCTCAGCCGCTTCGGGATCTGCGCAACGCGCTCAACGCCCTGCGTGATCAGAAACCACGACTGGTCGAGATCTATCACGACACAACCCGGGCTCGCGAAGAGGGCATGTCGCTCTTCACGCTGGGCTATCTGACGCTTGAAGAGCGAGCCGAGACCGAGCGGCTCTTCTGGACGATCTGCGCCATGCTCCTGAGAGAATGCAAACAGTTCGATGACATCCCCGAGCCGCTCGTCGAGCTCGAAGACCTGATGAGTGAGACCTACTTCGCCAACTTCTCGCTCTTCCAGTCACTCCCCGATGCCTGGGCGATCGACCAGCTCTTCCCGATAATGCCGATTCATCGCCTTGATGAGGAGCCCACGAAGCGTGCGGTGCTCGCGGACATCACCTGTGATTCGGACGGCAAAGTGGATCTGTTCATCTCCGAGTTTGGCAAGCCCGAGAACACGCTTCCAGTACACGAGATCCGCAGCAGCGAACCGTACTACTTCGGCGTGTTCCTTGTGGGCGCGTATCAGGAAACTCTAGGCGATCTGCACAACCTCTTCGGCGATCCCCACGCCGTACACATCGAGATTGATGGCGACGACTGGTCGATCGCTGAGATCGTCAAGGGCGACTCGATCTCCGAGGTGCTCTCTTATGTGCAGTTTGAACCGGAGAAACTCGCGCGGGCACTGGAGCGTGAGTGCGAGCGTGCCGTGAAACGCAAAGATATGAGTGTGCGTGAATCCCTCATCCTCACACAGTTCTATGAGAATGGACTCAGCGGCTACACCTACCTCGATCCCGAGGATCATCTGACCTGAGTTCGTATACTCAACTCGACAACCGACACCCACGAGATCAGCATGCCAGGATTTCTCGATATCCCCAATGAGTTCACGGGGCCAAACTCGAAAGTACAGATCATCCCGGTCCCGTATGACGCCACATCAACCTATCGCAAAGGCGCTGACTGTGGACCGCAGGCAATCATCGACGCCTCCGCGCAGGTCGAGTGGTACGACATACAGACCGACGCCGAACACTACCAGCAGGGCATCTGCACTCAGGAACCCGTCCTGTGCGATGCGCATGATCCGATCGAACTCGCCCCGCTGGTCCGTGATCGCGTGTGCACGGCACTGCGCAACGGCCAGCTCCCGGTCGTGCTCGGCGGTGAGCATTCCGTGACGATCGGTGCCGTTGAGGCCGCGGCGGAGTGCTGCGGCCCGATCTCCGTCCTGCAGATCGACGCCCACGGCGACACCCGCGATTCGTACCACGGCTCAACCCATAACCACGCCTGCGTGATGGCCCGGGCCCGTGAACACGCCACCATCGTTCAGGTCGGGATTCGTGCGATTGACGCCGAGGAACTCGCCGGGATGGACCGCGATCGGGTCTACTTCGGGCATCAGGTCGACCTGTGGACTCGCACCCACGACCTGAGCTGGATGGACCGCGTCATCGATCAACTCGATGATCGGGTCTACCTCACCATCGATCTCGACGCGTTCGACCCGGCCATCCTCCCCTCCACCGGCACGCCCGAGCCCGGAGGGATGGACTGGGGAACGGTCAACGAACTGGTCCGCCGTGTCGCACGGGCCCGAACCATCATCGGGTTCGATGTTGTTGAGCTGTGCCCCAGCGAGCATCACCACGCGTCCGATTTCATCGCGGCCAAGCTGGTCTATCGTGTGATGAGCGAGATCCTCACGGCCACGAAATAAGCCCCAGGCACCGGATTCTCACCCCCGCTCCGTCCATTGCCCGATGCATGGTGAGTGCTGACGCTCTCACAAATCGCTTCGGGCCCCGGGTTCGGACTCATCGACTGGATCGTGCTAGGCGGTTATTTCTCCCTGCTCGCGATCACCGGGGTCTTCTTTGCACGCACCAAGACACGCGACAGCGATGATTACTTCCTCGGGTCGAGATCGATGCCCAGCTGGGCCGTCGCGGTCTCGATCGTCGCGACCTCGCTCTCAGCCGTGACCTTCATCGGTGCGCCCGAAGAGGCGTACAACGGCAACCTGACCTACCTCGCGACGAACATCGGGATGATCCTCGCCGCAATCATCATCGCGATCGTCTTCATCCCCGCGTTCTACCGCAGCGAGTCCGCATCGATCTACGAACTGCTCGAGACCCGGTTCGGTCCCGCGGCCCGCAAGGGTGCGAGCGTGACCTTCCTCGTCGGACGCGTGCTCGCCTCGGGTGCCCGGATCTACGCCGGCGCGATCCCCGCTTCGATCGTGCTGTTCGGTTTGGACAAAGGCACGCAACCGATGTACCTCATGGCGGCGATCGGGACATTGAGCTTCGTCGGGATTGTCTACACGCTCGCCGGGGGCATCCGCTCGGTCATCTGGTCGGATGTCATCCAGTTTGCAATCCTGATCGGTGCGGCGTTGTGCGCCATCGTGCTGATCCTTTCGAGCATCAACGCGCCAATGAGCGAAGTGCTCACAGCCCTGCGCAACGGGGGCGAAAACCAAACCTCGAAGCTCACGCTGTTTGATCTGAGCACCGATCTGCACCACAAGTTCTCGCTCCCCGCATGCGTCATCGGATTCACACTGCTCGGGATCGGTTCCTACGGCACAGACCAGGATCTGGCCCAGCGTATGCTGACCTGCAAGGATGCCAGGCGTGGAGCCCGATCGGTCATCGCGGGCATCCTGCTGGGCATCCCCAGCGTCACAATCTTCCTGACATTGGGTTTGCTGCTCTGGGTGCTCTATCAGCGACCGGAGCTGACAGACATTGAGGGTGTGGTCCCGCCGGAGGCTTCAGTCACGGTGTTCCTGCACTATATCCTGAGCCAGATCCCCCCGGGGATCCGTGGGCTGATGATGGCCGGCCTCTTCGCCGCGGGGCTTTCGAGTCTCAACAGCGCCATCAATGCGATGAGCGCCGCGTTCATCAGTGATCTCTATGAACCCATCATGACGCGACGCAGAGGTGGCCCCGTCCCCGAGTGTGAGCTTGTCCGCGTTGGCCGCCTCGCCGTCGTCGCGTGGGGTGTCGTGCTGGGCCTTTTCGCGTGCGTTTGCATCGCGTGGAAGAGCTCGAACAACGACACGCTCATCAACTTCGCACTGGGCGTGATGGGTCTGGCGTACGCGGGGCTCGTCGGGGTCTTCTTCTGCGCCCTCTTCACCCGGCGTGGTTCGTCGGCATCCGTGATCGTTGCCCTGTGCTGTGGCTTCGTGTGGATGCTCATCACCCAACGCTTCGTGTACAACGCATTCCCCGCTGTTCACGGGCCAAACGCGGATTGGTTCTTTGGAATCCATTTCTCATGGAAGCTCACAGTGGGCGTGCTGCTCTCGTTCACGCTCTGTGCGTTCGGGCCGGGAGCTGATCATTCGTCCGCGAGTCGGGCTGCGCCGAAAGCCGCGTGATAGAGCGAATCACCAAAGAGCAATGACCAGTCCGAGTTTGCGAGCGTTGTCAGCCCGTCGTCCACAATGGCCCGGATTTCGCGTGCTCGTGGGCTCAATGCGATCCCGATCCCACCAGCGAGCACGATCTTGTCGGGTCGATGGATCGCGTGCACCAGCCGCAGCCCCCGCGCGATCGCTTGCATGAACGGCTCATGCTGCGGTGCCTGCTCAACCTGCTCAACCAGGTCCGAATCCGAACCCTCCCCCCACTGCGCCCGGAGAGCACGGGCTCCGACATAGGACTCAAGCGTATTGATTGCCCCGTCGGAGGCAATCCGATCTCGATCACCAAGCCGCCCGACATCCACCATCCCCAGATGCCCGATCCCCCGAGAACCGATCCCCAGCGGCAGCCCGTTTTCGAGCACTGCCAGTCCCACACCGGTCCCGATCGCGATGACCGCGACCCGCCCGTCGGGCCCGTGTTTCACGCACAGGTCATGGGCCGTGGCTCGGATATCACTCATCGCTCGATATCGAACCGCTTCGCGACCGAGCACGGCACGGATGAGCTCGTCGAATGCCCAGCCGTTGAGACATGGCAGATTGACCGAACGCTCGATCCGATCTCCGCTCGGCGAATGCCGACCCGGTAGACACAGACCGACCGGCGTGCCGGTCTCGATCGATTCTCCGAGCCCAGCGATCGCTGAGCGGATCGCGGCGATCATCTCGTCACGATCCGGGTCCGTGTACCGTTCGCTGCGCGATGTGTTTGATTGGTGGTCGTCGATCAGGGCGACCTTGACACCCGAGCCACCGATGTCGATGCCAAGCACCGCCACACTCAGCTCCCGACTCGGTCGATGAACTGGGCCAACGCGTCGCGTTTGAGCTCGCGATCGCGATGCTCCTCGGGAGTGCGGGCCTGTCCTGGATTGACCGACTCGAAAATGGTCGAGTAAGCGAACAACACGAATCGTCGCGGGTGTCCCAATGATGCCTGCGTGATGGTCTGGTTCGAGCCCACATGCTTGTAGGCCCCGATCCCGGGGACCACGCGGCGTCGATCGACAACGCTGTTCCAGGCGGCGAGATCACCGCTGAACTGGGCATCATCGTTTGTGTAAATCATCGGCATAATGAGATCGACGATCCCATCGTTCACCCAGCGCGTCGCATCCTGGAGGTACTTGTCCCTCGCCAGATCCGGACGGCGCCAGACTGCCGCGGAATACACCACATCATCGTGCCCCTCCAATGACTCATCACCGATGCGCTGCACAAGCGTTGTGATCCGATCACGGATCCACGCTCTGTAGCGAGTCCGGTTGAGCTGGCCGACCGTCGCACGATCACCCACCATCCGCGCATAGAGCGAGAGCGAGCGGGCATCGCCCGGGTAGAGCTTATCGGAATCCAGCTCGTCGCTCAGGAAACGGATGTAGTCCAGATGAACGCCATCGATTTCATAGCGATCCGCGATGTCTTCGACGACGCGCACGATGTGGTCCTGAACCTCATCGAGAACAGGGTTGACCACAACATACCCCTCGCTCAATGCCTGCGGCTGGCCGGTCGCGTCCTTGAGGCGCCATTCTGGGTGCGTGAGCAACTGATGTCGCTTGTCGATGGGCTGATCGGTACCCTTCCACATAGGCATGACATTGATCCATGCGTGCAGCTTGATCCCCTTCGCGTGGGCCTCGCCGATTGCCAGGCGCAGCGGGTCGAAACCCGGGTCAAGCGAGCGGGCAGGGTCCTTGATGACCTTGTTGTCCTTGTCCCGCTTGAGTGTGAGATCCTCACCCCATGGCTCGAAGGGGGAGTCGTAATACGCGTCACCCTGGCCGCGGACCTGCCAGAAAATATCGCTGACCCCGGCCTGGCTGGCATCGGCGATGATTGTTTTGACATCCTGCTGAGTCTGGAAGTCCCAGCGGGTCACCCAGAGCCCGAAGAGATCCTGATTGAGCATCGCGGAGCTCATCCGCTCCGCACGGGTGTTGGAGCCGTCAAAGACGCAGCCCGCACCCGAGATCAGGCCGAAGAACACGAGAACGCGCAGAAACACTGTCAAAATCATGCTCAACCTCCGTGTCGATAGGGCATGATACCTCATCGGCAGGGTTCAGTCGCGAGCGTCAAAACCGCTTGGCACAAGGTTCACTTGCCGAACAGGAACAGCAGCGCGTCGTCAAACCGCTCGGCCCATGCGTTCTCGTTGTGATTGGCGTCGGGCACGATCATCAGTTTCCGCTGATGCCTGGCCATCCCTCCACGCCCCGCGATCCGGTCCACATTCTGGGCCCATTTACGGTACATCTCGTTGCGTTCATCATCCGCCTGATCGTTGCTGACCTCGTGCCCCCCCATCCCGATGAAGAGCTTGCCAGGCCATGCCTTGACGCTCGTAAGGTAACGCTCGGCAGCTTGCCCCTCGTCCGCCATCATGGGGAGGCTCTCGACGATCGCCATGCCGAAGCGTTCGGGATACGCCGTGGACGCATAAATCGCCATGCTTCCACCGAGCGAGGCCCCACCGATCGCGGTGGAATCGCGATTGGTCTTCACGCGGAACGCGCGCTCCACCTTGGGCAACACCTCACGCATCATCCATTCCACCGTCTGGGCTCCGCGCCCCTCGACGCCGCTGTAGGAGCCGAAGGGCAGATATTCCTCCAGCCGGCTCGCACCGCTGTGCGGGATCCCGACGATGATCAGCGGCTCGATCCTGCCCGACTCCACCAGTTCAGTCGCCGTTTCGTCGGCGTGCCACTCGCTGGGCAGTCCCGGGAGCTGCTCGAAGATGTTCTGACCATCGAACATGTACAGCACGGGGTAGCTTTGATTCGCGTTTTCCGGGTCGTCGTATCCCGGCGGTGTCCAGATGAGCAGATCGCGCGTCAGCGATTCACTCTGCCCGGCCCCTCCCTGGATCTGCATCCGATGCACATCGCCCGTGACCTGCAGCTCATGGTAGAAACCCGATTGCCGGACCTGCTCCGCAAGCGAGACGGGCTCCCGGAAGTCGACGACCTCCAACTCAATGATCGGACGCTCGCCGGGCTCGAGCTTTGAGGCGTCCACCATCGGCAATGATCGGTTGGGGATCGCATTCCCGTCTGCATCGAGTTCCTCACGGTCCCAGCCGCCCTGGGTGAACTTGAACTGCACGGTCACGCCCTGCATGTCCTCACCGATCACGATCTGCCACCGGGTATCCGATCGACCCGAAAGCAGGTACTCCGGATCCGCCGGGTTCCAGCCGTTGATGCTCGATGCGAAGTAGATCGGGTTGCTCTTATTCGCTTTGCCCGAGAGATCCTTCACCACGAGCACGAAGCCCTGCGGGAGCGACTCGGGTCTGACCATGTCCTGCGCCCAACTCAGCGCGGTGAATAGACATGCCTGAAGCAGAACGATGACGGTGCAGATTCGCGGCCTTGCTCGCACGGTGACTCTCCTGTTCACGATCGACACTCAATGATATCGGACCGACGCGGTTCGGGTAAAGAAAAGGGTGTCCGCACGGTTGGGCACGGACACCCGGAGTTCAGAGTTCATACCCGATCGGGTATGCAAATCGACGATTACGGGCAACCAGCGCTGAACGCGGAGATGAATGCCGAAACATCGAAGAAGTTGTATGTGCCATCATTGGTGAAGTCCGCAGCAGGATCCATCGCCGAGAAGGCACTGATGAATGCCGAAACATCGAAGAAGTTCAGCATGCCATCGTTGTTGAGGTCCGCCGGGCACGAGGGCGCAACCGGGTTACTCAGGTTGATGAACTGATCACCCGCGATGGTGTTGAAGTCCAGATCATTGACGCCGTCGCCGTCGGCGTCACGCGGGCCGATGTTGTCAGAGCTTGGGATTCCGCCGAGAACCTGATTCGAGATGAAATCGAAGCCGGCGTTGGCGATCCAGCCGCCCAGAAGGATGTCCTGCGAGCCATCCCAGCCGAGTTCATCTAGATCGATGCACATCTCGATGCCGGTGGTCACGCTCGCGGCACCCGCAGCCGACGAATCGGTCACGCCGGCGACATTCGAGTTGTTCACACCGACCTGGATCAGGTTATCGATGGGGCTCATCGGATCGAGCTGTGAGAGACGCGGGCCGTAGTTGGCGAAGAGGCTGCCGAGCGAGCCGTCCTGGATATCGATGCGGGGCCCTGCAAACGGGATGGTTGGGAAGTCGCCGACCAGACCGCCGTCGAAGGAGCCGTAATCAACGATCACGCCGAAGAACGAGTCGATCAGAGCACCGTCGGTGCGGAGGACGACGGCGTCGGTGAACCGCTGAAGCTGACCGCTGCCGCCATCGACGCCCTGGTTAAAGTCCATCCAGTAATCGGGCGAGAAGCCGCTGTCGAAAGTGATGCCGGACATGTTGTTGACCGCATTGAACGCGATGTCAGGGTTGTCATCACGGATCACATTCTGACCGCCGGGCTGCGTATCAAAGAACAGGACAAGCTTGTTGTAGTTGCCCTCCATATTGCCAGCAAGGAAAAGCCAGAGCTTGTTGTTGACCGTGTCGATGTAGACACGGGCGTTGTCGAGTTCCGAGCCGTAGGCCCAGTCCATATCCGGCGAAACCGGTGTCGATGCTGACGGATCACCGATCACGCCTTCAACATTCGAGTTGTCAACCGCCAGTGAGACGCCGCCGCTGAGTACGCCTGCATTCGCCGACCCGTAGCCCGCGAGCGTGCCGATGTTCGCGATCGAGCCGCCGATGGCACCGAAGAACGCACGGGGCACATTAGGAGTCATGCCGTCCATGTCGTCGTCGGTCGCGTCGACCGAGAAGACATAATCCGCATCGAAACCCGAGTCGAACCCGAGCCCACTCTGGCCGTCGACGATGAAGCCACCATCGCCCGAGCCGCCAGCGAGCGTGCCCGCGCCGCCCGCGCCTGTGTCGATGTAGAGATCGAGGCCGTTGCCGTTATTCTCAAGGTTTCCAGCCACAAAGATGTAGAGGTTGACGGCATCCTTGGCGACATACACGCCGTCGATTTCCGAACCGCCGCCGTTGGGGCCGCTGCCGTCAACCGTGCCGTCGGTTTCGTTGCCAAAGCCGGTGTAGTTCCCCTGAAGGAACACATTGGCATACGCGGCATCGAGCGAACCATCGACTGTTGCGCTGCTCAACGGAGCTGACGACAAATCAATGCTGATGTGCTGGGTCGTGCCATCGAAAGGCGCGGCGTTGAAATCCTGCGGACCACCAAGGTTGCCGGTATCCTGCGGGAGATCACCGATGATCTGGTTGGACTTGAAGGTGCGATCGCCCGAGTTCACCCAGCCGGCGAGCCGGATGGACTCATTGCCGCTCAGGCCGAGCGATGCGAGCGGGATACAGATTTCGATACCGGTATTCACGACTTCGGGGTTACCGAACTCGCCACCCGTTGAAAGACCAGCGGTGTTGTCACCAAACCCTGTCGGCTGGTTCTGCACCCAGATGGTGTCACCATAAAACGCGCCCTCGGACCCGGCGTCGTAAACGCCGTCGAGGGTGGGCTGCGCAATCGCGCTGCCTGCGATGAGTGCGAGTGTGCTCGCGACAATGAGTTTACGATTGTTCATGCTTTTCTCCCTTTGGTTGCTCCTCGACCCCGGCGCGTTGCCCGGATCGTGTTCCGATGGCCCCGTGTGCGGGGGCATCACGCGCCAAGTTGTGAAACCGGTCGCGTTCACCAGAATAGCGAAACCCGTTTCGGAGAGCGAGACCCAAATCTAGCGAAAGTGATTTCGCGACATGGAATCCTGTCTCGATACGCCATATCAGGCATTTTCGGACGCACTAATCCACGCCCTCTCGTCTGAAGACCACCACTTCGTACACCGCATTTCGTTGTTCGATACGCAGTTTCCGTTCAGTTTCGTGGTCACGCGCCCACCCGGGCTGTTCGCCGGAAAACCGAATCAGCCCATCCGCATCCGCCGCGACGCGGACCTCGACCATGGTGTCGCGGTGCGTTCTGCGGATCAGCAGTGTCGCCTCCCCATCGGAGAGGAACTCCGCATGTCCAAGCCGCAAAGCCTCACCGACGGAATGCCCACCGCGCAGACGAAGCAGCGAGGCTGTCTGATCCGCGAACCGGGTTTGCGATTGGCTCAAACGCCCCCATGGAATTGGCCTGCGATTATCTGGATCGTCCGCGCCCGGGAGCGCGAACTCATCGCCGTTGTAGATCATGAGCGAGCCCGGGCTCGCGACCATGACCGCGATCGCCGCGAGGGCTCGGCGCATCGCTTGATCGCTCACGATGGATGAGTCGTATCCGCCGAACCACCGCGAGGATTCATTATCGAAACCGCGCGGCCAACTGTTGTGCATCATCGAGGCGAGGCGCTCGGTATCGTGCGATGTCATCAGATTCAGTTGGACACGATCGATTTCAGGCCCGTTGTCATAAACCTGCCCGAGCCTGTGGGCCACGACTCGTGCATCCCCCAGCGTGTCCCGATTGCCAGTGCTCAGCCAGTCCGCAACCGGGTACGCGAACGGGTAGTTCATCTGCGAATCGAACGCCTCATCGTTGAGCATGTCGCTCGCATCACCCCAGATTTCTGCAACGATCAACGCGTCCGGGTTGAGCGATTTGACCTGTTCACGCCAGTCTTTCCAGAAGTCCGCACCGATCTCGGCGGCCACATCCAACCGCCAGCCGTCGATCCCATCGCTCGGATCACCATCACCGTTGGGGTCCATCCATCGCCGGGTCACCGCCATCACATGGCCCTTGGGCCCCGGCGAAAGATCCGCGCCGACATGCCGAAACTCGGGCAAGCTCCCGTTCACGCGGCTCCACCCCTGCCAGCCGATCAGCCGCCCGTCCTCATCGAACACCACCTGAAACCAATCCGCGTAGGGCGAATCCTTGCCGTGCTCGCGCACATGATTGAACGCGAAGTGATCCAGCCCGACATGGTTCCACACGCCATCGAGCATCACACGCAACCCAAGCGACTTGGCCCTCGGCAGAAAGACCTCGACGAACCAGCGATCCGCCGGAGTCCATGCCCATGATCGCTCGTCGGATGGATCCTCGTCCACCCCGAGTCGCGTGTGCCCGGGCCCCGTGTCCAGGTAGTCCCCGGGATGCCCGAGCGTGGGATCGATGTGCCGATGATCGCTCGCGTCATACTTATGAAGCGAGCGTGAGCGGAAAATCGGGCACAGGTACACTCCCGTGAAGCCCATCTCCTTGATCGACTCGAGCTGCTCATAGACCCCTTGCAGGTCGCCCCCGTAGCGTCTGGAATAGATCACCGCAGGCAGGGCCCCGCCGCCTCGACGAGGACTGAAGCCGTGATGAAGCGGGTCGATCCGTGCTCGATTCCAGGCCAGTTCGATCTCCTCGATGCTCACCTCATCGAACGGCTCGTCCCAATCCAGTGGGGTGACATCCCAGCCCTGCGGATTGTTCGCGGGATTCGCGTCACGAAATCTTTCAGGGAATACCTGATACCACACAACACCTTTCGCCCAATCGGGCGTTCGCATCGATTCGACTCCTTCGGCCTGTAAACGCTGTTCTGGCGGACCTATGGCTCCAACCTGAGCGGCGGTGGCCGGGTTCTGGAGGAACAGAATCAGAAGGGAACCGAGCAGAAATGTTTTTCGCCCACGAAAGTAGATTCGGTTGACAGGCACAGCCACTCTCCATTACCATTGCGTCAAGCCAATGTACGCGATCGGGGGACCGCGATGGTGGTGGCCGCAATGAGCGATCAAGGAACACGCATGAAACGGTATGAACTCTACACCAAACGCGTCGGCTTTACCTTAATTGAACTTCTCGTCGTCATCGCGATCATCGCGCTGCTCATCGGAATCCTGCTGCCCGCACTCGGCGGCGCACGCGATTCCGCGAAGAAGCTCAAGTGCCTTACCCAGGTCCGTGCGATGGGTCAGGCATTCACTTTCTATGCCGATGATCACAAGGATTGGTATCCGATCATCCCAGCTCAGCAACCAGATTCGCGGTACCTCGATAACCAGTACACCGCCGGAGGGGTCGCGGGATTGTTCTCGCTCTTCCAGATCGGCGACGGCGAGGGCTCACTCGGTGACGGTGGCGGATCGCCATCCGTATCAGGTGATGTCGGCTTTGTCGGCACACCCGCAGGTGGTCCCGGTGCATATGTCAACGGTAACAAAACACCCCTGATGCGAGGCTATCTCGAGACATTTGAGATCCTGACCTGTCCGAGTGACAGAATCGACTACTACTGGAGACGCTTCCCGACTCCGACCAACAAGATCATTTCCGCCGCGATTTCGAGCAAGACTCCGGAACCGCCGAAGCAGGAACGCGACATCATCCACTACAACATCAGCTATCTTTATATCGCTGGACTCAAGTCGATCGACCCATCGATCCAGTTCGCGCCACCGCTCTGGGGCGATGAAACCAATACAGGCGATGTCAGCCTGAACGCGTGGTACGGATGGGACTGGCGAAACGATCAGCCCGGAGGGGGCAACGAGCCGAACCCGGTCAACGACTACGGATTCAATCCCCGAACTGGGTACGCCAGGGACGACAACCACGGCGACGAGGGCGGCAACTTTGTACGCGCCGACGGCAGTGCTGATTTCGTGGACACAAACCCGCAGACAACATTCTTTATGAATCCCGAAGATATCCGCGATGAGGATCTTCGTTCGAGTAATCTCAGCATCAACCTGATCAACCCCAATCGCAGCAACAAGGTCCAGGTCATCGACTGACCGCGTTTCGCGCGGCACGCACGCCCCCGCCCCACGCGGTACACTGTGCGATGTGACTGAAACCCTGAACACGCATGAGGATCAATGGTGAGCAGGACCGAACCCGCTGATCAGCAATCGAACCAATCGACCAAGGCCCCGGGCAAATCTCGGGGCTCCTTTCTCGGCCGGCTCTTCTCACACCAGGAATCCGGCCTCGTCCTCGTCATCATTCTGATGATGAGCGTCCTTACGGTCTATGGCACCTTCAACAAGGTCCCCGACCCCATCAAGATCGTCCTGAGTCCGGACGCGCAGGTGACCCTGCTCGACTCAGGTGGTGCCGTGCACGAGGTCGGCGAGATCGCCAAACGCAACATCTCAGCCTACCGCGTGACCCAGAACGGCGAGAGTACGACCTACGACGCAACGAGCATCGACCGCTTCGATGCAACAACCCGGACACTCTACCAGACCAGGCTCAAGAACAAGTTCTTTAACAAGTCCAACATCTTCCTGATCCTCAAGGACTCGAGCTTCTTCGCGATCATGGCCGTCGGCATGACCGGCGTGATCATCCTCGCGGGTATCGACCTCTCCGTCGGCTCCATCTACGGGCTTTCGGCGATCGTCGGCGCAATGGCCCTCAGCGCCCTTCCCGAGGATACCTCCCTGCTCATCGCCCTCCCCGTCGGGCTCGCGGTGTGCATGACGATCGGAACCATCTGCGGCTTTGCCAACGGCTCGATGAGTGTGGGGCTGCGCGTGCACCCGTTCGTCATCACGCTGGGCATGATGGCGGCCCTGCGCGGACTCACCGTCGTGCTCCCTCAGGAGTTCTTCAACACCCAGTCCATCGGCGGTTTCCCCAAGAGCTTCACCGGCGGCTTCTTCAAGGCCGAGGTCATGGGTGTCTACCCCGTGCCGGTGATCATCATGGCCGTGGTCGCCATCGCGGGGTGGTTTGTGCTCTCGCGCACGGTCTTCGGCCGCCGCGTCTTCGCGATTGGCGGCAACGAAACAGCGGCCCAGTACGCGGGCATACCCGTGGGCCGCGTCAAAATCCTCGTCTACACCATCACCGGTGCCCTTTGCGGGCTCAGCGCCTGCATCTATCTGGGCTACCTCGGTGCCGCAGAAACCAACGCGGGCAACGCCTACGAGCTGCAGGTCATCGCCGCGACGGTGATCGGCGGTGCCTCGCTCATGGGCGGACGCGGCACGGCACTGGGCGCGGTGCTTGGGGCCATCATCATCCAGCTCATCAACAACGCGATGGTCATCTTCAGCGTTGACCAGAGTTACAATCAGATCGTGATGGGTGCGGCGATCATCATCGCCGTCGTCATCGATCAGACCAAACAACGAATCCAGACCCGCAGAGGGTAACACGACACAGGAGACTCACCATGACCTCGCGAACCGCCTGGCTCATCACTTCCGCATCGCTCTCACTCTCGGCCCTGATGCTCAGCGGATGCTCCAAGAGCGACCCCGCAGCAAGCAACACCGCCGAGAACACCCCCGCCGCAGCGGACACCGTGTACCGCATCGGCGTCATCGCCAAGAGCAACAGCAACCCTGTTTTCCAGGCCGCCAAGACCGGCGCTATGGCCGCCGGCGAACGCCTCACCAAGGAACTCGACGGCGTGACCGTGGAGATCCTCTGGCAGACCCCGCCGCAGGAAGATGCCCAGGTCCAGGCACAGTATGTTGAGCAGCTCGTATCATCTGGTGTTGACGGCATCGCCATCTCGTGCACCGACGCCAACCTGCTCACCAGCTCGCTCAAGGCCGCGGTCGAGAAAGGCGTCGTCGTCGTCACCTTCGACTCCGACGCGCCCGAGTCTGGCCGCATGGCCTACTACGGCGTGGACGACAAGCAGGCCGGCAAAGAAGTCATGCGCCAGCTCGCTGAACAGATGGGTGGCAGCGGCAAGGTCGCCGTGCTGACGGGCAACCCCGCGGCCGCCAACCTGCAGGCCCGTGTCAACGGAGTACTCGAGCAGGCCGCCGAATACGAAGGCATTGCCGAGCCGACCGTGTATTCATTCACCCCCGAGACCGCGACCGAAGCAGCCGCCAAGATGCAGCAGGTCCAGAGCGCGAACCCCGACATCACCGGCTGGGCGCTGGTGGGCGGCTGGCCGCTCTACACCGACAACGCGCTCGACGGCATCTATCAGAATGCCAAGATCGTCTCCATGGACCCCCTCCCCCTCCCATTGGAGTATGTCAAGAAGGGGCAGGTGCAGGTCCTCGTCGGCCAGCCCTACTTCGGCTGGGGCGAGAAGTCCGTCGAGATGATCATCGACAAGCTCGAACTCAATCGCACCCCCGAGTCCGAGTTCATCTACGCCCAGTTCGACATTGTGACCGAGGACAATGTCGAAGAGTTCGGCGAGAACTGGGCCAAGTGGCTTGGTGAAGACTGAATCACATTCCAATGCGTTGGGTCAGCGCCCGACGCGTTTCTTTCATGAGCGATCCCGCAAACAGCACGACCCCGGTGCTCACGGCCACCAACATCTCCAAGGCGTTCGGGGTGACCCAGGCGCTGAGTGATGTATCAGTGTCGTTTCTCCCCGGCGAGGTCCACGCCCTGATGGGTGAAAACGGCGCGGGCAAGTCCACGCTCGGCAAGGTCATCGCGGGGCTGCACAAGCAGGACACGGGCGTCGTAAATCTCGAAGGCCGCGAACTGATCCCCGGCTCACTCGACGACGCGTTCGCCGCCGGGGTCCGCATCGTGCACCAGGAACTCGCCCAGTGCCCGAACCTCTCCGTGGCTGAGAACCTCTGCCTGCACGACCTCCCCAAGAAGGGGTTCATCGTCGATTTTGATGAGATGCGCCGTCGCGCCCAGGAGCTTGTGCACCAGCTCGACCCGAGCATCGATGTCACCCAGCCGCTCGGTCGGCTCTCACCCGGGCGACGCCAGATCTGCCAGATCGCCGCATCGCTCGACAAGGACGATCAGGGCCACAACGCCGCCAAAGTCATCGTTTTCGACGAACCAACCTCGTCACTCTCGCTCACGGAAGCAAGCACGCTCATGGGCATCACCCGCGACCTCGCGGCTCAAGGCCTCACCATTATCTATGTCTCACATCGGATGAGCGAGATCTTCACCTGCTGCGATCGCGTCACCGTGCTGCGCGACGGCAAGTATGTCGCCACCAGCGTCGTCAAGGACATCGACGAACCCACCCTCGTCGAACAGATGATCGGGCGTCGAATCAGCACCCCGGGCGCCAAGCACACAGCATCGACCTCAGACAATGGCGAGGGTATCGAAGCCGAGGCCATCGAGTCGCTGGTCGGCACCAGCAACAGCCAAGAGCCCCACTACGATCAGCCGCCACGACTGATCCTTCGCGATGTCTGCTCGCCGGGCAAACTCAACAACATCTCGCTCAAGCTCTACCCGGGCGAGATCCTCGGCGTTGGCGGGCTCGTCGGCGCGGGGCGATCCGAGCTCTTCGACGCGATCTTCGGTATCGACCACCGCGTCACCGGCTCGATCGTCGTCGACGGCGACGAGATCTGCGGCAAGGGCACCAAGGCCGCCATCGAGGCCGGCGTCGGGCTCGGCTATGTCCCCGAGGACCGCCGCAATCAGGGCCTGTTCTTCAACCTCGGCATCGACGAGAACATCCTCGCCCCCATCATGCCCGACATCTGTGGCTTCTTCGGCATGCGCAAACTCGACGACGAACTCGCCCGCGTCCAGTCGCGCGTCGACCGCTTCCAGATCAAGACCGCGTCACTCCGTGAGACCAAGCCCAGCGAGCTCTCGGGCGGCAACCAGCAGAAGCTCCTCATCGCCCGCTGGATGAGCGATCGCACCAAGGTCCTGCTGCTCGACGAGCCCACCCGCGGCATCGATGTCGGTACCAAAGCCGAGATCTACAAACTCATCAACGAAGCTGCCGATCAGGGCCTCGCGATCCTTCTGGTGTCATCTGAGATGCCGGAACTGCTCGCCCTGAGCGACCGCATCCTCGTCATGGGCGAAGGGGTCATCAAGGGTGAGCTGCGGGGCAGCGAAATGAATCAGACCAACATCCTGACGCTCGCGACCGATGAGAAGAACTCGGTTGAAAAAGAACCCGCAAACGCATGAGCGTTGCGGGTTGAAAGACGAATCTGAAACTCAACTCAATCGATGACGCGAACCTTGATCGTGCGCTCCGGCGCCGCCATCTTGCCGTGCTGATCAACAACTTCGACCTTGACATCATGACCGTCGCGTGAGGCTTTGAAAGTCGTCCGCAGATACTCACCGAGCATGTACTCCATACCCTCGCCGGCGTCTTCGTACAGCGTGCCCATCGCTTCACCGTTCGCATCGAGATGCACCAGCAAGGTGATCTCGTCACGCTGATCAGGGCGATCGCCGAAGTACTGCGTCACCGGCGCGGTGACGATGATCGAGCCGGGCTTGATGTAGAGATCCGGCAGATCAACATCCTTCGAGTCACGCCCGCCGTCGAAGCTCTCGAAGTCGAACTTCGCCCACGCGATACCATCGATCGCTCGAGGCAGCACCGCGACCCGATCGGCCTCGGGCGTCGCTTTGGCGACAACCAGCAGGTGGTCGCCCAGGAGGAACGAGTCGTCCTCGCTGCGCAGTGCCGGATCGCTCGGGTCCGCGAAGAAGGTCGGCATCGCGATGGGCGTGCCGTGCGTTGCGGACTCGTGGAACAAGGTGTAGATATAGGGCAGCAGCCGATAGCGCCGTTCCAGCGCCCGTCGGCAGGTCGCCTCAACCTCGGGCGTGAACGACCAGGGCTCCTTGTCGATGTTCCCCTTGGCCGTGTGCCCGCGGGCGAACGGGAAGAGCGTGCCAAAGCCCATCCAGCGGGCGAAGAGTTCGCCATCACCGTTGTAGGCGAACCCGCCGATATCGGGGCCCGCAAAGGGCTGCCCCGAGAGCGCCAGGTTCACGGTCATCGGGATCGACATGTCCAGATGCTCCCATGTGGCCGAGTTGTCGCCTGTCCAGGTCGCGCCGTAGCGATGCCCGCCGAGGTAGTTGGCACGCGAGAGCACGAAGGGTCGCTTGCCCGGGTTCGCGTCCATGACGCCCTCACGCGTGGCGCGGATCATCTGCATGCCGTAGACATTGTGGTAGCGCCCGTGGTTGCCCTCGCCGCCCAGCTCGGGGTCGGCATGATGCACATTGTCCTCGGGCATGGTCTTGGTTTCGACATTGAACACCGCCGGCTCGTTCATGTCGTTCCATACACCATCGATGCCGTAGGCCATGAAGTCTCCATACAGCCCCGCCCACCACTCGCGCACTTCCTTATTAAGATAATCAGGGAACACACACACGCCCGGCCAGACTTCGCCGGTGTAGGTCTTGCCCTGCGCGTTCTTCACCCAGACATCGTGCTCGGTGCCCGAGTCGTAGACAAAGTAGCCGTCCTCCTTCTTCACGCCCGGATCGATCATCCAGACATTGCTGAACCCGATCGAGTCGAGGTAGGCATTGAGCCCCTTGGGGTCGGGGAACTGCTCATCGTCGAAGGTGAACACGCGGTAGCCGTCCATGTAATCGATGTCCATCCAGATCACATCGGCGGGCAGCTTCTTGGCCCGGAAAGTCTCCGCAACCTCACGCACGCGTGAATCCGGGTTGTACGAGTAGCGGCACTGGTGATACCCCACCGCCCAGCGCGGCGGCATGGCGATCGTGCCCGTCAGCTCCGCAAGCCCCTCCATCACCGCCTGAGGCGAATCCCGATCGACAACAATCACCGGGAACTGATAGGCGACACCTCGGAAAGTGATCCCCTCACGCAGGTCGATCTCGCACCGCTCCGTCGTATCCGCAAGCACACCAAAAGCCGTGCCATCCGCACGCACCGCAAGCACCCACGGCTGCGAGGTGTACAGGTTGGTTGCGTCGAGCCCGTACCCGAACGCATCAAGATTCCATGTCTCGGTCACGAACCCGTTACGGAGCAGCGGCCCCGCAACCTGCCCGGTGCCGTACAAACTGGTGCCCGGCTCAATTTCGATGCTCGCAACAAAGCGACCTTCCGAGTTCTGGGAGAACTCGGGCACGAGCGGATGCGTATCGCCCTGTATGTCCCCGATCGACTCAAACGGACGCACCATCGCGATCGATGGACGGCGATTCACGCGTGCCTCATGTGAAGCATCGAACCGGACGATCCCATCCCCAATCACCTCGGCCACCTGGGCCGACGCGAAGGTATGCAACGAAACGAGTACGCCAAGAACGAGTCTCAGAAAGGGAAACCTATTGTTGCGCATCGTGACTCCTGAGGTTGTCGGTATCGCTCACCAAGCGGGTGCTACGAAAGTGTCGCGTATTGTTCTGGGACCATACCAAAAAGTCACCGGATTGTGGCGATAATCCGCCATAATCTCACGAAAGCATGTTCACAATCTCGCCCTGATCGGCGATAATCAGACAGGAACACCCCGCCCGGACTCGTCGGGCAGACACCAGCCATTTCGCTGACTGGGAACGCATGATGCTTGATATGAATAAAAGGCTCTCACTTCTCACTCGCCCGCTCCTGTTCGGCTCGCTTGTGATGCTGAGCACCACCGGCCCCACCGCCAACGCGCAGGTCGCGCAGAACTACCTCCAATGGTTCGAGACCGAGTGGGACGATATCGAGCGGCGCGTGCCGGACTTCTTCCTCGCGGGATACAACGCCGTGTGGCTGCCGCCGGTTTCGGTCGCGTCCTTCCACAGCCCCGGCTACGACCCGTTTGATCGCTTCGATCTCGGGCAACCACCGCTACTCACCTTCTCCTCCTCTCGTGCACGCACGACCTATGGCACCGAGGCGACATTCAAGGCGATGGTCGATGAGCTTCATCGGGCCAATGGTGAGGTCTACATCGACGCGATCTTCAACCACAACGGCGGCCGCACCCAATCCGACGCGTTCCTGGCACAGGGCGGCTACCCGGGGTTCTGGATCCCACGCGAGAATCCGCCGCGTGACAAGCAACCCACCGACGACTGGGGCGATTTTCACAACGGTGTCGCCTCCGGTTACCTGCAATCAGAGAACCCGGGCGGCCCACGCTATGACCTGCACAACGGCGATCTTGTGGCCCTCGTCGACATCGCCCAGGAGAGCAACAACAGCTATATCCGCCAGCCCGTCGAGGAAGGCAACCCGCTGAACATCCCAGCGGGCACCATCTGCAATCAGCCCAGCGCTGACAACGCTCGCTTTTACCCCGACCAGATCCTCTCGCCAACGATCGTGAACAACCCGGGCACCGCTCGCAATCCCGGCGCGACCAGCTTCACGCGCTACCCCTACAACATCAACAACCCGCTCGCGGGCGATGCGGTCGCGGATAACGCCACCGGCATGCTGATGCGCTGGGCGCAATGGATGGTCGAGGTGCAGGGCGTCGACGGCTTCCGGCTCGATGCACACAAGCACATCCCTTCCTGGTTCTGGGATGGGTTCTTCGACAGCGCCGTGCACAAGACCCGCGTCTCACCCGCAACGGGGAACAAGATCACCCCGTTCAGCTTCGGCGAGAATGTCACCGGCAACTTCGACATGCTCAGCAACTACATCCGCAAGGATTCGTTCGCCAACCGCGACGCGCTCGACCTGCAGGGCGCCGCGCGCCTGCGCGACCTGCTCAACGCCGGCGGATTCGGATCGTGGGCAAACATCAACTCCAGCGCCGACTCTGGGCACCTTGACTTTGCCGACGATGGCATCATCAACGGCTCCATGGGCGTCAACCATGTCTTCTCGCATGACAACGGCACCGCGGGCAACGGCTCCTCGAACCCCCCGCTGCCCACCGCACGACAGCAGGGCTACCAGATGATGGCGTACACGCTGATGCGTCCCGGCCGCTCAATCGTCTATCACAACGGCCGCCAGATCCCACGCAACGGCGGCTTCTACCCGCGTGAGGGCACACCCGGCGCACTGGGCTGGGACCCGGCGACCCAGACACTCGACGACACCATCACCACCCTGATGCAGCTGCGAAATCAGGTCGCCTACGGGCAGTACTTCCAGCTCAACGGCAACATCAGCGATGTGCTCGTCTTCGAGCGGGCGTTCAATAACCAGGCGAACTGTCTTGTCGCCGTGAACGACCGTTTCGATTCGGGGGCTCTGAGTGTCACGGTCAATACATCCTACCCGCAGGGCACACGCCTGCATGAGATGACCGGGAACGCCGCTGATCCGATCATCGATCCCAGCAACTCGATCCCCGAGACCATCGTGGTTGGTCCCGGCGGGTCGGTCACCCTCACGGTCCCCAACAACAAAGCCGGGAACAACGAGCACGGCAAGGGCTATGTCATCTACGCTGAGGCGCTGCCCGATGCGACCGTGACCTTCATCGGTGCCGACGGCACCATCCTCCCCGACCCGGCGAGCTTCCCCGACTTCCTCCAGCGACTGAGCGAAGCAACCGTGATCAGCGATGACTCCTTCGAGATCCGGCTCCAGACCGCCGCGGGCGACCCGCTCGATCCCAACACGGACGACAACGCGCTCTTCGCGTTCGATCAGCGGAATCAGGATTACAACGGGAATGGCTCAACCGACATCCCCACCACTTCCTCGGTCATCGGCGGCTACGAGGAGTTCACCACCCTCAACGCCCCGCTCTTCGGCTCGCCAAACTCATTCGGTCTCTATCGCCAGACCATCGACGCGACACAGATGAGCGAGGGGTTCCACTACCTCAGCGTGATCGCGTTCCGGCACAGACCATCGGGGACCACACCGATCTTCCGCGAAGTGCGCAAGGTGATCTACATCGATCGTGAGCCACCAGCAATCGAGTTTGAGCAGGCCGGGCTTGTCACCGACGACAACCGACCCGAGTTTGTGGTCAACGCGCTCGATCGGACGACCCGCGCCGTCTACATGTTCCTCAACCTCGAGCCGGGCGACGACCCGCTGACCATGCTCAACGCAACAACACAGGTCAACCCGTTCGATCGGTATACCTATAAGCGCAACTTCGACAGCGCGCTGCAGCCGGGTGTAAATACGGTCACCATCGTGGCCGTCGAGGACTCGGGCAACACAAACATTGTCACAGAGACCGTCACGCTTGGCACCTGCCCCGCAGATTTCACGGGTGACGGCCTGCTGAACTTCTTCGATGTCAGCGCGTTCCTGGGCCTGTTCTCAGCCCAGGACACCGCGGCAGACCTCAACAATGACGGGCAGTACAACTTCTTCGATGTCAGCGCATTCCTCAGCGCGTTCAGCGCCGGATGCCCCTGATCCCAGACCATGACCGACATGAAAACACCCCGCGTTCAGCGGGGTGTTTTTCACATACTCTCATGTGCATCAACATTTAATAGACGCCCTCTTCGCCACCGGTGATCTGCTCGGGTTTGGTCTTGATCAACCCGAACCAGATCAGGTAAAGCAGCGGAACGCCGAAACCCAGCACGAGGAGCAGCGCGAGCCCCACCATCTGACTCGCGCCCGCGGCGGGGTTCTGTGATGGGTCCATACCCTTGGCGATGTCGTTGTTGGGGAACTCTTTCGCCCACTCGAGATTCTGAGCGAGCTTGGTCTGCTGATTCATGTAGGACCACACCACGATCGGTACGGAAACGAGACCGTAGGCGAGGTGCATTTTCCGTGTCACAGGACGGTATGACACACACGCGATGCCCGCGAAGAGCAGAAGCAAGGCAAGGCCGAACCCGATCGCACCGATCGCGTAGTCAGACACTGTCGGGACCATGCCGTAGGGCACCGGTTCACCGTTCTGAAGTGCGCCGCTGATGAACTTGGAAGACAACGGCAGCACAATCAGCCCGAAGCCGCCACAGACCAATCCAAGCGACCCCCAGATGATACTGATGATCCCGATGACCTTGGGCCATCTGGGTCGCTGCTGAATTTCTACTGTTTCCCACTGCTCAACGACCGTGGTTTCCTGATCGAACTCATGCTCACTCATTGTGACCCCCTATCTGTGTGTGTATTGGGAGTATACCGGAATCGATTACACTCGCTGCAGGAAGCGGATGTCGTTCTCGAAGAGCATCCGGATATCGGGGATCCCGTACTTGCCCATTGCGATGCGCTCGATCCCGAACCCGAACGCGAACCCGGTGTATTCCTCGGGGTTGATACCGCAGGCCCGCAGCACATTGGGATCGACCATGCCGCACCCGCCGAGCTCGATCCAGCTCGGGTCGGTGCCGGGCTTGAGGGCGATCATCATGTCGAACTCGGCGCTGGGCTCGGTGAAGGGGAAGAAGCTCGGGCGAAGCCGGACATCCGCGTCCTCGCCGAAGTAGGCGCGCGCGAACTGGAGCAGCGTGCTCATCAGATCGCTCATCGAGACATGCTTGTCGATGTAGAGCCCCTCGATCTGGTGGAACATGAACGAGTGCGTCGCATCCACCGTGTCGGGCCGGTACACCCGCCCGGGCGAAACAATCTTGATCGGTGGGCCCCACCCCTTGGCGACAGCATCCTCCATGGTTCGAATCTGCACGGTTGATGTCTGACTCCGCAGCATCCGCGGCGTATCCACCTCGTTGGGATTGTCCACATAGAAGTTATCGATGGGATCCCGAGCCGGGTGGGCGTCGGGGATGTTGAGCTTGACGAAGTTGTGCTCGTCATCCTCAAGCTCAGGCCCCTGCGCAACCTCAAAGCCCAGTCTGGCGAAGATCTCAACGAGCTCGGCACGAACACGCGTAACGATGTGTTCCTTACCAAGGCTGTGCGTATCGATCACGCCCGGCTCAGTGAGGTCGAGCATCGGACCAGAGGATTTGGCACCTCCGCCTCCGCCGCTGCCCATCGCGGCCTGCTTGTTCTCGAACCCGCTCTCGAGTGCCGTCTTGACCTCGTTGAGGCGTTTGCCGACCGCCGCCTTCTGATCCCCTGGCACATCCTTCATCATCGGCATGACCGATCGGATCTTGCCCTTGGTGCCGATGAACTCGATGCGCCACGCTTCGAGCGAGGATTCATCGTTCACTTGCTCAAGCGCGCCAAGCGCTGCGGTCTCGATGTCGTTGAGTGCTTCCAGCATCGTCATGATCGATCGTAGTCCATGTGGGGGGCGGGTGTTCTCCGTCCGAATCAAGAAAAACCCCGCTCAGTACTGAGCGGGGCGTGTGAGAATCTGATCAACCGGGCGGACTTACTCGTCGCCCTTGGTTTCTTCGCCGGCGTCAGCCGCGGGAGCTTCCTCGGCAGCGGCTGCGGGTGCCTCGGCCTTGGCGGTCTCCTTGCGGAGCTTGGCTGCGAACGCGGTTCGCTTGTCCGCCTGTCGACGGCGACCGGATGGGTGCCCGCCGATCTCGGGGCCTTCTTCGTTGCCGACGAACTGGATCACGCACAGCTCAGCCGCGTCACCCAGGCGATGACGCCCGAGCTTGACGATGCGGGTGTAGCCGCCTGCACGGTCCTCAAAGCGCGGTCCGACATTCTCGAAGATGTGTCGAACCAGTTTGGGTGCCTTGCGGAGCTCACCGTAACGGTTGCGCTCGATCTGATCGGTATCGGGGATATCGAAGAACCCCTCAACGAACTCACGCTGCTCCTCAACGGATTCACGCTGCTCGTCTGTCGCGTTCTTCGCGATGTACGACCATGCGAACGCGTTACGGTCACGCCCGAGCATCGAGATCACCTGACGGCGGGCGTGCATGTCGCCACGCTTAGCCTTGGTCACGATCTTCTCCACGAACGGCTGCAGGGCCTTGGCCTTGGGCACGGTCGTGGTAATCTGGCCATGCTCGAAGAGACTGGCCGCCATGTTGCGGAGCATCGCCTGACGATGTGCCGCGGTTCTTCCCAACTTAAAGCCGGCTTTACGATGACGCATGGCTTTATCCCTTCGCTAGCGAACGCGATCACCGCGTCCGTATCCATTCGGGCAGTGCGTGCCCGTCGCATTGCTTCAGTTTACGCCCGCGGCGTTGTAGCCTTCGGGCAGTTCCATTCCAAGATCGAGTTCGATGTCGAGCAGCTTCCGCTTCACTTCACGCAGCGAGGTGCGGCCGAACGAGCGGAGCTTGAGCAACTCCTGCTCGGTCTTGGTGACCAGCTGGGCGACCGTGTCGATACGGGCCGATTCGAGACAGTTGCTTGCACGCACCGAGAGATCGAGCTGCTCGATGGGCATGTTGAGCTTGCGGATGAGTTCCTCGTCCACGCCCGCTGCAGCGGCCGCGTTCTCCGACACCCGCTCTTCGCCGATGTCGAAGTACTGGATGAACGGGTTGAGGTGCTTGCGCATGATCTTGGCACCCTCGACCATGGCCATCTCGGGGCTGGTCGTACCGTCGGTCCAGATCTCGATCGTGAGCTTGTCGTAGTTGGTCTTCATCCCCACGCGGGTGTCTTCAACCGAGTAACGAACACGCTGCACGGGCGAGTAGATCGCGTCGACGGGGATGATCCCGATCTCCTGATCCTCGTTGCGTCCGTACTGCTCGGAGGCGGGGACATAGCCGCGGCCCTTGCCGACATGGATTTCCATCTCGAAGGGGATCTCCTCGGTCAGCGTCGCGATGACGAGGTCCTTGTTGACGATGGTGACATTGGTGTCGGCCTCGATGAGGTCGGCGGTCACTTCGCCCGGGCCCTGGGCCGCGAGCTTCATCACGCGGGGCTCGTCGCCCTCGAGCTTGACGATGAGGTTCTTGATGTTCAGGACGATGTCGGTGGTGTCTTCCAGCACGCCGGGCATGCTGGTGAACTCGTGCTCGACACCCTTGATCTTGATCGCGGTGACCGATGCGCCCTCGAGCGACGAGAGCAGGATGCGACGGAGCGAGTTGCCCACGGTCGTGCCCATGCCGCGCTCAAACGGCTCCACGGTAAAACGTCCGAAAGTATCTTCGGTGAACTTGGGGTCGGCGACGACCTTGGACGGCAGTTCTAATCCACGCCAGCGTACACGCATGTCGGTGATCTCCTCAGCAAGTGGTGGCTCCCGCGGGAACCGTTGCATCGCCCAGCCTGGCTCACAGGTGCGCCGCCCTTGCTGGAGACGGCACCCTTTCTTCCCATGCGGGGCACGAAAAACACCCATCCGTCGCTAGACGAGTGGGTGTGAATGATTCATCTCAAACGCGACGCTTCTTGGGCGGGCGGCAGCCGTTGTGCGGGACCGGGGTGTGGTCCTCGATGGCTGTCACGCGGAGTCCAGTCGAGGCGAGCCCCGAAACGGCGTTCTCACGCCCGGCACCTGCGCCGGTGATCTTAACTTCAATCTCGTTCATCCCCATCTTGCGGACCTTCTGGCCGCACTGCTCACCGGCACGGGTCGCGGCGAAGGGGGTCGACTTGCGAGCGCCCTTGAAGCCGATGGTGCCGGCCGAGTCCCAGGCGAGTGTTTCGCCGTTGGTGTCGGTGACGGTGATGATGGTGTTGTTGTGGGTGGCCTTGATGTGCGCCACGCCTCGGACAACGCCCTTGCGGATTTTCTTTGCTTTCTTCGCCATTGAGTCTCGCTCCTGACGGCTCCACTTCCCTCCGCACCGTTTGCGTTGGGCTGGAACCTTGCGATTGATGGTTCGTTGAGATGTCGTGAATGATCGGGCGAACCCGATCGAACACGGGCCTTAGCCCTTGACGCCCTTCTTGCCGGCCACGGTCTTCTTGCGGCCCTTGCGTGTGCGAGCGTTGCAGCGGGTGCGCTGTCCGCGGGTTGGCAGACCCGCACGGTGGCGGTCGCCGCGGTACGAGCGGATCTCACGCAGACGCTGGATATTCTGCTGGACCTGACGACGCAGCGCACCTTCGACGAGGAAGCCGCCGTCGATGATCGTGTTCAGGTGCGAGACATCGGTCTCCGAGAGCTCGTTTGCACGAGTGTCGGGATTGATCTTCGCTTCCGCAAGGATGTCCGCCGCGTACTTGGGGCCAACCCCATGGATGTACTGCAGGGAGTAGTAGATCTTCTTGCGTTCCGGGATGTCAACACCTGCGATACGGGGCACTGCTTGCTCCTGTCACCGGCTCAAGCCGGAAATATGCTGCGCGAACTCGCGCCAATGTATGCTTCATGCGATGCTCTTCGGTTCATCGCATTGGTTTGATTCGATCCGGCAATCAGCCCTGGCGCTGCTTGAAACGCGGATTCTTTTTGTTGATGACAAAGACCTTGCCCTTGCGGCGCACGATCTGGCAGTCCTTGGACCGACGCTTGACACTCGACTGAACTTTCATGACATTCTCCCGCCGCCGAGGCGACACGCTTCAGCCGGGCCAACCCGGCGGTCCTGATCTGTTCGCACAGCTTCCTTGAAGGAAAGCTGGGCGGAGACTATAGGCCAGCAGCCTTAAAATATCCCGTCAAAATCTGCCCCAATGTCTTCACGGGGCTTAAATTTATCCAGCCCGACGCTCGAACAGCTTCCGAACCCTGTGCCGGGCTCAGTTGTCCGCCGAGTTGCCCAGGAAGCCCTCATAGTTTCGCATGAGCAGGTTGGCCTCGACGCGCTGGAGGAAGTCCAGCGCCACAGAGACAACGATGAGCAAACCCGTGCCCCCCAGGAACTGGGAGACCGTGAAATCGATACCTAGCTTCGAACTCGCAACCATCGGCAGCACCGCGATCACCGACAGGAACGCCGCGCCGACATAAGTGATGCGCTCCATAACCGCCTCGAGGTATTCGGCGGTTCTGGGCCCGGGCCGCAGCCCCGGGATGAATGACCCGTGGTCACGCAGCTGCTTGCTCATTTCCTCAGGATTGAACTGGACCGTGATCCAGAAGTAGCTGAAGAAGTAGACCATAATGATGTAGAGCACCAGATAGGGGAACTCACCCGTCTGGAAGTTCGTGTTGAGCCATTGGATGGTGTCGAAGTACCAACCCACATTGTTGCCAGACTGCTGGGCCATGTCGGTCAGGTAGCTGAACACCACCGAGGGGAAGATCATCAGCGAGCTCGCGAAGATGATGGGCATCACGCCGCCGTGGTTTACACGCAGGGGGAGGTAGCTCTTCTGCCCGCCGAACACACGCTTGCCGCGTGAATGCTTGGCCTGCTGCACCGGGATCCGCCGCTGGGCAACGGTGAGCAGCACCGAACCCGCGACCACCATGATGAAGAGCGCGATGAGCACGATCATGCCCATCCACCCCATCTTGTTGGGATCGGAAGGATCGAAGCCGTTGTAGAGGCTGATCATGGCACCGGGCATGCCCGTGAGGATGCCGGCCATAATGATGAGCGAAACACCGTTGCCGATGCCGAACCGGTCGATCTGCTCGCCGAGCCACATCAGGAAGATGGTTCCCGCGGTCAGCGTGGTGACGGCCATCACCCACCACAGCGGGTTGGTTGCCCACTGTTCGTACACGAGACCCGAGCGGGTAATGAACGACAGCCAACCCACGGCCTGGACGATACAGAGCCCGACCGTGGCGTAGCGTGTCCACTCCTGGATCTTGGCGAACCCCGTCGGTCCCTCGTCCTTGAGCTTCTTGAGCTGCGGGGAGACGGACTGGAAGAGCTGGAAGATAATCGCGGCCGTGATGTACGGCATGATGCCCAGGCCGAAGATCGTCGATTGCCCGAACGAACCGCCCGAGAAGATCGCGACATACTGCATGACCTTGCCGGCGGCTCCGCCCGACGCCGCCTGGGCCTGGAAGAACTGGGTCAGCGCACTCTGATCAACACCAGGCACGGGAATCCAGAACCCGATCCGATAGACCGCGAGCATCCCGATAGTGAACAGGATCTTGTTCCGCAGTTCATCGATTCGAAACACATTGATGATGGTCTTGATCAGCATCCTGTCTTGACTCCGGTGTTCATCGCCGATTCGTGGTCGTGCGTCCTGCAGCGGCCGTTGGTAACAAGAAAACGCCGCGACCGATACCTTGCCTGGATCCTAGCTGCCCAGCCTGCAAGCGAACGGTCGCGGCGTCTTGATTCACAGTTCATTGCATTTCAGACACGATCGGGCGTCTAGACCCAAACGCGGCTTAGCCCTTCTTGAGCACTTCGCCGCGGGCGAATGCCTCGGCACGCTTGCGGTGCCATTCCTGGTTCTTGAGCTTCTTGGTCAGGTTCTTGGGGGTGCGATCGTCCGAGTTGCGATCGATGCCGCGGACGCGGTCACGACGCGTACCGGTCTCGGTCACACTGCCGCCCGCGTCGGTGATCAGCGCACGCGCCGAGTCGGTGACACGGTTGGCCGTCACATTGAGCTTGACACCCAGCTTTTCTGCACCCTCGCCGAGACCACCGAGGATCTTGAGATCCCGCGAGTTGTCACGGACCAGACCGGCCTTGACGAGCGACTCAAGGTTGACATCGCCGCCGTTCTTGAAATCGCTGTGCCCGGCGATTGCGCCGAGGTTGACGATCCAGAACTGGGTCTTGAACTTGGTGTTCGTGAAACCGAACTTGGGCATGCGCCGGAAGAATGGCATCTGGCCACCCTCAAACTGGTAGAGCTTTGAGTAGCCCTGACGCGAACCGGCACCCTTATGGCCCCGGCCAGCGGTCTTGCCGTTGCCCGAGCCGACGCCTCGTCCGACGCGCTTGCGCTGCTTGTACTTGCCCGCCATCGCGGTGACTTCATGGATCATCATGGCCGGTTACTCCGGTGAAAGTGTGCTTGTGTAAATGCTCAGCTCACGCTCGGCGAATCGCCGCCGGCGCTGTCGTTTGAAGCGGGCCCGTCAGGGGCCGATCCGACCGCGGGTGCTCCACGGTCGCCGCCGCCGCGTCCGCCGCGACCACCACCGCCGCCGCCTCGACCACCGCGACCACCACGACCACCGCCACGACCGCCGCGGTCCTGGCCGATCGTGTTGACCGGTGCAGCCATCTTGACCGTGTTCTCATTGACCACGGGCATGAACTTGCTGCCACGCTCGATGCGATCCTCGATATCCGAGGTCGTGATATCAACACCACGCAACTCAGCGATCTGCTCGCGGGTGCGGAGCTTGCTCAGCCCGTCAAGGACAGCCTTGACCGTGTTGAGCTTGCTCGTGGATCCGGTGCACTTGGTGAGACAGTCCGAGATGCCAGCGATCTCCATGACAGCACGGACCGTGCCGCCGGCGACCACACCCGTACCGGGCGAGGCCGGCATCAGGCGGACCTGGCTCGCACATGCGCGTCCCTCGATCTCGTGAGGGAGTGTTGTGCCCGCCATCGGGATCTTGATCAGCGACTGACGAGCGTGCTTCTGTGCCTTCTCGATCGCTGTGGGGACTTCGGGGGACTTGGCGTAGCCGTAGCCGACCTTGCCGCGTCGATCACCCACGACCACCAGCGCACCGAAGCTGAAACGACGACCGCCCTTGACGGTTGCCGCGGTTCGGTAGATGCCGACGGTGTGTGATTCGAGATTCGTGCTTTCGTCGAGGATTTCAGCCATTGTTGCTGTCTCTTTCAGAATCGTTCGGTTAGAACTTCAGACCACCGTCGCGGGCCGCGTCGGCAAATGCCTTCACACGGCCGTGATATTTGAAACCGCCGCGATCGAACACCACCTCGGTGATCCCGGCTTCCTTCGCACGCTCGGCGAGCAGCTTGCCCACGGAGCCCGCGGCGTCACAGTTGCCCGAGGCGCCATCCATCTTGACGCCCTTGTCCCGGCTCGAGGCGCTTACGAGCGTCTTGCCGGCCATGTCGTCGATGACCTGAGCGTAGATGTGGTTCAGCGAGCGGTAGATCGCCAGGCGGGGACGGACAGGGGTGCCCGAGACCCGCTTGCGGATACCGATGCGGCGGCGTCCACGGCGTGCATCTTTGAGTTTGTTCTTGTTCATCTTGATGACCTCGTGCGAGCCCTTGCAGCGGACTCGATGAATGCGTGCTTCCCGTTCCTTCGCCCGATTACTTGCCGAACGCCTTACCCTGCTTGCGCTGGATGACCTCGTCGAGGTACTTGATGCCCTTGCCGTTGTAGGGCTCGGGCTTACGCTTTGCACGGGTGGAAGCGGCGAAATGCCCCACTGCCTGCTTGTCGGCACCGCTGATGGCGATGATCTGCTTCTCGGCGGTGACATTGAGACCCGTGGGGATCGGCATCTCGATGATGTTCGCGTAACCAACCTTGAGCGCGAGCTTGTTGCCGTTGACCGAAGCGGTCCAACCAACACCGACCACCTGGAGCTTCTTCTCGTAGCCCTTGGTGACGCCCTCGATCATGTTGTTGATCAGCGAGCGGGTCGTGCCCCAGTAGGCACCGTTGCTGCGCTTGGCCGCGATGAGCTTGTCGTCCATATTGACGCTGATGCTCTTCTCGCCTTCGTCGTAGCTGACATCGACCTCTGGACGAAAGTCGTAGGACAGTGTTCCCTTGGGACCCTCGACCGAGATCGAGTTGCCCGCGAGGTTGACCTTGACATTGCCGGGTACTGAGATGGGTTTCTTACCGATTCGCGACATGTCGCGTTCCTTTCCGATTGTCTTCGTCGTCCGGTGCGGTGCATCGCCCGCCGGGGATTCCAATCGTGTGATCGGGCAGGTTTGGTTGCCCGTGGTTCATTCCTTCGTTCGGAGCATCAGAGAACGGTGCAAAGGAGCTCGCCGCCGATGCCCTGGTCGCGGCACTGACGATCGGAGAGCACACCCTTGCTCGTGGAGACCACCGAGATGCCCAGGCCCTGCATGGGTGCGGGGATCTCGCCGACCTTCTTGTAGACGCGGCAGCCGGGCTTGCTCATGCGCTTGATCTCGTGGATCAGCACCTCGCCGCGCGGGCCGTACTTGAGGTCGACATGGATCGTGCCCTGCTTGTTGTCTTCGACAACTTCAAAGCCGTTGATGTAGCCCTCGGCCTGGAGCGCCGTGGCGACGCCGCGGCAGACCTTGTTATTGAGCACGACCACACTCTTCGAGCGGTTCCGCGTAGCGTTGCGGATGCGGGTGAGCATGTCTGCGACTGGATCACTGATCGACATAGGGACCTACCTTTGTCCTTGTGTACTCTGTCAGGCGGAAGCGCCTGTGTGTTTCGTTCTGCCTCGTGGCCTTTGGGATCTTGCGGCTTACCAGCTGGCCTTCCGCATGCCGGGGATCTTGCCCTCAAGCGCGAGCTTGCGGAGCATGATGCGGCTGATCCGGAACTTGCGGTACACGCTGCGTGAGCGCCCCGTCAGTTCGCACCGACGAACGATGCGGGACGAGTACTTGGGTGTACGCTTGCTCTTGGCGACTTGTGCTTTGGTGGCCATGTGTGAATCTTTCCTTTTCGCCTACTCAGTTCTTGCTCTTGGCGGGCTTCTTGAACGGCAGTCCCAACTCGGCGAGCACGAATCGGCTCAGCGCGGGGTTGGAGTTGCTGAAGCTGAAGTTGATGTTCATGCCGTGCGTGAAGTTCTGCTCGGCCATGTTGATCTCAGGGAAGACGCCCTGTTCGGTCAGCCCCATCGAGTAGCTGCCCTGGCGATCGAACGCCTTGTCGTTGAGACCACGGAAGTCCTTGATACGGGGCGTGGCCAGGTTGAAGAGGCGATCGACGAAGTGCCACATCTGGTCGCGACGGAGCGTGACTTTGAACGCGGTCTCGTAGCCCTCGCGAACCTTGAAGTTCGACACGCTCTTCTTGGCGACGATCGTTACGGGCTTCTGCCCCGAGATCGTTGTGAGCGTATGGATCACGGCCTCGCGGATGTTTGTCGGGATCTTGGTGCCATCGAGATGACGCCCAACATTGACATTGATCGAGACCTTCTCAAGCTTGGGCATCGCCATGCGATTGGTGATCCCGAACTCACTGGTGATCTTGGGCAGGACTTCCTGCTCGAACTGTGCCTTCAGGCGCGGTGTGCTGGGCTTGGTCGCCTCATCGATCACGGCCTGGTCATACTGTGCTTTCTTCGCCATGGCTTTGCCTTCTTCCGGGCTCGGGACGGATGCCCCTTGTTTGTGTGCCCCCGGTTTCCATCCGGGCGGCGCCCTTTGCTTTCTTGCTCAGTGCCTCAGCTCTTGGAGCCGCGGATCTGTCCCAGCGACTTGCCGCCTCGGGCGGCCACGCGGGTCTTGGATCCATCCGACGCGGTCTCGAAACGAACCCGTGTGGGCTTGCCGTCAACGACGGGGCTCACATTCGAGATATGGATCGGCGCCTCGATGGTGACCTTGCCGCCCTGCGGGTTGAGCTGGGTACGACGCAGATGCTTTGTACGCAGGTTGACACCCTTGACGATGACCTGGTCGGTCTTGGTGAGCACCCTGGTGATCTCACCGACGGCACCCTTGTTATCGCCCGAGGTCACCATGACCTGGTCGCCTTTACGAACATGCTTTGGCATCACACAACCTCCGGTGCAAGCGAGATGATCTTCATGTACTTGCGCTCACGCAGTTCGCGAGCGACCGGGCCGAAGATGCGGGTGCCCTTGGGGTTGCCGTCGTCGTTGATGAGCACGACCGCCGACGAATCGAACTTCACATACGACCCATCCTTGCGGCGGGTGTTGCGAGCGGTCCGGACGACCACGGCCTTGTACATCTCACCTGACTTCACATCAGCCCCGGGCAGCGCCTTCTTGATGCTGACGAGAACCTTGTCACCCAGGTATGCTTGACGACGGGTCTGCCCATCGCGGCGGGTCGAACCGCCGTATACACGGATCACATAGGCGATCTTGCCGCCCGAGTTATCCGCAACTTCACATCTTGATTCTTGCTGGAGCATCGCTTGCCCTGCCTTGTCTATCGCGTATCACGCGTGTGCATTCATCCGGTTCGCTCGAACAACTGGCCCACTACGGGGTCAGTCGCTGCGCTTCTCTACGATGCGGCTGAGCTTCCAGCTCTTGGTCTTGCTGATCGGGCGGCACTGCACGATCTCGACCACATCGCCCATCGCGGACTCGTTGTTCTCATCGTGAACATGCAGCACGGTGCGCCTGCTCACATACTTGCCGTACTTGGGGTGCTTTGACTTGTAGTGGATCACAACCTTGCGTGACTTATCACGCGCGTCGCTCTCGACCACACCAATCTTGGCACCCTTGTTTTCTGTCGCGGTATCGCTCATCGTGTACTCCTGACGGGAAACCCGTTCAGCTCGCGGCTCTCGCGGTTTGCTCGGTCAGCAGACGGGCGATGTCCTTGCGGATATTCCCGAACTGCGAGGTGTCCTCGATCTTCTCGCTCACGCTCTTGTTTCGCAGCGCCAGCAGCTTGCCACGAAGGTTGGCGAGCTCGACCGTGATCTCTTCGTCATTCAGCTTGCGTACTTCAGTACCGGTCATCGTTCGCTCCTTACGCCTCGACCCGTCGGCCGACCATGCGGCACTTGACAGGCATCTTCATCGCGACGCGGAAGAATGCTCCACGCGCACGCGCTTCGCTCACACCGGCCAACTCGTAAAGGATCGTTCCGGGACGCACGCGTGCCGCCCAGTAATCCACATCCGCCTTGCCCTTACCCATTCGGGTTTCAAGCGGCTTCTTCGAGATCGGCTTATCGGGGAACACGCGGATGAACAGCTTGCCCTCACGCTTGAGGAAGTGCTGACAGGTCACGCGGCCGGCCTCGATGCAGTTGCTCTTGAGCCAGCAGGGCTCGAGCGCTTGCAGGCCGTACTCACCGAAGGCCACATAGTTGCCCTTGGTCGCCTTGCGATCACGCACGCGACGGAACTCTTTGCGGTGCTTTACTCGCTTTGGAATCTTATAAGGAGGCATCGTGCAATCCCTTCCGAATCAACTCGTGTTCGCTTAGCGACGACCGCGGGCACGGGCCTGGGCACCGGCAGCGTTCGACTGGTTCTCTTCTGCTTCGTTCGAGTACGGACCCTTGTAGATCCAAACCTTCACGCCGATAATGCCGTAGGTCGTCAGACTCTCTGCAAACCCATAATCAATGTTCGCCTGAAGCGTCGAGAGCGGGAGGGCACCCAGACGGACATCCATGCGGCGCGACATTTCTGCACCGCCGAGACGACCCGAGATCTGGATCTTCACGCCCTTGGCTCCGGCCTGCATGACGGACTCGGTACGCATCTTCACGACACGACGGAAACCCATCCGCTTCTTGAGCTGCTCGGCGACATTCTCTGCCACCAGCTGGGCGTCCATGTCGGGTTCGCGGATCTCGATAATCGAGATCGAGACCTTGCGACCGGTCATGTACTGCAGCTCCTCGGTCATCCGATCAACCTCGGCACCCTTGGGTCCGATGACCAGGCCGGGGCGGGCAGTGCGGATGATGACCTTGAGCTCCTCACGGGTTCGCTCGATGTGGATGTCTGAAACAAACGCGTTCGGGGGCGTGCGGTTCAGGCGGTTATCGAGGTACTTGCGGATCTTCTCGTCTTCGACCAGCAGCTCGCCGTAGAGCGCCTTGGGGGCGTACCAGCGGCTGCGATGGGCCTCAGTGATGCCGAGTCGGAATCCGAATGGGTGAGATTTCTGTCCCATTAGTTACGCTCCTGCAGTGACAGAGTGATGTGGCTGGTCCGCTTGTGAATCGGGTGGGCACGGCCGCGGTCCTTTGGCTGGAATCGCTTGATGTGCATCCCACGATCCACAGTCACCTCGCTCACGAAGACGCTGCTGGGATCCGCGCCGAGCTGTTCTGCATCGGCGGCGGCTGCCTTGAGCGCCTTGTGGAAGTTGACCGCGGCTCGCTTGGTCGAGAACGCGAGCATGTTGCTCGCTTCCTCGAAACTCTTGCCACGGATCATGTCCGCGACAAGGATCGCCTTCTTGGGGCTACCGCGATGGTTACGGACCTGCGAGGTGAACTTCGCGATCTCTCGCGGCAGACACCCGACAGCGTTCGCCATCGATTCAATATCGGATCGGGTGCAGCGAGGCTGCGCCTTGCCGCCCATCCAGTTACGCACGGCCGCCAGGGCTTTATCGCCACTCAGGCCATCGCGGCTGACAGCATCGGCAAGCTGTTCTACGCTCACGCCCGTCTGTTCAGCACGAGTTTTCAGTTCTTTGGCTCGAAGTCGCATGGCTTCTTCCTTCTACCTTTGTCGCAAAGCGGCTGAGATCAGCGCCCCGACTTCAGGCCTTCCTTCTTGTTCGTGTGTCCGCGGAATGTACGCGTTGCCGCGAACTCTCCGAGCTTGTGTCCCACCATATCCTCGGTGATGAACACATCGATGAACGCACGCCCGTTGTGCACCTGCATCGTGTACCCGACAAACTCGGGAACAACCGTGCACGCACGAGCCCAGGTCTTGATCGGGCGGTTCTCACCCATCTCGGCCTGCTTCATCACTTTCTTGTAAAGGCTCTCGACTACGTACGGGCCTTTTTTCAGACTGCGTCCCATGTGACTACTCCTAGAAGTCTTACTTCAGCTGCCCGTACCGCTTGCTCTTGCGGCGACGAATGATCAGATCCTGCGACGGCTTCTTGCGGTTACGGGTACCGCCGCCCTTGGCGAAGGTGCCCGACTTGCTCACCGGTGCACGGCCACCCTTGCTTCGACCGTCGCCACCACCCATCGGGTGGGCGTGGTGGCTCATGGCCACACCACGCGTCTTGGGACGACGACCCAAGTGGCGGCTGATGCCCGCCTTGCCCAAGCGACGGTTCTGGTGATCGGTGTTGCCGATCTGCCCGACAACCGCACGACAGTCGATCAGCACACGACGGGTTTCGCCCGAGGGCATGACCAGGGTTGCGTACTTGCCTTCCTTGTTCGTCAGACGAGCCGACGAACCCGCACTGCGGCAGAGCTTGCCACCCGCGCCGGGGAGCAGCTCGATGCAGTGAACATTCATACCCGCGGGGATGAATCGCAGAGGCATGATCGAACCGATCGTCGGCTCGATCGCCGAATCGCTCGATGCGAGCACGGTGTCGCCGTCCTTAAGCCCCTTGGGAGCCAGGATGTAGCGCTTCACGCCGTCGCTGTATTCGATCAATGCGATGTGGCAGCTGCGGTTGGGATCATACTCGATACCGAGCACGACACCTTCGATGCCATCACGATCGCGACGCTTGAAGTCGATCTGGCGGTACATGCGCTTGGCGCCGCCGCCACGACCACGAACCGTGATCTTGCCCTGATGATTACGACCGCCCTTTTTCGGGAGCGGTGAAAGCAGGCTCTTCTCCGGCGCGTTCTTGGTCACCTCTTCATTGAGGTTGACCGAAGCGTTCCGGCGGCCCGCACTTGTTGGTTTGTAGACACGGATGCCCATATCTGCAGTCCTTTCTTATACGAACCGGGCTCAGAAGAGCTCGATGGCCTGACCTTCAGCGACCGTCACGGCCGCACGCTTCCAGCTGTTCTCAGCAACCTTCCCGTACTTGAAGCGACGCGAGCCGCCCTTGCGTACCTGGGTTGTGATCTTCGTCACCTTCACGCCGTAGGCTGCTTCAACAGCGGCCTTGATCTCGTCCTTGCTGACGCGACGATCGACCTCGAAGGTGTACACATTGTCCGATTCCATCTGCGCCGTGCTCTTCTCGGTCAAGAGCGGTTTGCGGAGGATGTAGTGCGGTTCAAGCATGACTTACGCCTCCCCTGCAACGGCTTTACCCGTGTGCGAACTGGGACCACTGAGCCAGGCCTCGAGATCGGCCTTGTCGATCACCAGATACCGGTTGTTGAGCATCTCGTACGCGTTGAGCTGATCCGCACGGCAGAGCTGGACGCCCTCCACATTGCGGGCACTCAGGCGGGCGTTCTTGCTCTTCTCGGCATCGCTCGAAAGAGCAACAAGCGAGGAGCGGTCGACCTTGAGGGCATCGAGGAACGCGACGAAGTCCTTGGTGCGCGGGGTCTCAAAGCTGAGACCGTCAACCACCCGCACCTCGTTGTCGAGAAGCTTGGCCAGGAATGCGTTCCGATTCGCCTTGCGACGCATCTTCTTGGGCATGCTCTGGTGGTAGTCTTCACGCGTGCGGGTCTTCTGCTTGGCATGACCGCCACCGCGCATGGTGTTCGAGCCCTTGTCGCCGTGACGCGCACGACCGGTACCCTTTTGCTTGTACATCTTCTTGCCGGTGTACGCCACAACCTTGCGGTTCTTGGTGCGTGACGAACCCTGGCGGCGGTTCGCGTGATACATCACGAACGCCTGCTTGAGAAGATCTGCGTTGACTGTCTCGCCGAGCGCGATCTCATCCACTGACATCGTGCCAGCAGCAGCGCCGCTCATTGAATAGACGGGGACATCCATAGGTCTTTACCTCGCCTTACGCCTCTCGGACCACCCGGGAACAAATGCTCCCGGCCCAATACGCCTTGCCCGGCGCCGGATATCGCTCTTTCGAGCCACCGCGTTGCGGTGTCCGGTCACTCAAGCTCGACTCGGCATTGTGATCCCGGCAAACCGCCGGGGACAATGACTAGTTCTTTTCGGTGGTTTCGATCGCTCGACCTTCCGAACCTCTGAGCGGGGATTATTGACCGCCCAGTTCCATCAATCAACCAAACGCTCAGGCTTTTGATGCCTTTGAGCGATAAAGCCGTGTCGCGGGACGAACCTCGACCCACGCGTTGTTGTGCCCGGGGACCGGACCCTTGACCAGAAGCAGATTATTGTCGGCATCAACCCGAACAACATCCAGCGATCGGACCGTGATCCGGGTGTTACCCAGGTGGCCCGACATCTTCTTGCCCTTCTTGATCCGACCAGCCTTACCAGCGTTATTGGCGTGGCCACCGATCGAACCTGGCGAACGATGCTTCCGCTCCACGCCGTGCGACGCCAACTGGCCCTTGAAGCCCCACTTCTTCATACCGCCCTGAAAACCCTTGCCCTTGCAGGTACCGATCACATCAACAAACTTGATCGAATCAAACTCGCTCACGCTCAGCGTCTGTCCAAGCTCCCAGTTCGATTCCGAGCCCTCTTCAACCCGGAACTCGGCGTGGTGACGACGCGGGGCAACCCCGGCCTTTGCATCGTGCCCGATCAATGGCATTGTGGAGTTGCGGGCCTTGATATCGCCGGCACCGATCTGCACGGCGCTGTAGCCATCGGTTTCAGGCGTGCGGATCTGAGTCACCGTGTTGGGATCGATTTTGATGACCGTGACGGGCAGCGATGTGCCGTCTTCGGTGTAGACGCGGGTCATTCCGATTTTCTGTCCGAGAAGGTGGGCTGATTTGCTGGGAGCTGTCATGTCGTCATCCTCATCCCCACTTCGGGTGGGAACCGCTTCGTGCCATCCTGTTTCCAAGGGCAGAGGAAGTCTTGTCAGGGTGTGATACCTACGAAAACAGGCCCGCCCATCCGGGCAGACCTGGTGCAGTCGTTTGTGTTATGCCTTGATCTTCACGAAGACGCCGGCGGGCACGACGAGGCGGTTGAGGGCCTCGACGGTGCGGTTGTTGGGCTCATGGATATCGATGATGCGTTTGTGGGTGCGGATCTCGAACTGCTCACGCGATTTCTTATCGATGAACGGGCCACGAAGAACCGTGTAACGCTCGATACGGGTCGGCAGGGGCACGGGGCCCTTGACCTTGGCATTGGTGCGTTTGGCGTGGTCCACAATGTCCCGAGCCGAAGCGTCGAGTGCAATATGGTCATAAGCTTCCATACGGATTCGGATACGATTGATCGACATGGTCGAACTCCTTGAATCTTGCCGGGATACCCGACACGCCCGCCACCAAGGCCCACCGCGGTTCGATGCAAGCAACCCGCTCGCATTCACAATCGCCGCCGATGTACATGCCCGATGAGCACTCCTGAACGGGTTTGAGACCGCTCAGAAGGGAGAGAAGCGTAGTCCAGAGCCCGCCCGAGTCAATCAGCCCATTCGATCCGCAGCAATTATTTCTCCCAATCGACCGATGACACCGATCCAACGGACAGGGCACTCGCGAATCGAGCGATAGACTCAGACATCCTTGCCCGATCCAGACCAGACGGAGAGACGATCCATGCGATGCGCACCCCAACTCCTCTTCAAGCTCTTCCCATTGATCCTCATAAGCGCCTTGGCTCGCCCTGCGTGGGCCCAGGCGACACCAAACAACGACACCGCTACCCCAACAGCCGTCGAACTTGAGCCGGATCCGATCCGGATCGATGCTCTGGATCTCAACATCCACATCCCCGTTGGATCTGTGTCCGAAACCACGAGCTTCGGCAACAACGCCAGCGTCGGCATCGGATTCCCCGACAAGATCGGCGTGATGATCATCAAGGAGCAGCGAACCAGCAACGCGGACCTGACCCTTGAGCAGGTCACGCAGAGCATCCTCAAACAGCTCACCCGGTTCGGCAACTCGATCACCGGAACCGTGCTCGACCAGGACAAGGAACTCAATCTCAACTTCCGAAGCGGGCAGCGTTTCTATGTCCGCATCCCCGGCACCAACAACAAACCCGACACCGTACGCGGCATGACCATCTTCCAGAGCGGTCCGCAGAAGTTTGTGATCTTTGACCTGACCACGCTGTACCGCGATTTCGACAAGTGCCGCGCGATCTACGAAACCTGCGTCGCGACGATGGATCTGGGAAACCCGACCGATCAGGACGCACGCCGATCTGCCGCCGTGCGACGTATGCTCGATTTCATGGCCCTGCGAAGTGTCGAGGACTATCAGCAGGCGATGACATCCAAGCAGGACCGCTGGGAGCGTCTGTATCTGCCCGCCCCGTCAGGCGATGATATGGATGCGACAGAATACGGGTATCGACGAATCCGTTCATGGGGCGGGTTCAAGGGCGAGCTGAGCGAAAAATCCAGAGGCAAGTGGACCGACGACGACCGGACACTCGGGTATTTCGTGCAGATCGACGCGATGGCCATCGAGGAGGACCTGCGCGTGGACACCCGTGCAACTTTCTACATGGCAGAAGACGCGAGTGAGGAATCCTGGACCATCAAAATGTCACTGCGTCAGGGTGTCAGCTCAAGCACATCGACCATCACCGGTGCCCGGTCGCGGAACAACCTCGTAATCCTGACGGACTCGAGCGAAGCCGGCCCGATCAAAACGACCCCGCTTATCCAGGGCGACGGGTATATCTCCCAGACCATGAGCTATCTGGTGAGCAACATGCTCGCGCAGCACGCGGAGACAGGCGAGTACGCCTCGTATGTATACAACAGTTCCGCTGGCGCCATCACTCTTCGCTGGGATGTCGTCGAGCACCCCAAGGAGACGCCCGATCTGGTCCGAGTCACGACCAAGGTTTCGAGCGATACCCCCCCCACTGTCAGCCTCTACAACACGGAAGGCGAACTGCTGCGGGTGCGGCTGAGCAACGGGCGTATCTGGGAACCGATCGAGCTTGAGCGTCTGATCTCGCTCTGGCAGAAGAAGGGGCTCCCGCTCGACTGAGCGCCGGTTCCTGCTTCGAGATCACGAATTGCTCACCCCAGCGTGTCGAATTCAGCCCCGGGCTGCAACGAGCAGGTGCGGTTTCGGTATATGCTCATCCGGGCGTTCTGCCCCTTCGAGTATCACCCATCAGGAGAACATCGGATGTCGAACCTGACACGCTTTTCCATCATCGCTCTTGCCGGCGCCTGTATGTCGCTGACCGCCTGCACCTCCAGCCAGACCCGTGAAAACGATTCTGCAGCTGATCGCTACGCGGTCATCAACGGCGAGCAGGTCCCGGTCCCCAACATCCCGATGGGCGATCAGGCAACCATCGACGCGATCATTCATGAGGGCAAGCACAACTCACAGGTCATGGCAACCATCACCGAGATGTGCGAGACCTTTGGTCCACGGCTCACAGGCTCGACGGCGCTCGAGCAGTCCCAGCGATGGGCACGCGACAAGTTCGAGAGCTGGGGGCTTGAGAACGCACACCTCAACAAATGGGGCGTGGTTGAAACCCGCTTCGATCGCGGACCCTCCACCGGCAAGGTCCTCATGCAGACCAGCCGACGCCGTGACGCCGAGCCGCGCATGGTCCGAGAGATGGAGTTCACCACCCTCGCATGGTCGCACGGCACCGACGGCCCAGAGAGCGGCCCGGTCATGTTCCTGCCCAAGACTCTCGACGAGTACGAACTCAACAAGGGCAAGTACAGCGACGCGTGGGTGCTCATTGAGCCCAACTACTCCGGACGCGGAGGCATCCGCTCGACCGGGTTCCTCATGCGTGAGCGCATGGACGAACGCGCCGAGATCCGCGCCGAGCATGAGAAGAACAAGCAGATGGCCCAAAGCGAGGTCGAGCAGGTCGATCCCCACACATGGAACGGGACATTTGACTACAACGGGACCCCGGTCCCCGCCGTGCTGACACTCAACGAAGACGGCGACACCCCGGAGGGCACCATGGAGATCCGAAACTTCTCCGAGGGTCCAATCACCGACATCAAACGCGACGGGAACACCGTCACATTCTCATGGACCCACGAGATGGGCACCTCGAACATCGAACTCAACTTCGACGGCGATACCGCCAAGGGTGTTTCCCGCGCTGCTTCGGGCAACGAGTTCGCGCTCGACTTCACCCGAGCATCGCAGGCAGCCGTTGAAGCAGAGCAGACCGCCGAGGATACGGAACGAATGCTCATGGCCCTCGTCCTCGACGAGAACCCCCACGGCTTCGTCTCCAGTTCCAAGGACGAACGCGTCTGGACAACATCTTCAAACAACTGGCGCGAGCGCAAGCTCAGCGATTACCCGACGGATGTCGAGGTCAATGTGCGCCAGAGCGACTACGACTACCTTGCCAGCCGCACGATGGAGGGCGTTGAGCTGACCGTCGAGTTCGATCTCCAGAACAACCTCAGCGCCGGTCCATTCCCGGTGTACAATGTCATCGCCGAAATCCCGGGCACCGAGTTCCCCGACGAGGTCATCATCATCTCGGGACACATGGACTCATGGAACGGCCCGGGCTCGATGGGCACCACCGACAACGGCACGGGAACAAGCGTCACGATCGAAGCCGCACGCATACTCGCCGCCGCGGGCGCCAAACCCAAGCGCACCATCCGCTTCGCCCTCTGGGGCGGCGAGGAACAGGGACTGCTGGGCTCTAAGGGCTACATCGAATCGCTCAGCGATGAAGAGAAAGCCAACATCTCCGCCGCGTTCGTCGACGACGGCGGAACCAACCATCAGGGCGGGCTGCCCGCGGCCGACTTCATGGTGGATTACCTCGCCGCAGCGACCGCACCCATCAATGGTGTCTTCTATTCCGAGACCGACGGCAAGTACCTCGATGTCAATATCCGCTCTACCGGGGCCAAGATCGAGACCCACGGCGGATCGGACCACGCCGCCTTCAACGCGGTCGGGGTTCCCGGATTCTTCTGGGACGAAACAGGGCGTGCAGACTACGGCTACGGCTGGCACACCCAGAACGACACCCTCGACCTCGCGATCGAGGAGTATCTGATGCAGTCCGCAACGAACGCCGCCATCACCGCCTACAACCTCGCCAACGCACCCGCGCTGCTCCCACGCGAGGGCGAGACCTACGAGGTCGAGGAAGCCGAGCCGACCGCGAGTGCGGATCGGTAAGCCCCCAGGCAACAAACCACCAGGGAGGCCAAGCGGCCTCCTTTTTCATGCGCCGTTTCGCCCGCGAACAGCCGCTTTTCACGCCAGACCCGATCAGGACCCGATACACTGATCACATGGCGACCGATCGCATCATCGCACCCACCGCCTCGCCTGTCGAGGAACACAAGAACTGGGCACTGCGCCCCCAGTCGATCGACGAGTACATCGGCCAGCCCGAACTCATCGAACGCCTCCTCATCGCGATCGAAGCGGTCAAGGCCCGTCAGGACGGCAAGAGCGACACCGAGCCACGCGAGCATCTCGAGCACATCCTGCTGCACGGCCCACCCGGGCTGGGGAAAACAACACTCGCCCATGTCATCGGTGCCGAGCTGGGGACCAAGGTCCACACCACTTCAGGCCCGGCGCTGGCGCGCGGCACCGACCTCGTCGCCGTGCTCACCCGCCTGCAACCGGGCGATGTCCTTTTCATCGATGAGATCCATCGACTGCCCATCGCTGTCGAGGAGTTCGTCTACCCGGCGATGGAAGACTTCAGGATCGATGTCTGCCTTGATACCGGGCTCAACGCCCGCACCGTCCAGATCAGGTGTGCCCCGTTCACGCTCATCGGGGCCACCACCCGAGCCGGGCTTCTCTCATCGCCCATGCGTTCACGCTTCGGCATCACCCATCACCTGAGGTTCTACGAGCACTGCGACCTCGTGCACATCCTCGATCGCTCTGCGTCAATGCTCGCGATGGGCGCATGCGACAGGGACGCCCTGAGCCAGATCGCTTCGCGTTCGCGCGGCACGCCGCGCATCGCCAACCGTCTGCTGCGACGAGTCCGCGACTTCGCCGCGGTGCGTGCCAAGGGCGATGTCAGCTCGCGGATCGTCGACGAAGCTCTTTCGCTCGAAGGCGTAGACGCGCTGGGGCTCGACGAACTCGATCGCAGCTATATCCGCACGATCCACGGCGTGTACAGCGGAGGCCCCGTGGGCCTCGAAGCCATCGCCGCCACGCTCAGCGAGGACTCGGGCACGCTCGAGGATGTCGTCGAGCCGTACCTGCTGCAGATCGGGTTCCTGGCGCGGACCCGCCGGGGTCGCATGATCACACGCCGGGCATGCGAGCATCTCGGGCTCTCGCCCATTGAAGATCCCAATGAAAACAAGCCGACGACCGAACCGGTCACCGGCTTATTCTGATCTTCTGTCGTCCGATTTCTGCGACGATCGAGTCGAACTCGCGGGTTATTTCTTGAAAGCCCCGTTGAGCTCTTCCTCGGCTTCTTCAGTCAGGTAGAGGATGCAGCCATCGTTGGGCGACAGGGTCAGCTTCCCCTGAATCAGCGACGCGGCGACCTCGACGGGCACGGACATCATCGACGAACCGCAGACATACTCGTGACGCTTGCGGTCGATGATCTCCAGCGGGGCCATCGCGTCCTCGCCACGCAACTCGAGGAGTTCTTCATAGACCATGATCGCGTCCTTGGGAACGCCCGCGATGAGCTCCTCGCGCTTGCCCCGCAGCTCCGCAAGCTTGTCGGCGATCTCGTCTGCACGTTTCTGCCGATCGTTCTCGGCAACCTCACGCATCTTTTCACGCTCGGCCATGGCGGCTTCGAGCTCCTGGAATCGGGTGTTGAGCTCATCGATCTTCTCGAGCTGCTCGATCGCCTGCTCATCAAAGACCGAACGCTGCTCTTTGAGATTATTGACCTCGCTGAGCAGCGCCTTGTATTCCTTGTTTGATGTTGAGTTGTTCATCTTCTCGCGGAGTTCGTCGATGTGCAGCTTGATCCGCTCACTCTCCCCCTCCGCGTTCGCGGTCGAGGCCTTGAGCTGTCGGATCTGCGTGCTGAGCGAGTCGCTCTGCGCACCGATCTCCGCGAGTTTTTTGGTTTGCTCCGTGAGGAAGCGTTCGGCCGAAGTGAGTCGGCTTTGGAGCCCGCTGATTTCCTTGTCCACACGGAACACGGCGAGCAACTGACGGGTAACGGACATGCAACCCTCCTGAACTGGCGCATCGATCATGCAGTAGTGTAGCCGCTCAGATCCCACCCGTGGACCAAACGCCCTGATCTTGTGTGAACGCCAGCGCCCAGTACGCGAGTGGTGCGACCAGAATGGGTGAGTCGATCAGATCCATCGCACCCCCGAATCCCGGCAGACTCGACCCAGAGTCCTTCACCCCCGCATCCCGCTTGAGCAGGCTCGCGGCAAGATCGCCCAACTGTCCAAACCCGCCCATGAACACGCCCATGATGCCGGAATACAACAGCCCCGGCGCGGCGATCCCATTCCGCACGAGCAGCCAGCTGCCAAGCATCGCAACCAGACCCGAAGTGATCAGACCACCGATAAGTCCTTCCCAGGTCTTTCCCGGGCTCAACCATGGAATCAGCTTGTGCTTGCCAATCGCCGTGCCGGTGAAGAATGCGCCGATGTCGCACGACTTCACGCTCGCCAGAACCCAGATCAGCAACCACATCGAGTGCTCGCGCCGGATCAGCAGCAGGAAACCGAACATCAGGCCCATATAGACATGGATCATCAGCACGCCCGAACCGATGGAAATCGCGCCCTTCACATCGCGGTCGCGAACCGCGTAGAGCACACCGACCATGTAGGCCAGCACGACCGAGCTCATACCCGCAGCCAACCCCATCGTGCCCCGCGCCTGCTCGGGCAGCAGCGCGACAGCCAGCAGTCCGATCAACTGCACCAAAATGGCGATCCCCGGGCCGATCGGGATGCCCTTGGCCGTCAGGATCCGGGCCACTTCGCGTGCACCCATCGCGCCGAGGACCCCCAAAACCACAAACACGCAGATTCCGGGTGGCAGTGTCTGCTGGGGCATAAAGCCGGGCGCAGGCTGGGCGTCGAGCCAGACATCGAGCCACGCGAGCACCCCCACGAGCACGATGAACAGCGGTCCGAATGTCAATCGATGCCTCAACACGGGCACACCATAGCAGCCCTGGGCTCACGATGCTGGGCGATCACCTCACGCATCGTCATCGCTGATGCCATCAGAGAGTCCCCCGAACCGACGCTCACGGGCGGCATACGCACGGATCGCCTCCAACCAGCATGCCTCGTCGAACTCGGGCCAGTAGGTCCCGGTTACGAACAACTCGCTGTAGCTGATCTGCCAGAGCAGATAGTTGCTCACACGCAGATCGCCGCCTGTCCGGATCAGCAGGTCCGGGTCGGGCAGACCTGCGGTATAAAGCGAATCGGAGATCAACGCCTGATCGATGTCCGATGCGTCGAGCTCGCCCGACTGCACACGCCGGGCGATGGTTCTCACGGCGTCCACGATCTCATCACGAGCGCCGTAGTTGATCGCCAGACAGAGCGTCAGCCCGGTGCAGGCCGCTGTGGTTTCCTCGAGTGTGTTCAGTGCCCTGACGACATCTTCGGGCATCCCGCTGCGGCGCCCGATCACACGCACGCGGATGTTGTGTTCACGCAGTGCGTCCTGCTCACCCTCGCAGTAATCGATGCACAGCGTCATGAGCGCCATGATCTCCTCGCTGGGTCGGGCCCAGTTCTCGCTGCTGAAGGAGTAGAGCGTGAGCACCTCAACCCCGACCTGTGCGCAGGTCTCGATCGCAGTGCGGACAGCAGCCGTCCCGTTGCGATGCCCGAAGATCCTCGGGAAGCCCCGCTCCTGGGCCCAGCGCCCGTTGCCGTCCATAATGACCGCGACATGACGCGGGATGCGCAGCGGATGCACATCGGGCAGCATGGTCTCGGGTCTCGCATGGGGAAAACGCGCTCGGATGCGTGTGTACGCATCGATCGCCGCCGGATCGGTGAAACCGGTCGGCATTGCCTGTGCATGTGATGGACTCGCGGCTTGATGACTCACGGATTCACACCCCGCTTCATTGAGAGACCCGACTCATGAACGAATGATCGTCTGCTCTCGGTCGGGGCCAACAGAAATGATGCCCACGCGTACGCCGACGAACTCCTCGATACGCAGCACATACGCCCGTGCCGCGTCTGGGAGTTCATCAAAAGTGCGAACCCCCGTGATATCTTGGGAGAATCCCGCCATGGTTTCATAGACCGGGACCGCCTCCCCAAGGCGACAGCCATCCGCGATAAACCGATCCGTGATCCTGCCCGCCGACTCGTAACTGGTCGCGAGCTTGAGCTCGGGCTCGCCGGCGAGCACATCGAGCAGTGTGATGCACAGTTCCGTCGCGCCAGAGATCATCGCAGCATATCTCAGCGCAACGAGATCGAGCCAGCCCACGCGCCTCGGACGCCCGGTCGTCGTGCCGTACTCCCGACCACGCTCACGGATCGCGTCGCCCGTTGAATCGAACAGCTCGGTCGGCATCGGCCCCCCACCCACACGGGTGCAGTACGCCTTGACAACCCCGATGATCCGACCGATGCACTGCGGCGGCACACCCGACCCAGCCCCGATACCCAGCGCCGAAGCGTTCGAGCTTGTGACATACGGGTAGGTCCCGTGGTCCACATCGAGCATGGTCGCGTTCGCGCCCTCGAAGAGGATCTGGCCTCCGTCGCGGCGCAAGTCGTCGAGCAGGTACGCCGTGTCCTGGATCATCGGCTCGAGTTTCCGGCCCAGCGACACAAACTGCTCTGCGAGCGCGTACGCGTCGAACGGCTCATGCCCTTGTGGGTGAAGCGCCGCGAAGACACTGTTCTTCATCGAACAGATCATCTCAAGCTTCTCGCGGAGCACCTCGGGGTTAAGCAGGTCACCGATTCGCACCGCCGTCGCTCGCTGGACCTTGTCCGCATACGCGGGCCCGATCCCTCGCTTGGTGGTCCCGATCGCGTTGATGACGCCCTTGCTCTGGGTCTGCCCCTCACGCACCGAACCGCTGAGCAGCGCCTCCCGCAGTTCGTCCTCCGCTTTGTGGTACGGCATGACCACATGTGCGCGATCAGAGATCACGAGCTGAGATGTATCAACCCCACGCTCACTGAGCGTCGCGATCTCCTCGAGCAGACGCTCGGGATCCACAACAACCCCGTTTCCGATCACCGCCTTGACCCCGGGCGAAAGGATCCCGGAGGGGACCAGATGCAGGGCGTATCGCTGCCCGCCGACGACGACCGAGTGCCCCGCGTTGGCACCCCCGTTATATCGGACCACCGCGTCGAACTGACCGGCGAGCAGATCGACGAGCTTCCCCTTGCCCTCGTCGCCCCACTGCAAACCAACAACCGCTGAGGCGTGCTTCATTTCACCCGTCATGCGTCAGATATCCTTGTTTGGAGGGGCCGAATCGCCCTCGAGCCGCGATGAGATTATCGGTACAACGATAGCCGTGCGAGCATCGACCCGACGGTCGGACCGGCAAATCCGGGGGGGAATATACCGATTGCGCCGGGGGCAGTGGCGCGATAAGAGGCACTCAGCATTGAGCGAAGCCCCCAAAGCGTCGATACACGAATACGCGCCCGGAGGAACCCTACCCATGTCAGATCAGAAAATGGTCCGCATCATGTGCCCAAACCTGACCTGCCGAAAGGTCCTCTCGATTCCCGATGTGGCACGCGGGAAGACTGTTCGTTGCAAAAGCTGCGGGACCAACATCCGCATCCCAGCGACCAAGCCAGCGCCCACGCGCACCGATCAGGCCCGACCAGATCAGGCCCAGGGTTGAAGTCCGGATTGAACTCATACATTCAGAGCGGCGGCTGATCATCTTCGTCATCAAAGTCGAAATCGAAGTCCATCATGCTTGAATCTTCGTTCTGACCCGAAGAAATCACAGGCCTGGGTGCTGCTGCAGCTTGCGGCATCTCGGATGACGGTTCGGCGGGCTCATCAGGCAATCCGTCCTCGAACATGATCTCGGCATCAATGTCCGATGGATCACCGTTGACGGTCACCACGAACACCAGCCCCCCGACAGAGACCAGATCACCCGGCGCGAGCGGCTGACGCTCGACCCGCTCTTGGTTCACGAAGGTCCCGTTGCTGGATCCAAGATCACAAACAGTGATCGAGCCACCATCAACAATGAACTCGCAGTGTTTGCGTGATACGCCGGCGATCGGAATTCGGATATGGCAGTCGTCAAGACGCCCGACCAGGGTCCGCTCACGGTTCAGCGGCACGGGCTGCTGCTCGCCGCTCTCGGTGACTCGAATCAGGACGACTTCCAAACCGCTCCTATCCTTCCCGGCGTCGCTCCTGCATCGATACACATTCGGAGACAAGGCCTATGGCGGACGATACCGCCTTTTCACTGCTCAAGCAACGCTCGACCGGATCATCGAGGGCGGTATTTCTGCACGAACACCCTCCCACGCTCCCCAACAACCAAGTCACGGGACCGCGTTCGCTCTACATACATATCCCCTTTTGTTCGCATAAATGCCACTACTGCGATTTCTACAGCATCGTGGATAAGCGGGACCGTCAGGATGCGTTCGCATCTCGTTTGGTCCGAGAACTCCGCGCCCAAGCCCCATTTGCTCAGAATCAACCGCTCACCTCCATCTTCGTCGGCGGCGGAACACCCTCGTTGATGCGCCCCGGATTGTGGGTCCAACTCCTCGAAGCGTTGCATGACCAGTTCGATATGTCACTGATCGGTTGCGGGAAAGGCGAGTTCAGTGTTGAGTGCAACCCCGAAACCGTGACACCCGAGCTCGCAGCCGTGCTGCGGGCAGGCAGCGTCAACCGGGCTTCGCTCGGGGGCCAGTCGTTCAACACCAAGCATCTCAAGACCCTCGAACGATGGCACGACCCCGAGAAAGTGCCTGTGGCGATCGAGTTGCTGCAATCCGCGGGCATAACACGCTGCTCCCTCGATCTGATCTACGCCATCCCCGATCAGACGATGGACGAGTGGGATCGGGATCTGCGAACCGCACTCGCCCTGCCCATCGAGCACCTGTCCGCGTACGGGCTGACCTTTGAACCCGGGACCGCGATGACCGCCCGACTGGCCAGGGGCGAGTTCACCCAGACACCCGATGATCTCGAAGCCGATATGTATCGCCATGCCCTGAGTGTGCTCAAGGAGCACGGGCTCCATCGGTATGAAGTCTCCAACCACGCCAGGCCCGGAGCATCCTGCGCACACAACCTCGCGTACTGGAGACAGGACGACTGGCTTGCCGTCGGGCCCAGCGCCTCGGGGCATTTCCGCGGGCACCGCTGGAAGAACACGCCACGACTCGACGACTACCTCGGTATGGATGATGAAGGGTTCGCGCCATTATGCGATCATGAGCCACCGGATGATCGGCGCGAGCTGATGGACCTTCTGATGACCACCATCCGACTCAGCGAGGGTGTCGACGCAACACGAGCGCTCGCGCGTGCCGATCCGTTGTCCGCTGCCGACAAGCTCCAACGCGCAGCGATTATGGTTGCGGATCAGGGATGGATCAGCGACGCACACGCGGAACGCTGGGTGCTGTCAGACGACGGATTCCTGTTCGCTGACCGAGTCGCCCGTGAGTTCATCGGGGCGCTGATCATCGACGATTAATCCGATGCGCTCTCGGGTGTCTCGATCGCGTCGGGGCTCGGCAGATTGAGCTTGTTGAGCGTGTTCTTGAGATCACGGGGGAAGCGTGTTCGGATGTCGATCCGTTCGCCTGTAATCGGATGATCGAACGCGATCCGGTGCGCATGCAGCGCCAGACGGGAGGAGGCCTTGCGGACCAGCTGCGGCCCATACTGTGGATCGCCCAGCACCGCGGCGCCGATCAGATCGAGATGCACACGCACCTGATGCAAGCGACCGGTGACGGGCCGAGCCTCGATCAGCGCGCCCATGTTGTTGCTCGCGAGCACGCGATAGGCAGTGACCGCACGCTTGCCCTGGCTCGAAACCGTCGCGTACTTGAACGATGTGTAGCGATCCTTGCGTTTGATCTTGTCGAGGATCGGACGCTTGATGACACCCTGCGGCTCGCGCGGCGCCTTGTAGCTGATCGCCCAGTAGAACTTGCTGACCTTGCGTTCCTCAAAGAGGGCCCGCATAGTGTCGTACCCACGCGAACTCAGCGCGACAACGAGCAGCCCAGATGTTTCGCGGTCCAGGCGATGCACGAGCCCGAAGTCCCGGGCGGCCCCCAGCTGCTGGAGCCGGTCACCGAACTCAGCGAACAGCCCATTCAGTAGCGTGTCGTGCTGATGCCCAACACCCGGCTGCGTCACAACGCGCGCAGGCTTCTCGACGATCAACAGGTCATCGTCCTGATACCGGATCGAGTAGGTGACACGGGCGTTGGGTTGGATATGTCCGCTGGGGGTGTTCAAATGGGTTCCTCATCGCTGCAACGACAAGCATACGCGTCGAGATACCAGCGGAGCACCCCCGCGTCCGGGCTCAGCCCGATCTCTTCATGATTCCCACGCACCGAATCAACCAACGCCCGACCAGAATGCCCGATTCCGATGACCCCGATCATCCGTGACGCGTTGAGCAGGCGGCGCGTCATCATCACGCTTGATCGGGATTCGTGCACCCCGACCAGCCTCCCCATCGGGTCATCGATCCCGCCGAGCAATGCCCGTTCATCCCCCAGAATCACGAAATCGAGCCGGTCGTGACCCCGCTCACGCCACTCAAGATGTTCGATCAGTTCCCGCTCGTACGCCCCGGGGGCGTCGGGACGATGAGCATGGATGTCATGGAGCTGCTCCTCGGGAATCCCCCCGGGCTCCGCCGCGAGCTCACGCCAGTGCGTCATGGTGTGCTCGGGGTGCCCCGGCTCGACCATCGGCTCGGCGATCGACCACAGGTGGGTACGATCCCAGGGGATCGAGCGATATTTGGGATCGGTCATGAGTTTCATGACCAATCGCTCCTGAGCACGCCCATGCGAGAGGGCGAGGTGAAAATGCCCGAAGGAGGACACACAACTCGCTGATTGCACGAACAGATCGGCCGCCAGCATGTCCAGGGCCGCCTCGTCGTCCTCGCCCATACGCACACTGCCCGGCAGGCTCGGGACCTCCGCGACGGGTTCGATGTCATACGATGATGATTCGTGCTCACTCACAACACCCATTGTGCGCCCGATGCGTGCACATAGCCAGCCCTGCCCCAAACTTCTCCATGCCCCAGCCGCCCGACCATATCCTGCGCATGATCGATGCGAACCTCAACCGCTGCCGCGAAGGGTTGCGGGTCATGGAGGACTGCGCCCGATTCGTGCTCAATGACGCGATCCTCAGTGAACGCCTGAAGCTGGCACGACACGCCCTGCGAACCGGCATCGAAGGGCTCGGCCTGCGGGACGATGCGTTGCTCAGATCTCGCGATACCGCCGCCGATGTCGGCACAGCTATTCAGACCCCGTCCGAGCAGCAACGCAGCGGAGGCACGCGCGATCTGATCAGTGCCGCGGCGAAACGCGGGACCGAGGCATTGCGTGTCATCGAGGAATCCGTCAAGACGATGGGGCTCGCGGGCACACCTTTCGAGTCGATCCGTTACGCGATCTACGACCTCGAACGCGATCTGATTCTCGCGATGCACCCGACCTGTCCACAGTGGTCGCTATGCGTCCTGCTGACCGAGTCGCTCTGCACCCACCACACGCCCGGTCAGATCGTCCAACTGGCCCATGAGGGGGGCGCGGGCTGCATTCAGATCCGGGAAAAAACCATGCCCGACGCACGCTTTCTCGATCATTGCGGTCGGATCACCGAGCAGGCACACAAGCTGGGCATGCATGTGATGATCAATGACCGGGCCCACATCGCCAGGCTCGTTAATGCCGACGGCGTGCATCTGGGCTTGGACGATCTGCCCATCGCCGCAGCACGCACCCTTCTCGGACACGGATTCTGGATCGGGCGGACCTGCCCGACGATTGAGCACGCGATCGAAGCCATCGAACAGGGGGCCGACAACTGCGGTTTGGGTCCGGTCTTCCCCTCCACGACCAAATCAAAGCCCCGCCTCGCCGGCACATCGCTGATCGAGTCGTATCTCCGAGATCCCCGCACCCGATCGACGCCCTTGCTCGCGATCTCGGGCATCGATGCGAAGAACATCGAAACGCTCGCGGGAGTGGCTTGCCCCGGGGTTGCGGTGAGCAGCGCCGTGTGCTCAAGCACAGACCCGGAGTCAGTGTGCCGAGCGATCGTGAACGCGATCTCTCGTCATAGCGAGTCAGGTGACGCTACGATCCAAGCATGAGTATCCAGTACCACCAGACAACGCTTGACACGGGCATGACCATCATCGCCGAGACCGACCCCGATGCGCATTCAGCCGCGTCGGGCTTCTTTGTCAAAGCCGGCGCTCGCGATGAAGCAACCCCGATCATGGGTGTCTCGCACTTCCTTGAGCACATGATGTTCAAGGGAACCATGGAGCTCACCGCCGAACAGATCAATCAGGGCTTCGATGACCTCGGTGCCAGCAACAACGCCTACACCTCCCGAGAGTTGACCTGCTTCTACGCGAGCGTGATCCCGGAGAACTTCAGGAGTGTCCAGTCGCTGCTGGCCAAAATGATGCGTCCGGCGCTGCGACAATCGGATTTCGACACCGAGAAATCGGTCATCCTCGAAGAAATCGCGATGTACGCCGACAACCCGTTCTGGGTGCTCTATGAGGAGTCCGTCGCACGCCACTACAAACAGCATGGGCTGGGGCATCGTGTGCTGGGCACAAACGAATCCATCAAGGCACTCACGCGTGACGAGATGGAGAACTACTTCAATCAGCGATACGCCGCCGACAACACCGTCGTCGCCCTAGCGGGAAGAGTGGACTTCGACGAAGCGGTCGATCAGATCGCCTCCCTTTGCGGGGACTGGCAACAAAGCGTGGGCACCCGCGAGGCCACGCCTCCGAGCGTGGGCAGCGAGCCCTTCACGCTTCGTGATGCCCGCGTTCACCGCGGATACCTGATCGGGATCTCGCAGGCCCCGCCGGCGAACGCCGATGAGCGATACGCGGCAGCTCTGCTCATGCAAATGCTCGGCGGGATCGACAACTCCAAGCTGCACTGGGCGCTGATCGAGACCGGTCTGGCCGAGGAGGCCCAGTCGGGCTATGACGGCCTCGACGGGACAGGCGACTATTTCGTGTATGCATCGGGCGACCCCGACAAACTCGATGACATATGGGAAGTGATGAGCAATGAGATCCGAGGGCTTCGCGACTCGATCACCCACGATGAACTCGTGGGGCTCCGCTCGAAGATGGCCACCGCGGCGATGGTTGCCGCCGAACGTCCCGGGGATCGCATGCAGCGACTCGGTCGGCTTTGGACCATGACCGGACAGTACCAGCCCCTCGAAGACGAGCTCGCCAAAATCGAAGCGATCACGATCGACGACCTGCGTGATCTGTGTGATCGGTATCCCATCGATCGATGCACGCTGGGAAAAATGGTCCCGGAGAACTGAGGCCGGGGTTCATCAGGCGGCGTTTCGTCGGGGCACGAAAGCACGGGTTGATGATCCCCCGCCCGCTCGGGCCGCGAGCACCGCCTGGCTTGTCGCTTTGATGAGCAGGTCCGCGCTCGTCAGGATCGGGCGTGTCTCGTCGTCGAGTGTCGCGACGCCGATCGAAATACTCATGCTCTCCGAGATCCCCGGCGCGTCAGGAACCCACCCTGCGACGCGCTCCGCGAACTCGGTGCAGCACATGCTCGATTCACGAACCGCATCGGCGCGGTCAACTGCAGGGAGCACGACAGCGAAGATCGAATCGCCGAGTCGGCAGACCACGCCACCCATCTGCTCGAAGTGCCGACGGAGCAGGACGACCGTGCTCACAACGATCTCGTCCTGCGCTTCTTCGCCGATGGTGTTGCCCAGTTCGTCGTAGCCGCTGATCACAAGCTGAACAATGCTCAGGGGGTATTCCCCGCTGAATGAGGGCTGGAACGACTCGCGGATCGCCTGTGCGAATCCCTCGCGGAGCAGGGTGCCCGTGAGCGGGTCGCAGCCGTCATCGACCATGATCAGATCCGCGAACTGCTTCGCCGCGAAGCCCTCAATTTTCTGATTCCTGGCGAGATCAATGAGTTGCCGGTCCGCTTTCTCCAACACCTCGCTCGGGTCGGGGACCGAACCGACATCCACATTGAAAAGGCTTCCGAGTTCCTTGGCCGAGTTCCCCGTGTCCGTAATGATCTGGTCCACCTGTGACTCGGTGATACCGAGCCAGCTCATGCCCTTCTGATACGCTCTGCGGAGCGATTCTGTCGGATCACTCGATTCGAGTACCCCGTGAATCAGATTTCCCAGCGCGACGCACCGAGCGATCTGACCGTATTCCTGCGGGCAGGCCGTCGCCCGATCGTGGTAGCGCACTGGGATAACGATCTCATGGGGCATCTTCCACTTCTCGCAGAGCATCGCGCCGATGGTCGAGTGCTGGATCTCGAATGTGTCAAGCTCAAGCTTCGCGAGTTTGCGATGGTCGCCCTCCGTCGCGTTGCACACCTCGGTGTACTTCTCTCGGAGCGTCCGGTGCATCGCGATCATCCCGATATCCTGGAACAGCCCAGCGAGGAACGCTTCATCAACGATGAGTTTGTTGCCCGTGAGCTCGGCCGCGTACTTCGCGGCGACAGCGCTCATCAGGCTCCGTTTCCAGTATGCCGAGTAGTCAAAGTCGTCGCCCTCTTCGCTCTTGAGCGTCGAGACAAGCGAGAAGCCGAGCACGAGAGATTTAACCGGCCCGAGCCCGAGCATCACGAGCGCGTGCTCAATCGAAGAGCATCGACGCCGGAGCCCGAAGAAACTTGAGTTCACGGTGCGCAGGATCTTGGCAGCGATGCCCTGGTCGAACTGAATCTCCGCCGCGAGCTCGTCCATTTTGACATCGGGATCCGAGGTCAGTTCGAGCACACGGATAGCGACCGACGGCAGTGTCGGGAGCGTCGGACAACTCAGAATGTCATCGAGCAGCAGGGTATCCATCCGGCTTTCAGTTCTTCAGATGACGCGCTTCGGCCCAGATCCGTCTTGGGTCGTCCCTCATGGTCATCTATCGACCGGGTGCAGCGAGGAGTTCACCCCAGAAGCCAGAGTTTGCGTCATCTGCCGCCGAGATACTGTGGATAGACCGCTTGGGCGGATCGGATGTCGTGCCCAACCAGGGTCCGGATATACATCGCAAGCAGCCCCCCAGCACGCATCAGGTCGTCGGCAGATGCATTGGCAAGGGCATCGAGCTCGCAGCGCTCATCCAGTCGCCTCAGGAGATCGATGGTGGAGCGACGAACACGCCAGATGTCCGATAAGTCATGAACCCCAGGGTCACGCGTCAGACCTCCGTAGCCTGAGTGAAAGCCGAATACCTCCGCGGCCGGCCCGAGACGCCCGCCGTCAACGACATCGTTGCGCAACTCCGGACGAGATCCGATGTGCCCAAGCAGACTCCACTGGTACCAGAGCATCAGGCGTGCCTGCATGTCTCGCTCCGAGTCCGGCTGCTGCCCGAGCAGCCGCAGCGTACGGGCGACGGCGTCGTAGATCTCAGGGTGCGGGTCATGATCGTTGATCAGCCGAGGAACGAGATCAATCGCGTACATCCCCGCATGGAATCTGCCCAGATCCTGACGGAGCAGATGCATGGGTTCGAGCAGATCCCACTGCGTGAGCAGCACCAACTCGCTGTTTGGCCGAACGATCGCGACCATGTGACCGAGCGTGGCGATCTCCAACCCGCCCGAAAACGGGGCTTTATCACGCTTTGACCCTTTGGCAAGGCAGCGCAGCAATCCGTGCTCTCGGGTGAGCAGCGATACCGTCTGGGAGGTCTCGGACCAGTCCCAGTGTCGCACGCAGATCGCTTCTCCCTGAATCGTCGCCACAGCACAGGTTAGGTCGATTCACACGACGCGACCTATGCTCACCCCATGCACTTCAACCTCGTCGACCGCATCCTCGAACGCTCCGATTCACACATCGTGACCATCAAGCACATCTCCAGTGCCGAGGAGTACCTGCAGGACCACTTCCCCGGCTTCCCCGTGCTGCCCGGCGTGATGATGCTCGAGTCGATGACCCAGGCAGCTCGCCAGCTCCTCGACCCCGACGATCAGGCCCCCACCCCCTGGGTCCTTTCCCAGGCCAAGGCCCTCAAGTACGGCTCATTCGTCCGCCCGGGCGCCACCATCCGCGTCACCATGACCCGCCACAA
>CAYQRD010000006.1:0-2841 GCA_964419845.1 uncultured Phycisphaeraceae bacterium
GATCCACAGGCGCCCAAACTGCTCCATGACCGCGGCGTAGGTCACGCCGGAGAAGATGTCCTCAACAAGCCCGGGTGTCCCCTCGAAGGGGATCCCGAAGTTGCCCCAGTTCGTCCACGCGTTGCTGCCGGCCACATTGCGCCCGTACAGCTTCCCATCGTTCCCGATAATCATGATCGAACTGCCGCACGCGGTATCGGTCGAGTCATACGGCCACGGGCTCGCACCGCTTGGGTTCGGCGATTGGTTGTTCATGAAAGTAATCCCAATACCGGGATCCCAGCGGATCAATCGCCCGTTGTAGTTGAACACGACGCCGCCGGTCGGCAACGGGCCTGCGGGCGCACCGATCGCGGGTGCGTAGTACCCTGCACCACGGTCGAGAAAGTGCGTGTCCCATTGTGCATTGAGATTGAACTCCGCGACGTGCAGGTTGAACCGCAGCGGGATAGTAAAGAAGCTGCCATCGAGCGACATCGCGCCGGGAGGCGAGCACCGCAGCGGAATCTGGCTCGCGGTCTTCTGCTGCGTATTCGAATAGGAACGCTGACTCTGGGCATCGGCTGTCGATGTGCAGACGCTCAGCGTGGTGCCGAGGGTAAGCAGGACGGGGTTGATTGGTGTGCGTGGCATGTTAGATCTCCTTCGTTATCGGTTGGCTGGCCCACACGCGGGCTGGCCTCACTTCAAGTCCGAAGCCCGATCGAAGATCTCGCAGAACTCACACATTGATTTTTTCAATAATCGTCCCGGATGCCTCAGAACAGCGATTCTGCCCTCATCTTTGCCGGGCGGCCCAAGCCCGAAGCGCCGCAGCCCGCGCTGGCTCATGCCTACGCTGCGCCTCGAAACGAGCGATGTAGTACTCCAGGTTCCCGGCGATACAACGCTCGGGTGCGTACAGATCGATCAGGTACAACTGCCCCCGCCCCGCTCCGGGTGATCGGGGTGCACCTCGCCGCTCGCTGCCAGGTACCGCCCATCAGGGCTGAACGCGAGCCCAAACACGCCAAGTTCGAACAGACTCAGCCCCGCCAGCTCGTGCTGGTGCTCGACATCCCATAGACGCACATCTCGCCGTTCGGGTGAGCCGCCGCCCGACGCGATCCATCGACCGTCCGGGCTGAACGCGAGCGAGAAGATCGGCCCCGCGTGCGTGCCCATCTCGCCCACCAGTTTCACACCATCGGCAGACGATTGGTCGTAGCGCCAAAGGCGCACCCAGCCGTCGTCGCCACCCGTCGCAAAGAGTCCCGGGACGGTTGGGCTCGCGATCATCTCACGAATCGGCGACATCGCGATGGGCGCACCGACCTGCTCTAGCGTCTGCTCATCGAGCACCACGATGCCCGTCGCCGCCGGGCCGGCGATCAGCAACCCATAGTCCCTGAGGCGAGCCAACGCTCGAAAAGTCCCGCTTTGCGGGTTCGGTTGGAGCATCGTTTCGCGTTCCAGCGTCGCAGTGGCAGTGTCGAGAAGCACAAGGTGGCCCCCGCCGCTCAGCCCCCACAAACGCCCATCGGGGTCAACCTCAAGCCCCGAGAACCATGGCTCGGTCGCGTCAATCAGCGGTGTGACGCGGTTTTCGTCGATCCGGTATATGCCAGCATTCTTTCGCCCCAGATCGTGAGTACTGGCAATGATCGATTCGCCGTTGGCCCGCACGAGCGTGATGCCATTCTCAAGATCGGTGCTCGTGCGTGATCTCAACTCGCCCGTGCGTGTGTCGTACATCCGGACCGAGCCGTCCATCCCTCCCGCGATCAGCGACGAGCTGTCCTCGGAGAACCACACACTCGACACGGTCGGGAACCCGTTCTTCGTAACTTCCGCGGGGAAGGCGAGCGGGCGAACAGTACCTGACGATAACGACAACGCGATGGTGCGGCCCGACGGGCGGGCGAGCCCGAAGAGGTGTTCCCCGTCATCCGACAGTGAGATCTGAGCAGCGCTGAGTGCGGGGAGCACACGCTCGTTCACCGGATCGGACTTGCTCCCGACCTCCAGACGGTACCGGTCAGTCACCGTCACCAGTCGATCACTGGCCCGAGCGACGGCCATCTGCCTGGCCCCATCGGAGAACGCGCCCTCCTCCAGAAGCGGTACGAACCGACGCTCCGGATCTCGCATATCGATGGTCACCACAACCGAGCCACTGAACAGCATGAACTCGCCATCGTTCCCCCGGGTCTGTAGCACGAGGAACCGTGGCTGCTGGTCCTTTGATCGTTCAAGAAGCACCTCGCCACTGCGTGTATCCAGAACCACCAGATCGCCCGCGATAGTCAGCGACGCCGCATACGCGCCGGAGGCATCGATGACCGTGCCTTTCAGCTGGGTCGGCAAGGGCTTGCGTGCGATCAACCGCATGGGGTGAACACCCAGATCCCACAACAGAATCTCCGAGGCATCCCCCTCGACACGCGTGTTCATGATCAGGCGATCTTGGCTGAACATGCCCGAGATCACATCGATCCCAGGGTCGATCCACTCCACCGATGCATCGTGGGTGTTGAGCAGCAGCATCCGCCCATCGCCCTGCACGATCGACACCCACGATGAACCAGGTGAGATGGTGTAGCTCTGCGGGTTCACGATGGTGCCCACCGAGATCGAACGCTCAACAGTCCCTTCTCGCCAGTTCCACCACTCGATCGCACCCCGCCCGGGGGCATACTTCACGATCGCATCCGTGTTCGGATCGTACAGCGAGAACGCCCGATCGAGCGTTGGCACGCTGAACTCCACCGGTGTGCCGGCATACATCTCCCACAACGCCCAGTACGCCGGGCCACGCGCCAGCCCTTCGCCCGTGAGCACCGGCTCAACACCCTCGGCGAT